>NZ_JBXASK010000023.1:0-639 GCF_058809215.1 Caulobacter sp. GW821-FHT10F06 | reverse complement strand
AGGACTTCCTGATCGCCCTGGGCGGCGCGGCCAATCTCGCCAGCGTCGATGCTTGCACCACCCGCCTGCGGCTGGTCACGACCGGCGCGGCCCCCATCGACGAGCCCCGCCTGAAGGCGCTCGGCGCGCGCGGGATCGTGCGGCCGTCCGAACGCGCGTTGCAGGTGGTGCTGGGTCCGATCGCCGATCAGGTCGCCAGCGAGATCCGCGCGGCCATGGGCGGTTCGATCGCCAAGGCCGCCGCGCCCGCGCCGGTCGCCGCGCCCGTCGTGGCCGGGGACAAGGTCCAGGCCGAGCGCGTGGTCGCCGCCTTGGGCGGTTCGCGCAATATCGAGACGTTGGGCAGCTGCACCAGCCGTCTGCGCCTGGTGGTCCTCGATCCGTCGGCGGTCGACGAGGCGGCGCTGAAGAGCCTGGGCGCGCGTGGTGTGGCCCGCATCGGCGAGCGAACGATCCACGTGGTGCTGGGCCCGCATGCCGACGCCTTGGCCGCAGCCATCCGGCTGCTGCCGGCCTCGTGATCCTTCTCCCCTTGCGGGAGAAGGTGGCGCGAAGCGCCGGATGAGCAACTGTCTTGAGGTTATGCGATTGCGGAACGCCATGGTGCGTTGTCGCGGAGCATGGCGTTGAGGATGGTGA
>NZ_JBXASK010000022.1:0-912 GCF_058809215.1 Caulobacter sp. GW821-FHT10F06 | reverse complement strand
ATCCATGCGCGTAGCGATGATTGGCACGGGTTATGTGGGCCTGGTGTCTGGGGCGTGCTTCGCCGATTTCGGTCACGTGGTGACGTGCATCGACAAGGACCCGAGCAAGATCGAGCGGCTGGAGAAGGGTGAGATCCCGATCTTCGAGCCGGGGCTGGACGACCTGGTGGCGCGCAACGTGCGCGAGGGCCGCTTGTTCTTCACGCTGGAAGGGGCCGAGGCCATCAAGGCCGCCGACGCGGTGTTCATCGCCGTGGGCACGCCGACCCGGCGCGGCGACGGCCATGCGGATCTCTCCTACGTTTACGCCGCCGCCGAGGAGATCGCCGGCCTGATCGACGGCTTCACCGTGGTGGTCACCAAGTCGACCGTGCCGGTCGGCACCGGCGACGAGGTCGAGGCGATCATCAAGCGCGTGCGGCCCGACGCCCAGTTCGCCGTGGTCTCCAACCCCGAGTTCCTGCGCGAAGGCGCGGCGATCGAGGACTTCAAACGCCCCGACCGCGTGGTGGTGGGCACTGACGACGAGCGCGCCCAGGCGGTGATGCGCGATCTCTATCGCCCGCTGAGCCTGAACGAGACGCCGATCGTGTTCACCGGCCGTCGCACCAGCGAACTGATCAAGTATGCGGCCAACGCCTTCCTGGCGATGAAGATCACCTTCATCAACGAGATGGCCGATCTCTGCGAGAAGGTCGGGGCCGACGTCCAGCAGGTGGCCAAGGGCATCGGCCTGGACAAGCGGATCGGCGGCAAGTTCCTCAACGCCGGTCCCGGCTACGGCGGCAGCTGCTTTCCGAAGGACACCATCGCCCTGGTGCGCACCGCCCAGCAGTACGGCGCGCCCGTGCGGCTGATCGAGACCACGGTCGCGGTCAACGACGCGCGCAAGAAGGCGATGGCTGACAAGGT
>NZ_JBXASK010000021.1:0-1151 GCF_058809215.1 Caulobacter sp. GW821-FHT10F06 | reverse complement strand
CCCCTCAGTCGCTCCGCGACAGCTCCCCCAGAGGGGGAGCAGCTTGATGAGGCGCACGGCTTCGCCGCCTCGCGCTTTCGCTGCGAAGATCGGGGAGGGAAAGCGGAGCGTCCGGGCCACGCCCGGATGAGATTGAAGAAATACCGTTTCGACGCAGACGAGACGCTCCGCGCGATCGTTTATCCAGCGGCGACAGATCCTTTGGCGCTATTGACGCCGAACCTTTCTAAGCCGCCGACGGCGGGCCAGGCCGCGAAGCCTGGTCCCGGACCGCGAACGTTTCCGCCCGCCTGCCGCTCTCGCCAACCCCGTACATCCCACGTCGTTTCTGTGCTGCAAGGCCGACCGCCGCCAGAAGGATGCAGAGTTGCGCCGATCCCCTCGCGGAAACCGACGCCGTCGACGAGCGCTCTCCGCTCGACCACACCCCAAGACCGCGAAGGTCGCTGGCCACGCGCCCTCCCCATCGCCTTGAGGTGGAAACAGTATAGGCGAGGGCTGGGCGCGGAGGATAAGGGGGCGGCTGGGAGAGGGATTTCAGGAGGTTAGGTTCGGAACGTGTCGGGTGGGCGCCCGTGCTCGTGCGAGCGAGCCGGCCCTGGCCCCCCTCTCTCTTTGAGAGAAGGAGGGGCCCGCCGCGAAGCGGTGGGAGGGTGAGAGGTTTCACCCTCAGCCGGAAAATCCCGATTCCTTCCGTTGAACGTCTTCATGGGCGTGGGCCAAGCTCCGGTCATGGACGCCACCGCCCACTGTCTCGCCTCGAGACGGAGCAAACCCTTCATCTCACGGCGAGACGATCGCCGGTCTGGACAGGTCACTCAAGGACGGCCCTGCGGGCCGCCGCACGGCGGCGACGCGAGAGCGTCGTCCTTGACTGACCTGTCCAGGCCGGCACGCTTGGCCATCAAGAGATGAAGGGCTGGCTCCGCGCGGAGGCGCGTCCGCTTTCAGCGGCGAGGTCGATATCGGCTTTCGACCCATTGCGGACGTTTGGCGATGCGGCCGACGCCGGACGCCCCCTCCGTCACGATGCGTATTCGCATCGCGCCACCTCCCCCGTTTCACGGGGCAGGAGGTGAAGCTGCTCTCTTCCTGCCCCGTAGCGAAGCGTACGGGGGAGGTGGCGCGGCGCCGATAGGCGACGTGACGGA
>NZ_JBXASK010000020.1:0-1175 GCF_058809215.1 Caulobacter sp. GW821-FHT10F06 | reverse complement strand
GCGACGACGCCGGCGCCGACGGTGCGGCCGCCTTCGCGGATGGCGAAGCGCAGGCCTTGGTCCATGGCGATCGGGGTGATCAGCTCGACGTCCAGCTCGGCGTTATCGCCCGGCATGATCATTTCCACGCCTTCGCGCAGGCGGATGATGCCCGTCACGTCGGTGGTGCGGAAGTAGAACTGCGGACGATAGTTGGTGAAGAACGGGGTGTGACGACCGCCTTCTTCCTTCGTCAGGATGTAGGCCTCAGCCGTGAACTTGGTGTGCGGGGTGATCGAACCCGGCTTGCACAGCACTTGGCCGCGCTCGACGTCTTCGCGCTTGGTGCCGCGCAGCAGCACGCCCACGTTGTCGCCCGCTTGACCTTGGTCCAGCAGCTTGCGGAACATTTCGACGCCCGTGCAGGTCGTCTTCTGAACCGGACGGATGCCGACGATTTCGACTTCCTCACCGACCTTCACGATGCCCTTCTCGACGCGGCCCGTGACCACGGTGCCGCGGCCCGAGATCGAGAACACGTCTTCGACCGGCATCAGGAACGGCAGGTCGACCGGACGCTCCGGCTGCGGGATGTAGGCGTCGACCGTTTCCATCAGCTTCAGAACGGCTTGCTCGCCGATTTCCGGGGTCACGTTGTCGATCGCGGCCTTGGCCGAACCGGCGGTGATCGGAATGTCGTCGCCCGGGAACTGGTACGAGCTGAGCAGCTCGCGCACTTCCATCTCGACCAGCTCGAGCAGCTCGGCGTCGTCGACCAGGTCGACCTTGTTCATGAACACGACCAGGGCCGGCACGCCGACCTGACGGGCCAGCAGGATGTGCTCGCGGGTCTGCGGCATCGGACCGTCGGCGGCCGAAACCACCAGGATCGCGCCGTCCATCTGCGCCGCGCCCGTGATCATGTTCTTCACGTAGTCGGCGTGGCCGGGGCAGTCGACGTGCGCGTAGTGACGGTTAGCCGTCTCATATTCCACGTGCGCGGTGTTGATCGTGATGCCGCGGGCCTTTTCTTCCGGCGCAGCGTCGATGTCGGCGTAGTTCATCGCCTTGGCGCCGCCAACCTTGGCCAGCGTCATGGTGATCGCCGCCGTCAACGTCGTCTTGCCGTGGTCAACGTGACCAATCGTGCCGATGTTGCAGTGCGGCTTAGTGCGTTCGAACTTTTCCTTGGCCAT
>NZ_JBXASK010000019.1:0-1594 GCF_058809215.1 Caulobacter sp. GW821-FHT10F06 | reverse complement strand
ACCGTGGCCCTGGTCAATGACGTGACCTCGCCGCTGGCGGAACTCGCCGACGAGGTCCTGCCGCTGCATGCCGGGCCCGAGCTCAGCGTGGCGGCCACCAAGTCGTACATCGCCGCCCTGTCGGCCATCGTCCAGCTGGTCGCCGCCTGGACCGGCGACGCGGACCTGAAGACCGGCCTGGCCGCCCTGCCCGAGGGCCTGGCCAAGGCCTGGGCCCTGGACTGGACGCCCGCCGTCGCGCGCCTGACCCCGGCCCGCAACCTCTATGTGCTGGGTCGCGGCGTCGGCTTCGGCGTGGCCCAGGAAGCGGCCCTGAAGTTCAAGGAGACCTGCGGCCTGCATGCGGAGGCCTTCAGCGCCGCCGAGGTGCTGCACGGCCCCATGGCCCTGGTCAAGCAGGGCTTCCCGGTGCTGGTCTTCGCCCAGAACGACGAGAGCCGCGCCAGCGTCGACGACATGGCCGCGAGCCTGGCCGCCCGCGACGCCGACGTGCTGCTGGTCGGGGCGGGTGAAGTGGGCGCCGGCGTGCTTCCGGCGCTCGCCGCCCATCCCGTGATCGAGCCGATCCTGATGATCCAGAGCTTCTACCGCATGGCCAACGCCCTGTCGGTGGCGCGGGGCTACGATCCCGACAGCCCGCCCCACCTCAACAAGGTGACAGAAACCGTCTGATGCCGGCCGTTCTCGTCAATGGCCGCGTGCTGACGCCGGCCGGCCTCGTCGATGGCCAGTGCGTCGTGATCGACGGCGGCAAGATCGCCGCCGTCCTGCCCGCCGACCAGGCTCCGGCCGAGACCGAGCGGGTGGACCTGGACGGCGGGACCCTGGTCCCGGGCTTCATCGACACCCAGGTCAATGGCGGCGGCGGAGTGCTGTTCAACGACGCCCCGACGGCCGAGACCATCGCCGCCATCGGCGCGGCTCACCGGACCTATGGCACCACCGGCTTCCTGCCCACCCTGATCAGCGACGACCTCGACGTGGTCGACAAGGCCCTGCGGGCCACCGAGGCCGCCATCGCGGCCGGCGTGCCCGGCGTGCTGGGCGTGCACATCGAGGGCCCGTTCCTCAATGTGAAGCGCAAGGGCATCCACGACCCGAGCAAGTTCCGGGTCATCGACGAGGCGGCCGTGGCGCTGCTGAGCTCGATGAGCGTCGGCAGGACCCTGGTCACCCTGGCCCCGGAGACCACCACCCCAGAGATGATCCGCAGACTGACGGACGCCGGCGTCATCGTCGCAGCCGGCCACACCAACGCCAGCTACACGACCATGCGCAAGGCGCTGGCGGCCGGGCTGACGGGCGTCACCCACCTCTTCAACGCCATGTCGCCGCTGACCAGCCGCGAGCCGGGCGTGGTCGGGGCGTCGCTGGAGAGCCTGACGGCCTGGTGCGGCCTGATCGTCGACGGCCGCCATGTCGATCCGGCCACCCTGCGCCTGGCCCTGCGCACCCGGCCGCTGGACCGGTTCATGCTGGTGACCGACGCCATGCCCACGGTCGGCTTGGTCGACAAGAGCTTCGCGCTGCAGGGCCGCCGCATCCACGTGGTCGACGGCGTCTGCGTCGACGCCCACGGCACCCTGGCCGGCTC
>NZ_JBXASK010000018.1:0-1595 GCF_058809215.1 Caulobacter sp. GW821-FHT10F06 | reverse complement strand
CGCGCCGCATTGGCCTCCAGCTGCGCCCCCACCACCGACGCGGCCTCGCCCGCTTCCTGGAACATGCGCGTGGCTTCGGCCGCCTTGGTCGGCGCGGGCCGTTCGGTCGATAGGATCAAGACGTCGTCTCCTGAAGACGGGTAAGCGGGAGGATCAAGACAGGTCGCTGAGCTCGGCGACGAAGTCGTAGGTGTCTCCGCGGTAGTAGGATTGGGTGACCTCGACGGCCTGGCCGTCGCGCAGATAGCCGCGCCGCTCGACCAGCAGGCCGGCGTCCTTGGCCTTCACGCCCAGCAGCGAGGCGTGCTGGGTCGTCATCAGCACCGCGCGCAGACGCTGCAGCGCGCGGGCCGGGCGATGCCCGTGGGCCGCCAGCGCCTCGTAAAGCGAGGCGCCGACCACGTCGACGGAGGGCAGGGCGAAGCCCGCGATGGTCGAATACTCCACCGCCATCGGCGCGCCGTCGGCGTAGCGGATGCGGTGGAAGCGATAGACTGGCGTGCTGGGCGACAGGCCGAGCGTCAGCGATTCTTCCGGCGTCACGGCGCCTTCGGCCTTGCTGATCCACTCGCTGTGCGGCGTGCGCCCGCGCGAGACCATGTCCTCGGTGAAGCAGGTGAGCTTGGAGAAGTTCTTCTCGACCCGCGAGGCGACGAAGGTGCCGGCGCCCTGGCGGCGCGTCAGCAGGCCCTCGCTGACCAGTCCCTCCAGCGCCTTGCGCACCGTGATGCGCGAAACTGCGAAGTCCTCGGCCATCTCGCGCTCGGCGGGGAGGGCGTCGTCGGGGGTCAGCACCTTGTGCTGGATGGCCTCGCGCAGAGCGCGTTGCAGCTGCAGGTACAGGGGCGCGGGCGCGCCTTCCTCCAGCTGACCGATGCGTTCAGAGAGCAGCATTGGCGGTCCCCAAAAAGGCCCGAGAGCCCCGGCGCCCCGTTTCGCGGCACTTGTCTAGAAACATACCAATATAAGTCCTATCGGCTTGGCAACGGTCACGCTGTGTTGCGCAATGGCAGGCGCAATGACCTTTCTGTCAACGACTTTTACGAAAAATGTGTTGGGTCTGGGTTTTCGAATGGTATTAAAATGGCATTGTAGCTTAAATCGTCAGCGCGCTCGACGCGCATGGCGATTTGTCGAGCTCCCATTCCTCTCCAGGCTGTGCCGTTGATGACGAATCTCATTCTATCGACCCCCCTGAAGGGTTGGATTGCACCGCTTGAGGAAACGCCCGATGCGGTGTTCGCCGAGCGGATGCTGGGCGACGGCCTGGCCATCGATCCCTTCGATTCGACTCTGCACGCGCCGTGCGACGCTCAGGTTGTCTCCGCCGCCGCCACGCGGCACGCCATCACCCTGCGCGCGGCCAATGGCGCCGAGATCCTGATGCATGTCGGGCTCGAGACCGTGGGTCTGGGCGGCGAGGGGTTCGAGGTCCATGTGAAGGAAGGCCAGTCCGTCCAATCTGGCGACAAGCTTATCAGCTTCGACCTCGACATGCTGTCGCAACGCGCTCGCAGCCTGATTACCCCGATCGTCATCACCAATCCCGACGCCTTCGACATCGTGCGCCGCGACCAGGACCGCGCCAGCGAGGT
>NZ_JBXASK010000017.1:0-3506 GCF_058809215.1 Caulobacter sp. GW821-FHT10F06 | reverse complement strand
GACCAGCCGCAGGCGGGTGGTGCAAGCATCGACGCTGGCGAGATTGGCCGCGCCGCCCAGGGCGATCAGGAAGTCCTCGCCGCGTCCGCCGGCGGCGGGGGCCAGCGGCGCGGCGACGGCCTCGTCGCGCTCGCGGCCGGGGGTCTTGAGGTCGAACCGCACGATCACGAACCGGAACACGAAGTAATAGATCGCGCCATAGGCCAGGCCCACTGGGATCAGCAGCAGCGGCCGGGTGGCCCTGTTGAAGTTCAGCACATAGTCGAAGAGGCCCGCCGAGAACCCGAAGCCCAGCTTCACGTCCAGCAGGTTCATGATCACCATCGACGCGCCGGTCAGCAGGGCGTGGACGGCGTAGAGCGCCGGGGCCAGGAACATGAACGAGAACTCGATCGGCTCGGTCACCCCGGTCAGGAACGAGGTCAGGGCCAGGGAGCTGAGCATGCCGCCCACGGCCTTGCGGCGCTCGGGACGGGCGGTGTGCAGCATGGCCAGGCAGGCGGCCGGCAGGCCGAACATCATCACCGGGAAGAACCCGCTCATGAACGCCCCGGCGGTCGGGTCGCCGGCCGCGAAGCGGTTCAGATCCCCGGTCGCGCCGTTGTAGTCGCCCAGGATGAACCAGACCACGTTGTTGAGGATGTGGTGCAGGCCCGTGACGATCAGCAGGCGGTTGAGCGCGCCGTAGACGAACAGGCCCACATCGCCGGAAGCCGTGACCAGGTGGCTGAGGCCATCGACCCCGGCCTCCAGGACGCCCCAGCCGAACCCGAACACCAGGGCCAGGCCCACCCCGGCCACGCCGGCGGCGATCGGCACGAACCGGCGGCCGCCGAAGAAGGCCAGGTATTCCGGCAGCTTGATGTTGGAATAGCGGTTGTAGAGCCCCCCGGCGATCAGGCCCGACAGGATGCCGACCGGGATCGACAGCTTGCCGATCTCCTTGGCCTTCCAGGCGGCGATGACGAGGTCCTTGGCTCCGGCGACGGCGCCCGCCGCGACCTCGGGCGGGATGACGATCAGGGCGTCGGCGCCCTTGGTGGCGACCAGATAGGCCACCACGCCGGCGAGACCCGCCGCGCCGTGGTTCTCGCGCGCCAGACCGACGGCGACGCCGATGGCGAAGATCAGGCCCAGGCTGCCGAAGATCGCCCCGCCGGCCGCGCCGAACACATTGGCGATGGTCACGGTGAGCCCGCCGGTCATCACGCCCAGGGCGGGATTACCCAGCAGGTCGGTCTGGCCGATGCGCAGCAGCAGGGCCGCCACCGGCAGCACCGCGATCGGCAGCATCAGGGCGCGGCCCAGGGGCTGCAGGACTTCAAGCGGCGACTTCATCGCTAAACTCCGGCCAAGAAGGTCTTGGCGACTTCACGGACCGCCTCGGGCGAGGTCAGGTCCAGGACTTGCGCGGCCAGGGCGCGGCAAGCGGCCAGATCCAGGGTCCGCACCAGGGCCTTGACCTCCGGCACGATGGCGGCGGTGGCCGACAGTTCGGTCACCCCCAGGCCCAGCAGGATCGGCAAGGCCGGAAGGTCCGACGCCGCCCCGCCGCAGACGCCGACCCAGCGGTGATGCTTGGCCGCGCCGGCGCAGGTCTGGGCGATCATGCGCAGCACGGCCGGGTGTAGCGCGTCGATGCGGGCGGCCAGCTCGGGATTGCCCCGGTCCATGGCCAGGACGTACTGAGTAAGGTCGTTGGTGCCGATCGACAGGAAGTCGGCCTCGGCGGCGATCAGGTCGGCGGTGACGGCGGCGGCCGGGGTCTCGATCATCACCCCAAGCTCGATGCGCTCGGTCACGCCCATCTCGCGCTTGGCCTCGTCGAGCACGGCGCGGACGGCCCGCAGCTCGTCCAGGCTGGCGATCATCGGCACCATGATCTTGCACTGACCCAGTGGGCGCACGCGCAGGATGGCGCGGATCTGGGTCTTCAGCAGGTGCGGCCGCCACAGCGACACGCGCACGCCGCGCAGGCCCAGGGCCGGGTTCTCCTCGGTCGGGATCGGCAGGTAGGGCGCGGCCTTGTCGCCGCCGACGTCCAGCGTGCGGATGATCAGCGGCTTGCCGTCCAGGGCCGAGGCGATGGCCTGGTACTGGCGGGCCTGCTCGTCCTCGTCCGGCGGGGTGTCGCGGTCCAGGAACAGGAACTCGGTGCGCAGCAGGCCCGAGCCCTCCGCGCCGTTGGCGGCGGCGGCCAGGGCGTCGTTCAGCGAGCCGACATTGCCGAACACCTCGATGCGCGTCCCTTCGCGGGTCACGCAGGTCTGGTGGGCCGAGGCTTTCGCACGCGCCTTGCGCTCCTGGCGCTGGGCCAGCTGGGTCTGGGCCACTTCCAGGGCCTTGGCGTCGGGGGCGACGCGCAGCTGGCCGCCGTCGGCGTCGAGGATCAGGGCCGTGCCATCGGCCACGGTCATCACCGCCGCGCCCACCGCCACCAGGGCCGGAATGCCCATGGCCGCCGCCAGGATCGCCACGTGCGAGGTCGGCCCGCCGCGCGCGGTGCAGAATCCAGCCACCGAACCGGGCTCCACGCCCATCAGCTGCGAGGGCAGGAGCTCGTCGGCCAGCAGGATCGAGCCGGGCGGCAGGGTCGCGGCGTTCTCTTCCTCGCCGGTTAGGGCGCGCAGGACCTGGCGTTCGAGGTCCACCAGATCGTCGACCCGCTCAGCCAGCCGGCGGTCGCCCAGGCCGCGCAGGGCCTCGACATAGCCGCCCACCGCCTTGCGCCAGGCAAAGCCGGCGCTCTTGCCCTGGTCGATCAGCGCCCGCGCCCCGGCCGACAACTCCGGGTCCTCCAGGAACGCCAGGTGCGCGCCCAGGATCGCCTTGCGCGCCTTGTCGCCCTTGCTGGCGGCCGTCTCCAGTCGGCCGCGCACCTGGGCCAGGGCGTCGGTCAGGGCCTGCTGCTCGTGGGCCGCGCCGTCGCCGGTCTCGCGCACGATGATCTCGGACGACGCCAGCCGCACCGCCTTGCCGATCGCCAGACCCGGCGCGGCCAGCACGCCCTTGAGCACGCCGTCCTTGGGCAGTTCGGTCGGCCCCGTCTCGGCCATGGGCTCGGCGGCGGTCGCCACGGCCGGCGCGGCCACCGGACCGCCCTCGCCCATGCCGCCCTCGATCAGCTCCGCCAGCGCCGCAATCGCGAACTCCGCGTCCACGCCGCTGGCCACCACGGTGACCGTGTCCCCATGCCGGATCGCCAGCGACATCACACCCACGGGGCTCTTGGCCGACGCCCGACGATTGACCGCCACGATCGCCGCCTCCGCCGCAAACCGCCGCGCAACCTCCGCTATCCGCGCCGCAGGACGCGCGTGGATGCCGTGGACCAGAGGCACCACGACCTCGCGGCCGGTTTCGTGCCCGGCGATCACCGACGCCGCCTTGGCGCCGCCGACCGGCGACAGCTCCATCAGGAAGTCGCCGACCTCGCTGGCGCGGTCCTGGTCGCGGCGCACGATGTCGAAGGCGTCGGGATTGGTGATGACGATCGGGGTAATCAG
>NZ_JBXASK010000016.1:0-5660 GCF_058809215.1 Caulobacter sp. GW821-FHT10F06 | reverse complement strand
GAAAGTCGGAAAGTTTTGAAAAAAACGATTTGACACGGAATTCGAGGTTGGATAGATAGCCGCCTCCGCCGACATCGGGCGCTAAAGGATGGTTCTGCCGAGAGGCGGTTCTGGGAGCTTCGGCTCTGGGTCTTTGACATTGTTGATTTGGAAAGAGAAACGCAGGCGGCGGCGCTCTGGCGATAGACTGAGAAGGTCTATCTCGAACGCTGACAAATGCGGTCTCTTGAAGACACCATGAATATCATGGACTGAAGGCTTCGGCTTTCAATCCATCGATGTGATTGGGAACTCGTCAAGATACTATGCAAACCAGAACCGGATCGTGGGTTTTCCCCCATGGTCTGAAGTCTGTGTTAGCGGTCAACTCAACCTGAGAGTTTGATCCTGGCTCAGAGCGAACGCTGGCGGCAGGCCTAACACATGCAAGTCGAACGGATCCTTCGGGATTAGTGGCGGACGGGTGAGTAACACGTGGGAACGTGCCCTTTGGTTCGGAACAACTCAGGGAAACTTGAGCTAATACCGGATGTGCCCTTCGGGGGAAAGATTTATCGCCATTGGAGCGGCCCGCGTAGGATTAGCTAGTTGGTGGGGTAAAGGCCCACCAAGGCTACGATCCTTAGCTGGTCTGAGAGGATGATCAGCCACATTGGGACTGAGACACGGCCCAAACTCCTACGGGAGGCAGCAGTGGGGAATCTTGCGCAATGGGCGAAAGCCTGACGCAGCCATGCCGCGTGAATGATGAAGGTCTTAGGATTGTAAAATTCTTTCACCGGGGACGATAATGACGGTACCCGGAGAAGAAGCCCCGGCTAACTTCGTGCCAGCAGCCGCGGTAATACGAAGGGGGCTAGCGTTGCTCGGAATTACTGGGCGTAAAGGGAGCGTAGGCGGATAGTTTAGTCAGAGGTGAAAGCCCAGGGCTCAACCTTGGAATTGCCTTTGATACTGGCTATCTTGAGTACGGAAGAGGTATGTGGAACTCCGAGTGTAGAGGTGAAATTCGTAGATATTCGGAAGAACACCAGTGGCGAAGGCGACATACTGGTCCGTTACTGACGCTGAGGCTCGAAAGCGTGGGGAGCAAACAGGATTAGATACCCTGGTAGTCCACGCTGTAAACGATGAGTGCTAGTTGTCGGCATGCATGCATGTCGGTGACGCAGCTAACGCATTAAGCACTCCGCCTGGGGAGTACGGTCGCAAGATTAAAACTCAAAGGAATTGACGGGGGCCCGCACAAGCGGTGGAGCATGTGGTTTAATTCGAAGCAACGCGCAGAACCTTACCACCTTTTGACATGCCCGGACCGCCACAGAGATGTGGTTTTCCCTTCGGGGACTGGGACACAGGTGCTGCATGGCTGTCGTCAGCTCGTGTCGTGAGATGTTGGGTTAAGTCCCGCAACGAGCGCAACCCTCGCTATTAGTTGCCATCAGGTTTGGCTGGGCACTCTAATAGGACCGCCGGTGGTAAGCCGGAGGAAGGTGGGGATGACGTCAAGTCCTCATGGCCCTTACAAGGTGGGCTACACACGTGCTACAATGGCGACTACAGAGGGCTGCAATCCCGCGAGGGGGAGCCAATCCCTAAAAGTCGTCTCAGTTCGGATTGCACTCTGCAACTCGAGTGCATGAAGTTGGAATCGCTAGTAATCGCGGATCAGCATGCCGCGGTGAATACGTTCCCGGGCCTTGTACACACCGCCCGTCACACCATGGGAGTTGGCTTTACCCGAAGGCGCTGCGCTAACTCGCAAGAGAGGCAGGCGACCACGGTAGGGTCAGCGACTGGGGTGAAGTCGTAACAAGGTAGCCGTAGGGGAACCTGCGGCTGGATCACCTCCTTTCTAAGGACTGCTTCTCCAAGCCTTCGGGTTTATTGAAGCGTCTAATTATACAGATGAGCGGATCGCCGCCGTCTTCGTTTCTCTTTCCACTCCTTGTTCGCCGCTTAGGCTGACAAGGCGATCGCGAGCCCAGGGGCGGGTCGAGACCGTTACGGTCTTGGATCTGGTCTATGTGGCCTATGGGCCCGTAGCTCAGTTGGTTAGAGCGCACGCTTGATAAGCGTGAGGTCATAAGTTCAAGTCTTATCGGGCCTACCACTCTCTCCTAAACGGAACCGCAACCGACCAGGCTCTCCTGGGCGAAGCAACTCACACGCAGTGTGAGGGGCCATAGCTCAGTTGGTAGAGCGCCTGCTTTGCAAGCAGGATGTCGTCGGTTCGAATCCGTCTGGCTCCACCATCTCTTCATCCGGAAGAGACGGTAACGCGATCGAGGAATGATCAAGTTTGCGTCCGCTGCGCCTAGCGCCGGATGCGAAATGACATCGTGAAGGTAGGGTTCTCCCGCCGAAATCATCTCACCCTTGGGATGATCGAGGTTTTAGGGCGGACTTTGAAGAAGACATCAAATGTCTGACTACAAAGCGCATGCGAGCCGTCCCTAGACGGTAAGCGCATGGGTTTTGCTGAGAACGATCAAGCGCATAAGGGCTTCTGACGGATGCCTTGGCATTGAGAGGCGATGAAGGACGTGGCACGCTGCGATAAGAGCCGGGGAGGCGCGAGCACCCTTTGATCCGGCTATCTCCGAATGGGGAAACCCACCTTTATGGTCACCCAACTTAGCTTCGCCTTCGGGCGGGGCCAGGATTGGATGGTCAGAAGAGGTATAATGGGCTGAATACATAGGCTCCATTAAGCAAACCCGGGGAACTGAAACATCTCAGTACCCGGAGGAAAGGACATCAACCGAGACTCCCGTAGTAGTGGCGAGCGAACCGGGACCAGGCCAGTGCTGTCGTGACATAAAGCTGAACGACTTGGAAAGGTCGGCCATAGTGGGTGATAGCCCCGTAAGCGTCAAATAGCGACAGACTCGAGTAGGGCGGGACACGTGAAATCCTGTCTGAACATGGGGGGACCACCCTCCAAGCCTAAGTACTCCTCAATGACCGATAGTGAACAAGTACCGTGAGGGAAAGGTGAAAAGCACCCCGACAAGGGGAGTGAAACAGATCCTGAAATCGGAAGCCTACAAGCAGTCGGAGCCACCGCGCGTGGTGACGGCGTACCTTTTGTATAATGGGTCAGCGACTTCATGTGCCGTGCAAGCTTAAGCCGTTAGGTGTAGGCGCAGCGAAAGCGAGTCTGAATAGGGCGAATAAGTACGTCGCATGACGACCCGAAACCAGGTGATCTATCCATGAGCAGGTTGAAGGTAAGGTAACACTTACTGGAGGACCGAACCGGTGAATGTTGAAAAATTCTCGGATGACTTGTGGATAGGGGTGAAAGGCCAATCAAACCTGGACATAGCTGGTTCTCCGCGAAAACTATTTAGGTAGTGCCTCGGACGTATTCCTTGGGGGGTAGAGCACTGAATGGATGCGGGCGGAGCGATCTGTACCAATTCTAATCAAACTCCGAATACCCAAGAGAACTATCCGGGAGACACACGGCGGGTGCTAACGTCCGTCGTGAAAAGGGAAACAACCCTAACCATCATCTAAGGCCCCCAAGTTCTGGCTAAGTGGGAAACGATGTGGGTTTGCTTTGACAACCAGGATGTTGGCTTAGAAGCAGCCATCATTTAAAGAAAGCGTAACAGCTCACTGGTCAAGCGAACCTGCGCGGAAAATGTAACGGGGCTCAAGCCAGACGCCGAAGGTATGGGTGTGCGTAAGCACGCGGTAGCGGAGCGTTCCGTAAGCCGGTGAAGGTCAGTCGTGAGGCTGGCTGGAGGTATCGGAAGTGAGAATGCTGACATGAGTAGCGATAAAGAGTGTGAGAGACACTCTCGCCGAAAGCCCAAGGGTTCCTGCGTAAAGCTAATCTGCGCAGGGTTAGTCGGCCCCTAAGGCGAGGCCGAAAGGCGTAGTCGATGGGAATCAGGTGAATATTCCTGAACCAGTTGGAAGTGACGGATCTGGTAAATTGTCTAGGCTTATTGGATTGCTCTGGGCAGTGAACAGGTCCCTGGAAATAACTCCAACGGAGACCGTACCCGAAACCGACACAGGTGGGCAGGTAGAGTATACCAAGGCGCTTGAGAGAACTATGCTGAAGGAACTCGGCAAATTGCACGCGTAACTTCGGGATAAGCGTGACTCTGCTTTGGGCAACCAGAGTAGAGTGGCACAGGCCAGGGGGTAGCGACTGTTTATCAAAAACACAGGGCTCTGCGAAGCCGTAAGGCGACGTATAGGGTCTGACGCCTGCCCGGTGCCTGAAGGTTAAAGGGAGTTGTGCAAGCAGCGAACTGAAGCCCAGGTAAACGGCGGCCGTAACTATAACGGTCCTAAGGTAGCGAAATTCCTTGTCGGGTAAGTTCCGACCTGCACGAATGGCGTAACGACTTCCCCACTGTCTCCAGCATAGGCTCAGCGAAATTGAATTCCCCGTGAAGATGCGGGGTTCCCGCGGTCAGACGGAAAGACCCTATGAACCTTTACTGCAGCTTCGCCTTGGCGTTAGCAACAACATGTGTAGGATAGGTGGGAGGCTATGAAAGCGGGGCGCCAGTTCCGCCGGAGCCATCCTTGAAATACCACCCTTATTGTTGTTGACGTCTAACCGCGGCCCGTTATCCGGGTCCGGGACATGGCGTGGCGGGCAGTTTGACTGGGGCGGTCGCCTCCCAAAGTGTAACGGAGGCGCGCGATGGTGGGCTCAGACCGGTCGGAAATCGGTCGTCGAGTGCAATGGCATAAGCCCGCCTGACTGCGAGACTGACAAGTCGAGCAGAGACGAAAGTCGGCCATAGTGATCCGGTGGTCCTGCGTGGAAGGGCCATCGCTCAACGAATAAAAGGTACTCTAGGGATAACAGGCTGATTTTGCCCAAGAGTCCATATCGACGGCAAAGTTTGGCACCTCGATGTCGGCTCATCACATCCTGGGGCTGGAGCAGGTCCCAAGGGTTCGGCTGTTCGCCGATTAAAGTGGTACGTGAGCTGGGTTCAGAACGTCGTGAGACAGTTTGGTCCCTATCTGCCGTGGGTGTACGAGACTTGAGAGGATCTGTCCCTAGTACGAGAGGACCGGGATGGACACACCTCTGGTGGACCTGTCATGGCGCCAGCTGTGCAGCAGGGTAGCTAAGTGTGGACTAGATAACCGCTGAAAGCATCTAAGCGGGAAACTAACCTCAAAACAAGGTCTCGCTGAGAGCCGTGGAAGACCACCACGTTGATAGGCCAGGTGTGGAAGCGCTGTGAGGCGTGTAGCTTACTGGTACTAATAGCTCGATAGGCTTGATCGTTCTTCAGCCAAACCTATGCAAACGCTCTTTGTAGCTAAACATTCGATGTCTTCTTCAACTTGATATAACCGGTGCTCAAACTATCGAGCATCGCACGCATGCCTTTTGCTGACCTGGTGGCTATGCCGGGGGTTCCCCACCCGATCCCATTCCGAACTCGGTCGTTAAGTCCCCCTGGGCCAATGGTACTTCGTCTCAAGGCGCGGGAGAGTAGGTCGCCGCCAGGTCCGCTAAAAGCATGCCCATCAAGTTGCCTTCAAAGTCCAATACCCTACCCCACGATCACATCACGACCCTCTTCGCCGCGGGGTGGAGCAGCCCGGTAGCTCGTCAGGCTCATAACCTGAAGGTCACAGGTTCAAATCCTGTCCCCGCACCCAAGACC
>NZ_JBXASK010000015.1:0-7149 GCF_058809215.1 Caulobacter sp. GW821-FHT10F06 | reverse complement strand
ACCTCGCTGGCGCGGTCCTGGTCGCGGCGCACGATGTCGAAGGCGTCGGGATTGGTGATGACGATCGGGGTAATCAGACTACGGACGTTCTGAGCCAGATAGTCGAGATCGAAGGCGATCAGCGGGTCGCCGGCCTTAACGCTCTGGCCCTCACGCACCTGGACCTCGAAGCCCGCGCCCTCCAGCGACACGGTCTCCAGGCCCAGGTGCATCAGGATCTCGGCCCCGTTGGCGGCGCGCAGGGTCACGGCGTGGCGGGCCCGATGCACCGAGGTCACCACCGCATCGCACGGCGCGTGCAGCATCGAGCCGGTCGGGTCGATGGCCAGGCCGTCGCCCAGCATCCGCTCGGCGAACACCGCGTCGGGGGTCTCGTCGAGCGGCGCGATCCAGCCCTGCAACGGCGCGGAGAGAACGAGGTTGGACACGGCGGCGACTCTTTTTCGAAAAACGCTAGGGCGTCGGCTTCAGCGCGACCCGGTCGATCACCCAGAACGGATCCAGGGTCTTGGACGTGAAGGTCAGGCACAGGTCGACCTTGCCCGGCGTGGCGGGCAGGCGTCCGGAGATCGTCGAGACGCCGGGATTGCGCGCGGCCTTGCCCAGCGGCAGGGCGGCGACGGGCTCGCCGGCGCAGCCCCCGCCCGCCTGGCCCAGGCGGACGTCCAGCTGGCCCTCCGGCGTGGCTGGCGGATGCAGAGGGATGTGGTCGCGGTCCTTGCCGACCTGGAAGTTGAACGGGATCTGGCCGATGCGGGCGGTCAGGGTCGCGCCCTTCGACAGGTCCGCGCCCTCCCAGATCCAGCACGGATTGAAGATGTCGACATCGAACATCGCGCGCTTGTCGACGTCGCGCGGCGCGTCGTCGATCATCTTGATCACGACCTTGTTGGTGCAGCGCTTCAGTTGGCTGCTGGTGCGGGTCAGCAGGGCGGCGGGATCGATGGTCACCGCGCGCTCACGCCCCAGGGCCTGGCCGTCGACGAAGGCGCGCGCCTTGACCGTCGCGCCCTTGGGCAACTCCAGCGCGGCTGCATAGACGCTTGAGGCCGCCGTCGGAGCCTTGCCGTCGGTGGTGTAGTGGATTTCGCCGACGCCCAGACCCGTCGCGAGGGCGACCTTGGTCTTGCCGCCCTCGCCCGCCGACAGGGCCGGATAGGGTTCGAACGGCACGGTGTTGGCGGCCACGCCGAGGATTTTCAGGCGGGCCAGCTCGGCGGGCATGCGACGGGCGAAGTTGTCCCAGTTGACGCCGGCCTCCGGCGTCCAGGCGCGCTCGGCCAGGGCCAGGGCGCGCGGGAAGGCCATCAGCTCCATGCGCTCGTCGGTCTGCATGTGCTCGGTCCAGACATTGGCCTGGACGCCGAGAATATGCTGGCGCTCGTCGGCCGACAGCTGGGCCGGCGCGGGATCGAAGGCGTAGACGTCCTTGAGGCTGACCACTTGGCCCCGACCGAGCGGCTCGTCAGGCGAGGCGCTCTGGCGGTTGTCGAGATAGAGCATCGGATGGGGCGACAGCACCGTATCGTGGCCGGCCTTGGCCGCGGCGATGGCGCCGTCGATGCCGCGCCACGACATCACCGTGGCGTTGGGCGCGAGGCCGCCTTCGAGGATCTCGTCCCAGCCGATCAGACGACGGCCGCGCTTGTCCAGCGACCGGCCGACGCGCTGGATGAACCAGCTCTGCAGCTCGTGCTCGTCCTTGAGACCCAGTTCCTTGATCTTGGCCTGGATCTTCGGGCTGGCCTTCCACTGGTCCTTGACCGCCTCGTCGCCGCCAACATGGATGAAGGTCGACGGGAAGATGTCCATCACCTCGTTCAGGACGTCGTCGAGGAACGCGAAGGTCGCGTCGTCGGTGTTGTAGAGCCAGGGGAAGATCCCCCAGTCGCCCATCTTGCTGGCGTCCGGCGCGGCCGTGCCCAGCTGCGGATAGGCCACGATCGGGGCCAGGGCGTGGCCCGGGGTCTCGATCTCCGGCACGACAGTGATGTTGCGCGCGGCGGCGTAGGCCACCAGGTCGCGGGCCTGATCCTGGGTGTAGAAACCGCCGTATTTGGGATAGCGGACCGCCGCGCCCGGATCGTTCCGCCAGCCGGCGACCTCGGTAAGCTTCGGGTACTTCTTGATCTCCAGCCGCCAGCCCTGGTCGTCGACCAGGTGCCAGTGGAAGGTGTTGAGCTTGTGGACCGCCATGGCGTCGATGACGGCCTTCAGCGTGTCCAGCGACTGGAAGTGACGGGCGCTGTCGACCATCAGGCCGCGCCAGCCGAAGCGTGGGGCATCGTCGATGCTGACGGCGGGGACGGCGGCCGGGCTGCGCGCCTCGTCCTGGGTCGCCAGCTGCCACAGGGTCATGGCCCCGTAGAACAGGCCCGCGCGCTTGGCGGCGGTAATGGTCACGCCGGTCGGAGTCGAGACCAGCCCATAGCCCTCGCCGCTCGCGCCGCCGCGCGCCAGCACGATCGCGGCCTCGCCGGCGGGCGGCGCGCCCTCGACGACGACGGGTTTGAAGCCCTTGGCGCGGAAGAGCAGGTCGGACAACTGGACGGCGACGCCCCTGGCCTCGACATCGCCCTTGGCGACGAAGATCCGGGTCTTGGCCGAGAGGGCGAATGATCCTTCCGCCGTGGTCAGACTGGCGGGCGCCGGCGTCAGGGTCACGGGTCCCGCCAGGGCCGGGACGGCGGCGGCGAGCGCGGCGAGGGAGACCAGCGTGGCGGCGACGGTGCGGGCGAGGGTCATGCGGCGGCTCTCACGGATGCGCGCACGGATTTCGGCGCGGCAAAAAGCGGGCGGAGCGATGCGCGCTCCGCCCCAGCTCCATGCTTGCAGTCAGGAGGATGGTTCTGGCGACGCGGAGCGGGCGGATCATCGGGTGATCCTGAACCATGCGCCCGTCGATGCAATCGCCGTTTGGACAGAGAAATCGGGACTTCCGGTGAGGGGGCCGGAAGTCCCGATGAAGCCTTAGAACTTCAGGCGGACGCCGGCGTAGAACGTACGGCCGTTGTCATAGATCGCCCGCGGGACGTCGGGCGAACCCACGAAGTACTTCAGCTTTTCGTTGGTCAGGTTCTGGGCGTCCAAGGTCAGGGCGATGTTGTCGCTGACATTGACGCTGACCGAACCGTCCAGGGTCGAGAAGTTGTCCTGGAACATGTCGGTGCCGCGATCGACGCCCGACTTGAACTTGGACCGGTAGTTGTAGGCCAGGCGGGCCGAGATCATGTCGTTCTCGAAATAGCCCGTCAGGTTGTAGGTGTGCTTGGACGAGCCATCGATCGGCTTGCCCAGGTCGGTCTTGGCGTCCGAGTAGGTGTAGTTGCCGATGAAGCCGAAGCCGCCGCCGATCGGCTGCTGGAGCGTCACTTCGAAGCCGCGGTTGGTGCCGCCGTCCCCGTTGATCGGACCCGTCATCGTGAAGGTGTCGCCCTTGCCGACGCCCAGGCGCTGCTGGGTCTGCTGGGTGACGTGGTATTCCTTGTAGGTCGTGCTGGTGATGTAGCTGTCGATGTCCAGCAGGAACACGCCGACCGACAGCAGGGCTTCGGGGGCGTAGTACCATTCGGCCGCGGCGTTGAACTGCCAGGCGCGGAACGGATCCAGCTCGGGATTGCCGCCGGCGCTGCCGGTGACGGCCGTGTCGTTCAGGCTGAAGGCGCCCGCCAGCTGGGCGTAGCCCGGCCGCGACATCACCTTGGCCGCCGACAGGCGGACCACCACGTCGTCATCAGCGTCCACGACCACGGTCGCGCTGGGCAGGACGTCCCAGTAGTCGCGCTTGACGTTGCGGGCGCCGAAGGAGCCGAACACGTTGCTGATCGTCGAGGGCGTGACCGAGGCCGAGTACTGGGTGGTGTCCTGGTCGGTGTGGACGGCGCGGACGCCGACATTGCCGCGCCAGCGATCGCCGCCGAGCTTGGCCATCGCATAGACGGCCTGGGTCTTTTCCTGCACCGCGAAGCTGAGCGGCGGATAGTAGGCGAACTGGCGGCCGCCATTGGTGCCGTTCAGCAGGGCCAGGACCTTGCCGCGGTCGGCCAGGGTGTAGCCCTGACCCGACAGGCCGATGTCCTCGCCGTAGTTGGACGGGGTCATGACGCCGACGACCGAACCCAGGTCGACATTGGACGTGCCGCTGTTGACGCCGTTACCGGCCCACGCATAGGCGGTGTAGTTCACCTCGCGGGTGTGGTCGGTGTAGCGGCCGCCGAACAACAGGGTCTTCAGCAGGCCGCTGTCGACCGAATATTCCACGTCGCCCTTGGCGTAGAACTCTTCGTCCGGGCTCTCGACCTTGCCGCCCCACGACCAGCTGTAGAAGTTGTTGAGGTAGGCGGCCGAACCGACGGCGGCGAGGCCGGGATAGCTGACCTTGGTCACCGGCGCGCCGAGCTCGTAGCTCATGCCGGTTTCCCAGTAGGTTTCCCAGGCCTCGGTGTCGTCGGTGGCGCCTTCGCCCTTGGTGTAGCCGATGTTGCCGCTGATCTTGAGGTTGTCCGAAACCTGATACTTGCCGTCCAGATTCAGGTCCCACGAGGTGGAGTGCGCGGTGCGGAAGATGTCGTCCTGCACCAGGCCCCGGCTCTTGGTCCCGTTCGGCGCTGTGGCCGCCCAGGTGGCCGAGCGCAGGACGCCGTTGCTGATCGAATAGGAGGTCAGGGCGTTGCCGGCCGAACCCGCGGGACCCGTGGAGCTGGTGATCAGATTGCTGACCCAGGCCATGTGGTTCACGTTGGTGTTGTCGGCGTCCATCTTGGTGTAGAGGCCCGAGAACGCCAGCTCCAGCTTCTCCGTCGGCTCCCACTGGGTGACGAAGTTCAGACCCTTGCGCTTGCGGGTCTGCTGGAAGAAGGCGTTGCCGATCAGGTTCGGCGCCAGGACGGTCTGACCCGTGCCCGCGAAGTTGTCATAGGACGTGTAGCCGAGGATTTCCTGGCCATCGCGGCGGAACTCGCGCTCCTGGTAGAAGGCGCCGATCAGGGCGCCGAAGGTGTGGGCGTCGTTCTTCCAGCTGAGCATGCCGGACACCTGCGGCGTCCACTTCTCGGCGCGGGTCGCGTACAGACCCTGGGCCGAGGCGTTGGCCGTGAAGGCCGGCAGGTCCAGCGGCATGCGGGTGTGCACGTCGACCGTGCCGCCGACGCCGCCCTCGGGGATGTTGGCCGCCGAGCTCTTGATGATGTCGATGCGACCGACGACTTCCGACGGCAGCATGGAATAGTTGAAGCTGCGCCCGCCGCTGGTCTGGTCCAGGACGAACCAGTCGCCGGTGGCCATGTTGTGGCCGTTCAGCAGGGTCAGGTTGAGGTTCGGATCGGTGCCGCGAACGCTGACGCGCTCGTTTTCGCCAAAGCCCCCCGCCGCGGCCGAACCGGTGACGACGTTGACGCCCGAAACGCGCGACAGAGAGTCGGCGACGTTCTTGTCCGGGAACTTGCCGATGTCTTCGGCGGTGACGACTTCCGACACCAGGTCGGAGTTACGCTTCTGTTGCATCGCGGCCTGGAGCGAACCCCGGATGCCGGTGACAACGACCTCTTCTACGGCGTCCGGCTTCGCATCCTGCGCGAAGGCGGGCATTGCGACCGATACAGCCAGAATACTGGCGGACGCGGTCAGGATGGTCTTGTGAAAGCTTCTCATAACTCGGCTTCTCCCCATTTCGCCGGGCCATGGACCCGGAGCCGAACCCCAAGCCCAATCTGGTACCAATTTTCTGCGGACATCCTCAGAATGCGGTACTTCTCAGGCCTCGGAATGTGACTGTGACGAAATTTTGTAAGATGACAAGGCCAAAAAGAAACCAATTGCAGACCATGTTCTTATTGGTATGAAAATGGTCATATGCTATCGAGACACCCAGGCTGTGGCGTCGATTTGCGCGGGGAGGCTGATTTGACGATGTTTTCTGAGCGGATTGGCCCGCTCGCGGCTGACGGCGCGCAACATGCGCCCCTGTACCAGCAGCTGCAGCGCGCGCTGCGCGACGCGATCCAGAAGAAGATCCTGGCGCCCGACGACGCCCTTCCCGCCGAGCGGGACCTTGCCGAAGAATTCAGTATTTCACGGATCACGGTGCGCAAGGCGCTGGACGGCCTGGTCAGCGAGGGCCTGCTGACCCGTCGCCAGGGCGCCGGCACCTTCGTCGCCGCGCGCGTGGAGAAGAGCTTCTCCAAGCTGTCGTCGTTCACCGAGGACATGATCGCTCGGGGCCGGGTGCCGCGCAGCGAGTGGATCAGCAAGACAGAGGGCGCGGTGACGCCCGAGGAATCCCTGACCCTGGGCCTGTCGCCCGGCACGCCGGTCTATCGCTTTGCGCGGATCCGCTATGCCGACGGCGCGCCGATGGCCGTGGAATACACCACCGTCGCCGCCTTCGCCCTGCCCTCGGCCGAGGCGGTCGGCACCTCGCTCTATGAAGCCCTCGAGGCCACCGGCCACCGGCCGGTCCGCGCGCTGCAACGCCTGCGGGCCATACTGTTCGCCGCCGAACAGGCCGACCTGCTGGGCGTGCCGGCCAAGGACGCGGGCCTGCTGATCGAGCGACGCGGCTTCCTGAAGGACGGCCGGGCGGTGGAAGTGACGCAATCCTATTATCGCGGCGACGCCTACGACTTCGTCGCCGAACTGAACGCCCTGTCCTGAAGGAAGACGTGCTTTGGAGGCGACGACCTTGACCCGACCGCTGCCCCCCGCGACCCCGGCCCAGCTGACGCCGGAAGCCACGCGCATGTTCCAGGAAGCGGGCGAGGCCGCGTCGGTGGTGGGGGCGCAGCTGGAGGCCAATGCGGCGCGGGTCGAGGCGATCGCCGGGCGGCTGCGGGCCAACCCGCCCCGGGCCGTGGTCACCTGCGCGCGCGGCAGCTCCGACCACGCCGCCACCTTCGCCAAGTACCTGATCGAGACCCGCACCGGGGTGCTGACCTCGTCGGCGGCCCTGTCGGTGTCGTCGGTCTACGCCGCCCACCAGGCCATGGACGAGGTGCTCTATCTGGCCATCTCGCAGTCGGGCAAGAGCCCCGACCTGCTGGCCTCGGTCCGCGCGGCCAAGGCGGCCGGAGCCTTTACCGTGGCCCTGGTCAATGACGTGACCTCGCCGCTGGCGGAACTCGCCGACGAGGTCCTGCCGCTGCATGCCGGGCC
>NZ_JBXASK010000014.1:0-75343 GCF_058809215.1 Caulobacter sp. GW821-FHT10F06 | reverse complement strand
AGCTTCGCGCTGCAGGGCCGCCGCATCCACGTGGTCGACGGCGTCTGCGTCGACGCCCACGGCACCCTGGCCGGCTCGGACCTGGACATGATCGGCGCGGTCCGCAACGCCATGACGATGCTGGGCTTGTCCCTGCCCGACGCCGTCGCCATCGCCTCGGCCTCCCCCGCCGCGTTCCTCGGCCTCGCCGACCAGCGCGGCGCCATCGCCCCCGGCATGGCCGCCGACCTCGTCCTCCTCGACCACAACCTCAAGGTCGCCAGGACCTGGATCGACGGGCAAGGCGTCTAGCCACGGCTACTTCCGTTCGGCCGCCGTCTTGGCGCGGATGGCCTTGAACTCCGAACCCGCCTTCCAGTCGGGCCAGTCGCGCGAATTGGCCAGGGCCTTGCCGGCTTCATAGGTCAGGGCCACGTCCTGCGCCGCGCCGCGCAGGTCCCAGTCCGGGCTCCAGGCGTCGCACGGCTGGTGGTAGCAGCGGCTGGTGTAGTCGGCGACCCAGGCGTCGCCGGCTGCGCGTCCGCCCTTGATCAGGTCCGCCCCGCCGCCCAGGCCCATCATCAGCAACACCGGCACGCCCTGGCGGGCCAGCGAGAAGTGGTCGGCGCGATAGAACAGCGCCCGCTCGGGCTTGGCGTCCGGGGTGATAGTGCGGCCCTGCCTGGCCGCCTGCGTCGCCAGTCCGTCCTCCAGTGCGTTCTGGCCGGCTCCGACCAGCACGATGTCATGTGCGGGGCCGACGGTCTGCAGCACGTCGAAGGTGTAGTTGGCGACCGTCTTGCCCAGCGAGGCGCTGGGGTGGTTGGCGTAATATTCCGAGCCCAGCAGACCACGCTCCTCGGCGGTCCAGGCGGCGAACAGGATCGAGCGGTTCGGGCGCGGGCCCTGGGTGAAGGCGCGGGCGACCTCGATCACCCCGGCCACGCCGATGGCGTCGTCGGCCGCGCCGCGGCGGATCGTGTTGCCCTGAGCGTCGCGCGCGCCCACGCCATAAGCGTCCCAGTGGGCGGCGTAGGCGATGGTCTCGTCCGGATGCTTGGCGCCCGGCAGGCGGGCCAGGATATTGGCGCTGTCCATGCGCTGATGGGTGACGGCGTAGTCGGTCGACAGGCTCGCGCCCGCCAGCGCCACCGGCTTGAACGCCGCCGTGCGGGCCGAGCGCTTCAAGACCTCGAAATCCAGGCCCGAGCGTTTGAAGAGGTCGACCGCGACATCGCGCTGGATCCAGCCCTGCATCAGCAGCTTGGCCTTGGCCGGATCGGGGCGGACAATGTCGTAGCCCTCGCCGTTCGAGGCCTTGACCGTCGTCCAGCCATAGCCGGCCCCGAGGCTCTCGTGGACGATCAGGGCGCCGATGGCGCCGCGCCGCACGGCCTCCTCGTACTTGTAGGTCCAGCGCGCGTAGTAAGTGGCGGCCGAGCCGCCGAACTTCCCGGCCACAGGCTCGTCGGCGGCGGCTTCCAGGTCCGGGTCGCCGATCAGGAAAACAGCGATCTTGCCCTTCAGGTCTGCGCCCTTGAAGTCGTCCCAGCCGCGTTCGGGGGCGGCGACGCCATAGCCGACAAAGACCAGCGGGGCCTTGTCGATCGCCACCCTGTCGACCGGCCGGAGGGTCATGACCTGGGCCTGCTCGCCCTGGTTCAGAGTCAGGGGCCCGGCCTTGGTCGCCACCGTCAGAGCCACCGGACCGCTCAGCCGGGTGCGGATCAGGGCCACCTTCTGGGTCCAGCCGCCGTTGTCGCCAGCCGGTTCCAGGCCCAGGGCTTTGAACTGCGCGCTGATATAGTCGATCGTCGGCTGCTCGCCCTCCCCGCCCGGCGCGCGGCCGGCAAAGCGGTCCGAGGCCAGTTCGCGGGTGATGTCGGACAGCCGGGCCGGATCGATGGGACCGCTGTCCTGGGCGAAGGCGGCGGAGGCCAGGGCCAGGCCCGACAGGGCGGCGAGGACGGCGGCTTTGGACATGGGCGGCTCTTGGACTCGAAGCGGAGACTCTGGATAGCGCGCTTGCGGTGTCCAGCGCCACGTTCGCGTCGTTAGGCGGCGGTCCAGCCGGCCAACACGGTCGAGCGCGTCACCGCGCGCGCCTCGCCCGCCGTCAGCCAGCGACCACGCTTGAAATCGGCCGCGCCGGGGCCCTTGGCGGCGTATTGCGAGAAACGGGCGTCTTCCGGCTGCAGCATGGTGCGCGGATTGCCGTCCTTGCCGGTGTACCACATCTCGGTCCAGCCGGCCGGCGCGATGTGGTCGCCCATCCAGCAGTCGATGAAGCTGGAGGCCCCCACGTAGCGCGGATCGCCATAGCGGCCGTCCGGGAACGTTCCCGAGGGCCGCCAGGGCCGGCCCAGATAGACGCTGCCCGTCTTCGTGCCGGCCTCCTTGGTGAGTCGGCACTTGTGGAACACGAAGCCGAACGGCTGCTCGATCGACGTGCTGGGGGCGACGATATAGCCGTCGACGGGATCGACCGGGCGCGGCCGCGAGCGGATCTCGCAGCCCTCGAACCAGGCCACTCCAGCGCCGAAGATGAAGTCATAGCTGCCGGTGATCAGGCAGCGCTCGAAGAGGCTGCGCCCCGCGTCGGGAAACAGGGTGTCCTGGTAGCTGAGGATGTCGACCTCGGTGAACCGCGCGCGGTCCGAGCCCTTGGCCAGCATCAGGGCCACGGCTTGGGGGCCGCCGCCGTCGTGCGAGTGCAGGCCGCCTGGCTTGCTCATCTCGGCCAGGCCGTCGAAGGCGTTCTGGATCGTGAGGTTGCGGGCGGCGAAGTCCGGGGCGCGCACGAACAGGGTCGGCGTGCGGAAGGTGCCCCACTTCTTGCCGTCGGGCGCCGTCAGCCCCGAGGCGGCCAGATGGCTGATCACCGAGCCCCTGCGATCCTCGCCGATCAGGTGGACGAACGGCTTGTCGATCGAGACCTGCTCGTCCCACACGCCCTTGGTGACGAAAATGCGGAACGGCCGGGTTCCGTCCGACGGCGCGGCGGCGACGGCCGCTGACAGGGTCGGATAGGTCGGCGCACCGAACTTGCGCGCATCGCCGGGTCTGGCCAACACGGCGTCATAGCGCGGCGCGGCCTGAACGCCCGTCGCCGAGAGAGCCGCGGCGCCCGCCAGGGCCGCGCGACGCGTAAGGAAAAGCGACATCTACGCCTCGACTTGAAAAAGGGCGGGCGCCGGCCGGGAGGACAGCCGACGCCCATATTCCTCGGGAGGAGGAACGGCTTAGAACGAGTATCTCAGGCCGAAATTGTACTGCCGGCCGGTGTGCGAATAGACATAGACGCTGTCGCGCACGCTGTCGGTGTACTGGGCGTTGAACTCGTCGGTCAGGTTCAGCCCCTCGAAGGTCAGCTTCAGGCGGCTGTTGATGGCATAGGACGCCGAGGCGTCGACCGTGAAGGTCTCCCGCACGCCGTCGATGTCGTTGGTGCTGGTGCCGCTGGGAACGGCGGTCAGGTACTTGTCGCGATAGGCGCCGGAGACGCGGGCGCTGAACTTGTCGTCCTCATAGTACAGCGTGGCGTTGAAGGCGTTCTTCGACAGGCCGACCAGGTCGTTCTGCACGAAGCCCGTCGACGATCGCGCCGAGATGTAGTCGATCTTGGACTTGACGATCGTGGCGTTCAGGATCGCGCCCGTGTGCTTGAGCACGCCCGGCAGGAAGCTGAAGGGCTGCTGGTAGCTGACCTCGATCCCTTTCAGCGGACCGCCCTTGGTATTGACCGGGCGGCTGAACAGGAAGGTGTCGTTGGGCGAGACGCCCAGGCCGTCCAGCAGGCTGACCGGCAGGCCCGAAGCCGTGAACGGCTGCGAGATCCGCGTGGTCTGGATGTAGCTTTCGATGTCCTTGTAGAACAGGCCCACCGACAGCAGGGCGTCCTTGGCGAAGTACCACTCGGCCGACAGGTCGTAGGTGGTCGCGCGGATAGGATCCAGCTGCGGATTGCCCGAGCTGACGCTGAACACGCCCACGGTCGACAGGCTGCCGCCGGGGGTCAGGCTGCCCAGGTTCGGACGGGTCATCACCTTGGCCGCGCCGAAGCGCAACAGGAAGTCCGGCGTGACCTCGGCGGTGAGGTTCAGGGCCGGCAGCACGTCGTCGTAGTCGCGCTTGACGGTGGCCTGCTGGGCCGCGCCGGCCACCAGCTGATAGCCTGTCGAACTCTGCTTGGTCTTGACGTAGCGCACGCCCAGGTCGCCTCGGATCGGGATGGCGAAGTGGTCGGTGTCGAAGTCCAGCTGCACGTAGGCGGCGGAATCCTTTTCCTCGACGCTGCGAATGTTGCCGCGGGCGTTGGCGTTGGTCGCGCCGCTCAGCTCGAACAGGCCCGTGCCGCTGTAGATGTTGAACAGCTTGGCGAAGGCGTTCAGATCCGGCGCGGCCCAGGTGGTGGGATAGGTCCCGCCGCCCAGGTTCTTGCCGAAGCCCGAGACCAGGGTGGTCAGGCTGGCCAGGGTGACGCCGGCCGGCAGGGTCGGCACCACCGACTCGTTGACCCGCGCCAGAGCCCAGGAGCGGAACGCGTAGTTCTTGAAGTTGACCCCGGCCTTCAGGCGCAGACTGTCGGTCAGTTCGTAGTCGCCGTCGAACTGAGCGGTGCGGATGGAGTTGGTCACGCCCTGAGGCCGCAGGCGAATCTCCGAACGCGCCGCGCCGAAATTGTAGGCCAGCGGGTCGGCGACGTTGAAGCCGAAGTTCATCGACGGAAGGTTGGGATCGACCCGATAGTCATAGGAGAAGCCGTCTGCGTTCTCGCGGTTCAGGATCACCGTGGTCTGGATCGGGTTCTTGAAGTCGGACTTCGAGAAGCCGACCAAGCCGGTGACCTTCAGCCTGTCGCCGAACTTGTGCTCACCGGTGAAGGTAGCCTGGCTGTATTCGGTCTCCAGCACGTCGTAGCGGCTCTCGCTCTCGACATCGACGTCGTCGAACAGGCCGTAGACCATGTCGCCCTTGGCGTTGATCACGCCGTCGCGGACGATGATCTCGGGGCGGCCGCCCTGCGAGGCGTTGCGGGCGAAGGACAGAGCCTCCAGCCAGTTCTCGGTGCGCTTGGCCTTGAAGTCCGAATAGAGGATGTCGACGCCGAACAGGGTGTTCTCGTCGGGACGGAACTGCAGCGAACCGGTCAGGCCCAGGCGCTCCTGCTCGTGGGTCAGGCGGCCATAGCGCGGGAAGCGCGGCGAGAAGGTGCTGGCCAGGCTGGCCTGGGTGAAGGTCGAGGCGGCGCTGTAGCCGCCCACTTCCGTGCCGTTCAGCCAGCCGCCCGAGCCGTGGCCCTCTTCGAGCAGTTCGCGCTTGGTGTAGGCCACCGAGACCAGGGCGCCGATCTTGCCGTCGGCCCAGGTGGTCGAGGCCAGGGCCGCCACGCGGGGGTCCCAGCTCTTGGAGAGGTCGTTATAGCCCTGTTGGGCCGAGACCACGAAGGTCGAGCCCTTGTAGTCGAACGGCCGGCCGGTCTGCAGGTCGACGGTGGCGCCCAGCGAGCCCTCCTCGGTCTGGGCCGAGGCGGTCTTGCGCACCGTGATGCTGTTGAAGAGTTCCGAGGCGAAGACGTTGAAGTCGAAGGCGCGGTTGCGGTTGGCGCCGCCGGAGCTATCGGTGCCGCTGGCCGTGCTCTGGCCCTCGACGCCGTTGATGCGCACGCGGGTGAACTGAGGGCCCAAGCCGCGCACGGTGATCTGGCGGCCCTCGCCGGCGTCGCGGGCGATCGAGACGCCGGGCACACGCTGGATGGACTCTGCCAGGTTGGCGTCAGGGAAGTCGGCGATGTCCTCGGCCTTGATCACGTCGACCACGCCGTTGGCGCGCTTCTTGACGTTGATGGCGCTGCCCAGGCTGGCGCGGAAGCCGGTGACGACCACCTCCTCGACCTCGGCGCTGGCTTCGGGCTCCTGGGCCACCGAGGCGGTCGATTGGACCAGGGCGACGGGCGCGGTGGAGGCCAGCTGGATCGAGGCCTTCTGGCCCAGCACCGCCGTGCGGCCGTCGTTGGAAACCACGGTCAGGTCGGCGCCGCGCAGCAGCTGCGCCAGGCCCTCCGACACGGTGAAGGCGCCGCGCACGGCGTTGACGGACTTGCCGCGCACGGCGTCCTGCGGGGCCAGGATCTGCAGGTCGGCCTGCTTGCCGAACTGCGGAATGCCCGTGGCCGCCGGCTGGGCCGCCACGTCGAACTTGCGGGTTTGAGCCTGCGCCTGGGCGCTGACCAGCAGAGCCGAAACACCGGCCGCCGCCATCAAAGACATCTTCCCGTATTGGTATCGCGAGTAACCCATGCGACGCCCTCCCTGTTGTTTGTTTCGCACGACGCTTCTTGGAGCGCCTGTTGATAGCGATGCGGAGGAAACCGGTTTCCGTCAGACAACGGCGAAAATTTATTCGGCGGCCTTGGTTTCGCCGGCCTGGACCAGGATGGCGTCGCCGCGCACCGTGACCTGGGCGCCGAAGCTGGCGGCGGCGGCGCGGGCGAAGCTTTCGGGCTCGTTGGTGCGGAACCAGCCGACCAGCTTCTCGTCGGCCAGCCCCTGGCCGACCACGACGATCTTGCGGCTGTTGTAGCGATTGAACTCGGCGGCGGCTTCGCCAAAGGCGTCGCCGTCCAGCACGATCTGGCCGTCACGCCAGGCCAGGTGGCGGTTGATCTCCAGCGGCGCCGGCGCGGGCGTCGTGGCTCCGGCGTCGTCGCTGGCGAAGGTGCGCTCGCCGGCCGCAACGCGGCGCGGCGGTTCGCCGGTCTGCTCGCTCCAGACCTCGACCACACCCTCGGTGACCAGCACCTCGCTGCCGCCCTCGCGGCGACGGACCGAGAAGGCCGTGCCGACCGCCCTCACCCGCACCGGACCGCTCTCGACCACGAAGGGCCGACGCGCGTCCTTGGCGACCTCGAACCAGGCCTCGCCCTTGTCGATCTTCACATGGCGCAGCCGAGGCGACATGGCGACGTCGATCGCGGTGTCGGTGTTGATCGCCGCCATCGAGCCATCAGCCAGCGGCACGCGGCGGATCTCGCCCAGCGCCGTGCCATAGCGGGCCGAGAACAGGCGCGGCCCGATCACAACGGCCACGCAGGCGGCGGCCGCCGCGCCGAGCCCGCCCAGCAGGCCCCGGCGGCCGACACGGAATTTCTGCGCCGGAACGGCAAGTTCGGCGCCGAACGCCCGGGCGCGGTCCATCAGGCTCCAGGCCGCCTCGGCGCGCGCGAAGGCGCCCCGCCGGCGCGGATCGGCGGCGAGCCAGGCCTCGAGCTCGGCCTGGGCCTCGGCAGGCAGTTCGCCCTGATCGGCGCGCACCACCCATCGAGCGGCCTGCGCCTCGATGTCAGCGGCGCTTTCGCGGTCGATCATGCTGCCTTGGTCTCCTGGCGCTCGTGACATCGTTCACTTCGGTTTCGGCGAGGGCCGCGAGGATCGCCCGCAGTCCGCGCACGGATTCATTTTCGACCACGTTCTCGGTCACGCCCATGCGCCGGGCGATCTCGCGTTGTGGCAATCCCTCGATCTTGCGCATCTCGAAGATGCGGCGGCAGCGATCCGGCAAGGCGGCGATCAGGGCTCGCACCCGCGCCAACTCCCGTCGGCCGCCGGCGATACGCTCGGGCGAGGGCTCATCCAGTTCGACGTTCAGCGCGTCGATTTCCGTCACGGTGTCGATGCGCACCACCCGGGCTCGCCGAAGCTGCTCCAGGGCCACGCTCCGCGCCGCCTGGAAGAAATAGGCGCGCGGATTTTCGATGTGATCGATCGAGGCCAGGCTCGCCAGGCGGCAATAGGCCTCCTGGATCACGTCGTCGACGTCGCCCGCGGCCGACATCGACCGCTTCAGCCAGGCGCGCACGTCGGCTTCATGGGGCAGGATCTCCCGCCCCAGCCAGGCCACGACACGCGCCCGTCCGTCCTGCAAACCGTTTCCTCGCCCTGGGATGATCGCGGAGGTGAGTCCCCCTTTGAACGATCGATGCACGGGCGGCGATGTTCCGTCAAAAAAAGTCGCGGTCGAACGATCGGCGGATGCCGCTCGACGCCGCGCGCCGGGCGTTGCAGAAAGGACCGTGCGGACGCAAGGCCACGGGGGACGAGCGCGCGCCCAGCAAACGGCGTCGCCCGGGGTGACGGCCGCCTGCAATCAAGACATCATCGAGCTCATGAACGCCTTGACGTCCGACCCACGCAATCTCCGCCAGCAGATCGCCAACGAGATCGCCGTCTCCATCCGCGACGGCCGCTATCCGCAAGGCCGACGCCTGCCGTCCGAGCGCGACCTGGCCGAGATGTTCAAGGTCAGCCGCCCGACGATCCGCGAGGCGATGATCATCCTGGAGGCCCGCGGCCTGGTCGAGGCCAAGCAGGGCGCCGGCATCTATGTCACCGAGGCCCCGCGCCCCGAAGCGGTCCCGCCGGAGCTGGACATCGGTCCGTTCGAGCTGATGGAGGCCCGCGCCCTGATCGAGGGTCACGCCTGCGCTTTGGCCGCAACGGGCATCCGCGACGAAGAGGTCGAGGAGTTGGCGGTGATCCTGCAGGACATGGCCGAGGAGCACGAGTTGGGCGCGCTGGTCGACCTAGCCGACCGCCGCTTCCACGTCGCCATCGCCCGCGCCACGCGCAACAACGCCATGGTGGCCATGGTCGAGAACCTGTGGGACCTGCGCTACAAGCCCGCCGCCCGCAACATGCTGGATCGCGCCAGCCAGGTTCGCGCCCGACCGCTGATCGACGACCACAAGGGCATCTTCGACGCCCTGAAGGCTCGCGACCCCGTCGCCGCCCGCAACGCGATGCGCGAACACCTCAACCAGGTGATCGCCAACCTGCTGGCCGTTACCGAAGCCGATGCGTTGGAAGAAACCCAGGCCCGCCTGTCGGCGCAGCGTGACGAGCTGGCGCGACGCTCTCTGCTCTAGGCGGATTTGGTCATACCAATTTCTTGACCTCGCGCAAAATTGGCCAGATAACCTTCTCAAGGCGCTGAAGCGTCAACTGGGGAGGCCGGAGAGTTCTGAAACTCGCGGCGTCGCGATGGATCGGAACTCGATGATGAAGTCCCTGCTGGCCGGCGCGGCATTCGCCTTGGCCCTGACCGCCTCGGCTCAAGCCGAAGACTTCGCCTTGCTGGACGCCTCGTTCTCGAAGGCCCTGCCCAAGCTGGCGAGCCAGCCGGCCGCCGCCGACATCGTGCGCCGCGCCAACGCCGGCCTCGACCGCGTTCCCGGCCCCCTGCCCGTCGTCCACACCGAAGGCACCCTTCCCGGCAAGGGCATTCGCGAGGAGAGCACCAAGGCCCGCGAAGACCTGCCGCTGATGTTCAACCAGGCCCTGGCCTACCGGATGACCGGCGACAAGCGCTACCTGGCCTCGGCCGAGCGGTTCCTGGTCGCCTGGGCCGATGTCTACAAGGTGTCGCTCAACCCGATCGACGAGACCCATTTCGACCAGGTGATCATGACCTGCGACCTGGTCTGCGCCGAGCTGTCGCCCGAGGCCCGCGCCAAGACCCTGAAGCTCTCGCGCGCCCTGGCCACGGGCTATCTCGACGCCATGGACAAGCCGCGCGACAAGGCCTTCACCAACTGGCAGAGCCACCGCGTCAAGCTAGCGACCATGGCCGCGTTCCAGTCCGGCGACGCCACCCTGATCCAGCGCGCCCAGGGCGCCTATGACCGCCAAGTCGCCGAGAACATCAATCCCGACGGCACGGTGTTCGACTTCCACGAGCGCGACGCGCTGCACTACGTCACCTACGATCTCGACCCGCTGATGATGGCCGCCCTGACCGCCAAGGCGCATGGCCAGGACTGGTTTGGCCGCAAGAGCGCCAAGGGCTCCAGCCTGCCGCTGGCCCTGGACTGGCTCGCGCCCTATGCGCGCGGCGAGAAGGTCCACCAGGAGTTCGTCAACTCGAAGATCCAGTTCGACCGCGACCGCGCGGCCTCGGGTCAGAAGGAATATGCGCCCCACGCGTGGGACACCGCCAACGGCGTGCAGACCTTCGCCCTCGCCGCCCAGCTCGATCCGCGTTACGCCTCGGTGCGCGACACAGTGATCGCCAAGACCGGCAAGGCCGTTCCGCCGTGGATTCAGCTGCTGGGGGCCGCACGCCCCTAAGCCACACGCAAAAGGCGCACACACGTAAAACGCGACAATCCGTCGCAATCTTCACGAAACATTTCCCTTGGGCTGCAAAATTCTTGCCGCAACCTTGCGACGAGTGAGCCGCCCGATGAAGACGCGCCTGCACGCCATCGACGCCATTCGCGGCTATTGCCTCGTCAACATCTTCGTCAATCACGTCGACACCGGCGTGCTGCACCGCGTGTCACCGTCAAACTTCGGGTTTTCCGACAGCGCAGAGTTGTTCGTCCTGCTTGCCGGCCTGTCGACCTTCCTCGCGTATGGCGACCTCAGCCCGCCCGCCGCCGTGGCGCGGCTGTGGTCGCGAGCCGCCAAGCTCTACAAGTATCACTTGGCGCTGGTGGCCCTGACGCTGATCGGTCTGTGCATCGTGGCCAATTTCGTCGGGCCCCGAGTCATGCTCAACGCGCACATGATCCAGGTCTTCGCCGATCGCGGCGCACCGACCGTGCTGCTGAACGTTCTGGCGCTGAAGCAATCGGTCGGCTTCTCGGTGGTGCTGCGGCTCTATGTGGCGCTGATGCTAATCGCGCCGGCCTTGCTCTGGCTGGCGGCCAAGCGCTGGTGGCTGCCCCTGCCGCCGGCCCTGGCCATCTGGGCTTTGGCCGGACAGTTCGGCTGGATCGCCCACAACAGCCTGACCGGTGATCGCCTGAACCTGACCATCCTGCCCTGGACCCTGGTGTTCGCCTGCGGCGTGGCCTTGGGCGCCGCGATCCGTCAGGGCGTGGCCGTTCCGAAGTCATCCCTGCTGACGGCCGCCGCCCTAGGCGTGGTGGCGAGCTATTTCGTCATGCTCTACGCGTTGCCTGGCTCGGCCGAGGCCCAGGCCTGGGCGGCGACCAGCAACGACACCTTCTGGCTGGGCGTCAGCAAGCGCTACGAGTCGCCGGTGCGGATCCTGCACCTGCTCGCCATGGCCTATCTGTTCATGGCCCATCCCCAGGCGCCGGTGCTGCGCCTGGTTCACCGCGTGGCCGCCGACAACCTGCTGGTCCGCCTGGGCCAGAACTCGCTGCGCGTCTTCACCTTCGGGGCGGTCGCAGCGGTGATGGCCAACGAGGTGGTCAATCTGTTCAACCTGCGCCACGGGGCCGGATCGCCCCAGGCGGTCGCCACCGAGATCGCCCTGATCGTGCTGGGCTTGGCCGGGATGATCGCCATCGCCGACCTGCTGCCCCCAGAGCGCAAGCGCCCCAGGACTCGTTGGCCTGCCCCGCTGACGACGGCCGGCGCGAGCTCGGATCGCATGGTGGCCTAGCCGGCGTTGCACCGCCTCCAATTGTCGGAGTATATCCGATCACAGAAGCCGAAGACGTCGGCCGGCGCGCGAGCGCCCTGCGAGAGGAAACATCATGGCTCACCGTCACCGCGCCGCCCTGGCCGCCGCCCTGCTGCTCGGCGCCGCCCTGCCCGTCTCGGCGATGGCCGCCGACTACGTCCGCGCATCGTTCGGCAAGACGCCCGACGGCGCCGAGGTCGAGGCCATCACCCTGACCAATGGCCACGGCGTCAGCGCCACGGTGATCACCTACGGCGCCACCCTGCAGTCGCTGATCGCGCCCGACCGGACCGGCAAGACCGCCGACATCGCTCTCGGCTATGGCGACGCCGCCGCCTATGTGAAGAACGCCAGCTATTTCGGCGGCACGGTCGGCCGCTTCGCCAACCGCATCGGCAAGGGCCGCTTTGCGCTGGACGGCAAGACCTACCAGCTGGCCCTCAACAACAACGGCGTCGCGGCCCTGCACGGCGGGGTCAAGGGTTTCGACAAGGTGATCTGGAAGGTCGTGGAGGTGAAGAAGGGCCCGGTCGCCTCGGTCACGCTCAGCTATCTCAGCCCTGACGGCGACGAAGGCTATCCCGGCAATCTCAGCGCCACGGCCACCTATGCCCTGGACGAGCAGAACCAGCTGACGGTCACCTACAGCGCGACGACCGACAAGCCGACCATCGTCAACATGAGCAACCACGCCCTGTTCAACCTGGCCGGCGAAGGCTCGGCGGACGGCGCCATGGGCAATGTCCTGACCATCCCCGCCGACGGCTACAGCCCGGTCGACGCCGAGCTGATCCCGACGGGCGAGACCACCAAGGTCGCCGGCACCGCCTTCGACTTCCGAGCGCCCCGCGCCGTGGGCGAGCGCATCCGCGACGCCAGCGATCCGCAGATCGTCGTCGGGCGCGGCTATGACCATAACTACGTGCTGAACGGCGCCTCGGGCGGCGCCCTGCGCCTGGGCGCGCGGCTGGCCGATCCCAAGAGCGGCCGGGTGCTGGAGATCCTGACCGCCGAGCCGGGCATCCAGTTCTACGCCGGCAACTTCATCGACGGCACCACCTCGGGCAAGGCCGGCAAGATCTATCGCCAGGGCGACGGCATCGCGCTGGAGCCCCAGCACTTCCCGGACGCGCCTAACAAGCCGCAGTTCGCCTCGGTTCGGCTCGACCCTGGCAAGACCTATCGCAACGTGATGGTGTTCCGACTGACGACGCAGAAGTAGGCGTCAGGCCGTCTGGGAAAACGAAAACCTCGTCCTTCGACAAGCTCAGGATGAGGTTTTCGACTGAAGGCCCTAGCGTTTGAATGGTCCTCATCCTGAGCTTGTCGAAGGACGAGGACCCCGCAAGGCCTAGTGGTTGTCGCGCGGCAGGCCCTTGGTCTGGGCGATGCGCTGGTATTTCACGGCCGGCTCCAGCACCGCGCCGGTTTCCATCTGGCCCACGACCGAGCGCTGGATCTCCTGCCACGGCGTCTGGCTTTCCGGATAGGCATAGCCGCCCGCTGCTTCCAGGGCCTTGCGGCGCTCGGAGATCTCCAGCGGCGTTATCTGCACGTCGACCCGCGACTTGCGCAGGTCGATCCGCACCCGGTCGCCCGTCTTCAGCAGGGCCAGGCCGCCACCGGCGGCCGCTTCCGGCGAAGCGTTGAGGATCGACGGCGAGCCCGACGTGCCCGACTGACGCCCGTCGCCCAGGCACGGCAGCTGATGGACGCCCTGCTTCAACAGGTAGTCCGGCGCGCGCATGTTCACGACCTCGGCCGCGCCCGGATAGCCGATGGGCCCAGCGCCGCGCATGAACAGGATCGAATTGACGGTGATGCCCACCGACGGATCGTCGATCCGATGGTGGTAGTCCTCGGGTCCGTCGAACACCACCGCGTCGCCTTCGAAGGCCTCGGGGTCGTCGGGGTTGGACAGGTAGCGGTCACGGAACTCCTTGGAGATCACGCTGGTCTTCATGATCGCCGAGTTGAACAGGTTGCCGCGCATGACCACGAAACCGGCGCGCTCGACCAGCGGCTTGTCGAACGGACGGATCACCGCCTCGTCCTCGATCTGCACGCCGCGATACTGCTCCCCGATGGTCTTGCCCGAGACGGTCTTCACGTCCTCGTGGATCAGCCCCTGGCCGATCAGCTGGCCGACCACGGCCGGCACGCCGCCAGCGCGGTAATAGTCCTCGCCCAGATATTCGCCGGCGGGCTGCAGGTTGACCAGCAGCGGCACTTCCTCGCCATGGGTCTGCCAGTCGTCCAGGGCCAGGTCCGCGCCGATGTGGCGGGCCAGGGCGTTCAGATGGATCGGAGCGTTGGTCGAGCCGCCGATGGCCGAGTTGACGACGATGGCGTTCAGGAACGCCTCGCGGGTCAGGATGTCCGACGGCTTGAGGTCCTCGGCCACCATCTCGACGATGCGCAGGCCGGTCTCGTAGGCGTTCTGCTGCCGGTCGCGATACGGCGCGGGAATGGCCGCCGAGCCGGGCAGCGACATGCCCAGCGCCTCGGTCAGCGAGTTCATGGTCGTGGCAGTGCCCATGGTGTTGCAATAGCCGGTCGAGGGGGCCGAGCTGGCCACCAGCTTGATGAAGCCGGCCTTGTCGATCTCGCCGGCCGCCAGCAGCTCGCGAGCCTTCCAGACGATGGTGCCCGAGCCGGTGCGCTCGCCCTTGTGCCAGCCGTTCAGCATCGGGCCGACCGACAGGGCGATGGCCGGGATGTTCACCGTGGCGGCGGCCATCAGGCAGGCGGGCGTGGTCTTGTCGCAGCCGATGGTCAGCACCACGCCGTCGATCGGATAGCCGTACAGCGTCTCGACCAGACCCAGATAAGAGAGGTTGCGGTCCAGGCCGGCGGTCGGCCGCTTGCCCGTCTCCTGGATCGGGTGGACCGGAAACTCCAGCGCGATGCCGCCGGCGGTGCGGATGCCTTCGCGCAGCCGCTCGGCCAGCACCAGGTGGTGGCGGTTGCACGGCGACAGGTCCGAGCCGGTCTGGGCGATGCCGATGATCGGCTTGCCCGACTGCAGTTCCTCCAGCGACAGGCCGTAGTTCAGATAGCGCTCCAGATAGAGCGCGGTCATGTCGACATTGTCGGGATTGTCGAACCAGGCGCGGGACCGGAGGGCGCGGGGCGGAACGGCGGACGACGTCATGGCGATCTGAAGCTCGGAACCTGGAGGAAGGATTTGTCACGGCAAAATTAGAGGGGCGCCGGCTCCATTGCTACTACAAATCTCGTCTTGTCTGAGTTTTTGGTTACTCACGACCTAAGCCCTACTCGCAAAGCCTTTGTCAGCTTAGCCGATTGGAATTCCTGCGAATCGCGGCGCGGGTTCGAAAGGGCGGACGCATTTCAATTGTCCGAGTTTTGGTTTGACAGGTGAAGGCCACGCGATATTTGTCCGACTGAATGCGGGTGGTTCGCAAGCGGAAGGCTAGGCCATGGTGATGCGGTTCGTTCAACTGCTCGGCGAAGACGGCGAGCGCGTGCTGGCCGGGGTCAACGATGCGGGCCTGGCCCGACGCGTGGCGACCACCGACACCCTATACGACCTGGCCCAGGCGGCGCTGAAGGCCGGCTGCACCCTGGCCGAGAGCGCCCAGTCCCAACCGCTGGGCGACGAGATCGACCTGCCCGCCGCCATGGCCGCCGGCCGCCTGCTGGCGCCGATCGACCATGTCGACCCCGCCCATCTGGTGCTGTCAGGCACCGGCCTCACGCACCTCGGTTCGGCCGAGGGTCGCGACAAGATGCACAAGGCCGCCCAGGCCGCCGACAAACCCACCGACTCGATGCGGATGTTCCTGATGGGCGTCGAGGGCGGCAAGCCCGCGGCCGGCGAGACCGGCGTGCAGCCCGAATGGTTCTACAAGGGCGACGGCGACTGCGTGGTCGCCTCGGGACAGCCCCTGCCCTCGCCCGCCTTCGCCCTAGACGGCGGCGAGGAGCCCGAGATCGCCGGCGTCTATCTGATCGGTCCGGACGGAACGCCCCATCGCCTGGGCTTCTGCCTGGCCAACGAGTTCTCCGACCACGTCATCGAGCGCGGCAACTATCTGTGGCTGGCCCACTCCAAGCTGCGCAACGCGGCCCTGGGCCCCGAACTACTGACGGGCCCGCTGCCCGCCGACGTGCGCGGCGCCAGCCGGATCCTGCGCGACGGCGCGGTGCTGTGGGAAAAGCCGTTCCTGTCGGGCGAGGCCAATATGAGCCACACCATCGCCAACCTGGAGCATCACCACTTCAAGTACGACCTGTTCCGCCGCCCGGGCGACGTGCACGTCCATTTCTTCGGCACCGCCACCCTGTCGTTCAGCGAGGGGATCAAGACCCAGGACGGCGACGTCTTCGAGATCGAAGCCGCGCCGTTCCACTATCCGCTGCGCAACAGCCTGGCTCTGGCCAAGGACAGCGGGCGGTTGGTCGAGGTGAAGAGCCTCTAGGCCGTCCGCGCGATCAGGCGCGCGAGGCGCGCCACGCCGTCCTCGATCTCGTCCTGCGACGGCAGCGAATAGCTGAGGCGCAGGGCGTTGGTCGTCTGGACCTCGGCGAAGAACGGCCCGCCGGGCACGAAGGCCACCCGTTCCTCTTCCAGGGCGCGCTCCAGCAAGGCCGCGCCGTCCATGCCCTCGGGCAGCCACACCCAGACGAACATGCCGCCTTCGGGCGACGACCAGGTCACGCCGGGCGGCATGTGCTTGTCCAGTGCCGCCAGGATGACCCGGGCGTTGGCGCCATAGGCTCCGCGCAGCATGCCCAGGTGCTGGTCGTAGCCCTCGGCCACGGCGCGGTGGGCGACCATCTGGTTGATCGTCGAGACGTGAAGGTCCGCGCCCTGCTTGAGCAGGACCAGTTTCTCCATGACGGCCTTGGGGCCGCACACCCAGCCGATGCGCAGGGCCGGCGAGACGGTCTTGGAGAAGGTGCCGCAGAAGAGGGTCCGCGCGGCGTCGATCGAGCCGGACCGTTCGATGTCCAGCGCCAGCAGGGTCGGCAACGCCTCGCCCGTGAACCGCAGTTCTCGATAGGCCGCGTCCTCGATCAGGGTCATGTCCAGCCGCTGGACCATGGCCAGCAGGGCCTCGCGGTCGGCCAGGGTCAGACTCTCGCCAGTGGGGTTGGCGAAGTCGGGCACGAAATAGCCCAGCGACCCGCGCGCGCGATCCTCGAAGGCTTCATCGACGCCCTTGGCCAGCGCGCCTTCGGGCAGGTCGAGATAGGTCGGCTCATAGCCGTTGAAAGCCTGCAGCGCCCCCAGATAGGTCGGGCGGGCCACCATGACCGTGTCACCCCGGGTCAGGAACAGCTTGCCCAGCAGGTCCAGAGCCTGCTGTGAGCCGGCGGTCAGCATGATGTTGTGCGGCTCGCACGGCATCCCGTCGCGGGTCATGCGCTCGGCGATCCACTGGCGCAGCGGCAGGTAGCCCTCGCTGACCGAGTATTGCAGCGCCTGAGCCGCCAGCTTCGGGTCGGCCAGGATGGCGTCGTAGCCCGCCTGGATCCGGTCGGCCGGAAACAGCGCCGGATTGGGGATGCCGCCCGCGAACGACAGGATGTCGGGCTGGTCCAGCAGCTTGAGCAGTTCGCGGATCTCGCTGGCGCGGACGCGGGTCATGCGCTCGCTGAAACGCGCGGCCCAATCGGGCGCGTCCTGGGCGGGAGTCGAGGTCGTCATGAAGAAAGTTCCGTATGTTTCGCCGACGGCCTCAGCCGTCCATGAGCCGCACGCGCGGCGTCTCGCCTGATCAGGTCAGGAGCTTCATACAGAGCAGGTCGGGCCCAGGGTGCGGCGGAGCCAGAAGCGACGCCGACCGCGTTCGGTCGTGATCATGGCTAAGTCCTAGCGCGCCCAGGCCTAACGGTCCAGCGCCGCGCGGGTGTCGTCCAGCGCCAGGCCGACCAGGCGTTCCATGGCCTGTCGGGCCTCGATCGGCCGTTGGGCGACGATGGCGTCGAACACCTTCCAGTGGTCAGGCATGGGGTCGCGGGCCAGCTCGGCCTTGCGCTGCTTGAAGATCGTGGTCCAGCGCACGGCCGCGCCGATGCTGCTGGAGAGCGCGATCAGGGCGTCGTTGCCGGTAGCTTCAAGCACCGCGTCGTGGAAGTCGCGGTCGGCGGCCCTGCCCGGCTCGGTGGCCAGGGTGTGCTGCTGCATCAGGATCAGGGCCTGACGCATGCGCTCCAGCTGGGCCTCGTCGCGGCGATCGGCGGCGAAGGCGGCCGCCGACGGCTCGACGATCATCCGCAGCTCGAACAGGCCCTTGAGGAATTCGTCGCTGGGCTCGGTCTCGAAGATCCAGGCCAGGACTTCCGGATCCAGCAGGTTCCAGTGGCTCTTGGGCGTCACCCGGGTGCCGGTCTTGGGGCGGCTGTCGACTAGGCCCTTGGCGGCCAGGATGCGGATGGCTTCGCGATAAGCGCTGCGCGAGACCTTCAGCTGTTCGCTGGCCTCGACCTCGTTGGCCAGGACGTGGCCCGGCGCGTGGCGGCCCGAGACGATGGCCACGCCCAGGTCGCGGGCGATCGAGCCGTGCAGGCGAATGGAGAAGCGGCCGTCGCGCGCGGCGTCACCTTCGGCAAGGCTGTCGCTCGTTCGTTTCGACACGCGTTCAAGATCCTCGGGCGACCATGGGACGGTCAGTCATCCCGACGTGTTTGGCAGGCGAAGGCGGCCGGCGCAACGGCCCGGCCGCCTTCGCCGCGCCTCAGGCCTCGATATCGACGTCCTTGGTTTCCTTCAGGAACAGGATGCCGATGACGGCGGTCACGCCCGCGACCACGATCGGATACCAGAGGCCGTAATAGATGTTGCCCGTGGCCGCGACCATGGCGAAGGCCGTGGTCGGCAGGAAGCCGCCGAACCAGCCATTGCCGATGTGATAGGGCAGGCTCATCGAGGTGTAGCGGATATTGGTCGGGAACATCTCGACCAGCATGGCCGCGATCGGGCCGTAGACCATGGTGACGTAGATCACCAGGATCGCCAGTATGCCGATCACCAGCGGCTTGTTGACCAGGGCGCTGTCGGCCTTGGCCGGATAGCCGGCGGTCTTCAGGGCCGCGCCCAGCTCGGCTTCCCAGCTCTTCTTGCGATCCTTGAAGGCGGCCTTGTCCAGCGTGTCGCCGGCGAAGGACGGCAGAACCGTCTGGCCGATCTTCACCTGCGCCACCGTTCCGGCCGGAGCCGCGGCGTTGGCGTAGGTCACACCGGCCTTGGCCAGGTAGGACTTGGCCAGATCGCAGGAGGTGTTGAACACCGTCTTGCCGATCGGATCGAACTGGAACGAGCAGTCGGCCGGGTCGGCGACCACCGTCACCGGCGCGGAGGCCACGGCGGCGGCCAGTTGCGGGTTGGCGGCCGTGGTCAGGGTCTTGAACAGCGGGAAATAGGTCAGGCAGGCCAGAACGCAGCCGGCCATGATGATCCACTTGCGGCCGATCTTGTCCGACAGCCAGCCGAAGAACACGAAGAACGGCGTGCCGATCAGGAGCGCGATGGCGACCAGCTCGTTGGTCAGTCCGCCGTCGACCTTCAGCATCTTCTCCAGGAAGAACAGGGCGTAGAACTGGCCGGTGTACCAGACCACGGCTTGGCCGGCGGTCAGGCCCACCAGGGCCAGAATGACGATCTTGAGGTTGCCCCACTTGCCGAAGCTGTCGGCCAGCGGCTTCTTGGAGCCCTTGCCCTCGTCGACCATCTTCTGGAACGACGGGCTCTCGGAGAGCTGCAGGCGGATCCACAGCGACACGCCCAGGAGCAGCACCGAGATCAGGAACGGGATGCGCCAGCCGAAATCCTTGAAGGCGTCCTCGCCGACCGCGTTGCGCACGGCCAGGATGACGATCAGGCTCAGGAACAGGCCGAAGGTCGCCGTCACCTGGATGAAGCTGGTGTAGAGGCCGCGCCGGTTGGCCGGAGCGTGCTCAGCCACATAGGTCGCCGCGCCGCCATATTCGCCGCCCAGGGCCAGGCCCTGGATCAGGCGCATCACCACCAGGGCGATGGGCGCGATGATGCCGATCTTCTCATAGCTGGGCAGCAGGCCGACCACGAAGGTCGACAAACCCATCAGCAGCATGGTGACGAGGAAGGTGTTCTTGCGGCCCCACAGATCGCCCAGGCGGCCGAACACCAGGGCCCCGAACGGACGCACCGCGAACCCGGCCGCGAAGGCCAGCAGGGCGAAGATATAGCCGGTCGTTTCGTTCACGCCGGAGAAGAAATGGTGGGTGATATAGGTGGCCAGCGAGCCGTACAGATAGAAGTCGTACCACTCGAAGACGGTGCCCACCGAGGCCGCCCCGATTACCAGCGCATCCTTGCGACCGACCACCACGCCATCTTTTGCGCCCGTATTTCCGGCGTTTGCCATGCATTTCCCCCGTTTTTGTTATCGCTACCACGGCATGAGTTGAGCGTCACGGGGGCTCGGACCCGGCCGGATCGGCATTTTGTCAGGTTATATCGGGCTTGTGACGGTAATCCATGCCCCAAATGCTCCAGAAACGCCCGTATTTGCTGGGATGACGTGACAAATCCTTCCCGGTTCGTCAGGGTCATGGCTCCTTGATTCCACTTGAGATGAGCTAACATCATGAACGTTTCGGATCTGGTCGACGCCGCCGTTGCTGCCGACGACAAGCTGACCAAGGCTCAGGCCAAGTCGATCATCGACGGCGTGTTCAAGTCGCTGACGGAAGCCGCCGTGAAGGGCGAAGAAGTCTCGATCCCGGGCTTCGGCAAGTTCAAGGTTCAGGCCAAGCCGGCCCGCACCGGCCGCAACCCGGCCACAGGCGCCGCCATCGAGATCGCGGCCTCCAAGAAGGTCGCGTTCACGCCGGCCAAGCAACTGAAGGACGCCGTCAACGGCTAAGCCCTTCGGCTAACGGAAACGGCCGGCGATCCCCAAGACGCCGGCCGTTTTTGTTTCAACCTGTCGCGACGTGCTAGCGATAGGTCAGGGTCCAGCTCAGCGTCACGGGCTCCGCCATGCGGATCGGGCCGGTGGAGCATTGGACCAACGACGTCATCGCCCCGGTCGGCGCGCGATACGCCTTCTCGTCGGCCAACGGCCGCGACTTGCAGCTCTTGTAGCCCTTCGCCGCGAACGCGGTGACATCCCCGCTCTTGAAGCGGGTCTCGCCGCCTTTCGTGGTCGGCGCGCTCGAGAAGCCCGCGAAATCCACATCGATCCCTGTGACCGCCAGCGGCGTCCTGGCCGTGATCACATCGGTGCGGGTGATCCTGCCCGGCGCGAAGACATAGGTGGTGCGGACGCTCAGGCGGTCGTCGGCGATCGGCGCGTCGTCGCCCAGCCGGTCGACCTGGTCCTGGCCGTAGGTCACCGTCGTCACGGCGCCCTTGCCCGTCACCGTCGCACCCTTGGCGTAGGCCAGCGGGGCCAGCCTGGCGCCGTCCTCCAGGGTCACGGTCGGCAGCAGTTGCGGGAACATCGTGTCCGCCACGCCCTGCAGCATCCCCGGCGACGAGGGGACCGGGTAGTAGGGCGAGTTCTCGTGCTGCCCCCTGCCCCCGTTGATGATCGGCAGGCTGACCACGCGCCGGCCGTCGCGCAGGGTCACCAGCAGCCGGTCGTGGTCGCCCCGGGCGAACCAGGTGACGGTGCGCTTGGGCAGAGCGTCCAGCCACGCCGCATAGCCGGGATCGGGCGCCCTGTCCTTGAAACCGAGCTCGTTCCAGATGGCGTTGGTGTAGAGGTGCTGGCGGACCAGGCTGAGATTCTCGCCCAGAATCCGGTGCTTGCCACGATAGCCGTCGGTGCGGCGGCCATGTTCCCACATGTTCACCGAGCCCATCTTCGGATCGTACCAGAAGTCGGCGTAGCGGGCGCTGACCCGCGTCGAGAAGGCGTAGGCCATGACCTTTTCCTTCGGCGTCAGCACGTCCAGCTTGGCCGCCGCCGTCAGCACCTCCAGGAAGGCCGTCTCGCCATAGGTCCCGATGCTGCGGCCATATTCGAAGCCTTCGCCGCGCAGGTTGAGGCGCGGCAGCATCAGGTCGACCGACTTGCGCAGCCAAGTCTTCACCTCGGGCGTGGCGGGCATGCCGGCCTCGATCAGGCGGTGGCTGATCTCGCCGATCAGAAGGACGCTGTACCGGTCGAACCGACCTTCCCCGTCGGTCTCGTCGGCGAAGCCGTACTCGCCCGAATATTTCCGATAGTGATCCAGCGTCTGCTCCAGCAGCGCCTCGCTGGCCGTGGCGTCTTCCCAGCCCAGCTGGTAGCGCAGCCGCGCCACGCTGAAGGCCACGCCGTAATAGTTGTTGGGCAGATTGATCAGGGTCAGGTCGTTGGTGCGCACGAACCGCCGCCAGTCCAGCTTGACCTTCAGCTTGACCAGGGTCTGCGGCGACACCGCCTGCTCGAGCAATCCCGCCTGCTGCAGCATCCGCAGCGCCTGGACGTAATAGTACATGCCCCAGGTGTCGTTGGTGTCGTCGACGGTCATGTCGGCCACGCGGCGGAAGCCCGTCAGGTAGGTCGCGAATTTCGGATCGTCGCGCGGGGTGTCGACCACCAGATAGGCCAGGCCGATGGCCACCTTGCCGGGCAGGAACTTGTCGTCGGCGCTGAACACCTTGACCCCGTCCAGGGTCATGTCGCGGCCCTGGACCAGCAGCGCGTCCAGCAGGCGCTCCAACTCCGGCTCGAGCCGGTTGCGCACGGTCTGATTCATCGGCGGGGCCGTGACTAGTACCGGGCCGCGCGGGTCGGCGTGGGCCAGCGCCGGAACGGCCGACAGCAGCAGGATCGCCGCGAGCGTGGAGGACGAAGCGCGCGTGATCATCAACGGGACTCGGCATCGAGGGAAAAGGACGCGGCCGGCTCGTCAGACACGAAAAACGCCGGCGCTTTGGTAAGACCAATTGCTAGCGCCGGCGCGAAAGATGTCAAGACAGTTGCGCGCCGGACACCCGACGTCGAGACCTCACCAGTTGAACATCGTCCCGTCTTCCAGGCGGTTCACCGGCAGGTAAGCGCGCCTGTAGGGATATTTGGCGGCCAGTTCCTCGTCGATGTCGACACCCAGGCCGGGCGTGTCGTTGGGGTGCAGCATGCCGTCGTCGAAGGTGTAGGCGTGGGGGAAGACGGCGTCGGTCTCGGGCGTGTGGCGCATATATTCCTGCAGGCCGAAGTTCGGGATCGACAGGTCGAAATGCAGGGCCGCGGCCATGGTCACCGGCGACAGGTCCGTGGCCCCGTGGCAGCCGGTCCTGACGTGGTGCATGTCGGCGAAGGCCGCGATTTTCTTCAGATTCGTGATGCCGCCGGCGTGCAGCACCGTGGCCCGCAGATAGTCGATCAGTTGCTCCTGGATCAGGATGTTGGCGTCCCAGACGTGGCTGAAGATCTCGCCCACCGCGATCGGGGTGGTGGTGTGCTGGCGGATCAGGCGGAAGCCGGCCTGGTTCTCGGCGGGCACGGCGTCCTCCAGCCAGAACAGGCGGTAGGGCTCCAGGTCCTTGCCCAGGCGCGCGGCCTCGATCGGGGTCAGGCGGTGATGGACGTCGTGCAGCAGGTGCACGTCCGAGCCCAGAGCCTCGCGCGCGGCGGCGAACAGCTTGGGCGCGTGGCTCAGATATTTGGCCGTCGACCACAGGTTCTCGGTGGGCAGGTCGGCGTCGGCGGGCTCGTAGAACAGCTTGTCGCCCGAGACGCCATAGGTGCTGGCCAGGCCCGGCACGCCGGTCTGCAGGCGGATGGCCTTGTAGCCCATCGCCTTGTATTTCAAGGCTTCCTGGATGGTGTCGTCGATCGTCTCGCCATTGGCGTGGCCATAGACGGTGACGCCCTCGCGGCACGCGCCGCCCAGCAGTTGATAGACCGGCAGGCCCGCGACCTTGCCCTTGATGTCCCACAGCGCCATGTCGACCGCCGCCAGGGCGGTCATGGCCACCGGCCCGCCGCGCCAGTAGGAACCGCGATAGAAGAACTGCCAGATGTCCTCGATCCGATGCGCGTCGCGCCCGATCAGGCACGGCAGCATGTGATCCTGCAGATAGCTGACCACGGCCAGTTCACGCCCGTTCAGGGTGGCGTCGCCGATACCATACACGCCGTCGGAGGTGGTGATCTTCACCGTGACGAAGTTGCGGCCGGGACAGGTGACGATGACCTTGGCGTCGATGATCTTGAGCATGGACCTTGGCGGGGCTGAAGCTGAACGATAGTGGCCTGACCACTTTAGGATGGTTGTTTGCCCAATGCCAGCCCGTTGCGCGGTGGCGCTGGGGTCCGGACTGAACTATTTTCCGCTCGCACCGGTCAGACCGGTGGGGCAAAAGAGTCACATGACCACTTCGACCGCCGAAACCCGCAAGCTCTATCAGCAGGTGGCAAACGCCATCGCGGAGTCGATCCGGGAAGGCCTGCACCTGCCCGGCCAGCGCCTGCCGTCCGAGCGCGACCTGGCCGAGGACTACAAGGTCAGCCGCCCCACGGTGCGCGAGGCGATGATCGCCCTGGAGATCCGGGGGCTGGTCGAGGCCCGCCACGGCTCGGGCGTCTACGTCACCGAAAAGCCCCAGGCCGAGATCGCCGCGCCGGAGCTCGACATCGGCGCCTTCGAACTCACCGAGGCCCGCCGCCTGATCGAGGGCGAAAGCTGCGCCCTGGCCGCCACCACCATCACCGACGCCGAGCTGGCGCAGCTGGCCGCGATCATGGACGACATGGTCGTCGAGAACGACGCCAACGTGAACGGCGAGCTGGCCGACCGCCGCTTCCACGTCGCCATCGCCCAGGCCACTCGCAACAGCGCCCTGGTCACCGTGGTCGAGAACCTCTGGGACCTGCGCTATAAGTCGCCGCTGTGCCGCGCCATGCTGGAGCGCGCCCGCCAGGTAGGCGTGCGGCCGCTGATCGACGACCACCAGGAGATTCTGCTGGCCCTGCGGGCCCGCGACCCCAAGGCCGCCCGCAGCGCCATGCGCGAGCATCTGGGGCGGGTGATCGACAACCTGCTGACCGCCACAGAGATCGACGCCCTGGAACAGGCCCGCAGCGAGGTCGAGGCCCGCCGCTCCGAACTGGTCCGCCGCTCGCGGGTCTAGAGCGCCCGTCGTCACGCGCAGGTTCGCTGCCTCACGCTTTAGCTAAGATGGTGATGGAAGGGTCGCGGAGCGCCGGCCCCCCTCCTCCCCTGTAGCGAAGCGTACGGGGGAGGTGGCGCGGCGCCGACAGGCGACGTGACGGAGGGGCGCTGCTGAGCCGGCCGTCCGCTCTCCATCTGCCCTTTTCAGCGAAAGACGGATTGAAGTTCTGACGCCTGATCGGATGCCGCCATATGCACGGCGCGCAAACCCAACGCAGGCAGACCTTGAAAGATAGCGGGCGACTGGGGGAAGGCCCCAGTCGCCCTTCGTCGGTCAACCTCGGGAGGAGGTGCGGGGGAAAGTTACGCATCGCCCGCATGGTCGACGAATGTCAGCGCCCGTAAGGGGCGATCAGGATGTTGCTCAGGTCGTCCGGCTTGACCTTGGCCGAGACCGCGGCCGTCGCGGCGTAGGACGGCTCGCCATACGCCCAGGCCGCCAGGCCAAACAGCGGCGCGGCCTCGCCGGCGGCGCCTTTTGGCTCCAGCTCCTTGTAGGGAAAGCTGTCCTCGCGCCCGACATAGGGGCCCAGGAAATCGAAGGTCTTGCGCAGGCTGCGGCCGTCGGCGCTCTGGTAGCGCCACAGGTCCTGGCCGGTGCAGCGGCCCAGGTCGGCCAGGCCGACCAGCGGCTCGATGGCGAAATAGCTGTAGTGCAGCGCCCGGGTGCGTTCGAGCTCCTTGGGCAGTGCCCCTTCGGGAGTGACCTGGGTGGCGATGCGCAGGTCGCCGGCCTTGGCGATGACGTCGCGGGCCAGGGCCTCGTTGCGCGAGAACAGCGCGAAGGTCGCCAGCTGATAGTCGAACCAGTTGCCGTGGTTATTGAGCGCCGCACGCTCTTCCTGGCCGGTCGGGCTGGTCTGCATCCACTGGGCGTAGTCGCCGAACCACCGCTCCAGGCCCGCCTGGTCGGCGGCCGACAGCGCCTTGGACGGACCCAGCAGGCCCACGCCCTCGACCACGCGCAGCAGGCGGTAGGTGTCGAGCACGCCCTCGGCCCGGCCCAGCGTGCGGCCCGGCACGCCCTGGGCGAACTTGGCGTTGGGGTTCATCCGCGTGGCCGGGTCCAGGAACCATACCTTCAGCAGCAGCGCGGCCTTGTCGGCGTAGCGCCTGTCGCCGGTGAAGTAGTAGGCCAGCGACAGCGCCTCGACCCCGGCGCTCATGGCGTCCAGATCGGTGACGTCGAAGGCGTTGGTGGCGCGCTCGGGATTGAACTGGCCGTCGCGGCGGACATAGGGCTCGCCGTTCGGCTGGGCCGGGTCGGGCCACCAGTAGGGACCCATGCTGATATAGTCGTGCTTGTCGCCGCTGGGCGGCGTGCGCGACTTGTCGGTGACGGTGTAGGTCGGCCCCGCCAGCGCCGCGTCGGCGCGCCTGATCAGCGCCTTGTAGGCCGGCGCGACGGCCGGGTCGGTCTGGTGGGCCTTGCTGGCCGCCAGCCACTCGGGCCGCCAGCGGAAGGTGCGCCGCCCCTCGAAACTCGCCGCATAGCCGTCGCCGCCCTTGCAAGCGGTGGGCGCCATGGCCGGCGGTTCTCCGGCCATGGCGACGCCGCCGACGCCCAGCGCCGAGGCGAGCAACAGAACGCGGAGCGAGGATCGGATCATCGGCGCCTTGGGAAAAAGGAGCCCGCCGCGAACGAGGGAGCGGCGGGCCCGGAGACGGATCATGCGCCGCAGGGGATGAGGGCTGATGCGATCACCTTATCGAAATTGGTCGCCCAGGCAAGACAATTGGCCTTACCAATTGCAAAGTCGATTGAAATTCCCATGCGTTCAATGGCTTGAACCACTTCAAACGACCTTGGACATACCCGGAGCGCTCGGGGACGCGGCCGAAACAATCGCCTGACAGGTTGAACGCACGCGGTTTCGCGATCCGTCGGCTTGACCAATTGCCAAAGCCGCTTAGCAACGAGGTTCGACGCGGCGTCATAAGTCGCGAGATCAAAGGGAGCTTCCATGCGCGCCAGCCTGATCCTGATCGCCGCCGCCCTGGCCTCGACCCCGGCCTGCGCCGCGACGCCCAAGGCCGCCTCCCCGCCCGCCTCAGCAACTCCCGCCCTGCCGACCGAGGCCCAGGCCCTGGCGCTGGGCCGCAAGGTCGCCGACTGGCAGCTCTCGCGCCTCGACAATTTCGACTACATCCGCACGTACAAGAACAACACCATCGATCCGAAGGGCTGGATCCAGGGCGCGTTCTATACCGGCGTCACCGCCTTCGCCGACCGTACGGGCGATCCGAAATACGCCAAGGCCGCCCTGGACCACGGCGTGGCCATGAACTGGCAATTGGGCCGCCGGCCGCTGCACGCCGACGACCACGTGATCGGCCAGACCTGGCTGTGGGCCTATGGCAAGCAGAGGGACCCGGCGCGCATCGCCGCCCTGAAGACCCGCTTCGACGCCATCCTGGCCGATCCGCCGCACGAGGACCTGAACTTCCAGGACGGCGTCGGCGAGCCGCCCTGCCAGACCCGCTGGTGCTGGAGCGACGCGCTCTATATGGCGCCGGCGACCTGGTTCGGCCTCACCAAGGCGACCGGCGACGCCCGCTACGCCGCCTATGCCGACAAGGAGTTCTGGGCCAGCACCGATTACCTGCTGGACAAGGACAACAGCCTCTATTTCCGCGACAGCCGCTATCTGACCCGCCGCGACGACAAGGGCCGCAAGGTGTTCTGGAGCCGGGGCAACGGCTGGTCCTATGCCGGGATCGTCAACATCCTGAAGCTGCTGCCCAAGGACCACCCTTCCCGCCCGCGCTACGTCGCCCTGTTCCAGGCGATGTCGGCCAAGCTGGTCTCGATCCAGAAGCCCGACGGCTACTGGGCCCCGTCCCTGCTGGCCTCCGAGAACTCGCACCCCGAGACCAGCGGCACGGCCTTCTTCACCTACGGCCTGGCCTGGGGCGTCAACAACGGCGTGCTGAAGGGCGCGAAGTACACGGCGGCCGTGGCCAAGGGCTGGGGTGCGCTGGAACGCTCAGTGACCCCCGAGGGCAAGCTGACCTGGGTGCAGCAGGTGGGCTATGCGCCAGAGCAGGTCGAGCCGGAGGACACGCAGTTGTATGGGGTCGGGGCGCTGTTGCTGGCGGCCACCGAGGTGGGCAAAGGCAGGCGATAGCTCGCTTAATCCAAATCGTTTGTCATCCCGGCCGCAGCTAAGCGGAGAGCCGGGATGACAAGGTGGGAGAGCTTCAATAAGCCCCCTACCGCTTCAGTCTCGCTACCTCGGTCGCCGCCATCAGGAACGCCCCCACGCCGTAGAGCTGTGTATCCGTCGGAGCCACCTTGTCCGGCGCGGCGCCAACCTGTTGCACCCAGTTCAGCCGGCCGTCGGGACCGACGGCGCGCGCCAAGGCGTCCCAGCCCTTCCGCGCCGCCGGACGATAGGTCTTGGCCGGCAGCAGGCCCTGGTTGACGCCCCAGGCCAGGCCATAGGTGAAGAAGCCCGTGCCGCTGGTTTCCGGATGCTCCTGCGGCTCCAGCAGGGACACCGGCCAATAGCCCTGCGCGCCCTGCAGGGTCACGACCTTGGCGGCCATCTGCTTGAACAACGCCTCGTAGCGCGGCCGGCTGGGATGGTCGGCCGGCAGGACCTTGAGAATGTTGACCAGCCCCGCGAAAACCCAGCCGTTGCCGCGTCCCCAGAAAATCTTGCGGCCGTCGGCGTCGCGGCGGGTGATGAAGTGGCTGTCGCGGAAATAGAGGTGGTCGCCGGCGTCGTAGAGATAGTCGGTCGTCGCCCAGAACTCAGCGTCGGCGTGATCCAGATAGCGCCTGTCGCCCGTCGCCTTGGCGAGACCCACCCACGCCGCCGGGGCCATGAACAGGGCGTCGCTCCAGCACCACCGCGCCTGGCAGTAAGGATCGCCCCCGGTCGGCGGCTTGGGCGCGAAGTCCAGCGACACCGACGACGGCGCGGCCAGCACGGCGTCGAAGCGGGCCTTCAGGGGCTCCAGCTGGGCCTTGTCGCCCGAGCGGGCGGCGGTCCACAGCCAGACCTGGCCGATGGCGTCGGCGTCGGCATGGCGCGGACGGCCGTCGAAACCCCAGTCCTGCGCCTGGCCATGAGCCAGCACGGCGTTGACCTGGCGCGGGTCATCGGTGGCGTCGGCCAGCGTCGCCAAGCCGATGAAGAAGGTCGCCTGCACCCAGTCGCGCGGGGCCTCGGTGTCGCGTCTGAAGCTGGTGACGTAGTCGAAGCTGTCCATGTGGGCCAGCTGCCAGTCGGCGACCTTGCCTGCCAAGGCGAGTTCGGGCGCGAGCCTCTTGGCGGCGGCGATCGGGCGGGCCTCGACGGGCGGCGCGGCCAGGACGGATCCGCCGGCCATCAGGATCATCGCCAGGCAGACGGCGCGCGTGCGTCGGGTCATCGGTCACTCCCTGTTTCGCCATGACTAGCCGCCGCCGAACTTTGGTCAAGCCAATTTCAGAAATCTCGATATTGGCCTGGCCAATCCACACCCTCGCCGTTATTCAGGACGCCGAAGTCGGCAGCCGTGATCGACAGTGGGAGAGTGGTCCATGTTCCATCCGCGCAACGCGCTGCTGCTGGGCGCTTCGGCGGCGATGCTCGGGACCAGCGCCCTCGCCGGCCCGATCGCCCAGGCCCATCCTAAGGCTTGGCCCAAGGCCGCCAGCCCCGGGGCCCTGTCGGACGCCAAGACCGAGGCTTTCGTTCGAGAACTGCTGGCGAAGATGACCGTCGAGGAAAAGGTCGGCCAGACGATCCAGGCCGACATCTCCTACATCAAGCCGCAGGACCTGCTGACCTATCCGCTGGGCTCGCTGCTGGCGGGCGGCAGCTCGGGCCCGTTCGGCGACGAGCGCGGCGACGCCGCCAAGTGGCGGGAGATGGTCACGGCCTTCCGCGCCGAGGTCGCCAAGCGTCCCGGCGCGCGGGTCCCGCTTATGTTCGGCATCGACGCCGTGCATGGCCACAACAACCTGGTCGGCGCGACGCTGTTTCCGCACAATATCGGCCTGGGCGCGGCGCGCGATCCGGACTTGATCCGCCGCATCGGCGCGGCCACCGCCCAGGAGGTCGCCGCCACCGGCGCGGACTGGACGTTCGGCCCGACCCTGGCCGTGCCCCGCGACGACCGCTGGGGCCGCACCTATGAAGGCTATGGCGAGATCCCCGAGATCGCCCGCAGCTATGCCGGGCCGATGACCGAGGGCCTGCAGGGTAAGCTGACGGCGGGCCATCTGGCCGACGGCCACATCGCCGGCTCGGCCAAGCACTTCCTGGCCGACGGCGGCACCGACGCCGGCCTCGACCAGGGCGACTTCAAGGGCTCCGAGCAGGCGCTGATCGATGTCCACCTGTCGGGGTATCGCGAGGCCATCGACGCCGGCGTGCTGACCATCATGGCCTCGTTCTCCAGCTGGAACGGGGTCAAGCACACGGGCAACAAGAGCCTGCTGACCGACGTGCTGCGCGGTCCGCTGGGCTTCACCGGCTTCACGGTCGGCGACTGGAACGCCCACGGCCAACTGCCGGGCTGCACCAAGGAAAGCTGCGCCCTGGCCATGAACGCCGGCCTGGACATGTACATGGCCCCCGACAGCTGGAAGGGCCTCTACGTGAGCACCCTGGCCCAGGTGAAGTCGGGCGAGATTCCGATGGCGCGGCTGGACGAGGCCGTGACCCGCATCCTGCGCGTCAAGGTCAAGACTGGCCTGTTCGAAGCCAAGCGCCCCTCCATCGAGGGAAAGTACGAGGTCATCGCCTCGCCCCAGCACCGCGCCCTGGCGCGCGAGGCCGTGCGCAAGTCGCTGGTGCTGATCAAGAACGACGGCGTCCTGCCGATCCGGGCCGGCGCCAAGGTGCTGGTCGCCGGCGACGCCGCCGACAGCATCGGCCAGGCCTCGGGCGGCTGGACCATCTCGTGGCAAGGGACCAACACCACCAACGCCGACTTCAAGCAGGGTCAGTCGATCTGGTCGGGCCTGAAGGAGGCCGCCACGGCCGCCGGCGGTTCGGCGATCCTGAGCCCCGACGGCGCCTTCACCGACAAGCCCGACGTCGCCGTCGTGGTGTTCGGCGAGACGCCCTATGCCGAGTTCCAGGGCGACGTCGACACCCTGGACTTCGTGCCCGAAGGCCCGCTGAAGCTGCTCAAGGACCTTAAGGCCAAGGGCGTGCCGACCGTGGCGGTGTTCCTGTCGGGTAGACCGCTGTGGACCAACCCCGAGATCAACGCCGCCGACGCCTTCGTGGCCGCCTGGCTGCCGGGGACCGAGGGCGGCGGCGTGGCCGACGTGCTGGTGGGCGGCGCGGACGGCCGTCCGCGCCACGACTTCACGGGCAAGCTGTCGTTCTCGTGGCCCAAGACCGCCGTGCAAGGACCGCTGAACGTCGGCGAAGCTGGCTATGACCCGCAGTTCGCCTATGGCTACGGCCTCTCCTACAAGACGCCGGGCCGTGTCGCGCATCTGGCCGAGGAGTCGGGCGCCCTGCCCGGCGGCGTCGAGCGCTTCCTGGCCGACGGCCGGATCATCCCACCCTGGTCGCTGAGCCTGAAGGACGCGTCCGGAACGGTCCGCGCCGGCCAGTCGCACCAGGCCGCCACGCCCGGCGGCGGCTCGCGCTACGCCTTGGTCGACGGCGCGGCCCAGGAATCGGCCCGCGCCTTGACCTTCGCCTCGGGGGGCGAGGTCGTCCTGTCGGGCAAGCCCGTGAACCTCACGGCCCAGGCCGAGAAGGACCTGGCGTTGCGTGTGCGCTATCGCCTCGACAAGCCCGCCGCCGGTCCGGTGCTGCTGGGCTTGGGCGGCGTCGGGCTGGACGTGGCTCCGAAGCTGTCCGCCGGCCCGTGGAGCGCGGTCGAGGTCCGCCTGACCTGCCTGGCCAAGGCCGGCGCGGATCTGACGGCGGTGAGCGAGGGTTTCCGGCTCGCCGCGACCGGTCCGCTGGCCATCACGCTGGAGGACATCCGCCTGGCGCCGGCCCAGGGCGCCGACGCCTGCCCCTGAACCGTGTTCTCGCGCGGTAGGGGAAGCTTCCGAATATCTCTTGGGAGATCGCGCGGACGGGATTAAGCCGGTGAACCGACGTTTCCAGCCCCAGTCGCCAACACCAGTCGCCATGCCCACGCTTGCTCGCCTTCCCGCGCTCGTCCGGCGCAAGATCCGCCCTCGCCGACGCAAGTCGGTGAGCGCGCTGCGCATCGTGTTGCCGTTGGTGGCCGGCGTGGTCGGCCTTTCGATCATCGGCCAGGCCTTCATCCGCGCCGCCGAGGCCAAGAGCACGGCCGCCGCCGCGGCCGGCCCGCCGCTGCGGATGGAAAACCCGCGCTTCACCGGCGCGATGAAGGACGGCCGCCAGTTCCTGATCACCGCCGCCGCCGCCGTGCGCGACAAGGACGACACCAGCAAGGTCGCGCTGCAGAGCCCCAAGCTGACGCGCGGCTACGGCTCGGAGAACCCGACCCAGGTGATCTCCAGGCAGGGCGAATACGACGAGTCCAAAAACGCCCTGCTGCTGACGGGCAACGTCCAGATCAACAACGGCGACGGCTACGCCTTCTCGACCGAGAAGGCGCTGATCGACACCCGCACCGGCCAGGTGATGGGCGACGCCGGCGTCCAGGGCGCGGGCGTCAACGGCAACAAGGTGCAGGCCGACAGCTATTCGGTGACCGACAAGGGCGACCGCGTCACCTTCAAGGGGCGGGTGCGCACGCGCCTCAACCCCGGCAATTGATCGGTCCGGCGAGCGCTCCATGATTTCGTCGCCGATCGACGCCCCCAAGCCTACGGGGCCAAGGCCAAAGGTCTGCTTCCTCTACATCGCCCAGACGCACCAGATCCTGCACAGCCTGCCGATCGCGGTGGCCCTGGCGCGCGGCTGGCCGCAGATCGAGGTCGAGATCGCCGCCACGGCCCAGGACCACCTCGACTACGCCCGCCCCCTGATCGACGCCCTGGGCGGCGCGTCGATCGCCTCGCGCCTGCTGCCGCCGGCCTGGCTGCGCGGCGTGCGGCTGAAGGAGGCCTCGACCCCGCCAAAGGCCTTGATGCTGGCGGCCAACGCCAAGGCCCTGGGCCGACTGGACGCCATCGTCACGCCCGAGCGCACCAGCGCCCTGCTGCGCAAGTTCGGCGTCAACGACACCCTGCTGGTTTACACCCAACACGGCGCCGGCGATCGCGGCGGCCCGTTCGAGCCGCGCCTGCGCAAGTTCGACCTGGTGATGGCGGCCGGCCCCAAGCAGCGCGACCGCATGGTCGACGAAGGCTGGGTCAAGCCCGGCGACTGCGCCATGGTCGGCTATCCCAAGTTCGACATCATCGACGCCCTGCCCGGCTCGCCGATGCCGGCCTTCGCCCAGGCCAAGCCGATCGTGCTCTACAATCCCCACTTCCACGAGACCCTGGGGTCGTGGCCGCGCTGGGGCCTGAAGGTGCTGGAGCAGTTCGCGGCCGACGACCGCTTCAACCTGATCTTCGCCCCGCACATCAAGCTGTTCGACGGCGCCGGTCCGGCGATGCTGCAGGGCCTGGCGCCGTTCCGCGACCACCCGCGCATCCATATCGACCTGGGCGGCCCCGCCGCCATCGACATGACCTACACCCGGGCCGCCGACCTCTATCTCGGCGACGTCAGCAGCCAGGTCTACGAGTTCCTCCGCACGCCCAAGCCCTGCGTGTTCCTGAACCCAGCCAACATCACCTGGGAGGGCGACGAGAGCTTCCACCACTGGCGCTACGGTCCGGTCCTGACGTCCGTCGAGGGCCTGATCGACGCGATAGAGGTGGCGCGCCAAGGCCATGCTTCCTATGTGGACATCCAGAAGGCCGGCTTTGCGGCCAGCTTCGATCTCACGGCGACCCCGTCGTCGGAACGCGCCGCCCGGGCCATAGCCGAGCGCGTACTCGCCAGGACCGCCTCCGCCGCATGAGCGCCGAAAAGCCCGTTCTCACCCGCGTCCTCGCCAACGCCGGCACCCTGCTGGGCGGGCGTACGGTCAACGCCGTCGTGGGCCTGGCCTATATCGCCCTGACCGCGCGCGGCCTGGGCGACGTGCGGATGGGCGTACTGGTGCTGATCACCACCTTCGCCCAGTTCCTGGGCGACGTGGTCAAGTTCCAGTCCTGGCAGACCCTGCTGCAATACGGGGCCCAGCCGCTTCTGGAGAATGATCGTTCGCGCTTCCAGCAGGTCGTGCGCCTGTCGATCTGGCTGGACGCGCTGAGCGGCCTGGCCGGCGTGGTGCTGGGCGTCATCGGCGGCCTGTTTTTCGGCGCGGTCCTGGGCTGGTCGAAGGATGTCGCCCCGGCGGCGGCCCTCTACGCCCTGACCATCGCCTTCATGACCTCGGCCACCTCGGTCGGCTTGCTGCGCCTGTTCGATCGCTTCAACTACCTGGCCGGCGAGCAGGCCGTCAGCTCGACGATCCGCCTGATCGGCGCGGCCGTCGCCTTCTGGCTGCACGCGCCGCTGTGGGCCTATCTGCTGGCCTGGGCCGCCGGGCCGCTGGCCTCGTTCCTCTATGTCGGCGTCGTCGCCTGGCGCGAGATGGACCGGCGCAAGTTCCTGCAGGGCTTCACCGTGCGGGGTCCGCTAGGCGAGGGTCTGCCGGGCGTCTGGCGCTTCGCCTGGGCGACCAATTTCAGCAGCAGCCTGGACGTGGCCTTCACCCATGTCGTCACCCTGGTGGTCGGCGCCCTGATCGGACCGGCCCAGGCGGCCTCGTGGCAGATCGGCCGCAAGGTGGCCGACGGCATGGCCAAGCCGGCCAAGCTGGTGGTGCCGGCCCTCTATCCCGAACTGGCCAAGATGCGCGCCAGCGGCGGCGACGCGGCCATGCGCAAGCTGGCCGGTCAGATCGCCCTGCTGGGCGGCGGCGTGGGGGGCCTGCTGCTGCTGGTCAGCGCCCTGTTCGGCAAGCCGCTGCTGATCCTGATCCTGGGCGAGAGCTATGGCGACGGCGCGGGCGTCATGACCCTGCAGGTCGCCGCCGCCGCGATCGGCATCCTGGCCCTGCCGCTGGAGCCGATGCTGGTCTCGCTGCGCGCCGCCGGCCTGGCCCTGCGCGTGCGCCTGGTGGTCTGCGTGGCGTTCCTGATCGGCCTTGCGCCCCTGGTCGAAGCCTATGGCGTGACCGGCGCCGGCGTGGCGCTGATCGGCGCGTCCCTGGCCATGGCCATCGGCATGTTCTTGACGCTGCGCGCGCAGCTTGCTCAATCGCCCGTCCTCAGAGACAACGAACCCTCTTGCGCCGACGACGCAAACGACGCCAAAGGCGGCAGGTAATGATGACTCCCACTGGCTCCGAGCGATCGGTACGATTCGCTGATTTCCCCACCCTGACCACGGCGCTGGATTTCGCCGCTCAGGGCGAAACCGGGGTGAATCTCTATTCCCTGCGCGGCGAACTGGTCGAGGCCGTGCCCTACGCCAAGCTGCGCGAGCAGGCGCTCGAGCTGGCCCAGCGCCTGCTGGCGGCCGGCGCGCAGCCGGGCGACAGCGTGGGCCTGATCGCCGAGACCGACGCCGACTTCGTCCGCGCCTTCTTCGCCTGCCAATATGCCGGCCTGCCGCCCGCGCCCCTGCCCTTGCCCGCGCCGCTGGGCGGCCGCGAGGCCTATATCGAGCAGATCGCCCGCATGCTGGATTCGGCCAAGGCCAAGATCCTGATCGGCCCGACCTCGATGGCTGCGTGGCTGCCCGAGATCGCCGCCAAGACAACGCTGTCCTTCGCCGGAACCCTGTCCGAGCTGCCGGAAGCCGCCGGCGCCGAACTGCCGGTCATCGAACCCGACCGCACCTGCTACCTGCAGTTCTCATCGGGCAGCACGCGCTTCCCGACCGGCGTGCTGGTCACCCACCGGGCCCTGATGGCCAACGCCGTGGCCATCACCCGCGACGGCCTGCAGGTGAAGCCCGACGACCGCGCCGTCTCGTGGCTGCCGCTCTATCACGACATGGGCCTGATCGGTTTCCTGCTCAGCCCGATGACCAGCCAGATGTCGGTCGACCTGCTGCCCACCGGGGCCTTCGTGCGCCGGCCGCTGATGTGGCTGGACCTGATCACCAGGAACGGCGGCACCATCAGCTACAGCCCCACCTTCGGCTATGAGCTGTGCGCCCGCCGGGCCGAGGCCGCCTCGATCGAGCACCTGGACCTGTCGCGCTGGCGCAGCGCGGGCCTGGGCGGCGACATGATCCGCACCGGTCCGCTGCACGCCTTCGCCGAGCGCTTCGCCTCCGTCGGCTTCTCGGACAAGGCGTTCGTCGCCAGCTACGGCATGGCCGAGGCCACCCTGGCCCTGTCGATGTCGCCGCTCGGCGAGGGCCTGAAGATCGAACGTCTGGATGTCGAACGCCTGGAGCGCGACAACCTCGCCGTCACGACCGAAGACGCCGATCGCGCCCGCGACTTCGCCCGCAACGGTCCGGTCCTGCCGGGTCACGAGCTGGAAGTCCGCGACGACACTGGCGCCGTGCTGCCCGAGCGCGGCGTGGGCCGGATCTACGCCCGCGGCCCCAGCCTGATGCGCGAATATTTCGAGCAGCCCGAGGAGACCGCCCGCGTGCTGTCCGCCGACGGCTGGCTGGACACCGGCGACATCGGCTACCTGGTCGACCGCGAGATCGTCATCACCGGTCGCGGCAAGGACCTGATCATCCTCAACGGCCGCAACATCTGGCCGCAGGACCTGGAATGGACCGCCGAGGCCGAGATCGAGAGCCTTCGCAGCGGCGACGTCGCGGCCTTCTCGACGCCCGGCGAGGGCGAAGAGGTCGTGGTGGTGCTGGTCCAGGCGCGCGGCGGCGACGCCGACAGCCGCAAGGCCCTGGCCGAGAACGTCGCCACCGTCCTGCGCCAGCGCCATAGCGTCGAGACCCAGGTTCACCTGGTCGGCGCCCACGCCCTGCCCCAGACCTCGTCGGGTAAGCTGAGCCGCTCCAAGGCCAAGGCCGCCTTCCTGGCCGGCGCCTACGCCGAACGCGCCTGACCGTGACCCGAGGCGTCGTCGCCATCACCGGCGCCACCGGATTCCTCGGCCGACATCTGGTGCGCACCCTGGCCGCCGACGGCTGGACCGTCCGCATGCTGGCCCGTCGCGACGTGCTGGGCGCCGACTGGGCCGGGATCGAGCCGCAGGTGGTGATCGGCGGTCTCTCGGACACGCGCGCCCTGACGACCCTGTGCGACGGCGCCGAGGTCGTCATCCATGTCGCCGGCCTGATCAAGGCGCGAAACCGCGCAGAATTCGACTGCGTGAACGTCGACGGGTCCCGCGCCGTCGCCCTGGCCGCCAAGGCGGCCGGCGCGCGGCTGATCCATGTGTCCAGCCTCTCGGCCCGCGAACCGGCGCTGTCCGACTACGCCGGCAGCAAGCGCGCGGGCGAGGACGCCGCGCGCGAGGCGTTCGGCGAAGCCCTGACCGTCGTGCGGCCGCCGGCCATCTACGGCCCGGGCGACATGGAGACGCTGGAACTGTTCAAGACGGCCCAGACCTCGCCGATCCTGCCGGTGCTCGACCCCAGGGCCAGGATCGCCATGGTCCATGTCGAAGACGCGGCCGCCCAGATCGCTCGCCTGGCCAGCCAGCCGACGCCGGGCGTCTTCGCACTCTGCGACGCGAGGGCGGACGGCTATTCGTGGTCGGATGTTATGGCCGCAGTGTCACGGTCGGTGGGCAGATCGCCGCGGCTGGTGCGAATTTCTCCGGCCGCGCTTGCGACGGCGGCCTATCTGTCGCAGGGATTGGCGGCGCTCACTGGCAAGATTTCGATCTTCACATCTGGAAAAGCGCGAGAAATGCTCCATTTGGACTGGAGCGTTTCGAACAGCGAAAAGCTTCCCGACACTATCGCTCCGCGATACGGGATCGACTCGGGATTCACCCAGAGCGTGCAATGGTATCGCGCGAAGGGGTTTTTAGTTGCGTGATGGTGATGGTAGCAGGCAATTTTGACAGGAATCCGACAATAGGCCTGTTACAGTTCAAGTTAGTTAGGCCCGCTATCGGGGGTTTCGGCGAGTCGGCATGAAAGCGGTTACGGATCTTACTCTGCGTGAAATCGGCCTCGCCGCGTCCAAGGTTCTGGGACGCAGCGTCGAGGTTACCGATGAAACCCACATCGGTCGCGACCTCCAGGTCGATTCCCTGGCCCTGATGAACATCATCATGGAACTGGAAGACACCTTCGACATCTCGATCCCGCTGGATCGCCTGGCGTCCGTTGAGACGGCGGGCGACCTGTCGGATCTGATTAAAGACCTTCGGAATAAGGGATAACCATGGGGCTGTTCGACAAGCACCTCGCCTATCGCGACGCCTATCAGGCGATCCGCCAAGCCGGGGCCGACCCCTTCAACGTCCGGTTCGACGCCGTCGTGTCGCCGACCGAAGGCGTGATCGATGGCCGCCCGACGATCCTGTTGGGCACCAACAACTATCTGGGCCTGACCTTCGACGCCGAGGCCATCGCGGCGTCGGTGAAGGCCGTCCAGGAGCGCGGCACCGGCACCACCGGCTCGCGCATCGCCAACGGCAGCTTCGAAGCGCACGTCGAGCTGGAACAGGCCCTGGCCAAGTTCTATCGCCGCAAGCACGCCATGGTGTTCACCACCGGCTACCAGGCCAATCTGGGCGTGCTGTCGACCCTGGTGGGTCGCGGCGACCACCTGATCCTGGACGCCGACAGCCACGCCTCGATCTATGACGGCTCGCGTCTCGGCCACGCCGAGGTGATCCGCTTCCGCCACAACGATCCGGAAGACCTGTACAAGCGCCTGCGCCGCATGAAGGACGTGCCCGGCGAGCGCCTGATCGTGGTCGAAGGCATCTATTCGATGATCGGCGACACCGCGCCGCTCAAGGAAATCGCCGCCGTGAAGCGCGAGCTGGGCGGCTACCTGCTGGTCGACGAGGCCCACTCGATGGGCGTCCTGGGCGAGCACGGTCGCGGTCTGGCCGAGCTGGAGGGCGTCGAGGACGACGTCGACTTCGTGGTCGGCACCTTCTCCAAGAGCCTGGGCGCCATCGGCGGCTTCTGCGTCTCCAACCTGGACGACTTCGACGTCATGCGCGTCGTCTGCCGCCCGTACATGTTCACCGCCTCGCTGCCGCCGGCCGTGGTCAGCTCCACCGTGACGGCCCTGCGCCGCCTGGAAGAGCAACCGGAACTGCGCCACAAGCTGATGTCCAACGCCCGTCGCCTCTATGAGGGCCTGACGAAGCTGGGCTTCCAGACCGGCCCGACCGCCAGCCCGATCGTGGCCATCACCATGCCCGACCAGGAAAGCGCCATCGGCATGTGGAACACCCTGCTCCACAACGGCGTCTATCTGAACCTGGCCCTGCCGCCGGCCACGCCGGACAGCCGTCCGCTGCTGCGCACCAGCGTCAGCGCCGCGCACAGCGAAGAGCAGATCGACAAGGTGCTGTCGGTGTTCGCCGAGGTCGGCGCCGCGCTGGGCATCATCGAGAACCAACGCCAGCGCGTTTCGGCCTAGGCCGTCACCGCTTGAGACATCGGAAAGGCCGGGGCTTTCAAGCCTCGGCCTTTTTCGCGTTCTGGGCCCGCCAGAGCCGCCACAAGACGCCGGGCGCGGCCAGCACCGGGTGCTTCTCGCGCCATGGGGTCAGCGGCACGGCCATGCCCGTATGGCGCTCGATCTTCCAGGCGGCGTAGCGCGCCGCGCCTTCGAAGGTGAAGGCGGCCTTGATCAGGCGGGCGACGTTCAGCGGCTTGCCCAGGCTCCGGCGCAGACGCCAGGCGGCGTTCAGGCGCTTGCGGTCGGCGAAGGTCAGGCGGGGCGAGATCGCACCGCGCGTCTCGTCGGCCAACAGTCCCTCCTCCCGCCAGCAGGCCAGCAGCAGTCGGTCGTAGCGCGGCAGGTCATAGGCCAGGATCGAGCGTTCTCGCCCGCCCTTCTCGACCCGGAACTCGGCGGCGTAGGTTTGCTGGAACAGCGCCGACCAATAGGCCTCGGGCGGGCCTTCGTCAGGGCCCAGGGCGGCGGCGAAGCGGGTGGCGGTGCGGGCCGCTTCGGCCACCGCCGCGATCACCGTCGCCTCGACGTCCGGTCCCGTCGACCACACCAGGGCCGAGGGCTGTACGAAGCGGGTCCAGATGGTGGTGTCCGCGCCCTTGCCGCGCACGGCGTCGGCGAACTGGGCGAGAGTCATCGAGGCGACCTTGGCGCGCAGCACCCGGCCGTCCAGCTCGACCTCGTGATAGCTGACGTCGGGCCACAGCACGCGCCCCGCCAGGCCGCGCCATCCCCGGCGCGGACAGTCGGTCAGGACGTAGAAGTCCATCACCCCGTCCAGGTCGCCGGTCCGCAGCACCGAGCCGTAGAACAGCACCGCCACCGGGGCCTCGAACTTGTCGACCAGCTTGGCGGCGTAGGCCACGGCGTGCGGCGGGGCCGGCGCGCGCAGCTCGGCCGCCGCGAGATCGTTTACCGTTGTCACGAGGCCAGGAACCGCAAGGTCGGCCCCAGCGCCACGGTCATGGCGCCCGAGGCGTCATAGACCTCGCCGTCCAGCACGAAGGCGTCGCAGGTCTGGATGCGCAGGCTCTTGGCGTCGCCCCGGCGATAGCCGCGCCGGGCCAGCCACGGCGCATCGCCGCCGCTGAGCAAAGTCACCAGCGCCTTGAGCAGCCGCTTGGGCTGGGCGTCGACGTCCAGGGTCTTGAGGCCCTCGCGCGGCGGACCGAACGGCTTGATGCCCAGGGGCATGCGCTTGAGCGTCGTGGCCATCAGCAGGAAGCGGTTGCCCTGGGGCGCGGTCTCGCCGTCGATCGCCAACTCGACCGGCACGCCCTCGCGCCAGTGGTCGCGCGCGCCGCCGAACAGCGCGCCCAGGGTCGCCCCCGCCAGGGTCAGGCCCACCGAAAGGCCGTGGAAGGCCCCCATGCGGTTGACGCTCTTGGACATGTTGGTGGCCCGCACGAAGGCGCCCAGGCCGAAGACGAAGCCGCGCATGCAGGGCCGGCCGTCGTCCCAGGTGACCTCCAGCGGCGCGCGATGCTTGATCACCGCCGTCTTCGACCGCGCCGCGGCCGCGATGGCCTCGGGCAGGGTCCAGCCGGCCGGCACGCCCAGGTCGATGGCCAGCACGTTGGTCTTGCCCGACGGCAGCAGGGCGATCAGCGGCGGGGCGTCGCCGAACACGCGCGGCAGCAGGCTCAGCACGTCGCGGATGGTGCCGTCGCCGCCGTCGATGACCAGCATGTCGATCCCGCGCTCGGCGAAGGTCTTCAGATCGACTTCCAGCGCCTCCCGCGTCGCCGGCTTGACCAGCATGACGTCGTCAGGCGCCCAGTATTCCGCGTCGCGCCCCATGTTGGCGTGGCTGCGCGGATTGTGGACGACGCCGATCTTCATCGCGACAGCCAGGACGTGACCGAGCCCTTGGGCGCGATCAGGGCCTGCAGGATCTGCACCGCGTGCACCACCAGGCAGATCGCCGTCCAGGCGGCCACCAGCACGAAGCCGATGTCCGGACGCCCGACCAAGGTGGTGCCGGTCAGGAACAGCAGGTTGGGATTGCGGCGCGCGGTGATCAGCCGGAAGAAGCTGTCGAACGGTCGCCAGGCGTGCATCTCGACCTTGAAGAGGGCCAGGAAGATCCCCTCCTCCACCCGCTGGAAGATGTAGCCGCCGACGATGACGGCCAGCAGCAGCGGGCCGTTGGGCACGGTGAAGCCCAGCACGCCCAGGCCGACGCACCAGGCCCACCACCAGAACGGCGGGTGGATCAGGTCGATGCTGTGGTCGAAGACATTGCCCCACTTGGACGAGGTCAGGGTCACCCGGGCCAGCTTGCCGTCGACGGTGTCGAGGAAGGTCATGATCCAGGCGCAGACCAGGCCCCAGCCGTAGTGGCCGGTCCAGAACAGCCAGAAGGCCGCCAGCACCATCAGGAAGCTGGCGAAGGTCACCATGTTCGGCGTCAGCTTGGCCAGGGCGCACCAGCGGGTAACCACCCGGGCCGGCGCGGGCCAGACATACTTGGTCACCAGGTCGGTGACGCCCTTGTACGAGCCCTTGAACAGGCGCTTTTCGACCGCGTCGACGGTGTCGGGCGTCAGGCGCTCCAGCACCGGCGGCTCGCGCTTGCGCAGCTCGCTGTTGTAGGCCGAGCCCAGCTCCATCGCGGTCAGGCGCGGGGCCTCGCCCAGCACGGCCGCCAGGTCCTTGCCCTCGACCAGGGCCGCCATGCCGGCGGTGGCGCGGTCGCGCGGCAGGTTGTAGGCGACCACGCGACCGGCGTCGTCGACCAGGGCCACGCCCTTGCGGCCGGCCAGGGCGCGGATCAGCGACTCGTCGAACACCCAGCCGGCGTCGACCACCACCACGTCGGCGCCCGTCGGCGCGGCGACTTCCTCCAGCCCGACGCGGGCATAGATGCGGGACAGGCGCTGGGCCGAGGTCATGCCCCAGATGCGCGCGGACGCCTCGCCGACGGTCACCGCCGCCAGCTTGCCGTCGCCGCCTTGATTACTTCCGCCGGTCAATGTGAGAGAACCTCTTGAAACTCGTGGCGATTGATAAGCAGCTTCGCCGGCCTAGACCAGAATCCGCGTTCCAGACTTGTCGATATTCCGCATCGCCCACCTCTCCGACCCGCATTTGCCGCCGCCCAAGGGCGCGTTCGGCTGGCGGGACGTCGTGTCCAAGCGCCTTCTCAGTCGAATCGCCTGGCGTCGGAAGCATCATGAGCACCGCCCGGAAATCCTCGCCGCCCTGGTCGCCGACCTGAAGCGCCATCGCGCCGACCATATAGTGGTGACCGGCGACCTGACCAATTTCGCCTCCGCCGTCGAGATCGAGGCCGCCCGCCATTGGCTGGACGACCTGGGCGCGGCCGACGCCATCACCGTCAGCCCCGGCAATCACGACGCCCTGGTCGGCGACGACGACCATGAGCGGTTCGCGCCCTGGTCGGCCTGGATGGGCGACGACGATGGCGACTTCCCCAGGCTGCGGGTCCGCGACGGCGTGGCGATCATCAACCTGTGCTCGGCCATCCCCACCGCCCCGCACCTGGCCACCGGCAAGCTGGGCCCCGGCCAGCTGGCGCGGCTGGAAGCCCTGCTGGAACGGCATCGCGACCTGATCCGCGTGGTGCTGATCCACCATCCCCCGACCCGGGGCGTCGTCTCCGGCCGCAAGGAACTGGAAGATCAGGAGGCCTTGCGCGCCGTTCTGGCCAGCCAGGGCGCGGATCTCGTCCTGCACGGCCACACCCACGAGGCCCTGGTCGGCAGCCTGCCTGGCCCGGACGGCGTCACGATCCCGGTGCTGGGCGTGCCCTCGGCCTCGGCCCTCGGCCAACGCGGCCACCCCGCCGCCCGCTGGCACGCGCTGGAGATCGTCCGCGACGACGCCGGCGTGTCGCTGATCCGGGTGATCGCCCGGGGGCTCGATCCGGAGAGCGGCGAGGTCGGAGAGCTGGGGCGGTACGTGCTGGCTTAGCCCCTCATGCTGTCATCCGGCCGCAGCGCAGAGGCTTCCGGGATGACAAACCTTGTCAGCGCCCGTACCGCATCTTCACCTTCAACACGTTCTCCCCCGCCTTCACCGCAAACCGCGCCGCGTCGAAGGACGGCACGCCGAACTTGGTCGGGGCGTCGTTGGAGAAGCCAAATCCCTCGGCCGGCATGCCCAGGCGCGTGCGGTCGAAATCGCGGTTGCCGTTGGCGTCGTGATAGACCGCCACCGCATAGACGTCCGGACCCGGCAGGTTGAAACAGACCCTCGTCGTCGGCGTCGCAGCCTTGACCCGCACCCGTAAGAGCTTGCCGCGCGGAGCCAGGAAACGGCGGGGATCGGACGGATAGACCGTCACGGCGACCTCGCCGTCGTCGCCGGCCACCTGCAAGACCTGAACCGAAAGCTTCGTCGCGCTGTCCTTGCCGGCGCAGTCGTCAGCCGCGGCGGCGGCCGTCGCCGACACCAGCAGAGCGGCCGGCGCGACGACAAACAACGCGGATCGTACTTTCATGCGGCAGGACGGGTCCCTATTGTAACGGCAGTGGCGGTCCGCGCCCCGAGACGAGCGTGTTCATGACCAATCCAACCGCCGCGGCGTTCGGTTACCCGAATACGAAGGTCGCCGAAACCGACTCCTGGATCGTCCTTGTCCGTCCCAAACAGCCGACATTTGGGGCCTTGGTCCTGATATGCAAGGAAGAGGCTCAGGCCTTCTCGGACCTGAGTCCCGCCGCCTTCGCCGATTTGCAGGTCGCGATCGGCGGAATCGAGCGATTGCTGGGCAAGGTCGTGGCCTATGAGAAGATCAACTACCTGATGCTGATGATGGTCGACCGCGACGTGCACTTCCACGTCATCCCCCGCTACGACGGCGCTCGCGAGCACGACGGCAAGACGTTCGTCGACGCCGGCTGGCCGGCCGCGCCCGCCCTGGGTTCGACCGTCGACCTCGACCCGGCCGCCGCCGCCGCCCTGGCCGCCGAACTGGCCCGGGACTGGACCGCGTGAGCAACCCCGTGCCGAACTTGCGTCTGATCGATCGCTACATGCTCAAGCTGGTGGCCTGGCCCATGGTCGGCTGCCTGGGCGTCACCGTCATCGCCCTGCTGCTGGAGCGCGTCCTGCGCCTGCTCGACGCCCTGTCGCAGAGCAGCGCCCGCTTCGACTACGTCACCCAGCTGGCAACCAACCTGATCCCGCACTATCTGGGCCTGGCGCTGCCGGTGGCGTTCTTCGTGGCCCTGTTCATCGTCATCACCAAGCTGTCGGACGGCTCGGAGATCGACGCCCTGCTGGCCAGCGGTATGTCGCTAAGCCGCATCGCCACCCCGTTCCTGATCCTGGGCGTCGTTCTCAGCCTCTTCAGCGTCGTGGTGTTCGGCTACAGCCAGCCCTACAGCCGCTACGCCTATCGCTCGGTGATGCACGCGGCCGTCAACGCTGGCTGGAACGGACGCCTGTCGGGCGGGGCCTTCATCGACACCGACAACCTGCTGATGACCGCCGACAGCGCCGACCCGGCCGGCCAGAGCCTGAACCGCGTCTTTATCCGCCGCCAGGACGCCAAGGGCCGCGAGGAGATCATCACCGCCAACACCGCCACCCTCAGCGCCAGCCCCAAGGGCGACAAGGTCACGCTGATGCTGCGCCACGGCCAGCGGGTCGCGGCCGACGCCGCCGGCGGCTACCGCACCCTGGCCTTCGACCAACTGGCCACCGAGATGCCCCTGGCGGGCGCGGCCACCCTGCTGCGCGCGCGCGGCGGCGACGAGCGCGAGCTGACCCTGGGCGAGCTGTTGCGGCAGGCCCGGTCGGACCATCCGATCGTGCCCAAGAACGTGCTGATGGCCGAGCTCTACACCCGCATGGCCCGGGCCCTGTTCCTGCCTTTCCTGCCGCTGCTGGCCTTCCCGCTGGGCCTGGCCGCCAAGCGCGGTCGCCGGGCTCCCGGCCTGATCCTGGCCGGCATCCTGATGCTGGCCTTCCAGCACTCGCTGGGCCTGGGCCAGAGTCTGGCCGCCGCCGGCCACGCCAATCCCGCCGTCGCCGTGGGCGCCCCGTTCGTGCTGTTCACCGGCTTCAGCGTCTGGATGTTCCTGGGCAGCCGCAAGCGGCCAGGCGACACACCCGTCACCCGCCTGGTCCGCCGGATCGGCGAGCTGATCGACCGCACGGTGCGCATGATCCTCCCGTCCAAGCAGGCCGCGTGATGAGGCTCCAGCTCTACGTCCTCAAGGTCGCCGCGACCCGCATCCTCGGCGCCGCCCTGGTGCTGATGGGGATCATGCAGATCCTGGATCTGCTGGAAGTGACCAACGACATTATGGATCGGGGCCTGGGCCTGGCCGGCGTGGCCTATTACGCCGCCCTGCGCGCCCCGCGCCTGGTCGAACAGGTCGCGCCGATCGCCGTCCTGGCCGGCGGCCTGTTCGCCTTCTCGCAGCTGGCTCGCGAGAGCGCGATCATCTCGATGCGCGCGGCCGGCGTCTCGGCCTACCGCATCCTGGGCTTCGCCGTTCCGGCGGCCGTGGCGATGATGCTGCTGCACTTCGTCAGCGCCCAGGTCATCGCGCCGCGCACCGACCCGACCCTGGACGCCTGGTGGCGCGCCACCACCCCCGCCGCCGAACGCAAGGCCGAGGGGCCCCGCAACTTCCGGGTCGGCGACGACCTGGTGGTCGCGGCCTCCAGCACGCCCGACGGCAAGGCGCTCACGGCCGTGAAGATCTATCGCCGCGACAAGGCCGGCCGGCTGGTCGAGCGCATCGAGGCCCCGACCGCCAGGCTGGGCGACAAGGGCTGGGTGCTGAACAACGCCGTCACCACGCGCTTTTCCGCCGACAAGGCTGAGGTCGTCACCGCCACCACCATGACCTGGACCTCGCGGCTGCGGCCCGACGACGTCCAGGCCCTGTTCTCGACCAACCCCGTGCCCTCGGCCAGTTCGGCCCGCCGCGCCCTGCTGAACGGCGGCACCGACCGTCCGCCCAGCTTCTACGAGACCCGCCTGATGGCCGCCTTCGCCGGCCCGTTCGGAGCCATCGTCATGCTGCTGCTCAGCGCGCCGGTCGCCCTGGGCAGCTTCCGCAGCACGCAGGGCGCGATGCTGCTGGTCGGCGGCCTGGCCTCGGGCCTGCTGTTCCTGGTCGTCAACGGCCTGCTGACCGCCCTGGGCGAAGGCGGCGCGATCTCCCCCATCCTGGCCGTCTGGGGGGCTCCGGTGATCTTCGGGGCCCTGGCCATCAACGTCCTCGTCAATCTGGAGGGCTGATGCCTTTCGACTCGCACAACGCCGACCTGTCGGTCATCCCGGTCCGCACGCCGGCCGAGATGCAGCGGTTCATCAAGCTGCCCGCGCGCCTCAACGCCGGCGACCCCAACTGGATCACGCCGCTGATGATGGAGCGGACCGAGGCGCTGTCGCCCAAGACCAATCCGTTCTTCCAGCATGCCGAGGTGCAGCTTTGGCTGGCCGTGCGCGGCGGCCGCGACGTGGGCCGGATCAGCGCCCAGATCGACGCTCTGGCCCCGCAGGCCGAAGGCCAGAAGACCGGCAATTTCGGCCTGATCGCCGCCGAGAACGACCCGGCCATCTTCAAGGTGCTGTTCCGCGCCGCCGAGGATTGGCTGCGCGACCGCGACTGCACCAGGGCGCTGGGCCCCTTCAACCTGTCGGTCAACGAGGAGGTCGGCCTGCTGGTCGACGGCTTCGACACCCCGCCCATGGTGATGATGGGCCACGACCCGTCCTATACGGGCGCCCGCGTCGAGGAACAGGGCTACGCCAAGGCCAAGGACGTCTACGCCTATCTGTGCGACCCGACCGCCGACCTGCCCGCCACCGTGGTGCGCCGCGTGCGCCGCGGCCTGCCCGACGGCGTGACCCTGCGCGAGCTGGACATGAGCCGTTACGACCAGGAGGTCGTCTCGCTCACCGAGATCCTCAACGACGCCTGGGCCGGCAACTGGGGCTTCGTTCCCACCACCGAGGCCGAGACCGCCCAGCTGGCCAAGGCCCTCAAGCCCGTCATCGAGAAGAAGATGACCCTGTTCGCAGAAATCGACGGCGAGCCGGCCGGCTTCATCGTGCTGCTGCCCAACGTCAACGAGGCCATCGCCGACCTGGGCGGCAAGCTGCTGCCGTTCGGCTGGGCCAAGCTCTTGTGGCGCCTGAAGGTTAAGGGCCTGAAGTCGGCGCGGGTGCCGCTGATGGGGGTCAAGCGCAAGTTCGCCGAGACCATGCGCGGGCAACTTCTGCCATTTCATCTGATGAACGCGGGACGCAACGCCTCGCTCGCGCTGGGCTACACCAAGTTCGAGTTCTCGTGGATCCTGGACGAGAACATGCCGATGCGTCGGATCTCCGAGGCGATGGGCGCGGAGATCTACAAGACCTATCGCATCTACGAGAAGGCGCTTTGAGCGCCTTTCAAGCGCTCGTCCTCGCCGGCTCGCGGCCCGGCGCCGCCGATCCGGTCGCCGAATACGCCGGCGTCAGCCACAAGGGCCTGATCGTCCTGGGCGGCGAGACCCTGCTGACGCGGGTGCTGCGGGCGTTGGACCAGGCCGGGGCGACGCGGATCGGGGTGTCGACCTCCGACATCGCCATCGTCGACGCCCTGCAGGGTGTGGCGAAGGCCAATCCCCTCCCCGCCGCCGGCGGTCCCAGCCAGAGCGTCCATGACGGCGCGAGCCTGATGGGCACGCCGCTGTTGGTCACCACGGTGGACCACGCCCTGCTCCAGCCGGAATGGATCACCGAGTTCATCGCCAAGGCGCCGGCCGAGGCCGACATCGCCGTGCTGATGGCGCCGGAGGCGGTGGTTCGCGCCGCCGCGCCGGAGACCCAGCGCACCTACTGGCGGTTCAAGGACGGCGGCTATTCGGGCTGCAACCTGTTCCTGCTGAAGAACGAGACCGCCCTGAACGCGGTGGCCTTCTGGCGCCAGGCCGAAGCCCTGCGCAAGCAGCCCTGGAAGATCGCCGCCCTGCTGGGCCCGGTGATGCTGGTTCGCTACGTGCTGGGCCTGATGACCATCGACGAGACCCTGGACCGCCTGGGCCGCGCGGCGGGCGTCAAGGCGGCGGTGGTGCGGTCGTCGTATGGCCTGGCGGCGGTGGATGTCGACAAGCCTTCGGATCTGGATCTGGTGCGGAGCCTGGTCGAGCACTCGCCCCCTCCGCGCTGACGCGCTCCTCCCCCATGGGGGGAAGATAAGAAGGTCAGCGCGGCTCATCTTCCCCCTGTGGGGGAAGACGATCGCGAAGCGATCCGTAGGGGGCAAGTGCGTCGTTAAGCGGAAACCAGCTCCGCCGCCCAGCTGGCCGCCAGCTCGCGGTTCTTCGGCAGGTCTTCTGGGAAGTCCATCTCGGCCCAGTCCAGGCCTTGGATCGAGGCCACGCGGACCACGTCGTGGTCCTGGGCGATCTGGTTGATGACGCTGAGGTACCAGCGCTTGAGGCCTTCGGGCGTGCGCATGATCTGCTGCACCACGCGGGTGAACAGGGCCGCGCCCTCGCTGTCGAAGCGCAGGAAGCCGATCGACTCGGCGTCATAGGCCTCGATGGTCTTGCCGATGGCGCGCAGGGCGTCGCCGTCGGTCAGCACCTTCATGTCGTCGGCGTCGTAGCCGGCGGCCTTGCGGTCGATGGTGACGGTGATCGGGGCCGACGGAGCGGCCATCAGACGCTCGGCGATGGCCGGCTCGAACAGGGTGTCGCCGTTCAGCAGCAGGAAGTCGCCGCGCATCTCCTCCTTGGCCAGCCAGCAGGTCGCGAGATTGTCGGTCAGGCTGTAGAACGGGTTGTAAAGGGTGCGCACCTTCATGCCCGGCAGGTCCAGGCCGGCGATCTCGGCCTCGACGGTCTCGGCGGCGAAGCCGGTCACCACCACCACCTCGGTGATCCCCGCCTGGCGCAGGTGGCGCAGCTGCCAGTGCAGCACGGTGCGGCCCGAAAGCTCGACAAGGCACTTGGGGCGCGTGTCGGTCAGGGGCGACAGACGCTTGCCCTGGCCGGCGCTGAGGATGATGGCTTTCTTCGGATGCGCCACGGCGACTCGATTCACTTCTGGCCGCACGCGTCGGCGTCTGATTCAGAACAGGAAACTACAGGATACAGCCGGCCCCATATAGGGCCAGCGATGTCGCGCCGCGAGAGGTGTGGCGGTTCAATCTTCTCGCCGCCTTATATTTCGACTATACGGGAAGTATGGAATCAAAGATCGCCGTCGCCAGCCTGTCCGCCCTGGCCCACGAGGGCCGGCTGGCGACGTTCCGCCTGCTGGTGAAGGCCGGAGCGGACGGTCTGGCGGCCGGCGAGATCGCCCGGCGGCTGGAAGTTCTGCCCAACACCCTGTCGACCCAGCTGCAGATCCTCGACCATGCCGGCCTGGCGCGGTCGCGCCGCGAGGGTCGGTCGATCATCTACACGGCCAACTACGAGGCCATGCAGGGCCTGCTGGGCTTCCTGCTGGAGGACTGCTGCGGCGGGTCGCCGGAAATCTGCGGGCCGCTGGGCGAGGTCCTCGACCGCGTCGCCTGCTGCCCGGCCGCCTGAGATGTCCCGCTTCTCTCTGTCGCGCCGACTGGCGTCCGAAGCGCTGGGGACCGCCCTGTTGCTGGCCGTGGTGGTCGGCTCCGGGATCATGGGCGAGCGCCTGTCGGACGGAAACGACGCCCTGGCCCTGCTGGGCAACACCCTGGCCACCGGCGCGGCGCTGGTCGTGCTGATCACCGTCTTCGGCCCGATCAGCGGCGCGCACTTCAATCCGCTGGTCACGGCGCTGGCGGCGTTTCGGCGCGAGATCCCGCCCGGCGCGGCGGCGCTCTACGGCCTTGCGCAGATCGTCGGCGCGGTGCTGGGCGTCTGGATCGCCCACGCCATGTTCGCCGAGCCGATCCTGCAGGTGTCGGCCAAGCTGCGCGACGGACCGGCCCAGGCCTTCGCCGAGGCCGTCGCGGCCTTCGGCCTGATCGCGACCATCCTGGGCGTCTCGCGGTTTCGGCCGGACGCCGTCGCCACGGCCGTCGGGCTCTACATCACCGCCGCCTACTGGTTCACCGCCTCGACCGCGTTCGCCAACCCGGCCGTCACCCTGGCGCGAAGCCTGACCGACAGTTTTGCCGGCATAGCGCCCGCTTCGATCTCCGGCTTCGTGCTGGGCCAGACCGTCGGCGCGGTCGTCGGGGCCCTTGTCTTCGCCTGGCTCCTGAAGGAGAAACCCGCCCCATGAGCACCGCCGATTTCCCCGTCACCATCTATCACAACCCCAACTGCGGCACGTCGCGCAACGTCGTGGCGGCTGTCCGCGAGGCCGGCTACGAACCCGCCGTCGTCGAATATCTGAAGGCCGGCTGGACCCGCGAGCAGCTGCTGGACCTGTCGGCCAGGAGCGGCCGGAGCCTGCGCGAGCTGATGCGCGAAAAGGGCTCGCCCGCCGAGGCGCTGGGCCTGCTGGAGCCCGACGCCAGCGAGGACGCGATCCTGGCGGCCATGGTCGAGCACCCGATCCTGGTCAACCGCCCGATCGTGGTCACGCCCAAGGGCGTCGCCCTCTGCCGTCCGTCCGAGACGGTGTTTGCCTTGCTGGACAAGGCTCCCGACAGTTTCACCAAGGAAGACGGCCAGGTGGTCTCCCCCCAGGACTGACCGCACACGGCCAAGCTTGATCCGCCCACGGATCGTGTGTCGCAAAACTGTCGTCGAACTGTGACAAAAGCCCGGTGACCCGGGTGCTTACTGCCGCCCGACGCCAACGGGAAACGACGCCATGAACAAGTTCCTTGGAGCCGCCGCCGCCATCGCGCTGCTGGCGGTCGCCGACAACGCCTACGCCGCCCGCGACTATGTCTGGGCCGCCGGCTCCTCGACCGTCTTCCCCTTCTCGACCCGCGTGGCCGAGAACTATTCGAAAAAGACCGGCAAGAAGTCGCCCAAGGTCGAGAGCCTCGGCACCGGCGGCGGCATCAAGATGTTCTGCGGCGGCACGGGCGAGAAGTATCCCGACATCGCCAACGCCTCGCGCCCGATGAAGAAGTCCGAGTTTGACGCCTGCAAGAAGGCCGGCGTGAAGGACATCGTCGAGATCAAGATCGGCTTCGACGGCATCGTCGTGGCGATGGACAAGAAGTCCCCCGACTTCAACTTCAAGCTCGAGCACCTGTATCTGGGCCTGGCCGACCAGAGCTTCCGCGGCGGCCAGCTGGTCAAGAACCCCTACAAGACCTGGGCCGAGGTCGGTCCCGGCCTGCCGAAGACCCGCATCCTGGCCTACGGCCCGCCGCCCACCTCCGGCACCCGCGACGCCTGGGTCGAACTGGCCATCGAGGGCGGCGCCGCCAAGCTGCCGACCCTGGCCAAGCTGAAGACCGACGACGAGAAGGCCTTCAAGGCCAAGGTCTCGCCGATGCGCACGGACGGCGCCTGGGTCGACGCCGGCGAGAACGACAACGCCATCGTCGGCACCATCGAAAAGACCCCCAACGCCCTGGGCGTGTTCGGCTATTCCTTCCTCGAAGAGAACGCCAACCGCATCAAGGCCGCCAGCATCAACGGCGTGAAGCCGACCGCCCAGGCCATCGCCAGCGGCCAGTACCCGCTGTCGCGCTCGCTCTACATCTACGTCAAGAAGAGCCAGGTCGGCGTGACCCCGGGCCTCAAGGAATTCGTCAACGAGTTCGTGTCCGACGCGGCCACCGGTCGTGGCGGCTACCTGCAGGGTCGCGGCCTGATCCCGCTGCCGCCCAAGCTGCACATGGACAACAAGGCCAAGGCCCAGAGCCTGCCGGCCATGCCCGCGCCCAAGTCGTAGCAAAAGACTGTCATCCCGGAAGCCTCGCAGAGGCTATCCGGGACCGCAGCAAGCTCCGCGCTTGTGGCGGTCCCCGCTCTCCGCTTCGCTGCGGCCGGGATGACAGGGATTTTGTGCTACGGAATGCTCGTGCAAATGCACCAAAGGGCTTGACCACGGCCCCGCCTTGCAGCCCCATGATCGGACAAGATCGCGGAGAGCCCCATGGCCGAACGTGTCGAAGAACGCCTGCGAGACCTGGAACGCCTGGTCGTCCGGCAGGCCGAGCGTATCGAAGAGCTCGAAGACCAGCTCAACGCCGTGATGCGGCTGGCTCGCCAAGCGGCGATGCGGCTGCACCCTCACGAGAGCGAAGCCGCCTAGACGCCCGTTAGCGTGACTTGGCGTCCCAGCCGGCCACCTGATAGCCATTCTCGCCCAGGCAACGGTCCATGACCGCCTTGTGGGCGTTGTCCTGCGCCATGCGTGCGGCGCGCGAACCGCCCTTGGCCTTGTCGTAGGGCACCTTCAGCGTCAGGCCGGTGTCGCCGGCCGAGAGTTCGCGCGCGGCCGGGCTGGCCGACGAGATCTTGAAGTCGCTGGTCCGGCCGGCCCGCACCTGATCGCGGCAACCGGCGAAGGTGGTGGCGAAGGCGCGCTCGTCCGAGGCCTTGGTCTGCAGGCGCGGCGTATAGGCTCCGCCGCCCATGGCGCAGGCGCCCAGGCTGGCGGCGCAGGTCAGGGTGACGCCCAGGGCGACGATCTTCGAGGTGGTCATGGCGAATGCTCCAGCGATCAGTGTTCGCCACAGCAGCGCCGGCCGGCCAGGAAGGTTCCGAAAGGCTTAGTTCGGGGTCGCGCGCGAGGTCATGCCGGCGGCGGCGGCGTCGTCGGCCATCTGGGCGTCGACCGGCGGGGTGTCGCGCGCCGGGGTCGAGCCGACGGGCGCGGCGGCGACGGGAGCGTCGGCCACCGGGGTCTCGACCTTGTGCGGCGCGGGGATCGTCGAGACCGGGGTGTTGACGGCCGCAGCGGCGGCGTCATCGGCGGCGGTGCGCACCTCGTCCGGCCCTTGGTCGTAGCCGCCGACGCCGGCGGTCAGGAACAGGATGGCTCCGAAGGTGGCCAGAACGCCTACGGCGAAGCCCAGCAGAATCCACCCGAACGGGTTGCCGCGACGTTCCGCGCTCATTCCGACTCCTTGGCCCTCGCGGGCTTACGATCCCTGCCAGCGTCGAACCGGGCCGACGTCGACGTGTACAAACTTGCTCTCGGGATAATAACCGACACCGCCCCGGTTTAGATCCAAGGCGGCGGCGCGGAGTCGATCCAGAGCGACATCCTCCAGATAGATGTCCATGGCCTTGCCGTCCATGTGCAGGCTGTGCTTGGCGACTTCGCCGCTGCGCTCGGACAGCAGCTTGTTGCTGGCGGGCGAGCGATAGCCGGAAATGATCTGGAACGCCGCCTTGGTCTCGGTCTTGGCGTGCAGGTCCGTCAGCATGTCGAACAGCTTGACGTTCATCGGGGCGACCTCGCCGGTGCGATGGTCGCGCAGAACCTTGTTGAGGGCGTCCAGGGCGTCGGGAACATAGGTCCCGTTTTCCCAGTACACGGCCTGCAACTTTTCGTCGGTGTGGAGGTTGTAGAGAGAGACCCACTTGGGCGCGGCATTGACCGCCAAGGCGGGCTGGATCGTCGCCACGGGAGCCGCCGCCGCGGCCGCCTGCGCGTCAAGAAGCGCGCCGATGGCGTCCTCTTGGGGCTGGACCTGAGCATGAGCCGAAGGCGCAACCGCCACGGCTCCAAATGCGCTCAGACCGAGCTGGAGAAGTCTCCGCCGTTCAATCACAACGCCATACCCCGACTAACACTGCCGGGAGGACACCCCAGCCTGACCCGAAGGTCAAGCGGAGCCGGTCAGGGCTGCGGCGATCCGCTGCACCAGGACGCGGTCCCAGCCATAGGGATCGTCGCGGAAATTGACCTGGCCGTCGGGCGTGACATAGGCCGTCCAGTACAGCAGGAAGACCGCGATCTGCTGCGGCAGCTGGGCCCGCACGGTCTTGCCGCTGGCGATGGTGTCGTCGATGGCCTGGGGCGTCCAGGTCGGGTCGCCCTCCATCACAGAACGGGCCAGATCGACCGGCTTCTCCAGGCGCACGCAGCCGTGACTGGCCAGGCGGCTGAAGCTGGCGAAGCGCGAGCGGCTGGGCGTGTCGTGCAGATAGACGCCGTAGGGATTGGCGAAATCGAACTTGATCAGCCCCAGGGCCGCCTTGGGCCCGGCCTTCTGCTGCAGGCGCGAGCCGCCGCCTTCCGTGGGAATGACGATGAAGTCGTTGCGGCGCAGATAGCCCGGGCTGGCCTTCTCTTTGGGCCACAGCTCCTTGGACGCGATCGAGGAGGGCACATTCCACGGCGGATTGAGCACGATGCTGTGGATGTTCGACGACAGCATCGGCGTCTCGTCGCCCGGACGGCCGGTGACGGCGCGCATGGTCAGGGTCGGGGCGTCGCGGTGGAACACCGACAGCACGGCGGCGGCGATGTTGACCTGGATGCGGTCGGCCGGAAGCGTCTGCGGCAACCACCGCCAGCGCTCCATGTTGGCCACGATCTGGTCCAGGCGCAGCTGCACCGGGGTGTTCAGCGCATCGACCGTCTTCTTGTCGAGCACGCCGTTGGGATTGAGGCCGAAGCGCTTCTGGGCCCGCATCAGGGCCTGGGTCAGGGCTTCGTCGAACAACGCCACGCCGTCGACGGCGATGGTCGGGTCCTCGGCGGCCAGGCGGGCCTCCAGGGCGATGACGCGCGGATCGGTCGAGCCCTGCTTCAGGTCCGGGCCGGCCGGCAGCATCGCCCAGCCGCCGCGGGCGGCGATGTCACGATAGGTCACCAGGCCCCGGCGCAGGGTCTGGTAGCCGGTATAGGGCGGCGGCAGGGTGTCCAGCCACGGCGCCAGGCGGTCCTGGGCCACGGCGTTGAGGAACTCGCCGCTCGGGTCATAGGCGGCCGGACGCAGGCCCCAGTCGCCCAGGAAGCTGGCCGTCGGCAGGCGGCCCGAGCGCACGGCCTTGGCGTAGGCCAGGGTCTGGGCGATCAGCTGGTTCTGGCCGGCCTGGCGCGAGCCGGCGTCGCGCGAGCGCAGCAGGGCGATGGCCTGGTCGGGCGAAAAGGCGCCCGTCTCGAAGCCGTGGCTGGGCGCGTCGGTCAGCACCCGCTGCAGCACGTCGATCTGGTCGCTGCGCAGAGTCACGGCATAGGGATTGAGCTGCGGCGCATAGGTCGGGGCCGTATAGACCTGCGGCGCGGCGGCCTGCACGGGCCGGGCGCCGGCCAGGGCGGGCCTTTGGGACTGAGCGTGGGCGGCTGCGCCGGCCAGGAGCCAGAGCGCGGCTCCGATCAAAGCGCCAGATCGTCTCGAAAGCCCGCTCACGTCCGGTGAATCTCGCTGTCCGCGCGCGGGCCTGTCCGCGCCGCCCCAGATGGCCGGTCGCGGCCCTCGCCGTCAACGCGTGTATCGCGGAAGGCGAAAGACAGGGACCAAAGCCGGGTTCTTTTCAGGCGTCAGGAACCGGGAAGCCACACCGGCGGTTCTGACAAGCGTCGGGGGGCCGACAGTCCGTCCCGACCGTCCCTGGAGTTCCCTTGCCCCAAAACCTCGACCTGTTCCCGATCGGCAACTGCGCCGTCAGCGCCCTCATCGACCGCGCCGGCCGCTTCGTCTGGGCCTGCGCCCCGCGCGTCGATTCCGATCCGGTGTTCAGCGCCCTGCTCGACAATGTCGATCCGGCCGGGCCCGAGGCCAAGGGCGTGTGGGATGTCGAGGTCGACGGCGCCGTGTCGGTCGATCAGGCCTATCTGCGCAACACCCCGATCCTGCGCACCGAAATCACCGACGCCGACGGCGCGCGCCTCGAGATCATCGACTTCGCGCCGCGCTACATGCAATTCGGCCGCATCTTCCGCCCGACCGCCTTCATCCGCCTGATCCGCCCCCTGGCCGGCACGGCCCGCGTCACTCTGCGCCTGCGCCCGACCGCCGCCTGGGGCGCGCGCCGGGCCGAGCACACCTCGGGCTCCAACCACATCCGCTATCTGTGCTCCGACCTGACGATGCGCCTGACCACCGACTGCCCGGTCTCGCACATCCTGGAGGAGCGCACGTTCCGCCTGGAGCAGCCGATCGCCCTGTTCCTCGGCCCCGACGAAGGCTTCGACGCCGACATCGGCTCGACCTGCGAGCGTATGCTGCGCGAGACCACCGCCTACTGGATGACCTGGGTGCGGGGCCTGGCCGTGCCGCTGGACTGGCAATCGGCGGTGATCCGCGCGGCCATCACCCTGAAGCTGTGCGTGCACGAGGAGACCGGCGCGATCGTCGCGGCCCTGACCACCTCTATCCCCGAGCATTCCGACAGCGGCCGCAACTGGGACTATCGCTACTGCTGGATGCGCGACGCCTATTACGTGGTCCAGGCCCTGAACCGGCTGGGCGCGGTGGATATCCTGGAGAACTATCTGGGCTATCTGCGCAACATCGTCGACCGGGCGGCCGGCGGCCACATCCAGCCGCTGTTCGGCGTGGGCTTCGAGCCGCAGCTGACCGAACGCTTCGCCCCCGACCTGCCCGGCTATCGCGGCATGGGTCCGGTGCGCATCGGCAACCAGGCGTTCGAGCACCAGCAGCACGACGTCTATGGCCAGATCATCCTGTCGGCCACCCAGGCCTTCTTCGACGAGCGCCTGCTGCGCCAGGCCACCGTCGCCGACTTCGAGGCCCTGGAGCCGGTGGGCGAGCGGGCCTTCAAGCTGCATGACCAGCCCGACGCCAGCCTGTGGGAGTTTCGCGGTCGGGCCAATGTCCACACCTATTCGGCGGTGATGTGCTGGGCCGCCTGCGACCGGTTGGGCAACGCCGCCGAGAAGCTGGGCCTGGCCGAAAAGGCGGCCTTCTGGAACGGCCGCGCCGCCCAGGTGCGCGCCACCATCGACGAGGCCGCCTGGAACCCCGAGCTGGGCCGGTTCGCGGCCACCTTCGGCGGCGACGAGCTGGACGCCAGCCTGTTGCAACTGGTCGACCTGCGCTTCACCAGCGCCAAGGATCCCCGCAACGTCGCCACCGTGGCGGCGGTCGAGGCCGGGCTGCGCAAGGGCTCCTACCTGCTGCGCTACGCCATTCCCGACGACTTCGGCGAGCCCAAGACCGCCTTCAACATCTGCACCTTCTGGCTGATCGAGGCCATGCACCTGGCCGGCCGCACCGACGAGGCCCGCGCCCTGTTCGAGGACATGCTGGCGCGCCGCACCGCTGCGGGCCTGCTGTCGGAGGACATCGGCTTCACCGACGGCGAGCTATGGGGCAACTACCCGCAGACCTACTCCCTGGTCGGACTGATCAATTGCGCCGTGCTTTTGAGCAGGCCCTGGACCTCGGTGCGCTGACGCGAAAAAGCCCGGATCGAAACTTCGCCGCGTGCGTTTGAGCGGCATGTATCGATTTGAAGAGGGGCGTCTGGTGATGACCACGACCGGGTCAAGCGCGAGACAAACGCCCGCCGACCTGCCGCCCCCGCCGTCCTTCCCCCCGGCCTCGGCGGCTCTGTTTCTCGACCTCGACGGCACCCTGGCGCCGATCATGGCCCGCCCCGAGCAGGTGGGACCTGATCGCCGCCGCGCGGTGCTGCTCAAGCGCCTGAACACGACCCTGAACGGCCGGCTGGCGGTGGTCAGCGGCCGGGCGCTGGACGACCTGGACCGCATCCTGGAACGCGGCGTGACCCCAATCGCCGCCGTGCACGGCCTGGTGCGCCGCGACGCCGCGGGCGAGGTGGTGACCTCCCCCGCCGCCCCCGGGATGGCCGACGCGCGCCAGCTGCTGCGCGACTTCGCCCGCTGCGACAAGGGCCTGCAATTCGAGGACAAGCTGGTCAGCGTCGCCCTGCACTATCGCAACGCCCCCCAGGCCGCCGAGGCGGTCATCGAAGCCGCCGAGCGCATCGCCGGCGCCACCGGCCTGACCCTGCAACTGGGCGACATGGTCGTCGAGCTGCGCACCCCCGGCCAGGACAAGGGCCAGTCGGTCGCGGCCTTCCTGCGCGAACGGCCCTTCACCGGCGCGACCCCGATCTTCGTGGGCGACGACCTGACCGACGAGGACGGCTTCGCCGCCGCCGCCCGGCTGGGCGGCTATGGCGTGCTGGTGGGTCCGATGCGGCCGACCGCGGCCTCGTACCGCCTGCCGAGCACGGAGGCCGTCACCGCGTGGCTGGAGAGCGTCGTGACGCTGACGCCCGCATGAGCCGGCTGATCGTCGTCTCCAACCGGGTCAACCCGCCGCCCAGCCGCGACGAAGGCGGCGAAGGCGAAGGCAGCGTCGGGGGCCTGGCCATGGCCCTGGCCGCGGCCCTGCGCGAATATTCCGGCATCTGGTTCGGCTGGAGCGGCAAGACCACTGACAAGTTCACCGGCCAGCTGTCGATGCAGCGCGTCGACGGCGTCACCACCGCCACGGTCGACCTCGAAGAGGGCGACTACCAGGAATATTACAACGGCTACGCCAATAAGACGCTGTGGCCGCTGTTTCACTACCGCGTCGACCTGACCGCCTACGACCGCTCGTTCGGCGAGGGCTACAACCGGGTCAACAAGCGCTTCGCCGAGACCCTGCTGCCGCTGATCGAGCCCGACGACGTCATCTGGGTGCACGACTACCACCTGATCCCGATGGCGCGGGAGCTGCGGCGGATGGGCGTGACCAACCGCATCGGCTTCTTCCTGCACATCCCCTGGCCGGCCCATCAGCTGGTGGTCACCCTGCCCCGCCACCGCCCCCTGGTGGAGGCGATGTTCGACTACGACCTGATCGGCTTCCAGACCGAGGAATCGCTGCACGCCTTCGAGGGCTATGTGCTCTCGGAAGTGGACGGCAGCCGCAACAAGTCCGGCGAGCTGCAGGCCTTCGGCAAGTCGGTGCGCGCCGCCGCCTTCCCGATCGGCATCGACGCCGAGGACTTCGCCCGCATCGTCGACGGCCCTCGGGCCCGCAAGGTCTATGATCGGATGGCCGCCCACGGCGTCTTCCGCAAGACCGTGGTCGGGGTCGACCGCCTCGACTATTCCAAGGGCCTGGAAGAGCGTTTGATCGGCTTCGAGCGCTTCCTGCACGACAATCCCGACATGCGCCGCGAGGTCATGCTGCTGCAGATCGCGCCGCTGTCGCGCGACGAGGTCGAGGCCTACCAGGACCTGCGCTCGCGGCTGGACGGCCTGATCGGCCGCATCAACGGCGCCTATGCCGAGATGGACTTCACGCCGATCCGCTACGTCAACAAGTCCTACCGCCGCGACGAACTGGCCGGCATCTATCGCGCCTCCAAGGTCGGGCTGGTCACGCCCCTGCGCGACGGCATGAACCTGGTGGCCAAGGAATATGTCGCCTCGCAGGACCCCGAGGATCCCGGCGTGCTGATCCTGTCGCGCTTCGCCGGCGCGGCGCGGCAGCTGTCCAACGCCCTGATCGTGAACCCCAACAGCCCGGAGGAAATCTCCGACGCGCTGAGCCGGGCCCTGGCCATGGACCTGCCCGAACGCAAGCGCCGCTGGGAAGCGCTCTACGACAACGTCCGGCGCAAGGACGTCACCGCCTGGCGCGACGATTTCGTCGGCGCGCTCACGGCCTCGCTGGAAGAGATCGAACCGGTCGAGCCGCCGCCGTCGCTGCGAGACGTCGTCGCGCCGACGGACCTGCCGCGCCTCGAGATGCGCGCGGGCAACCAGGCCTAGCTGTTCTCCTCGCCATCCATTTCGGGATGCCCCGGGCCGCGTGGAGAATCCGCCAGACATCCATGTGGTCTTCTCTGGGAATATAGAAGACCACATAGGGGTAGTCGGCGCAGGGGCCAGCTTTTCAGACCCGGCAGGTCGAGCTCGTGGGCGTAGCGGCTCGATCCGGCGCCCGAACATATTCGCTGCTGGTCCCATAGCCTCGGCCCGCGACCTGCTCGTCGACGAAGGCCTTCAGCGCTTCGGGCAGCGATATGTTCATCGTCGTCATGCGGGCAGAATGGCGTCTTGGCAAAAATTGGCAGGCAGCCGCAAGACTCGAGAGATCGCTACGGCTCGCTGGGCAGCGAGATCCGCGCATAGATCACCACCGGCCACTTGACCGGCTCGAGCACCGGCTTGGGCGGCCCCTCCGGCTGGGCCGACCAGGCGCCGACGGCGGCGGTCAGGCTCATGGCCGTGACGAGGGCCCCGCCCAGGGCCGTGCGGCGCAGGGTGGGCTGGGGCCGGGTCAGCATGGTCACCCGCTCTTCCAGCGGATGCGGCGCGGGGGCCGGCCAGTGGCAGCCCAGCGGCAGGGCGCGGGCGCCCAGCTGGGTCTTCAGCAGGGTGCGGGCATAGAGGCCACGCTCGCGCGACAGCCGGCCCATCACCTTGGCGTCGCAGGCCAGCTCCTGGTCCAGCCGCGCCTCGCGGACGGCCAGGTGGATCAGCGGATTGAACCAGCCCAGGCACTGGATCACGGCCATCAGGGCGTTGGCGCGCGGGTCCAGCCGTTCGATATGGGCCCGCTCATGGGCGCGGATCACGGCGCGCTCGGCTTCGGTGAAACGGGTCTGGTAGTCGTCGGGCACCACCATGCGCGGGCTCAGAACGCCGACCACGGCCGGACCGGCCACACCGGCCCGCGCCTTGCTCAGGAACCGCGCCTGCCCCCAGATCAGCAGACCCAGGGCGATGACCGCTCCGGCGATCCACACTCCGCCCAGCACGACAGCGTGGTCGCCCGACAGGATGAACCGCTGCGCGGCGGCCGCGCCCGGCTGAGCGGCCCTGGCCGGCAGCAGGGCTGCGAAGCCGGCGGCCAGCGGCGCCAGCCACAGCAGATAGGCGATCTCGGCCCCGAACAGGGCCCGCACCGGCCGGCGCAGGATCAGCACCAGCAGGATCGCCAGGCCGGCGGCCAGGTTGCAGAACGCCCAGTGGCTCAGGACGTCGCGGGCGAGGACTTCAGTCGCCATTTTCCAGCTCGTCGATCAGACGCTTCAGGCGCGCGATCTCCTCGGCCTTCAGCGCGCGGTGCTGAGCGAAGTGGCTGATCATCGGGGCCAGCTGCCCCTCGAACAGGCGGTCCAGCAGGCCTTGGCTCTCGGCCTGGACATAGGCGCTGCGGGCGATCAGAGGGCGATAGCCGTGCTTGCCCTCCGAGCGCTCGGACTTGATCGCCTTCTTCTTCAGCAGGCGATTGATCAGCGTCTTGACGGTGGCTTCGCCCCAGGACTGGCCGGTCCCGACCTCGGCGACCAGCTCGTCGGCGGTCAGCGGCTCGCGCCGCCAAAGCGCTTCCATCACGTGACTTTCGGCCGAGGTGATATGCATGGCTCATTACATCCGTAATACAGCCTGACGCTATACCCGTCCGCCGTCCTGTCAAGCGATCGCCGGCGCCTCGCAGCCGCGAGCCACGGCCATAAGCAACGCTTCGGGATCTATGGGCTTGGCGACCACCTCCTGGAACAGCCCGTCGTGCAGATCGACCTCGCGATCGGCCGAAAACGCGAGAATCGGCGAGGTCACGCCCAGACCGCCGGCGGCGCGGATTCGCCGGGCTGCGTCGACGCCGTCCATGCCCGGCATGCGCAGGTCCATCAGCACCAGGTCGAAGTCCCCTCGCCCGGCCATGTCGACGCCTTCCAGCCCGTCCCGGGCCTCCTCGACCCGCGCGCCGAAGGTCGACAGGATCGAGCGGACCAGCACGCGGTTGGCCGGATTGTCGTCGACCACCAGCACTCGCCGACCGGACACCCGGGCCAGGCCCTGTTCCACCGACGCGGGCTCGGCTTCGGCGACGGCCGGCGCCGACAGCACGAACCAGAAGCGCGAGCCTTCGCCCAGATGGCTCTCGACCCCGATCTCACCGCCCATCGCCTCGACCAGCCCCTTGCAGATCGCCAGGCCCAGGCCCGTGCCCGGCTGCGAGCCCGAATGGCCGCCGTCGATCTGCGAGAACCGCTGGAACAGCCGCATCAGCCGCTCGGTGGGCACGCCGGGACCGGTGTCGGACACCGAAAACTCCAGCAGGTCGCCCTCGCCGGCCCGCCGCAGGCTCAGGCACACCCCGCCCTCGTCGGTGAACTTCACGGCGTTGCCGACTAGGTTCAGCAGGATCTGACGGATGCGCTCAGGATCCACCAGCGCCAGAGCCGGGACGTCGTCGTCGACCTCCAGCTCCAGCCCGATGCGCTTTTCGTCGGCCTGCACCCTCAGCAGCGCGATCGTCTCACCGGCCACGTCCTGGACGCAGGCCGGGCGCGGCCGGATCTCGACCTGGCCGGCCTCAAGCTTGGAGAAGTCCAGGATGTCGTTGATCGTATAGAGCAGCGCCCCGCCGGCGCTCAGCACCCGCCCGATGTGCAGCCGGGTCTCGGCCGGCAGGTCGGGCTGGTTTTCGATCAGGCGCGAGAAGCCCAGCACCGCCGTCAGCGGCGTGCGCAGCTCATGGGTCATGTTGGCCAGGAACTCGGCCTTGACCCGCGCCGCCGACTCCGCGGCCCGCCGCGCCTCGCGCAACTCGGCCTCCTGGTGGTGACGGGTGGTGACGTCGCGGATCACGTCGGTGACCCCCGTCAGCACGCCCGTCAGCGCATCGAAGGCGGCCACGGGACGGGCCTCCAGCCAGATCTCGCGCCCGTCGGCGTGCAGGGCCCGGAACTCGACCCGCACGGCCGGCGCCAACGGCCCCTCCGCCAGCTGGCGCTCGATGGCCGCCTTCAGCGGACCGACATGGTCGGGATGGGCGAAATCCAGGATCGACCGGCCGATCAGGCTCTCGGCGCTCCAGCCGATCCGCTGACGCGCCGAGGGCGACACATAGGTCAACCGCCCCTCGACATCGGCGTGGACGATCAGGTCGCGGGCGTTGTCGGCCAGCAGGCGATAGCGCGCCTCGCTGTCGGCCAGCACCTGGCTCGTCAGCCTCGCCTCGGTCACGTCCCGCGCCGCACCGACCAGGGCCACCACCTCGCCAGCCTCGTTCAGCTCGACCGCCGTGCTGGCTTCCAGGTAGCGGAGCGCGCCGTCGGTCCGCCAGATCCGGAAGACGATGCTCTCCGTGCCAGCGCGGCGCTCTATGCCCTGGCGCATGTGTCGGCCGACCCGGTCGCGATCCTCCGCATGGATCATCGACGCCACTAGGTCCGACTGAGGCGCGACCCCGCGCGGCACGCCATGGATGTCGCACATCAGCGGCGACCACAGGCTTTCATTGGTGGCGATGTCATAGCGCCAGTGCCCCAGGCCGCCCATGGCCTCGGCCATCTCGGCGCGCCGGGCCTTCTCCTCGGCCGCCTCCTTGGCCTTCGACAGCGCCGCGAGGGTCTCGGCCCGCTCCTCGATCAGCACCTGCCGGTGATGATAGGCCAGCCGCTTGCCCAGGGCCGCGCCCAGGGTGTCGGCCATCAGGGTCAGGGCCTCGATGTCGTCGGTGTCGAAGGCCTCGGCGTGCGCGGCGAAGGCCTTGAGCGCGCCGACGGGGAGGTCCTCCTCGAACAGCGGCGCACAGATCATCGACCGGATGCCCACCGCCCGGCAGGCCTCGCGGTCAACGCGCGGATCCAGCTCGGTGTCGACGCAGCTGAGCACCTCGTGGCGCTCGACGCACAGGCCCGACAGGCTGCCCGACCGCGCCAGCCGCAGCCCCCGGTGCGCGGCGTGCTCCCGGTCCGTCGCGCGATAGACCATCTCGCCGTCCTCGACGAGTTCGACCACCACGCCGCCCGCGCCGATCAGCTCTTTCAGCTGATCAACCACCGTCTGCATGAAATCGTCGAGATCGAAGTTGGCCTTGGCCAGGCGAGACTGGATTTCACATATGCGCAAGAGTTGCCGTTGCCGGCGTTCTAGATAAGCGATCCTGTCACCATCGACGCTTACCAAGAGTTGTATTCCTGCTGTTTTTCAGGTTGCCATTGGATACGGCACCATACACTCAAGTTTACTATAGTTCTCGATGTCTTTTCAGGTACTTCGCCATTTGGGGACGCCGCGAGCCCGCGACTTCAACGTCAGAGAGAACTCAGCTTGGCTGTTGGGCGATTTCCCCCTTGTCCACCGGTGTCCGTCGGGCTCATTGTCAATGACACCGGTTTCCATTAGAGACGAGCCAAACCCGTCAAACGAGCTGACGGCAGTAGTAGGGAGGATATGCGGCGTGACCGTTTCTGAAGCCGAGAGCGCTGTGTTCGCACCGGCGTCCATTGCTCCCCAATTCGTACAGGCCCGACTGGCCGGCGTTTCCGTCCCCGGCTATCCGGGCGACGTGCTTCCCAGCAGCATGGCCGAGGGCTACGCCGTCCAGGAAATCGCCATCGACAGCTGGCCCGACGAGCTGGTCGGCTGGAAGGTCGGCCTGGTGCCGCCGCAGCACCGCGAGCGCCTGGGCGCCGAGCGCCTGGCCGGCTGCATCTTCAAGAAGAACGTCTGGAACGCCGGCGACGCGCCCACCCCGTTCCGCGCCATCAGCGGCGGCTTTACCGCCGTCGAGGCCGAATTCATCATCCGCCTGGGCAAGGACGCGCCCGCCGACAAGACCGAATGGACCGCCGAGGAAGCCGGCGAATATGTCGGCGAACTGATTCTGGGCGTCGAGATCGCCGGCAGCCCGCTGGCCACCATCAACCAGCTGGGCCCGCCCATCGTGGCCTCGGACTTCGGCAACAACGACGGCCAGATCCTGGGCCCGGTGCTCGCCAACTGGCGCGACATCGCCTGGGAGGACATGGGCGTCGAGACCCTCATCAACGGCGTCAGCGTCGGCAAGGGCACGGCGGCCTCGATCCCCGGCTCCCCGCTCGCGGCCCTCGCCTTCCTGCTGGGCCACGTCGCCTCGCGCGGCCGTCCCCTGAAAAAGGGCATGCTGGTCACCACCGGCGCCAGCACCGGGATTCACGATGTTGTTGCAGGCGACGCGGCAACGGTTAGCTTCGGCGCCCTGGGGCAGGTCCAGTGCGTCGCGGTCCCGGCGAACTAAACAACAAGCAAGAAACTCAGGGTAAGGAAGGCGTGTCCATGAACGCTCCCACGGCTCCCGAGCCGTCCGAGAAGATCGGACGGTACAGGTGGGTGATCGTCAGCCTGCTGTTCGCGGCGATGGTCATCAACTATGTCGACCGACAGACCATCGGTCTGCTCAAGGCCGATCTCTCCAAGGAGTTCGGCTGGAACGAGACCCACTACGCGGACCTCGTCTTCTACTTCCAGTTCGCCTACGCCGTGGCCTATCTGGTCTGGGGCAAGATCATGGACAAGATCGGTGCCCGCTGGGGCTTCGGCATCGCGTTCCTGATCTGGCAGGTCGCCCACATCGCCCACGCCGGCGCGCGGGGCTTCACCGGCTTCGTGACCGCCCGCATGGGCCTGGGCATCGGCGAGGCCGGCGGCTTCCCCGGCGGCATCAAGGCCGTGGCCGAGTGGTTCCCCAAGAAGGAACGCGCCCTGGCCACCGGCATCTTCAACGCCGGCACCAACATCGGCGCCATCGTCACCCCGCTGGTCGTGCCGGGCATCGTCCTGGCCTTCGGCTGGCAGATGGCCTTCATCGTCACCGGCGTCGCCGGCCTGGTCTGGCTGCCGATCTGGCTGCTGGTCTACCGCACGCCCCGTCAGCAGAAGAAGCTGGGCGCGGCCGAGCTGGCCCACATCGAGCAGGATCCGGCCGACCCCGTCGAGAAGATCGGCTGGGCCAAGCTGCTGACCAAGCGCGAAACTTGGGCCTTCGCCCTGGGCAAGTTCCTGATCGACCCGATCTGGTGGATGTTCCTGTTCTGGCTGCCCGACTTCCTGGGCAAGCGCTATGGCCTGGACCTGAAGTCCTTCGGACCGCCGCTGATCGCCATCTACCTGATGAGCGACGTGGGCAGCGTGGCCGGCGGCTGGATGTCGTCCAACTTCATGAAGATGGGCTGGACCATCAACAAGTCCCGCAAGATCACCATGCTGATCTGCGCCTTGCTGGCCGTGCCGGTCATCTTCGCGGCCAATGTCGGCAGCCTGTGGCTGGCCGTGTTGATCATCGGCGTCGCCACCGCGGCCCACCAGGGCTTCTCGGCCAACCTCTACACCCTGCCGTCGGATGTCTTCCCGCGCGCGGCGGTGGGCTCCGTCGTGGGCATCGGCGGCATGCTGGGCGCCTTCGGCGGCATGGCCTTCTCGAAGTACATCGGCAAGGTGCTCGACCAGATCGGCACCTACACCCCGATCTTCATCGTGGCCGGCAGCGCCTATCTGGTCGCCCTGCTGGTGGTCCACCTGCTGACCCCCAAGATGGAGCCGGTGAAGATCTAGGTCTTCGCCGACACCGAAACGATCAAGCCCCCGTCGCCTCGGCGCCGGGGGCTTTTTTCTGGCCTGGGGCCGGCCGCGCGCCTATCTGAACGCCTGCGACCAGACCCTGACAGGAGCCCCGCCAATGTCCCCTTCCCCGCTCGAGGTCGCCCCCCTCAAGGTCGCTCTTGTCGGCTATGGCTATGTCGGCAAGACCTTCCACGCGCCGCTGATCACCGCCACGCCGGGGCTGGAACTGCACACGGTGGTCTCCAGCGACGCCGCCAAGGTGCGGGCCGACTACCCCGAAGTCGCGGTCGTCGCCGCCGATCTCGTCCGGGCCCTCGCCGACCCCGAGGTCGACCTGGTGGTCATCGCCACGCCCGACGCGGTGCACGCCCAGCAGGCCCACGCCGCGCTCGACGCCGGCAAGTCCGTCGTGATCGACAAGCCGTTCGCCGTCACCCTGGACGAGGCGCGCTCGGTCGCCGACCACGCCAAGGCCGCCGGCAAGCTGCTCAGCGTGTTCCAGAACCGCCGCTGGGACAGCGACTTCCTCACCCTCCAGGCGCTGATCGCCAACGGCCACCTGGGCGAGGTGGTGCAGTACGAGAGCCACTTCGACCGCTTCCGCCCGCTGGTCCGCGACCGCTGGCGCGAAAAGCCGGGCGCGGGCGTGCTGCTGGACCTGGGTCCGCACCTGATCGACCAGGCCCTGACCCTGTTTGGCATGCCCCAGGCGATCTATGCCGACGTCGCGGTGCAGAAGGACGGCGGCGTGGCCGGCGACTATTTCCACCTGCTGCTGCGCTATCCGCGCCTGCGGGTGCTGCTGCACGCCAGCCAGATGACCCAGGCGACGAACCTGCGCATGGCCGTGCACGGCACGAACGGCAGCTTCATCAAGAGCGGCCTGGACGCCCAGGAGGACCACCTGAAGGCCGGCATGACCCCGGGGGCGCCCGGCTATGGCGTGGATCCGCGCCCCGGCGTCCTGATCCAGCTGGAGGACGGCGAGCCGGTCAGCACGGCCGTCCATCCCCTGCCCGCCGACTACCGCGCCTATTACGCCGGGATCCGCGACGCCATCACCGCCGGCGCGCCCAATCCGGTGCCGCCGGAGGACGCCCTGCGGGTCATGGAGGTCATCGACGCGGCCCAGCGCAGCGCCGCCGAGCGCCGCGAGATCGACCTGTGAGCGCTGAACGCCTGGCGGTGATCGCCGAGCAGGAGCGCCGCCTCGTCCTCCCGCGCTTCGATCTCGACATGGCCTGGAGCCTGGGAAGCGCGCTGCGCGAAGCCGCCCTTGCCCTCGCCGCGCCGGTGGCCATCGACATCAGCCTGCACGAGCGGCCGCTGTTCCACGCCGCCCTGCCCGGATCCGACATCGCCAACGCCGACTGGGCCCGCCGCAAGCGCAACACGGTGCTGAGGCTGGGAACCAGCACCCTGGCCGTCGGCCTGAAACTGGCCGCCTCGGGCGAGACCCTGGAGCAGCGCTACGGCCTGTCGCCCGCCGACCACGCCGCCCACGGCGGCGGCTTTCCCCTGACGCTGAAGGGCCTGGGCTGCATCGGCGCGATCACAGTCTCGGGCCTGGCCCAGGCCGAGGACCACGCGCTGATCGTCCAGGCGCTGGAGGCTGCATGCCGCGTCTGAGGGCGGATTGACAGGGCGGGACGCTCCAGACATATCATAAATATGATAAATGGGAGGCGACAAAAGTCGCGGCCGAATGGCATCATTATTCGGACTGACGACGCTGCCTCTCGGCGCGATCGTGTCGATCAGCGCCGCCGAAGCGAAGGCGCTCGCGGTCGCCTATCCCGACGCCTGCCAAGCCCGCCAATGACCACTCTACTCCCAATGCGCGATAAGGCCCTGACGATGCACGCCAGACTGCTTGTGATCCTGTTCGCCCTCTTCTGCGCAACGCCGGTCTTCGCCCAGTCGGAGGGTGGCCGGGACAATCCTCGGGTCGACGAACTTTTTGATTTCGACTGGAGCTTCCAGGCCGGCGACATCACCGGCGCGCAAGATCCCGCCTTCAAGGACGGGGCCTGGCGAAAGCTCGACCTGCCGCACGATTTCCAGATCGAACAACCCTGGGACAAGACCGCGAACCGAGGCCGCGGGTTCAAGGCGCCTGGCGTGGGCTGGTACCGCAAGACCTTCAAGGCCGACGCTGGCTGGAGGGGCCGACAGGTCCTGCTGGATTTCGAAGGCGTCATGGCGTCCGGCGAGGTCTGGGTGAACGGGAAGAAGGTCGGAGGCACGGCCTACGGCTACCTCGGCTTCGAGTCCGACATCTCCAGTGTCCTGCGCTACGACGCCGACAACGTGGTGGCCGTGCGCGCCACGACCATGGACACCCAGTCTCGTTGGTACACCGGCGGCGGTCTGTTCCGCGATGTCCACTTGGTTGTCAGGAACCCGGTGGCCATAGCGCGCCACGGCGTCTTCGTGACGACGCCGGTCGTCGCCGCCGACAGGGCGGAGGTCAATGTCCAGGTCGAGATCGCGGGCCTGAAGGGCAAGCCAGACGCCGTCGAAATCCGGACCAGGGTGTTCTCGCCCGAAGGCAAGCTGGTCGGCGAAACCCGTGGCGCCGTCCCTGCCCCGCGCAACCTGCCGACGGTCGAAGTCGCCTTGGCGAACATGAGCGTGGCGGAGCCGCAGCTCTGGTCGATCGAAACGCCGAAGCTCTACAGCGCCGAAGTCGAACTGGTGGCCGACGGCAAGGTAATCGACCGGCTTACCAAGCGCTTCGGCATCCGCACCATCGAATTCTCCAAGGAATTCGGCCTGCGCCTGAACGGCAAGAAGGTGTTCCTGAAGGGGGTCGCCAATCACGACGATCTCGGCGCGGTCGGCGTGGCGGCCTATCGGACCTCCATCGCCAGGATGATGGACACCCTGAAGGCGTACGGCTTCAACCACATCCGCACCTCGCATAACCCCTACTCGCAGTCCTTCCTCGATCTGGCCGACGAAAAGGGCCTGCTGATCGTCGACGAGCTCTACGACAAGTGGGGCAGCACCCAGGCGTGGGGCGGCAGCGCGCCCTGGAACGACATCTGGTTCGACAACATGAAGGAGTGGATCAAGCGCGACCGGAACCACCCGTCCGTCATCCTGTGGAGCTTCGGGAACGAGTTGCAGTTCCAGGAGCAGCGCTGGAACTGGCCGACCGGCGACTGGGGCCAGACCACCTATCGCATCATGGACGTGGTGGCGAAACGCTATGACCCGACCCGCAAGACGACGGTCGCCATGTACCCGGCGCGCGCCAAGGGCATCATCAAGGCCGACCCGGCCTTCAACGTGAAGGAAAACGTCGTCCCGCCCGAACTGGCGACGATCACCGACGTCGCCGCCTTCAACTACGTCTGGGACGACTACCAAGCGTACCTGAAGCACGCGCCCGACATGATCATCTACCAGAGCGAGGCCGTCACAAACGAACTGGCCGCGCCCTATTTCGGAATGGATCACGACCGGATGGTGGGTCTCGCCTATTGGGGAGCCATTGAATACTGGGGCGAATCTGACGGTTGGCCGAAGAAGGGCTGGGCCTATTCCTTCTTCAACCACGCCCTTGAGCCGTTCCCCCAGGCGTGGCTGGTGAAGAGCATCTTCACCGACGAGCCGCTGGTCCATATCGGCGTCGTCGACAATGAAGGCGAGTCGAAGATGTGGAACGACGTGATAGTCGGCCAGAAGGTCATCTCGGCACACTGGAACCGGCAGCCGGGCAAGACCTACAACGTCTACACCTATACGAACGCCGACGAGGTGGAGCTGCTGGTCAACGGTAAGTCTATCGGCGTGCAGAAGAACTCCACGGACGTCAGGAAGCGCAACACGATCTACTGGACGAACGTCCCCTACGCGCCCGGCAGGATCACCGCGGTGGCGAGAACGGGTGGCAAGGTCATCGCCCGGGACGAGATCGAGACGACGGGCCAAGCCGTCGCCCTGAGGGTCGAGGCGGAAAACCCCGGCTGGAAGGCGGACGGCATGGACCTGCAGTACGTCAAGGTCTACGCCGTGGACAGCAAGGGCCGCAAAGTCCCCACGGCGACCGGCGAGATCACCTTCGACGTCACCGGCGCGGCGCGCCTGATCGCGGTGGACAACGGCGATCACTGGAGCAACGACCTGTTCTCCGGCGACAAGAAGGTCCTTCACAACGGCTTCGCCCTGGCGATCTTACGTTCGGAACGCAAGGCGGGCAGCGTCAGGCTGGCCGTTACGGGCGCGGGCCTGAAAGGAACCGCCAAGACGTTTCAGGTGCGGTGATCGAAGGCCACCTCGACGGATCGCCGCTGCCCTGGCAACGCCGGCCGACGCCTCCAAGTCCTTGCGGTGGTGTCCGGACGCGGCGACTGCGTACGCCCCGTGCGGCCCTCCACGAGGCGGAATGACGGAGCGGGTCAGGCTCAAGCGCCGGCGAAGTCCTGAAGGGCCCTAGTGCGCCGCGCCCAGGTCTTCGCGGCGGTCGTGCAGGTGGAGGCCAGCGTCCAGGCCGCGGCGCCACAGAAGCTCGGCGTCGTAGGTCACGATGCTGTCGCGCAGGGTCAGGCGCAGGACCAGCCGGGTGGGCAGCAGCACCGAGCGGCGCATCGCCACGCGGGCGCCGTCGGCCGTCAGGTCCAGCACCGCCACCGGCTCGGCCTTGCCGCCGGCCGAGATCAGGTCGCCGCGCAGCAGGCAGGCGCGCCGGCTTTCGGCGCGGCGCTCGACGGGCAGATCCAGGAAGGCGTCCAGGTTCGACATGGGCCAAGCTTAGGCGGCCAGACGTCTAGGAACGGTTCTCGAACTTGGTGAGCAAACGGTGAAATCCGAACGCCGCCGTCAGGCGCACTTTTCCAGCGGCGGCGCGGGCAGATGGCGCATCAGGGCCTCGACCAGGGCGGCGAAGTCGATCGGCTTGGCGACGTGGCCGCTCAGCCCGGCCTCGGCGCAGACCTTCAGGTGAGCCGGCTCGACATTGGCCGTCAGGGCCAGGATCGGCAGGCGCGCGAAGCGGCCGCCCAGCGCCCGGATGGCCCGCGTGGCGGTCAGGCCGTCTATGTGCGGCATGTGGATGTCCATCAGCACCAGGTCGAAGTCGCCCTGGGCCACCGCGTCGATGGCGGCCGCGCCGTCGTCGACGGTCTCGACCTCCAGGCCCAGCTGGGTCAGCACGCCGCTGACCAGCTCGCGATTGGCCGGCGCGTCGTCGGCCAGCAGCACCTTGGCGTTGACCAGGCGCGGACGGTTGGCCGCCTGCGGCGAGACGGCGGGCGTCGCGACCGCGCCCAGCGGCACGGAGAACCAGAAACTGGCCCCCTGCCCCGGCCGGCCGATGGCGCCGATGTCACCGTCCATCATCTCGATCAAGCGCTGCGAGATCGTCAGGCCCAGGCCCGTGCCGCCATAGTCGCGGGTGGTCGAGCCGTCGGCCTGCACGAAGCGCTCGAACAGGCGCTCGGCCTGCTCGGGGGCGAAGCCGATGCCCGTGTCGGTGACCCGCACCGCCAGCCGCACGCCGCCGGCCCCGTCGGGCTCGCCCCGGGCGTCTAGGGTGATCGAGCCGCGCGCCGTGAACTTGGCCGCGTTGCTCAGGAAGTTCAGCATCACCTGGCGCAGGCGCGGACCGTCGCCGACCAGCTGGCCGTCCAGGCCCTCGCCGCCGGTCAGGGTCAGCTCCAGCCCCTTGGCGCGGGCCTGGGGCTCGATCAGGTCCATGGCCTCGCGGGCCAGGTCCATCACGCCGAACGGACGCGGGTCCAGCTCGACGCCGCCGGCCTCCAGCTTGGAGAAGTCGAGGATGTCGTTGATCACCGACAGCAGGGCCTGGCTGGCGCTCTGGATGCGGTCGGCGTAGCGGCGCTCGTCGGCGGCCAGGGTCTGGCTCTGCATCAGCAGGCCCGAAAAGCCGATGACGCTGGTCAGCGGCGTGCGCAGTTCGTGGCTCATATTGGCCAGGAACTCGGCCTTCGCGAGGGCCGCCGCGTGGGCCGCGCGCAGGGCCTGGACGTGGTCGGTGACGTCCTGGAACACCCCGAACATCGCCTCGACCTCGCCGGCCTCGTCCAGCTCGCAGACCGAACGGCAGACCACCACGCGAATCTCGCCGTCGGCGCGGCGCAGGGGCAGTTCGAAATCGTAGCCTTCGCGGGTGGCCAGCGACTTCAGGACCAGGGCGTCGATCGTCGCGCGCCCCTCGACGTCATAGAACTCGACGGCCTGATTATAGGCCGGGTCGAACGCGTCGCGGGTCACGCCGTGGATGCGATAGACCTCGTCGGACCAGCGCACCTCGCCGGTCTTGATCACGTGACGCCAATGGCCGACGCCGGAGACGGTCTCGGCCAGGGCCAGCAGGCGGCGCTTCTCGGCGCCCTCGCGGTTGGCGCGGGCCAGCTCCAGCTCGTCGGCGACCACCTTGGCCAGGGCCCGCAGCCGGCCCAGGTCCTTGTCGGACAGGCCGTCGGGGCGCGGCTGGGTGTCGATGACGCAGAGGGTGCCGAGGTTGTGGCCGTCGGGACTGGTCAGCACCGCCCCGGCGTAGAACCGGATGTCGGGCGCGCCCGTGACCAGGGGATTGGCGGCGAAGCGCGGGTCCAGCGAGGCGTCCTCGACCACCATCACCGAGCCCGGGTCCAGCTTGATGGCGTGGGCGCAGAAGGCCTGGTCGCGCGGCGTCTGGCAGGCGTCCAGGCCCACGCGCGACTTGAACCACTGGCGCTCGCTGTCGACCAGCGAGACCAGGGCGATCGGCGCGTCCAGGATGTCGGCGGCCAGGGCGGTCAGCCGGTCGAAGGCGGCGTCGGGCGGCGTGTCCAGCACGCGATAGCCCAGCAGAGCCTGCAACCTGGACTGTTCGAATTCCACCACTTGGCCGATCCCTCTTTCTGAGTTCGGCGATGCTTGCCAGAGGCGGCCTTGGGCGAAGTTAATCGCGGGTGCGACATGGTGGCGCGGCCAGGAACCGCCGTTCGATGGAGGGGTGACGTCCGGCCGGACGTCACCCCTCCGACCGCTCAGCCGTCGATGTCGAGACCCAGCGCCACGCGGCCGGTGTAGCGCAGCTGCGGCTTGGTCTGCAGGGGATGGAAGCGCGCGCCCTGCACGTCGCGGAAGGCCCGCTCCAGGCCCAGCTCGCGATAGAAGGCTCCGCCGCCGGCTGCCTGCATCGCCCGCTCGACGGTCAGGATGGCGCCGTCGCCCGCCAGGGTCCGGCCGATCATCGCCTTGCTGGTGGTATCCGGCCCTGGCGTCCCGGTCTCGGCCTGGGCGATCAGCATCTCCAGGCTGAGGTCCATGGCCGTATGAGCGTTCTCCAACTCACCGACCAGATAGGCCAGGCTCTCGTCCTCGCCCTTGCGGCGGGCCGCCTCCAGCGCCTTGGCCCGCGCCCCGTCGGCGACGCCGACATAGGCTGAATAGATCACCGGGAAGGCCAGCATGCTGATGATGTGGAACAGCGGGTGCCATTTACCCTGCGGCCGCCGGCCCGCGATCGCCGCGTCGGCCACGAACACCTCGGTCAGCTCCACATCGTGCGAGCCCGTGCCGCGCATGCCCATCACCCGCCAGGTGTCGAGGATCTTGACCCCCTCGGCCTTGAACGGCACGCCGAAGTGCAGGACCGTCTGGCCTGCCTCCGGATCGTCGTAGACGGCGCTGGTCATCAGCAGGTCGCCGGCCAGGCAGCCGCTGGAGAAGATCTTGCGGGCCGTGATCCGGAAGCCGCCCTCGACCTTCACCGCCGTCCCGGCGCTCTTCAGCCAGTCCGACCCGCCGCTGGAGATCAGCACAAGGTCCTCGGCCGCCACGCGCTTGAGCAGGCCGTCGGTCGGCGCGCCGGTGTTCTTCCAGCGCCAGAGCGCGGTGACCACCTGGTGCGAGTGCATCGAGAAGGCCAGACCGGTCGAGCCGCAGGCCGCCGACAGCCGGCGCACGATCTGGCAGATCTCGCGATAGCTGGCCCCGCCGCCGCCGAACTCGGCCGGCGCCCCGGCCTTGAAGAAGCCCTCGCGCTTGAGCAGGGCGAAGCCGTCGGCGACGAAGCTGTCGGCCTCGTCATGGGCGGCGGCCTGGGCCGCGATCGCCTCGGCGATCTTGTCGGCGCGCTCCAGCCAGCTGGCTTGCGTGGTTTGCATCGTCGTCTCGGCCCGCGTGTCCATGGCCAGTCTCCAAGTCGGCCAGCCCGTCGCTCGCCCTTGGCATAACATGGTTCGAGCGACCCGATCGCGGCCAGTTCAGAAACTGAATCAAGGCGATACAGAAACTGAACTATGCCGAAGAACGGCGTAATCCTAAGCTTGCGCCATCCTGAGGGGGACCACCCATGACCCAAGGCAGCTACAAGCAGTTCTGTCCCGTCGCCATGGCGGCCGAGATCCTGTGCACGCGCTGGACCGTGGTGCTGTTGCGCGAGTTCGTCGCCGGCTCGACGCGGTTCAACGACCTGCGGCGCGGGGTGCCGCGCATGTCGCCGGCCCTGCTGTCGCAGCGGCTCAAGGAACTGGAGGCGGCCGGCATCCTCTATCGCTCGGCCTCGCCCACCGACCCCGGCGTGCTGGAATACCACCTGACCACGGCCGGTCGCGAACTGGAGCCGATCGTCGAGGCCTTCGGCCTGTGGGGCCAGCGCCGGATCAAGACCGAGGTCTCGCTGCAGAACCTCGACGCCCAACTGCTGATGTGGGACATGCGCCGCAACCTGAACCTGACGCCAATGCCCAAGCAGCGCAGCGTCATCCAGTTCGTCTATCCCGAGCGCCCGGCCGTCCAGCGCTCGTGGTGGCTGATCGTCGATCCCGCCGCCGACACCGACGTCGACCTGTGCTCTGCCGACCTGGGCTTCGACGTCGACCTCTATGTCTCCACCGACCTGAAGACCATGACCTCGATCTGGATGGGCTACGAGACCGTTCGCGTGGCGCTGGACAGCGGCCGAATGACCCTGACCGGCGACCGCGACCTGGCGTCCAACATCCAGACCTGGCTGGGGCTGAGCCACTTCGCCAAGGAGCGGAACTTGGTGGGGTAGAGAGATGACGGGCGGCGTGCGCTAGCCGGACAGTGGGCTCGCCTCGATAGCGGACTAACTCTAAGTCCGAGAAGGGTGAGAGTTGGATGGCTAGCTCAGCAGCGCCCCCTCCGTCACGTCGCCTATCGGCGCCGCGCCACCTCCCCCGTACGCTTCGCTACGGGGCAGGA
>NZ_JBXASK010000013.1:0-115170 GCF_058809215.1 Caulobacter sp. GW821-FHT10F06 | reverse complement strand
TCACCATCCTCAACGCCATGCTCCGCGACAACGCACCATGGCGTTCCGCAATCGCATAACCTCAAGACAGTTGCTCACCCTGAGCTGTCGAAGGGCGAGGTCCGGATTCGGATCCCTTAGGGCCTTAGCCCTTCAGCCCGCCCAAGATCAGGTTGGCCAGGACGCTGTTGTCCCACTCGGGCGTCTTGGGCGGTATGTCGCCCAGGCGCAGCACGATCAGCCGCTTGGACGGCACGATGTAGACCACCTGGTTGGAGTTGCCGCAGAACAGGTAGAGGTCGTTGGCCGCATAGGGCTCGCTATGCAGCACCTTGGGCCACGGCGCGTCGGGAGCGGCCCAGCCGCGCCGCTCCAGATAGGGCGCGCCAATATAGACGCCCATGCCATAGTGCGGGTTCTCCCGCGTGGGCGTGCGCATCGCGTCCACATAGCCCTCGGGCAGCAGTCGTACGCCGTCCTGGACGCCGTCGTCGATCAGCAGCATGGCCATGCGCAGCCAGCTCTCGGCCGGCAGCAGGATGCAGCAGCCCGAATGGGCCAGGCCGCCGGGACGGTCGACCCAGACCTGGCCGCCCGGCGCGTCGAGGGGCTTGAGCACCTCTTCGGACACGAACTCGGCATAGCGACGGCCGGTGGCGCGCTCGATGATCAGGGCCACCAGCTCCGACGTGGCGTTGGCGTAGTCGTAGCGGCTGCCCGGCGGGTTCGCGAGCGGGTACTCGTGGATCAGGATGTCGTCGTGCCGGGGATGCAGGTACGAGCGGTTCCAGATATTGGCCGGGTCGATGCTGAAGCCCTGGGCTAGCAGGCCCGAGCGCATGTCCAGTGTATGGCGCACCAGCATCGCCGCCTTGGGCGTGCCCTGCCACTCGGTGATGAAGTCGGCGACCGACTGGTCCAGCGACGTGATCTTGCCCAGGGCGATGGCGCGGCCGACGGCGATGGCGGTCAGCGGCTTGGCCAGGGACTTGGAGGCCAGCAGGGCAGGGCGGCTGGCCCCGCCGAAATAGGCCTCGTGCTCCAGCTTGCCGTCGCGCCAGACCATGAAGGCCTTGGAGTTGTTGGCCGCCGCATAGGCCGCGGCGCGCTCGAGGGCCTCGTCGGAGACCGTCCGTTCGCCCGGCTGGGCGTGCGGAAGCAGGGTCCGATTCCGCGCGCCGGGCACAGCCTCGACCGTGTCGTAGGTTTCCGCAGGGGCATTCGCCGCCGCCGTAAACCTCTGAAGATAAACGGCTTCATCCTCGGGTAGAGCGACGGCTCGGATGTCGGGTGTGGCCATGGGCGCGCAGCTCCTGAAATTCGTACGCCTGCACCCTAATGCGGGATTTGCCACTTAGTTGACCGTGTGGTCAAATATCCGCTCTGCGAAAGAGCAGACGACGCACAAATGATGGCCCAAGCGGCGTCGGGACCTCGAATGGCTGTCCGGTGAGCGGATAACCAGACGGCATTGTCGTCAGCGAGGCCCCGCCTTCGGTCTGGTGTCCACGTAAACGGAGGGAATTCACCTATGGAAAAAGGTGTGCCGATCAGAGCTATCAGCCGCTGCATTTCGGTGCTGCAGGCGATCAACCGGCGCGGTTCGCTGTCGATGATGGAGATCGCCCAGACCTCGGGCGTGCCCTATCCGACCGCCTGCCGCATCGTCCAGACCCTGCTGCACGAGCGGCTGATCGAGCGCGAGCCGTCGCGCAAGCGCTATCGCCCGACCATGCTGGTGCAATCGCTGTCGCACGGGTTCCAGGAGAGCGATCGCCTGGTCGCCTGCGCCCGTCCGCACATCGTCGACCTGACCGCCAAGGTCACCTGGCCGGTGTCGATCGCCACGCGCGTGGGCCAGCAGATGATGATCCGCGACTCCACCCACACCATGACGTCGCTGACCCTGAACAACTACTATCCGGGCTATACCCTGCCGATCCTGGAGAGCGCGGCGGGCAAGGCCTATCTGGCCTTCGCCAGCCAGGAAGAGCAGCGCGCGGTGCTGGACGCCTATCGCCGGGGCGAGGGTCAGGTCGATCCTCTGACCCTGCAATATGCGGAGTCCGGCGGCCTGTTCGCCGACGTGGTCGACGCTGGCTACGCCACCAAGGGCCGCAATCCCTATACGGCGACCCCCGGCAAGACCTCGTCGATCGGCGCGCCGATCTTCAACAGCGACGGGGTCTGCGGCGCGCTGGTGCTGGTGTTCTTCAGCTCGTCGATGAAGATGGGTGAAGCCGCTCAGATGTATACCGACAAGCTCAGGGCCACGGCCGACGCGATCAGCCGGGACCTGTGCCAGCCGATGTCGCAAGCGGCGTGATCCCGGGCGCGATGTCGGCCTTCGCTTCGTCCTGGTCCTGCAGTTGCGGATAGCGTCCCATCAGCAGGATCAGGACGGCGCTGAGCACGAAGCCCACCGCGGCGAAGATCAGCGCCCGCTGATAATTGCCGTCGTGATCGTAGAGCTGGCCGACTCCGATGGCGCCGATCGGCACGCCGATCGAGATGGCGATGCCGATCAGGGCGTAGATCGCGCCGTACGAACGCATGCCGAAATAGCGCGCCACGAAGAAGGCCGCGACATCGACCTCGCCGCCCTGCGCCGCGCCGATCAGCAGCACGGCCAGCACGGCGGCGGCCACGTGGCCTCCGCTGACCATCAGCAGCAGCACGCCCAAGGCGGGCATGGCCAGGGCGATGGCGGCGGGAATCGGAGCCCAGAACCGGTCGACGGCCCAGCCGACCACGACCCGGCCCAGCATCACCGACAGCGCCAGCAGCGAGATCAGCCAGCCCGCCGCACCGGCCTTCATGCCCTGGTCGGTCAGGATCGGCTGCAGCTGGCTGATCACGCCGGTCAGGCCGGCGGTGGCCAGCAGGATGGCCAGGGACAGCACGTAGAAGCGTGGGGTCTTCAGCGCCTGGCGCGCGGTCAGGCCCACCTGGGCGGCGCGCTGGGCGGCCGCCGTCTCGGCCTCGCCGCCGCCGTTGCGGGCCAGCCAGCGCTGACGCTCCCACAGGCCGGTGACGATCGTCGGCAGGGCCACCACCAGCGACAGGGCGCCCAGGGCCAGATAGCCGGCGCGCCAGCCGAAATGTTCGATCACGAAGCTCAAGGCGGGCGCCATCAGCGCCGCCACCAGCGAGACGCCGGTCAGGGTCAGGCCCAGCGACAGGCCGCGGCCCTTGTCGAACCAAGTGTTGACCGCTCGGGTGTGGCCGATCGGGCCGGTGCCCGAGCCCAGCATCACCAGCAGGGCGAAGAGGCCGTAGAACACGCCCAGCACCGGCGGCATCGCCGCGAAGGCGCCATAGACCAGGGCCAGCAGCACCGCCGAGACGATGGCGACCGGCCGCACGCCGATGCGATCCATCAGCCAGCCCAGCACCGGCGCCACGATCAGGGCCGTCAGGGCCGCGCCTTGCGCCTGGGCGATCTGGCCCCGGGTCCAGCCCAGGTCCTGTTGCAAGGCCTTTACGAACAACGAGCCGACATATTGCTGCAGGCTGATGCCGCAGCCCACGCCCACGCCGGCCGACAGCACCACGCGCCAGCCTCTGCGGAATTCGTCGCGAACGTCGCTCATCGTCGTCATCCCCCAATGCCCCAGGCTCACAGTCGGGCAGGCCGGTCGCGCGTCGCCACCGCTTCGCGCGGCCTGACCGACAGGCGGGGAGGGCGGGGCGCGAGCCCGCCGACGCGGCGGTCGCGGCCTAGGTTTTGTCCGTCTAGCGTTCCCCAAGGAGCATACCCGTGAGTGAAGCGACCCCGTTCGGTCCGTCCGCCGAGGCCCAGGCCTTCCTGGCCCAGCCGCATGCCCTGTTGATCGGCGGCGCCTTCGTCGAGGGGCGGTCCGAGACGGTGATCGAGGTCGAGGATCCGTCGACGGAGAGCATCGTCGCCAAGGTCCGCGCCGCGTCGCTCGAGGATGTCGACGCCGCCGTGGCCGCCGCGCGCAAGGCCTTGCCGAGCTGGAGCGGGACCTCGGGGGCAGACCGCGCGCGGATCATGCTGCGCTTCGCCGACCTGCTGGAGCGCGACTCCGCCAAGCTGGCCGAGATCGAGAGCATCGAGAACGGCATGCCCATCAGCCTTTCGGGCGCGACCATCGCCGGCTTCTGCGCAGACTATGTCCGCTACTATGCCGGGCTGGCCACCAAGCTCGAGGGTTCGACCATTCCGGCCCGGGCCAATGGCCGCGAGGCGCTGGACCTGCTGGTCTACACCGTGCGCGAGCCGGTCGGCGTGGTCGGTGCGATCGTGCCGTGGAACGTGCCGGTCTCGATGATCATCCTGAAGCTGGCCCCGACCCTGGCGTCGGGCTGCACGCTGGTTCTGAAGAGCGCCGAACTGACACCGCTGACCTCGACCTTCGTGGCCAAGCTCTGGCTGGAAGCCGGTGGTCCCGAGGGGACCTTCAACCTGATCCACGGCCACGGCCACGACATCGGCGCGGCTTTGGTGGCCCATCCGGGCGTCAACAAGATCTCGTTCACCGGCTCGACCGCCGTGGGCAAAGAGATCGTCCGCGCCGTCAGCCATGACCTCAAGCGCGTGACCCTGGAGTTGGGCGGCAAGTCGCCGTTCGTGATCTTCCCCGACGCCGATCTGGCCGACGCCATTCCGTCGGCGGCCATGGCCTGCTTCTTCCTGTCGGGCCAGAACTGCATGGCCGGCACGCGCCTGTTCGTACACGAGGCCGTCGCCGACGCGGTGATCGAGGGGATCGCCCAGACCGCCAACTATCTGAAGGTCGGCCCGGGCCTGGACCCGACCACCATGATCGGTCCGCTGGTCTCGGCTCGCCAAAAGGCGCGGGTGCTGGAGCATGTCGCCGCCGCCAAGGCCGAGGGCGCGACCCTGGCCCATGCTGGCCAGGTGCCGGACGGCCCTGGCCACTATGTCGCCCCGACCGTGTTCCGCGACGTGGAGCCGTCGATGAAGCTGGCGCGCGAGGAGGTGTTCGGTCCGGTGCTGGGCGTGCAGGTGTTCAAGGACGGCGATGACGCCGGCCTGCTGGCGGCGGTCAACGACACCACCTTTGGCCTGTCGGGCTCGGTCTGGACCAAGGACCTGACCCGCGCCCACCGCATGGCCCGCGCCATCGACAGCGGCCAGGTCGGGGTCAATGTCCACGCCGCCCTGAGCCCCGAGACCCCGTTCGGCGGCAACCGCCAATCGGGCTGGGGTCGCGAGTTCGGCCGCGAGGGGATCGACGCCTATCTCAAGACGAAGGCGATCAGCGTCAATCTGGGGCCGATTGCCTAGAGATTCTCGCGCGTGCGTCCTTCGAGGCCCGCTGCGCGGGCGCCTCAGGATGAGGAGCATGGTTGCTCTGAATTCCTCATCCTGAGGTGCGAGGCGTAGCCGAGCCTCGAAGGACGTACGGCGTCAAGCCAGCAAATTCGGCAGCGCCGCGTCGTCGAAGTCCAGCCTTGGCCGGCCGGTCCGCACGATCACCAGGTCTCGCGACGGCGAGACATAGACCCGCTGGCCGCCGAAGCCGTCGAGATAGACCAGATCCTCGATCGCGAACGGCGCGCTGTGCGGCGCGGCGTACATCGTCGAGGGGCCGTAAGACCGCTTCTCGCTCCAGGCCGCGCCGCGCCAGATCAGCAGGCCATAGGCCGGGTTCAGCGGATTGGCCGCCGACATCGTCGCGATCCAGTCGGCTGGGATGATTTGCCGGCCATCGATCGCGCCGCCGCCGGCGATCAGGCGACCCACCTGCAGCCAATCGCGGGCGGTGGCCTGCAGGCCGGCGAAGAAGCGGGGATCGCCGTCCTCGCGCTCGACCCACAGCACAACGTCGCCCGCGCCGATCGGCGCCAGCAGGGCCTTGGACAGATAGCTAGCGTAGTCGCCCAGGCCCTTGGCCTTCAGCGCGCGGTCCAGCGCGATCCCGGCGATCTGGGCATCGACATTGTAGTAGTCGAACTTGGCGCCGAACGGCTGGTCAATCTTAGTCTCTAGAGCCGTGTGGCTGATCCGGTCGCCCAGCATCAGCTTCAGAGCCTGCGGATCGCCCTTGTCGAGGCTGTGGAACGTCAGGCCCGAGCTCATGCCCAGCAGATGGCGCAGCGGGATGGCGCCGCGCGGATTGTCCGCCCATTCAGCGATATAGGTCCCGACCGGATCGTCGATGCTGGCGATCGCGCCGTCGCGGATCGCCGCGCCGTAGAGCAGGCCCAGCACCGTCTTGTGCATCGAGAAGGTCTCGAAGCGGTTGGCCGCCGTCAGGTGCGGGGCGTATTGTTCGTAGCGCAGCGCGCCGCCCTGCCAGACCAGCAGGGCCAGGCCGTCATGGGCGTCGGACCAGGCCTGCGCGGCCGCCAAGGCTTCGGTGGAGACGCCGCCGGCGACCACCTCGAACACCGCCGGCGCGCTCGCGCCCGCCGCCGTCCGCAGGGGCGCGTAGCCCTCGATCACGTCCACTCCGCGTCCGTTCGGCGCCATGCGTCTCAACTCCAAAAACCTGACTTGAGACTAGGCTGTAGCGATGTTTTCGACGGCGCGCGCGCGAGGCTGACCGCGCTGCGGATAGCGGCTTCGGCGGGCCTTTGCGCAGGCCCCTCAAGGGCTAACGTCCAGGCTGACACTGTCGCGTCGGGGAGTATGAGATGACCTTCATCGTCCGGGCCGTTGAGCCCCAGACCGAAGGCGCTCGCGCCTTCCTGGCCGTCCGCCGCAAGCAGCTGTTCATCGGCGGCCAGTGGGTGGACGCGGCCAGCGGTGACACCTTCGAGACCCGCGATCCGGCCACCGGCAAGGTGCTGGCTGACATGGCCAAGGCCGGCGCCGCCGATGTCGACGCCGCCGTGGCCGCCGCCCGCAAGGCCTTCGATGGCGGCGACTGGCCCTCCTTCACCCCGATGCAGCGCTCGCGCCTGCTGTGGGCCGTGGCCGACCTGATCGAAGCCAATATCGACGAGTTGGCCGAGCTGGAGACCCTGGATCAGGGCAAGCCGCTCTATGTCGGCCGCTGGGCCGAGATCCCCGGCGCGGTGAACCAGTTCCGCTATTTCGCGGGCCTGGCCAACGCCATCGAGGGGCGGACCATCGACACCTCGATCAACTACCAGCCGGCCGGCAAGCAGGTCGCCGCCTGGACGCTGCGCGAGCCGGTCGGGGTGGTCGGGGCTATCGTGCCGTGGAACTCGCCGCTGGTGCTGACCGCCATGAAGCTGGCGCCGGCCCTGGCCGCCGGCTGCACCGTGGTGCTGAAGCCCGCCGAGGACACCTCTCTGACCGCTATTCGCCTGGGGCAACTGTTCGATCAGGCCGGCTTCCCGCCGGGCGTTCTGAACGTCATCACGGGCCTGGGCGCGGATGCCGGCGCGGCGCTGGCCGCCCACAAGGACGTCGACAAGGTGGCCTTCACGGGCTCGACCCAGACGGGCCGGGCCATCCTCGACGCCGCCAAGGGCAACCTCAAGAAGGTGACCCTGGAGTTGGGCGGCAAGTCGCCGGTGGTGATCCTGCCGGACGCCGATCTCGACCTGGCCATCCCCGGCGCGGCCAACGCCATCTTCTTCAACGCCGGCCAGGTCTGCGTGGCTGGTTCGCGGCTCTATGCGCACCGCTCGATCTATGACCGCGTGGTCGAGGGCGTCGCCGCCCAGGCCCGCGGCACGGTGCTTGGCCATGGCCTGGATCCGTCGACGCACATGGGTCCGCTGGTCTCGGGCAAGCAGGCCGAACGCGTGGCCGGCTTCGTCTCTGCCGCCAAGGCGGCCGGCGCGGAGATCGTCACGGGCGGCGCGCTGCTGGGCGAGGCCGGGACCTTCGTCTCGCCCGCCGTCGTCGCCGGGGTCACCGCCGACATGGCTATCGTTCGAGAAGAGGTGTTCGGCCCGGTCGTCGTCGCCCAGGCTTTCGATGACGTCGACGAGGTTATCGCCGCCGCCAACGACAGCGAATACGGCCTGGCCGCCAGCCTGTGGACGGAGTCCCTATCGCACGCCCACCGCATCTCGCGCCGCCTGCGGGCTGGCACCGTGTGGATCAACTGCCACTCGATGTACGACAACAGCCTGCCCATCGGCGGGGTGAAGGCCTCGGGCTGGGGGCGCGACAGCGGCCAGGTGGCGCTGGACAGCTACCTGGAATGGAAGACCGTCTGCGCGGTCGTTTGAGCATGGCCGTCCAGACCGACATCATCGCGCTCGACATTGGCGAGCGCGCGCTGCAGCTGACCGTCGTGCGTCCGGCCGGACCGGTGCGGGCGCGGGTCGCTTTCTCGCACGGGGCGTTCTCGTCGCCGGCCAAGTACCAGCCGCTATTGGAAGGCTGGGCGGAGCGGGGCCTGCTGGTCGCCGCGCCGCTGCATGTCGACAGCGCCGACCATCCCGACCGCGCCAGCTTCGACCAGGGCGCCGTCTGGCGCACGCGGCTGGAAGACCAGCGGGCAACGCTGAATTGGCTGGCGGCCGACGGGGAGGGCGGTCTCGCCGCCGCGGGGCACTCGTTCGGCGCTCTGTTGGCTCTGGCCGCCGGTGGAGCGGTCGTCGCCGCGCCGGTCTCGCCGTTCGATGCGCGGGTGAAGGCCGTGGTCGCCCTGTCGCCGCCGCCGGTGACGCCGGGCCTGATCGCCGCCGAAGGCTTCGCCGGCCTCACCGCGCCCGCCCTGATCCAGACCGGCGACGCCGACGTTCTGCCAGGCTTCGTCGACGACTGGCGCATGCGCCTGATCGCCTGGGAAGCCGCCGCGCCGGGCGACAAGCACAGCCTCGTGCTGGAGGGCGTCGACCACTATTTCGGCGGCCTGATCTGCCGGGCCGAATTGCCGGGACCGACCCAGGACGCCGGTTTTGCGCAGGCTGTCGCCGTGTCGGCCGAGCTCATGCTGGCCTACGCCGCGGGCGACGCGCAAGCCCTGAAAAGCCTCTCCAATCGTGTCGCGAGCGAAAATCTGGCCCTGCGCTGACCGAACAGCGGATAAGCGGGTTGCGGGACCTTTCAGATTGGACTTTCGGGTCTAAGTTTCTGTCATCAAACAGTTTTCGAGGTGTCCCATGGAAGCTCCGGCTCTGGCTCAACGCGGTCGGGCGTCGCTCGATTTCCAGGCGGGGATATCGAAGGCGACCTTCGGCCTGCACTTCGCGGCTGAGGCCGAACTGGCCATGAAGGGCGTCAACGCTCAGACAATGCCCGACGACATGGACGAGCGGCACGCGCTGGTCGTCGAGACCCTGGCCGACTCCAAGATCTTCAAGATCCGCGAGCTGTTCGGCGAGTGGGCCTCGCGCACCCACGGCGCGCACTGCGACGAAGCCTTCGAGGAGCGTCGCGCCGCCATCGAGCCCTATCTGAAGAGCCTCGACGAAGGTCCCGCCACGCTGGACTACGGCGACGGCGAGCCGGCCCCCAGCTACTGGAGCAAGGTGTGGTTCCACCGCACCACCGGCGGCTGGGATCACATCGACCACACCGGCTATGTCCACGGCGAGCTGGTGCACAAGCAACTGGTGGCGCGCGGCTACGGCGGCGACATCTTTGGCCAACGCCGGGCCGCCGCCCAGCAGGCCCCGCGCCGCGACTACAAGGAAATCCTCGATATCGGCTGCGGCTCGGGCCACTTCACCCAGGCCCTGCAGGAGACCTTCCCGGAAGCCCAGATCACCGGCATCGACCTGTCGGCCCGCATGCTCGAACAGGCCCGCCGCGTGGCCAACGAGAAGGGCTGGAACTGGAAGCTGATGGTCAAGGGCGGCGAGAACTCCGGTTTCGCCGATGAGAGCTTCGACCTGGTCACCACCTTCATCCTGTTCCACGAAGCTCCGCCGCGGATCATCAAGTCGATCCTGGAAGAGGCCTTCCGAATGCTGAAGCCGGGCGGTGACATCATCATGGCCGACGTGCCGCGCTACGCTGAGATCGATAAGCTAAGTTCCTGGCGCTACGACTACCTGGCCAAGTGGGGCGGAGAGCCCTACTGGCGCGCCTCGGCCAGCATGGATCTGATCCAGATCTGCAAGGACATCGGCTTCGTCGACGTCGAGGGCGCCACCCAGGCCCCGACCCACGCCTACTATGTGCTGCGCGCCCACAAGCCCGCCTGAGTTCGGAACACCATGAACGCCATGACTCCCAAGATCTTCGAACGCCCGATCTCCGAGCCGGTGAACCGCCGGATGCTGACCGTCGACCAGCTGGACGACCTGGGCGAGGCCCTGCTGTCCCTGACCCGCGAAGTCTGGGTTCTGACCGACCGCGTCCACGTGCTGGAGGCTGTGCTGGAAAAGCACGGCGTGCTGGCCGCCGCCGAGGTCGACGACTTCCAGCCGAGCCCGGAGCTGCAGGGCCAACTGAATGCCAAGCGCGACGTGATGGTCCAGAATATCCTGCGATCGCTGCGGGCCGCGCCCGAAGCCAAGAGCTGACGATCTCCCCGCGCAGGGGCGAACGAGAGGGTGCGAACCGAGAGGTTCGCGCCCTTTTTGTTTGGCGGTTGGAAGATGCTCCCCCTCTGGGGGAGCTGTCGCGGAGCGACTGAGGGGGTCCTCAACGGAATAGGCCGGAGAGGACCCCCTCCGGCCCTCTGGGCCACCTCCCCCAGAGGGGGAGGATCGTTCAGTGTTAGAGCCCCAGCGCCCCAGGGTTCATCAGACCTTTGGGATCGACCGCCGCCTTGACCGCGCGCACCAGATCCAGCGCCGGCTGCTCCAACACATCGGCATACGGAAACAGCTTGCCCAGCTGGAAGTGCGTGGCGCCGAAGCGGCTGTAGAGATCGATGATCTGCGCCTTCAGCGCATGCACGAACTCGGCCGTGCCGTCGGCGTCCTCGAAGGTGGCCAGGCCCGCCAGATAGTCGGCCGGCAGGACGCTTTCGTGATAGGCGCTGCGCTTGCCGGGCCAGTAGAGGGCGACCTCGTAGAGGAAGCCCGACGGCCGCAGGACCTCGAACATGCCGCCGCGCCAGACGCCGCGACGGGTCATCTCCTCGGCGTAGCTGGCATAGAGGGCTTCCAGCGCTTCGTGGAACGGCGCGACCTGGCTGTGGGCCAGGATGCCGTGCATCGGCGCCCAGCGCTCGCCCTTGGGGCCCAGCACGTTGAACAGCGGCGCGAACGGCATGCCGCGCACGATGGTCGGCATGGTGTTGGGGATCTCGACGCCCTCGCGGGTCATCAGGGTGCGCAGGCGATCGAGCTTGGCCTTGGCCTCGCGATCGTCGGTCCCTTCGAGGATGTAGTGCACCATGTACTCGGCCGCTCGCAGGGCGCGGTCGCCGGCCACAGCCATCTTCACGAGCTGCTTCACGCCGCTGACCAACGACGGCGAGGTGCGCATCACCGAGAGCGCCATCTGCACGACGGCGGCCTTGTCCTGGCGGGCGATCTGGCCTTGGGCCAGAGGTGCGTCGATCGCGAAGTGCTCGTCGTCGAGGCCTTCGAGACCCGCCTCCCGCATGGCGCGGGCCAGACTGGGCAGGTCGGGGAAGGCGAACGAGCCGGCCTGGAACGCTGGCTTGACGCGCAGCAGGGGCAGGGTGATCCGCGCCTTGACGCCCAGGGCACCGCAGTCACCCAGGAATAGGCCGCAGAGATCGGGGCCGTACCAGCGAGCGAAGGGCTGGGCGCCGCGCGCGGCCGATCCGGTGCGGACCAGGTCGCCATTGGCGATCACCACGTCCAGCGACACCGCCGACTCCGCGCTGGACCCGTGGGCGCCCGAGCCGTGGCTGATGGCGTTCTGCGACATCGACCCACCGACCGTGGCGGCCAGGCCCGAGAACGGACCGAAGAACGGTGTGCGCAGGCCGAGCGGATCGAGAGCCGCCTTTAGCGCCGCCCAGGTGACCCCGGCTTCGACGGTGACATAGGCGTCCGTCTCGTTGATCTCGACGATCTTGGTGAGGCCGCCGGTGTCGATCAGGATGCTGTCGGCCCGGGTCGGCAGATAGCCGTCGGTATAGGACGCGCCGCCGCCGCGCGGCACGACCGCCACGCCGGCCGCGACGGTCTCGCGGATCACGGCCTGCAGCGCCTCGACGCTGGTCGGCCGAACGACCGCCAGCGGCGTTTCCAGCGAGCGATAGACGTCGCTGGCGAAGGGCGCGACGGCGTCGCCGACGAGCAGGTTGGCCGCGCCGACGATCGTCTCCAGACGCGAGATGAGGTCGGCGGCCGGGGCGAGACGCGACTTGACGGGCATGGACTGGACTCAGGTCTTGGCGATGTCTTCGATCACCGAGCGGAAGCGCTCGGCGGTGTCGGCCTGGGCGGCCTCGGCGGCGTCCTTGCGGGCCATGTAGAACAGGCGGCCCAGGAAATCCTGGCGACGCGCTTCGCGTTCTTCAAGGGCGGCCTGGTCGAGCTGAAGAGCCTCGATCTCGGCGGCCAGGTCCAGACCCTTTGCGGCGTGGACGCGTTCGGCGGAATCGAGGCGGTCGCGCAGCACCGACAGCTCGTTGGCCAGCACCATGATCATCGACATGGCGTCGTCCAGACCCGGGGTCTCGTAGAACTGCGGGCGCTTGCCCTTGGCGTCACGGATGACGTGCGGGCGCTCGGCCTGGGGGGCGTAGGCGTTCATGATTTAGGTCCTCAGGCTTTGCGCGCGATCAGGACTTCCCAGCCGCCGCCGGGGGCATATTCGCCGGCGGCGAACTCACGGTCGGAGACGGCCGCGCTGGCGTCCTCGCTGTAGCCGGCGGCCTGCTGGGCCACGAACTCCATGATGGCCATGGGCGCGGTGTCGAACTTGATGGTCTCGGGCGGGAAGCCGGCGGCCTTGGCCAGGGCGATCTGGTCGGTCTCGCGCATCGCGCCCCAGAACGGCTCGTTGTTGTACCAGGTCTCGTTGTCGAGAATGAACTGTGTGAAGGCGTCCATGTTGTCGAACGGCGGCAGATCGGCGTGGATCATGTAGCCGCCGGGCGCCAGCAGGCGGTGGCACTCCTGGAAGATCTTCGGCATCGCCTTGCCGCTGGTCTCGTGCAGCAGGATGTGGCTGACGATCAGATCGAAGCTGCCGTCTTCGAAGCGGGTCTTCTCGGCGTTCATCTGGGCGAAGTTGACGTCCAGGCCCAGGCCGGCGGCGCGAGCGTGAGCATAGCGCACCTGCGGCGCGGCCACGTCGACGCCCCAGACCTCGGCCTCGGGGAACAGTTCCTTGTAGGGCAGGGTGGAGTGGCCGACGGTGCAGCCCAGGTCGAGGATCCGCTTGGGCTTGAAGCCGTCCAGGCGACGGTTGACGTAGTTGCAGACCGAGCGGCCCATGTCGTCGTTGAACGGGCCCATATAGCCCATGGCGTACAGATAGACGCCGCGGTCATAGAGCGCGCCGGTCGAGATGTCGTTCGGCGCCACTTCGCCCGCATAACCGCCCGGCATGCAGTGGATATCGATGGCGGTGACGTAGCGCGGGGTCTCGAACTCCTCGGGCACGTCCAGCTTGGCGGTGGCCTTGGACGACAGCGCCTGGGCGCGTTCGATCAGCTCGGGAAGTTCGCGGTCGATGGTGACGTTGGTCGCCTCCCACAGCAGCTCCTGGGCGATGCGATTGGCCGCCGCGTAGTGCTGGAAGTAGAGGTCCTTGACCATGGCCGCGCGGATGTCGCGACGGTCGGCCGGCGCGCGGCCATGCTCGCGCTCGAAGGCCTTGCCGGCCCGCGAGCCGAACACCGGGCCCAGGCCCGGCAGCAGGCCCTGCTGGATGAACTGCTTGAAGCTCTTGGTGAATTCCTGGCGCGAAGCCTCGTCGTGAGTCGCGATCGGCAGGATCGGATGGGTGATCTGCTGGAAGGTATTGAGCATTTCGGCGGACATGTCGGACTCCACAAAACCGGGCTCTTCTGAAGCCTAGTCCTAAGGGGACCGATCAGTCAAAATTTTACATTCAACCAATCCTCCGCCAGACGGATAGCCGCCTAAACCGGCACGGCGCCCGCGTCATAGGCGAAGAGGCCCAGGGTTTCTTCGTTCTTGATCTGGGTCATGCCGTAGAGGTGGGCCTCGTCGCCTTCCAGCCTGTCGGCGTTGAGGTTCGACTCGGTCTGGATGAAGCCGCAGCGGTCCTTGCGGGCCGCCTCGTAGCGGGCCAGGGCCTCGGGCGCGTCGGCGGCGGCCTCGAAGGCGCGGGCCAGGATCAGCGCGTCCTCGATGGCCGCGGCGGCGCCCTGGCCCAGGAACGGGGTCATGGCGTGGGCGGCGTCGCCGAGCAGGGCGATGCGGCCGTCGCGGACCCAGGCCGGCAGCGGCTTGCGGGCAAAGACGGCCCACTTGTAGAGCGCGGCTGGATCGACCGCGTCGAGCATGGTCTGCACCTCGGGGCACCAGCCGTCGAAGATTTCGCGCAGCGCGCCGAGATCGGCCGGGATGGTCCAGCCTTCCTCGGCCCAGCCCTCCTGGCGGGCGAAGAAGACGAGGTTGAGCAGGGTGGAGTTGCGCAGCGGATAGCGCACCGCCATCCGACCGGGGCCGATGTGGATGCCAGGGAAATCGGTCAGCCCCTGCAGCACCGGACCCTGCACGGGCACGATCGCGCGCCAGACCACGTGGCCGGTGAAGTGCGGCTCGCCGGGATCGAAGCCCTTGCGCACCGCCGACTTGACGCCGTCGGCGCCGATCACCGCGTCGCCGACGATGGTGCGGCCGTCGGCCAGGTGGGCCAGGGCCTTGTCATCGTCGATCGAGGCGCCGACGCAGGCGGCCGACAGGTGGATGGTCCCGCGGCCGGTAGCTTCCAGCGCCTGGATCAGGATGGCGTGCAGGTCGGCGCGGTGGATGTAGACGTAAGGCGCGCCATAAAGGTCGCGCACCTTCTGGCCGCGCTCGAAGGCGACCAGATCGCGACCGTCGGCCCAGTGCTGCACGCGCTGGCGGGCCGGCTCGACCCCGGCGGCGGTGATCGCCTCGGCCAGGCCCAGGTGGTGATAGACCCGCATGGCGTTAGGGGCCAGCGTGACGCCGGCGCCGATCTCGCCCAGGGCTGGGGCCTGCTCCAGCACCTCGACGTCGTGGCCGGCGCGCGCCAGGGCGATGGCGGCGGTCAGGCCGCCGATACCGGCGCCGGCGATGATCAGACGTTGAGGGCGCATGGACGCTATTCTCCGGACTCAGGCATAGGCGGCCGCGTCGGCCAGCAGGGCGTCGACGCCGGCGATGGCGTTGAGGCGCGAAAGGTCGAGGATCTGGTCTTCGAGACCGTCGGTGGTTCTGTTGGCCCGCAGGTGGGCCAGCCATTCGGGCCCAGCCTTGGCCAGGCCATGCAGCAGCAGCATCGGATGCAGCGCGATGGCGAAGCCCAGGTCCTGCAACTCCGCGCCTGTACGCACGGCGGTGATGCCGCCCTCGACCAGGTTGTGGACCAGCGGGACGCGCGCGGCGAAGCGGTCGGCGATGGCCCGGGTCTGGTCCAGGGTAGGCGGACCTTCCACGAAGATGATGTCGGCGCCGGCCTCCAGATAGGCCTCGGCGCGGTCGATGGCGGCGTCGACGCCCTCGACGCCGAGCGCATCCGTGCGGGCGATGATCAGGGTCTTGTCGCGCGCGTCTAGCGCGGCGCGGACCTTGCCGACCATCTCGGCCTTGGGGATCACCGACTTGCCGCGCAGGTGACCGCAGCGTTTGGGGAAGGTCTGGTCTTCCAGTTGCAAGGCCGAGGCGCCCGCGCGCTCCAGCAGCTTGACGGTACGCTGGGTGTTCAGGGCGTTGCCGAAGCCGGTATCGATGTCGACGATCAGGGGCAGGGCGACGCGGTCGCAGATGGCCCGCACCGCGTCCGCCAATTCGCCGACCGTGACCAGCCCGACGTCGGGCCGGCCCAGCCGGGCCAGCGACAGCGCCGCGCCCGACAGGAACGCGGCCTCGAAGCCGGCCTGTTCGACCAGCAAGGCCGAGAAGCCGTCCCAGCAACCCGGAGCGGCCAGCAGCCGACGCTTTCCGCCGTCGAGGGCGAGGCGGCGACGCAGGACGTCCGGGCCCTGGCTCATGCTATTGGCCGCCCGTCGGAATGTGGCTCTCGTGGTTTTCCAGGTACCACGCGGCGATCTCCTCGCGGGTGGCGAACCACACGCCGGGCAGGCTCTTGGCGTGCTGGATGAACTCGCGCAGCGCCCGGATGCGATAGGCTCGGCCCGAGACGTGCGGGTGGATGCCCACGTTCATGAGCCGGCCCGAGGTCGCGCCTTCCTTGTAGAGGACGTTCAGTTCCTCGATCAGCACGTCGCGGTACTCGTCGGTGGTGTGCCCGCGACGGGTCAGCAGGGTGAAGTCGTTGATCTCGTTCGAATAGGGCGTCGAGACGATCGGGCCGTTCGGCGTCCTGAGAAGGTAGGGCTGATCGTCGTTGAGCAGATCGCAATAGAAGGTGCAGCCCTGCTCGGCCAGGATGTCGGCGGTCTGCAGCGTGCTGCGCAGGGACGACGACAGCCAGCCCTTGGCCTTCTTGCCCACGTACTTCTCGTACTGGTCCAGCGAGCGCAGGACGATGTCGCGTTCCTTGGCCGGATCGTGGGCGAAGTCGGTCAGCAGCTCGCCCTGTTCCCAGTTGTGGGCCAGCAGTTCCCAGCCGCGTTCCAGGCAGGCGTCGGTCATGGCCTTGCGGCGCTCGAAGGTCACCGCGTTGGTGGTGCAGGAGGCCTTGATCCCGGTCTCGTCGAACAGGTCGAACAGCCGCCAGATACCTACGCGCTGGCCGTATTCGCGCCAGGTGTAGTTTGGGAAGTCGGGCGTATCGCCGGCCAGCACGTCGGGCAGGATCGGCGGCCCGCCGGCATAGTACTTCTCCTTGGTGTCCTTGGTCAGGTCCCAGGTCTCAAGGTTGAAGGTCATGATCAGCGCGACCCGGGCGCCGTTCGGCCAGACCAGAGGCTTGCGCTGCGGAAGCGGAACGTAATCGTAGTCCATGCCGGTACTCTGACCTTTAGTGTTCGAGGAGAAGCGAGCCGAAGCCGTCGATCTTGTCTTCGATGCCCATGCTGCGCAAAGCATGCCAGTAGGTGGCGGTGTTGATCGCGACCACCGGCTTTTCCAGCCAGAACTCGGCGATGGCGGCGACCTTGGCGAAGGCGAGATTCGTGCCGCACTGGACCACGGCGTCGGCGCCCTCGGCCACTTCTTCGGCGGCGCGCTTTAGGGTGCGGGGCGTCTCGTGGGCGATCAGCATCGGGGAGGGCGACTTCAGGCCCAGCACCTGGGTCACTTCGTAACCCTGGTCCTCGAAGAACTTGCGCACCTGGGTGTCGCCGACCGGCATGTAGGGTGTGATGATGCCGATCTTCTTGATGCCGCCATGGGCCTTCAGCGCCGCGTCGACGGCGGTGGAGCCCATCACTACGGGCACGCCCTTGGTGCGCTCCAGCATCCGGCGATAGAGTAGCTCGGCCCCGTCGGCGCCGTCCCAGAAGGTCTCGGCCGACATGCCCATGACCACGCAGCCGGGCTCCATGCTCATCGACACGTCGACGGCGTCCATCGTGGCGTCCCGGATGTTCCGCAGCATCACCATGAACGACTCGTCATCGGTGACCTTGGTGTCCGGGATGGCGATGCGGCAGAAGTGGTTGGTCACGCCGCGCGGGCGCATGTCGTCATATTCGGGCTGTACGCTGGTGTTGGTCGAGGGCGCGATGACCGCGTATTTCAGGCGATGACCCAGTGAATCCGTCATGACGTTCCTCGGCGTGCGTTGCAGCGACGAGGCGAGGAATGGCGCAGGCTTGGCGCTCGCGCCGCCGTCCAGGACGCCTTATCCGTTTGGCGGATAGGATTGGGGCCCGTCGAAGCGCGGGTATGCGACGCGTTTAGGGTCACCGTTGAACCACAACGGGAAATCCCATGGCCGCCTATATCGTCGCCACCACCATCATCACCGACCCGGCTCGCTTTGGGGAATATGTGAAGGCCATCGCCGGCCTGTCCGAGACGTTCGGCGGCGAGACCGTCGTCAAGGGGCCCGTCAGCGAGCTCCTGGAAGGCGAAGCCACGCCGGGCGAGCGCGTTGTCATCTCGCGCTACCCGACCGCGGCCGACGCCAAGGCCTATATCGCCTCGCCGGAATACCAGGCCGGCAAAGCCCTGCGCGCGGGGGCCGGCGAGGTCACCGTTCGCCTCATCGTCGTTGACTGACGTCTCCTGATCGCCTGTCCGGCCGCGCGCGATCGCGCCGCCGGACCGACCGAAGAGACAAGCGAGGTTCCGTGGAAAGATTCCAAGTCGTCGTCGCGGGCGCCGGCCCGGTCGGGTCTGTCGCCGCCTATCGACTGGCCCAGCTGGGCATCAATGTACTGCTGCTCGAGTCCGGGTCACGCTGCGCCGAGGACCTGCGCGCCTCGACCATGCACCCGCCGACCCTGGACATGATGAAGGAGCTGGGCGTGCTGGACGCGCTTGAGGCTCAAGGGCTGCGGGCGCCGATCTATCACTATCGCAACCGCTCGACGGGCGAGGTGATGGCCTTCGACATGGGCGAGCTGGCCGATGTCAGCGCCCATCCGTACCGGCTGCAGTGCGAGCAATTCAAGCTGGCCCGCCTGATGACCGGCCTGGTGGCCGATCACCCCAACGGCGAGGTGCGCTTTTCCCACCGGCTGGCGCACTTCGTCCAGGACGACAAGGGCGTGACGATCTCGATCGAGGCGCCGTTCGGCATCGAGCAGGTCAAGGCCGACTATCTGATCGGGGCCGACGGCGCCAATTCGATCGTCCGCAAGTGGCTGGACGTCGAGTTCGACGGCTTCACCTACCCTGAGAAGTTCCTGACCCTGTCCACCGACTGGCCGCTGGAGGATCACTTCGACCAGCTGGCCAACGTCAACTACGTGGCCGACCCGAAAGAGTGGTGCGTGCTGCTGCGCGTACCGTCGCTGTGGCGGATCCTGGTGCCGGCCAATGGCGACGAGAGCGATGAGAGCCTGCTGTCGGACGAGAAGAAGGCCTCGGTCTTCAACGGCCTGATCGGCGACGGCGAGGCGGTCAAGACCGTCCACCGCACGCTCTACAAGGTCCACCAGCGCGTGGCCAAGACCTACCATGTCGGCCGGGTGCTGCTGGCCGGCGACGCGGCCCATCTGAACAATCCGCTGGGCGGCTTCGGGATGAACTCGGGCATCCACGATGTCTGGAACCTGACCGAGAAGCTGGCCGAGATCATCCTCAACGACGGCGACGCCGACGCCCTGCTCAGCCGCTACGACCGCCAGCGGCGGGCGGTGATGCACGGCTTCATCCAGACCCAGACCATCGCCAACAAGGCGGCGCTCGAGGCCGGTTCGGCCCAGGCCTACGCCGACCGTGAGGCCAAGATGCGCGGCATACTGGCCAACCCCGAGGCGCGCCGCGACTACCTGCTGGTGCAGTCGATGTACAAGACCCTCGAGCTCGAGGCCGCCACCGCCTGAAGGGGCTCACGCCATGATCCAGTTCCACACCGTCCAGACCGCCAACGGCCAGAAGGCGCGCATCGTGCTGGAGGAGACGGGCCTGCCGTATCGCGCCCAGCTCGTCGACCTTTTGAAGGGCGAGCACAAGCAGCCGCCCTACAAGGCGCTGAGCCCGTTCGGCAAGGCCCCGGCCATCGTCGATCAGGAAGGCCCGGGCGGCGAGGAGATCGTGGTCTCCGAGACCCTGGCCATCGCCTGGTACCTGGCCGACAAGGCCGGCGGTGAGCTGCTGCCCAAGGGCGCGGCCGAGACCGCCGAGTTCATGATGTGGGCCTCGGCGGTGTCGTCCTCGGTGGCCGGCGCCTTCACCAACCAGTTCGTCGCCAACTTCCTGGCGCCCGAAAAGACCCCCTGGGTCATCGAGCGCGCCATCGCCGACTGCCATGAGCAGCTGGCGGCGTTCGACGCGCGGCTGGCCGATCGCGACTACATGCTAGGCGGCCGCTTCACGATCCTGGACGCCCTGTTCTTCCCCGTGGTGGGCAATTCGGCCAAGCGGCTGGAAGGCGGGCTGACGCCGTACCCGAACCTCGCGCGCTACGCGGCCTTCATCGGCGCGCGGGCAGGCGTGCAGCGGGGGATGTCGGTCGAGTACTAATCCGCACCAAAGCTGTCATCCCCCGACTTGGTCGTGGGACCCAAGCGGTGTTTCCGGTGGCCTATCGATAGCTCGGCTTGGGTTCCCCGCATAAAGCGGGGGATGACGGCCTAAGGGATTTCACCAGGGCTGCTCGACGCCCTGCAGGTCGATGAACTTGCCGCTCTGTTCCAGGCCCAGCCCCGCGATCACGGTCTGCTGACCCGCCACGCTGTCCTCGACCGACCAGGGCGCGTCGTCGCCGCCCAGCGCGGTGCGGGTCCAGCCCGGAGCCAGCGCGATCACCGTGACGCCGTCCGGCTTCAACTCCACGCTCAGACCCTTGGCCAGCATGTTCAGGGCCGCCTTCGAGGTGCGGTAGGCGTGCGAGCCGCCAAAGCCGTTGGCGGCGATCGAGCCCAGGCCGCTGGACATCATCACCACGACCTTGCGATCGCTGGCCTTGACGTTGTCGATCAGCGCCGCCGTGATCCGGAACGGTGAGACGACGTTGGTGGTCAGGATGTCCTGCCAGATGTCGTAGTCCATGCCGGTCAGGGTCTGGTGGGCCATGCCGTCGGGCAGGGGGATTGGGCCGTACGTGCCGGCGTTGTTGATCAGCACGTCGATGGCCACGCCCTTCAAGCGCTCGGCCATGGCGGCGACCGAGGTCGGGTCGTTCACCGACAGCGCCTCGATCCGGACCTTGCCGGGATGGGCCGCGGCGATCGCCTGCAGATCAGCGGCCGAAGCCGGGTCGCGGCAGGTCGCGATGACCTCAACGCCCGCCGCCGCGTACTGGCGCGCGTGTTCGAGGCCGATGCCCCGGTTGGCGCCGGTGATCAGAACCGTGGTCATGTCGCAGAACTCCTCCAGGATTTCCGCTGAGTTGGCGCCGTCGCGCGGCGGTCGGCGCATGCGCCGCGATCTTCGCCGCTCTGCGGATAGACGCCTTGGGACGCGGGGAGCGGCGCGCGGCAGTCGCTAGGACGGACGCCTAGTCTTCCCGATAGCGAGGCGTCGTGAGCGCGATCCGCAAGGCCTATGCCGACACCGCCGCCGGCCAGATCCACCTGCGCCGCGTGGACGGACCCGGCGATCCCGTCATCCTGCTGCACCGCACGCCGGTCAGCTCGGCCAGTTTCGACGGGGTGCTGCAACGCCTCGCCGGCCGCCGGGCGGCGATCGCCTTGGACACGCCGGGCTTTGGCCAGTCGTTCAAGCCCAAAGCGCGGCCCTCGACCGTCGACTACGGCGCCTGGCTGCTGAAAGCGATCGACGCGCTGGGCGTCGAGCGTTTTCACCTTGTCGGCCACCATACCGGCACGCACCTGGCCGGCGAAATCGCCGTCGCCGCGCCCGAGCGCGTGCGGTCCCTGCTGCTGAACGGCGTGCTGTTCGCCAGGGCGGAAGAGCGCGAGATGTTCCGCACCCAGGTCGGCTCGGCCGCGCCGATCGACTCGGCCGGCGCCTATCTGATCCAGTCCTGGGGCTTGATGAAGACCATGTTCCCCGGCTTCCGGGCCGATCTGGTGCAGACCGAGTTCCTGGGCGCGATCGGCGCGCCGGAGGGCCGAAACCAGGCCTTCGGCGCGATCTTTGACCAGGATTTCCCGGCGGTGTTCGAGCGCGTAACCTGTCCGGTGACGGTTCTGCAGGCGGTCGACGATCCGCTGGCCAGTTTCGCCAGCCGCATCCGCAGGGCCCGGCCCGGGATCGTCGTCACCCCCCAAGGCAAGACCGGCGTCGCCGCGCCCGAGCTGGAACCCGAGATCTTCGCCGAAACCGTGCTGGCCTTCGCGGCCGGCGTTGAAGCCACGCCTCCCAATACGCCCCTTCAGTGGACCCCGCCCATGACCGATCGCCGCTTCTCCCTCGTCCGCGCCGCCCAAGGCTTCGAGCTGGCCGAGTCCATCGTCCCGGTTCCGACGCCCGGTCCGGGCGAGGTGCTGGTGCGCGTGCGGGCCGTGGCCCTCAATCGCCGCGACGTGATGATCCGCCAGGGCTGGTATCCGGTGGGCGAGGCCGACGGCTTCACCCCGCTGTCGGACGCCGCCGGCGAGATCGCGGCGGTCGGTGAGGGCGTGACCGACTTCAAGGTCGGCGACCGCGTGGCCTCGACCTTCTTCCAGGCCTGGGCCGGCGGCCGGCCTGACCTGAGCGCCTTGATGTCGTCGCTCGGCGCGGGCGGACGGGGCGTCCTGGCGCAGCACGTGGTGCTGTCGGCCGGTGGCGTGACCCTGATCCCCGACGACCTGGACTTCGAGGCCGCCGCCACCCTGACCTGCTCGGGCGTCACCGCCTGGGCGGCGCTCGTGACCCATGGCGGTCTGCAGGCCGGCGACTGGGTGCTGACCCTGGGCACCGGCGGGGTGTCGCTGTATGCGCTGCAGATCGCCGTGGCGGCGGGCGCCAAGGTCGCGATCATCAGCTCCAGCGACGACAAGCTGGCCATCGCCAAGACGATGGGCGCGGCCGTCACGGTCAATTACGAGACGACGCCCGATTGGGAGAAGGCCATCCTGGACGCCACCGGCGGCGTGCAACATGCCGTCGAGCTGGGCGGGGCCGGGACCCTGGCCAAGTCGCAGGCTTGCCTGGCGCCTGGCGGTCACCTGGCCCTGATCGGCGCCCTGGACGGTTTCGGCGGCGACATCTCGGGCGCGGGCCTGGTGATGGGCGCTCAGCGCGTCTCGGCCCTGGCCGTCGGTTCGCGCGCCGACCAACTAGCGCTGAGCGCTTTCGTCGCCGAGCATGGGATCAAGCCGGTGATCGACAGCGTGTTCAGCCTCGACCAGATCGAGGCCGCCTATGCGCGGGCCGGCGACGGCGGGTTCGGCAAGGTGGTGGTGAAGTTGTAGGACGGCCCACGCCCGACGCCCCCTCCGTCACGATGCGTATTCGCATCGCGCCACCTCCCCCGTTGCACGGGTGAGGAGGAATGCCGCTGATCTCCTCCCATGCGAAGCGGGGGAGGTGGCGCGGCGCCGATAGGCGACGTGACGGAGGGGGCGTCAGCGGCGTTTGCCGCTAGGCCTCCACCACCTCGATCAGCACCCCATCCGGCCCCCGCAAGGTCCCAGCGCGCTTGCTGCCATAGACCGGGCCTTTGCGCACCGCCGGCGGAACGATCCAGTCGCCGCTGATCGTATCGAACCCCGGGTGCTTGATCGTCGTCATCGCGATCCCCGGCGGCAGGGCGTCCGCGTGGCCCGGACGAGGCGTGGCCTCGGCGGGATACTGGTCAAACTCCAGGAAGACGTCCTTTTCCCAGGTCGCCGTCGCCAGAGTGTGGCGGGCGTCTGCCGCAAGCCCGAAGGCGTCGTTGATCATGTTGTAGATGATCGTCATCGGCGCGCCCACGTCGAGGCTGAAGGTCGCCTTGAACCAGTCGGCGCTGGCGTTCATGTCGCTGCAGGCCAGCACCAGGATGAACAGCTTGTCGATGAACGCGCCCGGATGCGGCAGGCCGTTCCCGGGCGAGACGATCTCGGTCAGGTAGACGATCTCGCCGTCGGGGCCCTTGACCTGCATCGGGTGGATCGTGGGCAGGCCGTCGATGCGCTTGGGGGGACCGATGATCTCGAACGGCGAGGCTTTCATCCGTTCGTTCACGCCCAGGACGTCCTGGTTGCAGATCTCCAGCGCCGCCCAGCCATAGGTGAGCAGCGGCCGGTACTCTGGCACCGCGTCGCCCTCGACGAAGCGGATGAAGACGTCGGCGCCGCTGGCCGGCTGGATGGTCACGGCGTGACGACCGGCGCTGGCGGGCGTTCCCCAGCTGGCGGCGAGGTCGGACGAGACCGGGCCGCGCTCGACGACGCTGTAGTCCATCCATTCGACATAGCGGGCGGCGGCGGCCTCCGCGTCGGGCGTGACCAGAGTGGCGGCGCGCAGAAGGTTCATCGATGTCTCTCGAAATTGGAGGGAAGGGCGCGTCAGTCGCGCAGTTCGACGGCCACGTCCTCGGACGCCACGTCGCCCTGGGCCTGGGCGGCCTCGGCTTCCTGCTGAACGATGCGCAGCACGCGCGCGAGATATTCCTGGCTCCACAGGGCGCGCTCGGCGGCCTCGTCCGGCGTCGGCGCGAAGGCGTCGATGGCCTCGCGGCTCAGCGCGCCTTGCGCCGTCAGCAGCCGCTCGACGGTGTCGAGGCGCTGGCGGGTGACGGCCAGTTCCTGGACGACAGCCATGGTGATGGCCAGGACGCGCTCGACCTGCGGCTCGAGGAAATAGGGACGCTTGCCGGCCGGCTTGGCCGACGCCTGGGCCAGGGCTTGTTCGATACTCATGCGGTCTTGCGGGCTCCGATCACGCGCCAGGCGGCCTTGCGCCCGTAGTCCTCGCTGTCGTCGTCGGCGGCGTCGGGGAAGACCTCGCGGTCGACCACGGCGGTGACGCCGTCATGGATCAGGCTGTCGGCCGGGAAGCCGGCTTCGGCCATGCGAGCGTCGAGGTCGATCTCGTGCAGCGTGCTCCAGAACGGCTCGTTGTTGTAGAAGGCGTCCCAGTCGCGCAGGGCCTGTTCGAACAGCGGCATGGCCGGCGTGTATTGCGGCTGCTCGACGTGCAGCACCACGCCGCCGGGCGCCAGCACGCGGCGGCTCTCGCGGAAGATGGCGTTCATCGAGGTCAGCGACAGCTCGTGCAGGAACATGGTGGTCTGCACCCAGTCGAAGCTGTCGTCGGCGAAGCGCGACAGGTCCGCGCCGTCGGCTTGGACGAAGCGGGTGTTGGTCACGCCCAGCGAAGCGGCCCGCGCCGCCGCGTAGCGCAGCATCGGCGCGCCGACGTCGATGGCGACGACCTCGGCGTCCGGGAAGGCCTGGGCGATCGGCAGGACGCTGTGGCCGACCGTGGCGCCGATATCGAGAATCCGCTTGGGCTGAAAGCCAGGCAGGTTGCGCTTGACCCAGCGCACAACGGCATGGCCGCCGCCGTCGGAATAGCGGCCCAGCATGCCGCCGGTGGTGGCGAAGCCGCCGTGGTCATAGTTGGCGCCGCCCGAGACGTCGCCGGGGAACAGCTCCTTGTGGTAGCTGCCCGGCATGCAATGGTGGTCCACCGCCGAGACGTAGCGCGGCACGGCGAGCTTTGGGTCCAGCTCCAGTTGGCCGGAGGTGTCGTTGAAGGCGGCGGCCTTGTCGGCCAGTTGCTCGGCCTGGCGGATGGTGGTCCAGCGGCCGGCCTGCTGGCGCTGCTCCATGGTCAGGCGGCGCAGGGCCGACCAGGTCTGGAACATCGGATCGTCCAGCAGGGCCTTGCGAACCTCGTGGCGGTTGGCGGGGAGGCGGCCCTTGTCGGCGACGAAGGCCGGCTCGACGCGGGTTTCGTAGGCGGTCTTCACCGCCGGGATGACCCGCGCGCCCAGGTGGCGGTTCATCTGGGCCAGCCAGTTCAGGCGCTCGACCTCGTCGTGCGACATCTGCGGGAAGAGATCGTGGCGGCCGACCAGGCGGTAGTCGGGCGGGCCGTCATAGATCTGGGCGGGACCCTGGTTGGGTCGGGGGCTGGATCCGGTCATGGCCTTCTCCGGTAAGGACTAACGGCCAGCATGGACCCCGCCGCCCGGAGCGTGGTCCGTCGCGCGCCGAAAATCCGCCTGTCAGGCGCCGGGGACGGTCGCGCCTTCGCCGGCCGCGGCCTCGATCCGGTCGGCCTCGACCTCCGCCGTGGCGGCGTAGCGATAGCGGCCCAGCGGCAAAAGGACCGCGCCGCCCAGGATCAGCAGGCCCGCCGAGACCGCCAGCGACAGGGCGTAGCCGCCCGTCCGATCGAAGTCGGCTCCGAAGGCGACGGGGCCCAGACCCGAGCCGGCCGCATAGGCGATGTAGAGGCAGCCATACAGGGTCGAATAGCTGCGGGGTCCGAAATAGCGGGCGATCAGGAAGGCCAGCAGGTCGAACTCCATGCCGGCCGCGGCCCCGATGAGGCTGATGGCCAGCAGGGCCGCGCCATGGCTGACCGTGGGCTGGCCCAGGATCAGGCAGGCGATGGCCGGCAGGCAAAGCAGGCCCAGCGCCACGCCCGGCGCCCAGAAGCGGTCGACTAACCAGCCTCCGGCCACGCGTCCGACGATCACCGACAGGCCGATGGCCGGCACCAGTCCGCCGATCTCGGCGCGAGTGAAGCCCTTCAGCTTCAGCAGGTTCTCCATGTTGGGCAGCGGCCCGGCGATGGCGAACGAGAACAGCAGGAAGCCGCCGCCGATCAGCCAGAAACGATGGTCGCGCAGGGCCTGGGGCAAGGTCGAGCCTGGCAGGTTGACCGGCGCGGCGGTCCTGTCGGCCTTGGCGCCGGGGTCGCGGAAGGCCAGCAGCGCCACGGGCAGGGCGATCAGCAGCGGCAGCAGGCCCGTGGCGACATAGGCCGCGCGCCAGCCGTGATCGGCGATGATCCAGGTCAGGAACGGCTTGATGCCGAAGCCGAACAGACCCGTGCCCATCAGGGCGATGCCCAGGGCGAAGCCCTTGTTGGCCTCGAAGCCGTTGTTGATGGCGCGGGTCCAGGTGGTGGGCAGGGTGCCGGTGCCGAATACGGCCATCAGCGCCCAGTTGGCGTAGTAGAGCGGCAGCGAGCCGTTGGTCAGCGAAAAGGCCATGAAGGCCAGGGCGAACAGCACCACCGATACCAGGGCCACGCGCCGCACGCCGATCTTGTCGCCCAGCCAGCCGACCAGCGGTCCAGCCACGATCACCCCGGCCGTCGAGACCGGCAGGCCAAGCATGATCGCCCCGAAGCTCCAGCCGAACGCCTGGTGCAGTTCGGGCGCCAGCATGCCGATGGTGTAGAAGGGCAGGGGCGACAGCCCAAGGCCGACGCCCAACATGACGCTGAGCAGCAGCGGCCAGCCTTTTCGAAATTCGGATACTTCTCGCATGCCGTTTGCCCCGCCCGGCGTCACTCACTAGGCACAGCGTTTTCGCGGCTCTGTAATCGCCGCAACCGGAATAATCGGAGCCCTCGCCGTGCGATCAGAAATCCGCCCCGGAGCCGCCCTGGAGGGGGTGCGCGTGCTCGATCTGTCGCGGGTGCTGGCCGGTCCGTGGGCGACACAGCTGCTGGCCGACCTGGGCGCCGAGGTCATCAAGATCGAGCGACCGGGCGCCGGCGACGACACCCGCGCCTGGGGTCCTCCCTTCGTCACCACCAACGACGGCGAGCCAGGCGACGCGGCCTATTTCCTGTGCGCCAACCGTAACAAGCGCTCGGCCGCCATCGACATCGCCGATCCGCGTGGAGCCGCTCTGATCCGCGAGATCGCCCTGACGGCCGACGTCTTGGTCGAGAACTTCAAGCTCGGGGGCCTGGCCAAGTACGGCCTCGACTATGCCAGCCTGGCGGCGATCAATCCCCGGCTGGTCTATTGCTCGATCACCGGCTTTGGCCAGACGGGGCCCTACGCCCCTCGGGCCGGCTACGACTACATGATCCAGGCCATGGGCGGGCTGATGTCGATCACCGGCCAGCCGGACGGCGAGCCCGGCGCCGAGCCGATGAAGGTGGGCGTGGCGGTGACTGACCTCTTCACCGGCCTCTACGCCTCCAACGCCATCCTGGCGGCGCTGCTGCACGCCCGCGCGACCGGCGAGGGCCAGCATCTGGACATCGCCCTGTTCGATGTCCAGGCGGCCATGCTGGCCAACCAGGCCAGCAACTGGTTTGTCAGCGGCCAGGCGCCGGGGCGGCTGGGCAACGCCCATCCCAATCTCGCTCCGTACCAGGTGTTCGCCACGGCCGACGGCGCGGCGGTGCTGGCGGTGGGCAATGACGGCCAGTTCCGCACCTGGGCCAAGGCGGCCGACGCGCCGGAGCTGGGCGCGGATCCGCGTTTCGTCACCAATGCCCTGCGGGTGGCCAACCGCGCCGCCCTGATCCAGGCCATGGCTCCGATCTTCGCGGGCAAGACCACCGGCGAGTGGATCGCCATTCTCGAAGCCGGCGGGGTGCCGTGCGGCCCGATCAACACGATCGACCAGGTGTTCGAGGAACCGCAGGCCAAGGCGCGCGGCCTCGTGGTCGAGCAGACCCGCGACGACATCGCCGGACCCGTCCGCACCGTGGCCTCGCCGATCCGCGCCTCGCGCACGCCGGTGGTCGACCGCCTGCCGCCGCCCAGGCTGGGCGCCCACACCGACGAGGTGCTGGCCGGCCTGCTGGGCAAGGACGCCGACGAGATCGCGGCGCTGAAGCGCGACGGGGTGATCTGACGCCTATCCGCGAGGCGAGACTTTCGCGCGCGAGGCCTTCAGCGGGGCGCGGACCCAGGCATCAAGGAGCCTCGATTTCGAGGTGACCATGCTGCTTCCCGCCCTGACGCTGCTGCACGTGTTGATGTTCGTCTACTGGCTGGGCGGGGATCTGGGAGCCTTCTATGTCTCGCGCTACGTGGTTGATACGAAGCGCTCGACGGCCGAGCGGACCCTGGCGCTGAAGGTGTTGGGCGATGTCGACATGGCCCCGCGCACCTGCCTGATCCTCGCCCTGCCTACCGGCCTGACCCTGGCCAAGCTGAAAAGCTGGTGGGACATCCCACCCGAGGCCGTGGGCGCGGTCTGGGTGCTGTGCCTGTTCTGGCTGGTGATGGCCTGGAGCATTCACATTCATCACAGCCCGCCTGGCGCCGGCGTGCGCCGCATCGATCTTTTCATCCGCTGGCTGGTGCTGGTCGCCCTGATCGGCTTCGGCGTGGCGGGCCTTGCGGGCCTGACCAAGGCCCCGCTGTTCATCTCGATCAAGTTCCTGCTGCTGGCGACAGCCGTCGCTTCGGGCCTCCTGATCCGCAAGCAACTGGCCCCGCTGGGCCCGCCGCTGCAGACCATGCTGACCACCGGCCCGACGCCGGAGACCGACGCCGCCATCGCGGCCGTGCTGGCCGGCACGCGTCCGGTGGTGCTGTTCCTGTGGGGGCTGCTGTTGGTCGCCGCCTTCCTCGGCCTTTGGACTCCCGTCTAGGACCTCGCCATGACTCTGCGCTTCGAACCCACCATGGTCCGCGAGGACAAGACCGCCCGCCAGCTCTATGAGGCCGTAAAGGCCAATCCGGCCCGGGCGCGCTTCGGCTTCGGCAGCCGTGCGGCGGTGGTCAATATCGACTTCCAGCAGGCCTATACGCGGCCCGACCTGTTCCCCAGGAGCGCCTACGTCACCGATCCCGACCAGATCGCCCATGTGAACAGGCTCTCGGCTCTGGCCCGGTCAAAGGGCCTGCCGGTGATCTGGACGCGGGTGGCCTACAAGGCCGACGGCGGCGACGCCGGTGTCTGGGGCACGCGCACCGATACGCCCGACAGCCTGCAGAACATCAAGGTCGACAGCGAGCGCCACGCATTCGATCCCCGCGTCGAGATCGCCGAGGCGGTCGACCTGGTCTTCACCAAGCGGATGCCGTCGGCCTTCTTCGAGAGCCCGCTGCAGAGCTATCTGATCTGGCACAAGATCGACACGGTGATCCTCACCGGCGGCTCGACCAGCGGCTGCGTGCGCGCCACGGCGGTGGAGAGCCTGTCGCGTGGCTATCGCACGATCGTTCCGGAGGAGTGCGTGGCCGATAAGCACGAGAGCTACCACTTCGCCAACCTGACGGATTTGCAGCTGAAGTATGCGGACGTGGTGACGACGGATGAGGCGGCGGCCTGGTTCGAGGGGCTGTAGGCAACAAGATGCTCCCCCTTTGGGGGAGCTGTCGCGGAGCGACTGAGGGGGTCCTCAACTGAATATGCCGGAGAGGACCCCCTCCGACCCTTCGGGCCACCTCCCCCAAAGGGGGAGGATCTACGGATTGGCCGCTTCAGCGATCTCGCTCGCCGTCGCCGCCCAGACGCCCCGCGCCGTAAGCCCCGTCAGCAACCGCCGCAGCGCCGCGATCCTGAATGGCTGGCCGCTCACGTATGGCGTCAGCGTGAAGCCCAGCATCCGCCCGCCGAAACGCTCGACGTCGGTTCCCAGATAGGCGGCGGCCTCCAGAACCTGGTCGGCCCATTCCTCCTCGGTCTGGCGGCGGTCGATCATCAGCGAGCGGTCGTCCAGCTCGTTGGACAAGGGCAGGGCGGTGACTGTTCCCGCAGCCGTGCGCATGGCGACAGGGGTCTCGTCCTGCTCCCAGTCCAGGCACAGGTCGAAGCCGGCGGCGGCGATCAGGTCCAGGGTGGCGAAGGACTGCTGGCGGGCCGGGCTCAGCCAGGCGCGGGGCTTCAGGCCGGCTGCGTCGAACCGCTCGCGGACCTCAGCGACCCAGGCGGCCTCGGTCTCACGATCCAGGTCGCCGAAGTGGATGTGCTCGGTCGACAGGCCATAGGCGGCGATCTCGTGGCCGTCCTCAAGGATGGCGTCGACCAAGGGGCACAGGCGCACCAGCTGATCGGCGTTGATCGGGAAGGTGGCCTTCAGGCCTTCGGTCTTCAGCGCCTTGAGGACGCGATAGACGCCCACGCGATTGCCGTAGTCGCGGGTCGTGTAGTGGCGCAGGTCCGGATAGGGGGTGACCATCGCGCCGGGATGCTTGAACGGCTTGCCGGGCGGTGTCAGGCCGTGGTGCTCGATCGGTACGACGATCATCGCGGCGACGCCCGCGCCTTTTGGCCAGGCGATCGCCGCCCGATCCTGCGCGGGCCGCCAGCCATAGCGGTCCTGGTCCATGCCGTAGGACCGGTGCGGATAGGTCAGATAGTCCTCAGGCAGAGACATTGGAGAACCCCGTGCCCGGCGTGGAAAGACCGCGCGCGGCGACGTCGGCCACGGTCTGGTCCCAGTAGTTTTCGCGATAGTGGCCGGCGATCTCGCGGGCGGTGGTCAGCCAGACTTCGTCATGGCCGACGATGTGGCGCAGCGCCTCTTCGAACGGGCGGATACGATGCGGTTGGCTGACGAGGTAGGCGTGCAGCGGGATGCACATCACCGTTCCGCTGTCCTGACTCTCTTCCAGCAGCTGGTCGAAATGGCGCTTGAGGACATCGGCGTAACGCCATGGCGACATGGACAAGGCGCCATAGGTGATGACGTCGTTGACCTCGAGCGAATAGGGCATGGAAATCAGCTTGCCGGTCCTGGTCTTGATCGGCTGGGGCTGGTCGTCCTGGAAGAGGTCGCAGGTGTACCAGAAGTCGTTTTCGGCGATCAGGTCGAAGGTCCGCTCGGTGTGGGTCAGGGCCGGCGCCAGATAGCCGCGGATGCGTTGGCCGGTGGCGGCCTCGACCGAGCGGATCGAGTCCTCGATGACCGCGCGCTCTTGAGCCTCGGTCATGTTGTAGGAGAAGCGGGTGTTGTAGATGCCGTGGCTGAAGAACTCCCAGTCGCGGGCCACGCAGGCCTCGATGATCTCGGGATGGTGGTCGATCAGCCCGACCGACAACGAGATCGAGCCGCGCAGGCCGTACTTGTCCAACAGCTCCATCAGCCGCCAGTGGCCGACGCGGTTGCCCCAGTCGCGCTGCGAGTAGCCCACCACGTCCGGCGAGGGTTTCGGCCAGCCGGGCCGCGAGGGGTTCTTCGGCGGATCGAACTCGTAATATTCGATGTTGGGCGCGATCCAGAAGGCGAGCGTCTTGCCTTCCGGCCAGACGATCCTGGGCCGGTCGCGATAGGGCCAGTGGTCGTAGAGATTGGGATCGGCCTGCATGTCCGTCTCCGATCAGTGAGCTTCGTAGGTCGCGCCCGTGGCGATCAGGTCGTCCAGGCCGATGCGAGCGTTGACGCCGCCCATGTCGATCATCCGATCCGCGAACGGCTTGGTCGCGCCATGCTGCTTGAGGCTGGCGAGGAAGGCCTCGGCCTGGGGGATCAGGGCCCGCACCAGGGCGCCGGGCGAGATCACCAGTCGAAAGCCGATGCGGCCCAGCTCTTCGGCGTCCAGCAGAGGCGTCTTGCCGCCCTCGACCATGTTGGCCAGCAGCGGAACCTTGCCGGCGAAGGCCGTGGCGATGGCGGTCATCTCGGCGATCGAGCGCGGGGCCTCTACAAACAGCACGTCGGCGCCGGCTTCGACATAGGCGTGGGCGCGGTCGAGGGCGGCCTCGAAGCCCTCTACGCCGATGGCGTCGGTGCGGGCGATGATCAGGGTCTGGTCGCTGGCCCGGGCGTCTAGCGCCGCGCGAATCTTGCCGGCCATCTCGGCGGTCGGCACCAGCGACTTGTCCGACAGGTGCCCGCAGCGCTTGGGGAAGGTCTGGTCTTCCAGCTGGATGGCGCTTGCTCCCATCTTCTCGAAGATCCGCACGGTGCGCTGGGTGTTGACGGCGTTGCCGAAGCCCGTGTCGCCGTCGACGATCAGGGGCAGGTTCACCCGCTCGCGCACGCGGCCGACCACGTCGGCGACCTGATCGAACGACACCAGGCCGATATCGGGCCGGCCCAGCTGGGTGTAGGCGATGGAGGCACCCGACAGATAGATCGCCTCGAACCCGGCCTGCTCGATCAACAGGGCCGACAGGGCGTCAAAGGCGCCAGGAGCCAGCAGCGGCGTGTCTTGGGCCAGGCGGTCGCGCAGGGTCATGCGGCGTCTCCCTTGAGGCGGCGTTCGAGATGGGGGATCAGTCCGCCGTCGGCGATCATCGCCATCAGGTGGGTGGGGATCGGCGTCAGGGCGTACTGCCGATCCTGGGTCAGATTGTTGAGGCGTCCGGCGACCGGATCGAATTCGAGCCGATCGCCGTCCGTCACCTCGCCGGCCTGGGGAAACACTATGGCCGGCAAGCCGAGATTGATCGCATTGCGGTAGAAGATCCGCGCGAAAGAGGTGGCCAAGACCGCCGAGACGCCCAGCAGGCGCAGCGACACCGCCGCCTGCTCGCGTGACGAGCCGAGCCCGAAATTGGCGCCCGCCACGACGATGTCGCCGGGCTGGACGGTCTTGGAAAAGTCCGGGGCGATGGCCTCCAGGCAGTGGCTGGCCAGGTCCTGGGGCGACAGCTTCATCAGGTGGCCGGGGGCCAGCAGATCAGTGTCGATCGCGTCGCCAAACACGAAGGCGCGGGCCATTAGAGCGCTCCCGTCAGATAGGGGCGGGGATCGGCGATGCGGCCGGCCACGGCGGCGGCCGCGACGCTATAGGGCGAGCCCAGATAGACGTCGGCGCCGGCATGGCCCATCCGGCCCTTGAAGTTGCGGTTGGTCGACGAGATGCAGACCTCGCCCTCGGCCAGGATGCCGGCGCCCATGCCGGCGCAGGCCCCGCAGCCGGACGGCAGCAGGGTGGCGCCGGCGCCGAGCAGGATCTCCAGCACGCCCTCGCTGGCGGCCAGTTGGGTGGTGCGGCTGGAAGCCGGGGCGATCAGCAGGCGGGTACCCGCCGCAATCCGCCGGCCCTTCAGCACCTCGGCGGCCATGCGCAGGTCCTCGATCTTGGCTCCTACGCAGGCGCCGATATAGGCTTGGTTCACGCGGATGCCGGCGTAGTCGCCCACGGCCCGAGTGTTCTCCGGCGAGTGCGGGGCGGCGATCTGCGGAGCAAGGTCGCCGGCGTCGAAGCGGCGGATGTCGACGTAAGTCGCGTCGGGATCGGAGGCCAGAGCCAAGGCCGCCGCCTCGTCCTCGACCGGCGCGCCGCGCGCGGCGAGATAGGCGAAGGTGGTCGCATCGGGCGCCACGACGCCGGTCTCGGCTCCCAGCTCGGCGGCCATGTTGGCCAGCACCATCCGCTCGGGCATCGACAGGGCCTCGACCAGCGGGCCGGCGTATTCGACGGCCTTGAAGGCGTTGTCCATGCCCAGCTCGCGGCACAGCAACAGCATGACGTCCTTGGCCGTGACGCCAAGACCGAAGGCCCCGGTCCACTCGACGCGGATCGTCTCGGGTACGGCCAGCCAGGTCTCGCCGGTGGCGGCGATGGCGGCCATGTCGGTGGCGCCATAGCCTGCCGCATAGGCCCCGAAGGCCCCAGCCATCGGCGTGTGGCTGTCCCCTCCGGCGATGAAGGCGCCAGGCCGGATCAGGCCGTGCTCGGGCAAAACCAGGTGGCAGATGCCGACCATGTCGAAGAAGTACTTCACGCCGTAGTCGCGGGCGAAGTCGCGGGTGTCCTTCAGGATCGCCGCCGAATCCGCGTCGACCGCCGGCACGTAGTGGTCGGAGATGACGGCCACCTTGGACGGGTCCCACAGGCCCACGCCCAGACGTTCCAGCAGCGGCCGCCAGCGGCGCGGGCCCGAGCTGTCATGAGCGAAGGCCAGGTCGACCTCGGCGGTGATCAGGTCGCCGGCCCGCACGACGGGGAGACCCGCCGCTCTCGCCGCCACCTTTTCCACCAGGGTCCTGCCGCCCATCGCTAATCGCCTCCCGGTCAAATCTCGCGACGCCGGGGGTAGGCGCGGGGGCGGGGTCTAGAAAGGCGGAAGTTCAGATCAATTGCTGTGCGGTCATTTCCGCAGCCGAGGGCCAAGTCCATGAAGCACCAGACCATCCGGGGCCGCATCCTCTACACCTCGCGCAAGCCCGGTCGCGAACGGCAGGAACGCGGGCGCGAGACCTTCACGATGACCCGCCACAGCGACGGAAAGGTCACCATCCGCGCCCAGTGCGAGATCGAGGAGCCTGATCCTACGGTGCTTCGCGACGTGATCTATTCGCTGGACGAGAACGAACGGCCCATCGACTTCCTGGTCCGCCTGACGGTCGGCGACGTCTTCATGGGCTCGGGCTGGTTCCGCTTCACCGAGGACTTCATCGAATGCGAGAGCCACGGCCCGTCGATCGGCCGACTGTCGCAGAAGATGCCGACCAACGGTCATTACGACGGCTTCGGCACCCACCCGATCCAGGGCGACGCCTACATGACCCGCTGCATGGATCTTTCGAAGGGGCCGCACAAGCGCAAGCTCCGGGTGTTCCTGCCGTCGGTCGACCATCGCGGGGCCACGCCACCGCAGATCGTCGAGAGCGGCATCACCCTGGAATATGTCGGCGAGGAAGAGGCCACCACGGCCGCTGGGACCTTCGCCTGTCGCCACTTCCGCTTCCTGGGCGAGGACGGCGGCATGGTCAGCAAGGACGGCGAGCACCCGACCTACGACATGTGGGTCACGGCCGACGAGGACGCCCTGTTCGTCAAGGGCGGGGTCGGCGGCTACATGCAGACCTGGTACGAACTGGTGGAGTTGGAGCGCTAGCGGACCGGGAACACCGGGGGGCGTTTGGCGAGAAACGCGTCGCGCCCCTCGATGAAGTCCGGACCCTCGGTGGCCTCGGCGAACCAGTCGCGGGTGACGTTGGTGTCGGCGGCGACGCCGGCCAGGATCATCGCCACGGTCGCCTTGATCACCCGCACCGAGTGTTGCGAGGCCGCGGCGATCTGAGCGGCCTTGGCGAAGGCCTCGGCCTGGATGGTCTCTGGCGCGTGGACGGCGTCGAGCAGGCGCAGGCTCAGCGCCTCGTCCGCCGCCAGCAGCCGGCCGGTGAACAGGATGTCCTTGGCCGCCGAGGGGCCGACTGCGTCGACCAGGCGCTTGGTGTCTTCCAGACTGTAGGCAAGGCCGAGCTTGGCCGGCGTGATGGCCAGGCGCGCGGTCGAGGCCGCCAGCCGCAGGTCGCAGGCGAGCGCAATGGCCAGGCCCCCGCCCACGCAGGCGCCTTCGATCAGGGCCACAGTCGGCTTGGCCAGTTTGGCTAGAGCCGACACCCCGCCGGCGACGGCCGCGCCGTAGGCGGCGGCGGACTCGCGGGTGGCGTACACGGCCTCGAACTCGCTGATGTCCGCGCCGGCCGCGAAATGGCCTTCCGCGCCGCGCACCACCAGCACTTTGGCCGGTGATGCGGCGAATGCGGCGGCGACGTCGGGCAGGGCCAGCCACATCGCCAGGGTGACGGCGTTGCGCTTGGCCGGCCGGTTGATCAGCAGAACGGCACGGTCGCCCTCGATCGTCAGGCGCAGGCCGCCCTCGGCGAAGTCGGTCATCTGTAGGCCTCCGGAACCGGGGTCCCAGGCAGCGCCGATTCCAGTCGCGCCGCCAGCGCCTGGGCCTGGCCCTCATCAAGGGCGATCAGCTGCAGCGACAGCGGCAGGCCGTCCTGCGACAGGCCGGCGGGCAGGGCGAAGGCCGGCGCGCCCAGGACATTGCCCAACACCGTGAAGTCGGCCTGGTTGGCTGGCGTGTCCGCGCCGAAGGCGAAGGCCGTCTGAGGCGTGGTCGGGGTCAGCAGGCCGGCATGGTCCGACAGTTGGCGGCGCAGACGCTCGGCTCCGCGCTCCAGTTCATGATAGGCGCGCGCCAGCTTGGTGGAGGGCTGGTTGGTGCCCCAGACCAGCAGGCGGCGCAGCTCGTCTGAAAAACCCTCGGGCTTCAGGGCCAGGGCGCTGGCGTGCTCGACCGCCCCCTCGACCTCGCTGATCAGCAGGCCCTGGCGTCTCAGGACGCTCGGGTCGAGGTCGTCGAGCCGGACGGTGCGGGTCTCGATCCCGGCGTTCGAAAGCGTGGCCAGCGCCTGGTTGAAGCCGTCGACGACATTGACGTCAGTGGAGATCAGGTCATCGAAATCCAGGAACGATAGAGGTTTGTCGCTGAAACCTGATGCTTCGACCTTCACCCCGGCATACCGCGACACCAGGGTCGCGTCGGCCACCGAGCGGGCGTGGATGCCGACATGGTCCAAGGTCCAGGACAGGGCGATGACGCCCTCGGTCGAGATCGCGCCCAAGGCCGGCTTGTAGCCGACCACGCCGCAGTAGCTGGATGGCAGTCGCACGCTACCCATGGTGTCGGTGCCCAGGGCCGCAGCGCACAGGCCCGCCGCGACCGCCGCCGCGGACCCGCCCGACGAGCCGCCGGGCGTGAAGCCGGAGCGGTGCGGGTTCTGACAGCGCCCGAACCAGGGATTGTCGTTGGTCGCGCCCAGCGCGGCCTCGTGCATGTTCAGCGTGCCCAGGATCACCGCCCCGGCCTCGCGCAGGGCGGCGACGCAGGCGGCGTCTTCCACGGCCAGCTGGTGGCGATAGGCGCCGATGCCGGCACTCCAGGCCAGGCCCGCGACGGCGATGTTCGCCTTCACTGCGATCGGCGCGCCGTCCAGCGGCGACAGGGGTTCGCCCCTGGCCCAGCGTGCGGCGCTGGCGGCAGCCTCGCGGCGCGCGCCGTCGGCGTCCAGCTGGATGAAGGCGTTCAGCGCCGGATCATGGCGATCGATCCGCGCCAGATAGGTCTCGACCGTCTGGGTCGGCGTGACCCGACCTTCGGCATAGAGCGCCGAAAGGCCCGCGACGCCGGCCGCGACGATCGGATCGGAAAAGCCGGTCATCTCAGTAGCGCTCGTCGATGAGGCGGATCGGCTTCTGACGCACGTCGATCTGGGTCAACGGCGCCGTTGCCCCCTTGGGCGCCAGTTCGACCTCGACTTCAATGCCGATCTTGCGCTTCAGGATATCGCCATAGAAGCTTGCGATATCTGACCATTCGGTCGACGGCGCCGTGGTTTCGGCCGTGACCGCGAAACTGTCGCGGCCGGTCGTGTCGCGGCGCGCGCGGCAGATGAACTCGCCTGCGAACTGCGGCGCGTGCTCCAGCATCGCGCCGATGCCCTGCGGGAAGATGTTGATCCCGCGGATCTTGACCATGTTGTCCGAGCGACCCAGGAAGCCCTCGATCCGCTGGAAGGTCATGTCGATCTTCGACTTGCCCGGAATGGCCCGCGTGACGTCGTGGGTGTTGAAGCGGATCAGCGGATAGAGGTCGTCCTTAAAGAGGCAGGTGACGATCATGTCGCCCAGTTCGCCGGGCGCGACGGCCAGGCCGCTGTCGATGTCGCAAACTTCCAGGTAGTGGGCGTCCTCGTGGACATACAGGCCGTCACGGTCGGGGCCTTCGCCTGCGATCAGGCCGGTGTCGCCCACGCCGTACCAGTCGAAGCACTCGGCCCCGCCCCAGGACTTGCTCATGGTCGCGCGGTCCTCGCGGCCCAGGTGGGCCGAGATCATCCGCACGGGAATGTCGCGGCCCGGCTCGATGCCCATTTCCAGCGCCGTGTCGGCCAGCTTCTTCAGATAGTCGCCGAAGCCGACCAGCACGGTGGCGCCGAACCGCTTCATCACCTCGACCTGTTGGGCCGAGCGGGTCTCGACCCCGGTGCCGGCCGACAGGAAGACGGCGCTGGTCCAGCGGGTGACGGCCTCGCGCACATAGTGGCCGCCGTTGATCATGCCGTGGCCATAGACCGAGTGGACCACATCGTCGGGGCGCAGGCCCTGGAACTGGTAGTTGCGGGCCAGCAGCAGGTTCTGGACCTCGCGGCTCTTGGGTCCGAACAGCAGCACCTGCGGATCGCCGGTGGTGCCCGAGGTGGTGTGCAGGATCACCGGCGGCCGATGGCCCTCCGGATAGCCCTCGACCCCGGCGAAGTCGCCGAACGGCGGCTTGGCGGCCAGCGAGGCCATGATGTCGGACTTGTCGAAGCTGGGGAGCTTGGGCAGATCGCTCAGCGAGCGGATGTCGCCCGGCTCGATCCCGGCCGCGCCCCAGAGGCGCTGGTAGAAGGGCGTCTTCCAGGCGCGGTCGACGCAGCGCAGGAACAAGCGGTTCTGGTGCTCGCGCAGGGCGTCGCGGCTGATGGTGGTGGCGAAGCGCGTGAAGTTGTCGCCGATCGGGTGGTCGGCGACCAGGGCTGGATAGTCGACGGATTGCCAGTAGGTCTGGTGGGGCATGGGAACCTTGGAAGGGATCAGCCGCCGCAGGCGAGGGCGAAGGCCTCGGCCGCGTCGGGCAGGGTGTCGAAACGGTCGAAGAGGTTGGTGAGCGGGTCGTGGACATGCTCCAGCCCAACGAAGGCCAGGCAGGCGCGGGCCTTGGCCAGGCGCTCGTCGCGGCTCATCGGGAAGTCGGGCGAGCCGAGTTGGGCGGTGACGTCGATCGCGATCTCGCGGCCGTCCTTCAGACGGGCGATGGCGCGAGCCGGGACGAAGGCGGCGGAATCGGCGGCGCCATCGCTCTCGACCACGATGCGGGCGGCCAGGGCCAGGGTGTCGGGATCGTTCAGGCGCTCGGGCGTGTAGTCGTCCAGGCCCACCGTTCCCCGCTGCAGCATCACCGCCGCAAGGTACGGCAAGCACAGGCGGGCATAGGCGGTGTCCATCGCGGGCCTGGACGGCCGACCGACCAGATGGCGGATCAACGGCGGCGCGGAATAGATCAGGCTTTCAAGATCTTGCGGCGAGACCCTGTGGTCGTTGGCCAGGGTGCGGACGGCCACCAGACCGCCGTGGCAGGCCCGGCCGGTGGGGAAGGGCTTGTAGCTGACCTCGGCGATCCGGAAGCGACTGTCGAGGTCGGCCAGCACGGGGCCGAGGTCGAAGCCGGCTTCGAAGAGGGGCAGGTAGCCGAACGGGCCTTCCAGCCAGTCGCGCGGACCGGGCAGGCCGGCCTGGGCGATGTCGATGGCCTGCAGGGCCGAGCGGGCGGCGGCGGCGATCTGCACCGGCAAGGCCGGCTTGCCCTCGGTGTGGGCCTGCATGGTGCCCGAGGCGAACGCCAGGGCGTAACCGAAGGCGTCCAGGGCCGTCTCGCGCGGCAGGCGCTTCAGCCGGGCGACGGCGGCCGTGGCGCCGAACACGCCGGCGGTGGCGGGACGGAAGAAGCGCAGGGCCGTGGTCGCCGCGACGCCCAAGGCGATGGCGACGTCGACCCCTGCGACGACGGCGGCCAGCACCTCTTCGCCGCTGTAGGGGCCGCTGCGATCCAGCTCGGCCATCACCGCCGGCACGATGGTCGGCAGGGGATGCAGCACGGCCTTTTCGTGAACGGAGTCAAACTCCTGTCCGTGAAGCTGGAAGGCGTTGACGAAGGCGGCCTGGGCCGGCGGCAGGCGCACGCCGGGGCGGCCCAGCACGCGTCCGGACGGACCGGCGCAGACCTCGCCCCAGCCGGCGGCGGCCTTCAGCACGGCGTCGCTGTAGTTGGCCCCGGCGCCGGCCGCGCCCACCACGACGGCGTCGTGCAGCAGGGCGCGAGCGGCTTCCTGCACGGCGGACGGCACGGCGTCCCAGCGCAGCGACAGGGCGTGATCGACAAGGCGTTCGGCGGCGGTCATGGGGGTGACGCTAGCAGCGACCGTCCAGGGGCCCGGCCGCGTCCTCGGATTTTCGCGCACAGCGATCAATGCGGCCGGCCGCGCCGTGCATCGCCGCGCGCGAGGCGCTAGGGTCGAGCGATGACAACCGTTCCGCGTTACCGCCAGCTGGCCGAGGACCTGCGCGCCGAGATCGCCTCGGGCCGCTATCCCGCCGGTGGGCTGCTGCCGCCGGAGCTGGAGCTGTGCGCTGTGCACGGCGTGTCACGCCACACGATGCGCGAGGCGATCCGGCTGTTGCGCGAGGCGGGCCTGGTCGAGCGCCGGCGTGGTTCGGGCACCACCGTCAACGCGCCTCGTCCGGCCGCTTTCGTCCAGCCGCTGGGCGGGGTACAGGAGCTCTTGCAATACGCCCGCGACGCGCGTCTGCGGGTGCGTTCGCTGGTCCGCCGGCCGCTGACCGTGCTGGAGGCCGAGCGCCTGCACGTTCCGGCCGACGGCGCGATCTGGCTGGTGGCCGAAGGCTTCCGCGTCGCCGAGGGTCTGCCCATGGCGCTGTCGACCATCTTCGTGCCGGCCGCCTTCGCCGACGTCGAGGGACGGATCGCCGACTGGGATGGCGCGGTACAGGAACTGATCGCCGAAATCCACGGCGTGCGCGTGGCGCGCATCGAGCAGGAAATCCGCGCCGAACTGCTGGACGCCGCCGGCGCCAGGATCCTGCGCACCGCGCGCGGCGAGCCGGCCCTGCGCACCGTGCGCCGCTACCACGCCCAGGACGACGTGCTGGTTCTGGTGTCCGACAGCGTGCATCCGGCGTCGCGTTTCGTCTACGCGATGAGCTATCGCGCGGCGCCGGGTGAGCTTGGCTGACAGCGGCTATCCGCGCGTCGGATAACCGCGAAATCGCAGGTGACGGTTTTGCGACCGGGTCCAGCCTCCTTCTTGCGGATCGCCTTGGGCGTCCGATTGGAGGGGAACAGTCATGCTGCTGCGTCTGCTGCTCTTGATGACCAGCGCCTTCCTGTTGATGGAAGCGAGCCCGGCCTTGGTCGAGCTGATCGCGCGCGAAGACCGGTAGGCTAGCGCGCCTTCCAGCCCGACGGACCCGCGCCCAGTTCGGGCGGGACGGGATCGATCCGCGCCGGTTCGTTGGAGAACAGGATCGGCGTGCCGACGGTCTCGTTGCCGTCCGCGTCGCGGCTCAGCATGCCGCGCACGGCCAGGCCAGGATCGTCGAAGGCGTCCTTGAGGTTCCGCACCGGCGCGAAGCAGACGTCGCGACCGTCGAACCAGCTTTCCCACGCGGCGCGGGTGCGGGTCTTGAAGGTCTCGCGCAGGAACGCCCGCAGCGGCTCCTGACCCGGCCCGGGCTGAAGTTCCGCATAGGGCAGGAGGTCCAGGCGACCCAGCCCGTCCAGCAGGTTGCGGGCGAACTTCACCTCCGAGCCGCCAAGGCACACCCACTGGGCGTCGGCGGTCTCATAGATATGGTACATGGCGTTGCCGCCCCAGCTGCGCTCGTCCTTGGGGACGTGCGGCTCGCCGGTGGCGAAGATCTTGCCGGTGACGTTGGGCGTCCAGGCCAGGACGCTGTCGTACATCGCAACATCAACGTAATCGCCGACGCCGGTGTCGCGCTTGCGCAGCAGCGCCATCAGCACGCCCGACAGGGCGGTCAGCGAGGCCAGGGCGTCGGCCACCGGCATGTGCGGCGCGACGGGCTTGCCGTCATGGCCTTCGTTCAGGGCGATCACCCCGGCCAGGGCCTGCACGGCGATGTCGTGGGCCGGCTTGTCGCGATAGGGTCCGGTCTGGCCGAAGGCCGAGATGGCCACGTAGACCACGCCTGGATTGATCGCCTTGATGGTCTCGTAGCCGAAGCCCAGGCGGTCAATGACGCCTGGGCGGAAGGCCTCGACGATGACGTCGGCCTCGGCGGCCAGTTCCAGGAGCAGGGCCCGGCCCGCCTCCGACTTCATGTCGACCTGCAGGCTGCGCTTGCCGCGGCTGGTGTTGCGGAACCACACCGTGGTCCCGCCCTTGCGATAGCCGATGTGACGGGAAGGTTCGCCGTCGCCGGGCGGCTCGATCTTCAGCACGTCGGCGCCGTGATCGGCCATCATCAGGCTGAGCATCGGCCCGGGCAGAAAGAACGACAGGTCGAGGACGCGAACGCCTTCCAGCTTCATCTATTCGGCTCCCAGGATCGCGGTCGTATGTTCGCCCAGCTTCGGCGCGCGGACGCCGGGCATCCGCCGGCCATCGATTTGCACGGGACAGGCCAGCATGGCCAGACCCTCGGGCTTGTCGGGATGCTCGACCCGGTCGCGCATGGCGACCTCGGCCACGAAGGGATTGTCCAGCGCCGACTTCAGGTCCAGCACCGGCGCGAACGGGACCTTGCCGCCCAGCAGGGCGGTCCAGTCGGCCGTCGAGCGGGTCGAGAACAGCGTGTCCATCTCGTCGCTCAGCGCCGTCAGGTTGCCGTGTCGGGTCGGGATGTCCTTGAAGCGCGGATCCAGCTTCAGGTCCTGGGCGTCGGCGAGATCGCACAGGGCCTCCCAGAACTTGGGCGTCTGACACATCACCAGGCCCCAGCCATTGGCGGTGCGCACCAGTTGCGAGGGCGCGATCGACGGGTGGGCGCCGCGGGGCAGGCGCTGGACCTGGTAGTCCTGGTTCATCGCCCAGACGGCCGGATAGGACAGCTGGTGCAGAGCCACGTCGAACAGCGAGACGTCGACGTCGCAGCCCTGGCCGGTGGTGCGGGCGGACAGCAGGGCGCTGACCACGCCGAAGGCCAGCATGGTCCCGGTCATGAAGTCGATGATCGACACGCCCAGCCGGGCCGGCGGCGCGCCGGGCTCGCCGGTCAGGCTCATCAGTCCGGCCTCGGCCTGCATTAGGTAGTCGTAGCCGGGCCAGCCCTCGCGGCTGTTGCCCCGGCCATAGGCCGACAGGTGGCCGCAGACGATGGCCGGGTTGACGCCCTTCAGGTCGTCATAGGTCAGCTTCATCTTGGCCGGCTGGTCGCCGCGCAGGTTGTCGACCACCATGTCGGCCTGGGCGACCAGGCGTTCGAAGGCGGCGCGGCCCTCGGGCGTCTTGATCTCGATGGCGAGCGACTGCTTGGACCGCGAAAAGGTCTGGAAGAACTGGCTGTCGTCCTTGCCCAGGAAGAACGGTCCCGTGGCGCGGCTGACGTCGCCGCCCATCGAGGGGGCCTCGATCTTGACGACCTGGGCACCCAGCTCGGCCATCAGCTGCGTGGCGTAGGGGCCAGCGCCGTATTGCTCGACGGCCAGCACCTTCACGCCTTCTAGGGGGCGTCTCATCAGGCCGGGTTCCGGGCCACGAGCTGGCGGGCGATGATAATCCGCTGCATCTCGTTGGTGCCTTCGCCGATGCACATCAGCGGCGCGTCGCGATACAGGCGCTCGATCGGATATTCCTTGGAATAGCCATAGGCGCCATGGATGCGCATGGCCTCGGTGGCCACCTCCAGCGCCGTCTCCGACGCGAAGTACTTGGCCATGCCCGCTTCCATGTCGATGCGCTGGCCCTTGTCGTAGAGGCGGGCGGCGTCCTCGACCAAGAGCTCCGAAGCGCGGGTCTTGGCGGCCATTTCGCCGAGCTTCAGCTGGATGGCCTGGTGCTGGGCGATGGGCTTGCCCATGGTCTTGCGGACCTGCGCGTACTTGACGCTTTCGTTGAGGGCGCGGCGGGCGATGCCGACCGAGCGGGCGGCGACATTGATGCGGCCGATTTCCAGGCCGCCGGTGGCCATCAGGAAGCCCTGGCCTTCCTCGCCGCCCACGAGGGACAGCTCGGCCGAGCAGCGATAGTCCTCGAAGATGAACTCGCCGCTGTCGATGCCCTTGTAGCCCAGCTTTTCCAGCTTGCGGCCGTTGGTGACGCCCGCAATCGGCGCCCGGGTCTCGGGATCGATCTTCGGCGTGATCAGCATGCTCATTCCCTTGTGGCGGGGCTGGGCTTCGGGATCGGTCTTGACCAGCAGAGCGGCGACATGACCCTCGATGGCGTTGGAGATCCAGGTCTTGGTCCCGTTGACCACATAGTCGTCGCCGTCCCGGCGAGCCACCGTGCGGATGCCCTGCAGGTCGGTGCCGGCGTCGGGCTCGGTGAGACCCAGGCAACCGCGCATCTCGCCGGCGGCGAAGCGGGGCAGCCAGTATTCCTTCTGCCGGTCGGTGCCGAATTTCTGCACGACCATGCACATCATCAGGTGCGAGTTGAAGATGCCCGTCAGGCTCATCCACTCTTCGCTGATGCGGGTGACGATGCGGGAATAGGTGGTGGCCGACAGGCCGAGGCCGCCGTATTCGGGATCGACCAGGGCCCCGAACAGGCCCAGTTCCTTCATGTCCTCGACGAGGTCATGCGGATAGATGTCGTCGTGCTCGAGCTGCATCGCGACGGGCGCGACCTTCTTCTCGATCCACTTGTCGATGGCGTCCAGGATCTGCCGTTCGTCGGCTTCGGAAATCTCTTGGGTCATCAGTAGTTTCCGACCTTGTCCTCGACCGCGTGACCGCGGGCCGGGATCAGCATGTTGCGCACAAAGGTGCAGACCATCTCGTCGCGCTGGTTCTTGCCGATCGTGCGGATGGTGACGATGCCCTGGCCAGGTCGCGACTTGCTCTCGCGCTTGCCCAGCACCTCGCTCTCGCCATAGATCGTGTCGCCGGCGAAGACGGGGGCGGTGAACTTGACCTCGTCCATGCCCAGGTTGGCGATGGCCTTCTGGCTGGTGTCGGTCACGCTCATACCGATCAGCAGGGCCAGCGTGTAGGGACTGACCACGAGGTTCTTCTTGAACTCGGACGCCGCCGCGAACTCCGCGTCGAAGTGCATCGGATGGGTGTTCAGGGTCAGCAGCGTGAAGAGGTGGTTGTCGTATTCGGTCACCGTCTTGCCGGGGCGATGCTCGTAGACGTCGCCGACGATAAAGTCCTCGAAGTAACGGCCGAAGGTCTCGCGATAGCGCTGCGGACCGACCTCTTTCCAGTTCTGGACCAAGGGGTTCTCCTGAATTCCTAAGCGCGAGCCAGCACGCGGCGGGCCGCGCGGATGACCGGCAGTTCGATCAGCTTGCCGTCCAGCAGGGCGGCGGCCCCGCCGGCGGCGTCGAAGGCCTCGACCACGCGCTGTGCGCGTTCGATCTGGGCGGGGGTGGGCGAGAAGGCCGCATTGACGGCGGCGACCTGGTCGGGGTGGATGCAGGAACGGCCGGTGAAGCCCAGGGTCTTGGCGCGGGCGGTGCTGGCGGCCAGGTCGACAGGGTCCTTCAGGTCCAGGTGCGGCACGTCCAGCGTGGCGATCCCGGCGCGGCCGGCGGCGGCGACCAGGGTTCCGCGCGCCAGCAGCAGGGCGTCCCAGCTCATGTCGCTGCCGAGGTCGGCCGACAGGTCGGCGCCGCCGAACAGCGCGCCCGCCACGCCCGGCGCGGCGCAGATGTCCCAGGCGCGACGCAGGCCCTCGGCCGACTCCACGACGGGCCACAAGGGCGGGGCGCCGGCGCCCAGGGCCTCGACGATCACCGCCAGGTCCTCGGCGGCGGCGACTTTGGGGACCATCAGGAAGTCGGGCCGCGCGTCGCTTTCGGCCAGGGCCACCAGGTCGCGCAGGCCGTCCAGCGAGCGCACGGCGTTGATGCGCAGGCCCAGGGCGATGGGGCGTTGTCCCGCGCCGACGAAGGCCAGGGTCGCGGCGCGCGCCTCGGCCTTGCCAGACAGCGGCACGGCGTCTTCCAGGTCGATGCAGACGGCGTCGGCGCCGGCGTCCAGCGCCTTGGCGAAGCGGTCCGGCCGCGAGCCGGGCACGAAGAGCAGGGAGCGATAGATCATGATGCGCTTAAATGTCCGGACAACTTTGTAGTCGTCAATCGGCAACCGGGGCAGGGACCGCTTCGGCGAAGGCTTTGGCGATGTTTCTCCGACAGGCGATCCAAACCCCGTCCTTCTGCGCCACGTGGGCCAGGAACTGGCGGAACGCACCGATGCGTCCCGGGCGACCGATGATCCTCAGGTGGACGCCCAGACTCATCATCCGCGCGCCGATCTCCTGGCTCTCGGCGTGCAGTTCCTCGAAGGTGTCGATAGCGTAGGCTAGCCAGTCCTTGGCCGTCAGGGCCGGGGCCAGCCAGAACTTCATGTCGTTGGAGTCCATGGCGTAGGGCAGGATGACCATCGGCTTAGTGGTTCCGTCGGCGGTCTCGACCCGCTCCCAGAACGGGAAGTCGCCCGAATAGTCATCCATGTGATAGGCGATCCCGGCCTCGGCCAGCAGGCGGCGGGTGTTGTCGGTGTGCAGGTAGCGCGACAGCCAGCCCGAGGGCCTTTGCCCGATCGAGGCCTCGATCGAGGTCAGGGCCTTGTCGATGAACTCACGCTCCTTGGCTTCGTCCATCCAGAACTGATGGGTCCAGCGATAGCCGTGGGCGGCCACCTCGTCGCCGCGCGCCTTGATCGCGGCGGCGAGGTCCGGGGCGCGCTCCAGGGCCAGGGCGGCGGCGGTCCAGGTGGCTTCCAGGCCGTACTGGTCCAGCAGGCGCAGCACGCGCGGCGCGCCTTCCTTGATGCCGTACAGATAGTTGCTCTCGCTGCCGTGCATCCGCATCGGCCGCTTGGGAACCGCGCCCAGCTCGTCGACCGGCTCGGGGCCCTTGTCGCCGTCGCGGATGTTGTGCTCGGCGCCCTCCTCGACATTGACGACGATGGACAGGGCCAGGCGCGAGCCGTCCGGCCAGCGGAAATCGGCGGGAGCGGTCATCAGAGTCTCCATGAGGCGAACAGTCGGCGCGAGAACCGCGCGCCGCGCGGGCCGCCGATCCAGCATGTCCGTCCCAATCTTCACGGCGGCCCCGGGGTCGCAACCGGAGGAGCGCCCGATGGCCGTCACGCGGATTATCGCCCTGTTCAACCTCAAGCCCGGCAAGTCGGTCGCCGACTACGAGGCCTGGGCCAAGACCCGGGACCTGCCGACGGTCAACGCCCTGGGCTCGATCGACAAGTTCGAGGTGTTCCGGTCGGAAGCCCTGCTGGGGACCGAGGCGGCGCTGCCTTATCAATATATCGAGATCATCGACGTCGCCGACATGGACGCCTTCGGGGCGGACGTGGCCAGCGAGACGATGCAGGCGATCGCCGCCGAGTTTCAGGCCTGGGCCGACACCACCTTCATCGTCACCGACAAGGTCGGCTGACCATGACGGGTCGTTTCGCGGGCAAGACGGCGGTGGTCACCGGATCCGGTCGGCGCGGAGGCCTCGGGGAGGCCATCGCCCGGCGCCTGGCGCGGGAGGGGGCGGCGGTGGTCGTTTCCGATCTGGGCCGTTCAGCCGACGCGTCGACACCCGACGCGATGATCGGCGGCACGGCCGAGATGGAGGCGATCGCCGCCGACCTGCGCCAGATCGGCGGATCGGCCAGCACCCGCATCTGCGACGTTCGCCAGTGGGCGGACGTGCGGGGGCTGGCCGATCATGCGGTCGAGACCCACGGTTCTCTGGACATCTGGATCAACAACGCCGGCATCGGCTACATCATGAAGCCGATGCTGGAGGTGCGTCCCGAGGACTGGTCGGCGGTCATCGACGTCAACCTGACGGGCGCGTTCTTCGGCATCAAGGCGGCCGCCGAGGTGATGATCGCCCAGGGGCGGGGCGGGCGGATCGTCAACATCGCCAGCCAGGCCGCCAAGTCGGGCTTCCCGCACGCCCAGGCCTATACGGCGTCCAAGCACGGACTGGTGGGCCTGACCCGCTCGGCGGCGATCGAGCTGGGCCCGCACCAGATCACGCTGAACAATGTCTGTCCCAACCACGTGACCACGGGCCTGGGCGCCTGGCAGAACGAATATTTCGCCAAGGTCACCGGCGCGGCTTCGGTCGAGGCCTATCTGGCCGCCATGGCCGCCCGCATCCCCCTGGGCCGTCCCGGCCAGCCCGACGACACCGCCGACGCCGTGGCCTTCCTGTGCTCGGACGAGGCCAAGTACATCACCGCCGAGAGCCTGAACGTTTCGGGCGGCGAGGAGCCGCATTAGATGCTTAGGGCCTGCGCCGTCTCGACGAAGGCGCGGGCGCAGGACGAGTGTTCGAGACGACGATAGGCGAGGGCCAGTTGAACCTCGTCATCGAAGCCGTCGACGGTGCGATAGGCCACCCCGGCGTTGGCCAGGGTCTGGACCGAGCGCGGAACCAGCACCAGGCCATAGCCGCCGGCCGCCAGGCTGACGGCGGTGATGAAGTCGTTGACCCGATAGGCCGGCTCGATCTCGAAGCCGCCCAGGGCGCCCAGCTTGGCCAGGTTGTTGGCGAAACCGCTGGCCTCGTTGAACTGCGGGACGATGAAGGCCTGGGCCTCCAGGTCGGCCACTGCCAACGACGCGCGGGCGGCCAGCGGATGATCGGCCGCCAGGGCGATCATCAGGGGCTCGCTGTGGACGATCCGCGCGGTGACGCCGTCGGGATAGCGCGAGCGGGGCCGGATCAGCCCGATGTCGAGCAGGCCGTCGGCGATGGCCTGAAGCTGGCGCGGCGTCTCCATGGCCGAGACGTTCATCCGCACCTGGGCGTGGGTCTGGCGGAAGCTCTTCAGCAACGCGGGCAGCAGGCCGCTGGTGACGGCCGAGGCGACATAGCCCAGCTCGATCTGGCCGGCCTCGCCGCGCGCGGCCAGCCGACCTACGCGCTCGGCGCGCTCCAGCTGGCGCAGCACCGCCGTGGCCTCAGGCAGAAACAGGCGGCCGGCGTCGGTCAGGCTGACGGCCATCCGCTTGCCGCGGCTGAGCAGGCGCACGCCAAGCTGGTCCTCCAGGGCCTTGATCCTCAGGCTGAGCGCCGACTGGGCCAGGTTCAGCCGCTCGGCGGCGCGGCCGAAGTGCAGGTCCTCGGCCACGGCGGCGAAGTAGCGGAGCTGCCGGCTGTCGAGCATCAGGTTTAATCTCGCTGCGCGATCAAATTGTCAAAACTCTGAATTGGATATCATCAAAGCCGGCATGGTCCTATCGCCGACACGCTGCACGACAGGACCGACCATGGCTGACCTTTCGCCCTTCGATTGGGCCGATCCCTTCCGACTGGAAGATCAACTGACCGAAGACGAGCGGATGATCCGCGACACGGCGCGGAGCTACGCCCAGGAGCGCTTGGCGCCCCGCGTCCGCGACGCCTATCGCGAGGAACGCACCGATCCGGAGATCTTCCGCGAAATGGGCGCGCTGGGCCTGCTGGGTCCGACCCTGCCGGAGGAATACGGCGGTGTGAACGCCTCCTACGTTGCCTACGGCCTGATCGCCCGCGAGATCGAGCGGGTGGATTCGGGCTATCGCTCGATGATGTCGGTGCAGTCGTCGCTGGTGATGCATCCGATCCACGCCTACGGCAGCGAAGAGCAGCGCCGCAAATACCTGCCGGGCCTGGCCTCGGGCGAACTGATCGGCTGTTTCGGTCTAACCGAGCCGGACGCCGGCTCCGACCCTGGCGGCATGCGCACCCGGGCGGAGGAGACCGCCAGCGGCTACAAGCTGACCGGCTCGAAGATCTGGATCTCCAACGCGCCGATCGCCGACGTCTTCGTGATCTGGGCCAAGTCCGACGCCCACGATGGCGCCATCCGCGGCTTCGTGCTGGACAAGGGTCTGGCCGGCCTGACCGCGCCCAAGATCGGCGGCAAGCTCAGCCTGCGCGCCTCGATCACCGGCGAGATCGTCATGGACGGTGTCGAGGTCTCCGAGGACGCGCTGCTGCCCAATGTCAGCGGCTTGAAGGGCCCGTTCGGCTGTCTCAACCGCGCCCGCTACGGCATCTCGTGGGGCGTCACCGGCGCGGCCGAGGCCTGCTGGCACGCCGCGCGCAGCTACGGCCTGGACCGCAAGCAGTTCGGCCGCCCCCTGGCCCAGACCCAGCTCTATCAGAAGAAGCTGGCCGACATGCAGACCGAGATCGCCCTGGCCCAACAGGCCAGCTTGCGGGTCGGCCGCCTGATGGACGAGGGCAAGCTGGCGCCGGAGATGATCTCGATCGTCAAGCGCAACAACTGCGGCAAAGCCCTGGAGATCGCCCGGGCGGCCCGCGACATGCACGGCGGCAACGGCATTTCCGACGAGTTCCCGGTCATGCGCCACATGATCAACTTGGAGACCGTCAACACCTACGAGGGCACCCACGACGTCCACGCCCTGATCCTGGGTCGCGCCCAGACCGGTCTGCAGGCGTTCTTCTGATCCAGCCGGCGGCGCGAGGGGGGAAGCCCAAGCGCCGCCGCCCTGAAGGTCAGTCGATCAGCTCATAGGCCGGCAGGGTCAGGAACTCTTCCAGGTCGTCGGCCAGCACCATCCGCGAAAACAGGTGGGCGGCTTCCTCCAGGCGCGGCGATGGGAAATCGCGGCGCAGGCCGCCCATCTCGTCGGTCAGCAGGCTGACGAAGAGCTGGGTGGTGATGTCGCGGCCGTCGTCCAGTTCGGCGCCCAGCTTGATCCATTGCCACAGCTGGGTGCGGCAGATCTCGGCCGTCGCGGCGTCTTCCATCAGATTGTAGAGCGGCACGGCGCCCCGGCCCTCGATCCAGGCCTGGGTGTAGCGCACGCCGACGCGGATGTTCTCGCGCAGGCCTTCCTCGGTGCGCACGCCCTCGTGCAGTTCCAACATCTGGCCTTGCGTGATCTCCAGGTCGGCCAGCTTGCGGTCCAGCTGGTTGGGCGTGGGCATCAGGCGGTCGAAGACCTTCATGGCCACCGGCACCAGGTCGGGGTGGGCGACCCATGTGCCGTCATGGCCGGCCCCGGCCTCGCGCTCCTTGTCGGCCCGGACCTTGGCGAAGGCGGCCTGGTTGGCGGCCTCGTCGCCCTTGATCGGGATTTGCGCCGCCATGCCACCCATGGCGAAGGCGCCGCGACGGTGGCAGGTCTGGATCAGCTTCAGCGAATAGGCGCCCAGGAAGGCCTGGCCCATCACCATCGTGGCGCGGTTGGGCGTCAGGTATTCCGGACGACGTCCCAGGCGCTTGATGAACGAGAAGATGTAGTCCCAGCGGCCGCAGTTGAGGCCGGCCATGTGGTCGCGCAGTTCGTAGAGTATCTCGTCCATCTCGAAGGCGGCCGGGATGGTCTCGATCAGGGCCGTGACCTTGATCGTGCCGTTGGGGATGCCCAGCGCTGCCTGGGCGTGGACAAAGACCTCGTTCCACAGGCGGGCCTCCAGATGGCTCTCCATCTTGGGCAGGTAGAAATAGGGGCCTGACCCTTGCGCGATCGACGCCTTGGCGTTGTGGAAGAAGTACAAGCCGAAATCGAACAAGGCCCCGCTGACGGGCAGGCCATCGACCTCCATGTGGCGTTCCGGCAGATGCCAGCCACGCGGGCGGATGACGAGGACGGCCGGGTTGGCTCCCAGCGCATAGCTCTTGCCGGACTTGGGATCTGTGTGGGTCAGCGCGCCGGCCCAGCGGTCCTTCAGGTTGACCTGGCCCTCGATGAGGTTGGCCCAGGTCGGCGAGGTGGCGTCCTCGAAGTCGGCCATGAACACCTTGGCCCCGCAGTTGAGGGCGTTGATGATCATCTTGCGATCGACGGGGCCGGTGATCTCAACGCGGCGGTCTTGCAGGTCCGCCGGGATCGGGGCCACGGTCCATGCGCCGGCCCTGATATCGGCCGTCTGCGCCAGGAAGTCCGGCGCCTCGCCGGCGTCGAAGCGGGCCTGGCGGGCGACCCGGGCGGCCATCAGCTCACGACGACGCGCGTCGAATCGGCGGTGCAGGTCGGCCACGAAAGCCAGGGCCTCAGGCGTCAGGATCTCTACGGCGCGACCCTCGACAGGGCCGGTGATCTGGACGTGGGCGGCGATGTCGAGGGGCATGACGGATCCTAGGTGGTCTTGTGGCCAAGGTCGGTGTGTTGTTCGCCCTCGTCCTTCGACAAGCTCAGGATGAGGGCTCTATCGTAGCGGTTCTCTGGAAATCCTCATCCTGAGCTTGTCGAAGGACGAGGATTTCCACGCCGGTCTCAGGCGCTCTTGTCGGCGCTGTTGGCCCGGACGGTCGGGACGATCTGGTCGCCCCAGTTGCCGGCGCCGTCATGATGGCGCGAGGTGCGCACCAGTTCCACCGAATAGCCGGCCTCGATGGCGCGGCGGACGGCTTCGTTCAGGCGGTGCGAGGCCTCGGCCACCCGATCGACCGCGCGTTGTTCGGCGGTGGAGTTCGGCATGGCGGCGGGAGCGAATTGCGTGGCGGACATGGTTGAATCCTCGATCGGGTGGAAGGGACGGGGAGAGGGGTTGGTCGCGGCCTATTCGGCCGCGAACTGGTTCATGGTGTTGGCGTGGCCGCCGGCCTTCAGGGCGCGCTCTCCGGCGACCATTTCCTTGAAGGTGTCGCCCAGATCCGAGCCGACCTCGTGCTGGTGCTTCACGGCCGAGACGCCGCGGCGGATTTCCTCGCGCTGGACGGTGTTGACGTAAGCCTTCATCCGCTCGGGCCCGAAGTAACCGCGCGACAGCTCGTCCATGCTCTTGGCGGTGAGGTGGAAGGTCGGCAGCGTGATCAGGTTGTGGAACACCCCGGCGCGCGCGGCGATGTCGGCCTGGAAGTTGGCCAGGCGGGCGTCGGTCTCGCGACCCAGGTCGGCGTCGTCATACTCGGCTGACATCAGGGCGGCGCCGTCGGGGTAGGAGTCCGCGTGGATCTTGCCCTCGGCGATCCACTGTTCGCGCACCTGGCGACGCAGGTTCAGGGTCCAGTTGAACGACGGCGAGTTGTTGTAGGTCAGCTTGGCGTTCGGCACGACCTGGCGGATTTCCGAGACCATGGCGGCGATTTCGTCGACATTGGGGGTGTCGGTCTCGATCCACAGCAGGTCGGCGCCGCCCTTGGTCAGCGAGGCGATGCAGTCCTCGATGACGCGGGCCCGGCCGGTGCCGTCCTGGAAGGCGAACAGGCCGTTGGGCATGCGCACCGGCTTCTCGAACTGGCCGTCGCGATACAGCGCCAGCTCGCCCGGCAGGATCGGGTTGTCCTGGGTGATGGCCTCGGTCTTCAGCCACTTGATGTATTCCGAAGCCAGGTCGCCCGGCTCCTGGCTGACGGGAACCTTCTGGGTCAGGCCTGCGCCCAGGCTGTCGGTGCGGGCGACGATGACGCCCTCGTCGACGCCCAGCTCCTCGAAGGCCAGGCGGCAGGCGCGCAGCTTCTCGATGAAGTCCTCGCGCGGCACGGTGACCTTGCCGTCCTGGTGGCCGCACTGCTTGGCGTCGGAGACCTGGTTCTCGATCTGCAGGCAGCAGGCTCCGGCCTTGATCATTTCCTTGGACAGCAAGTAGGTGGCGTTCTCGTTGCCGAAGCCGGCGTCGATGTCGGCGATGATCGGAACGACGTGGGTCTCGAAGCCGTCGATGGCCTTGATCGCGGCCTGTTCAGCGACCTGGTCGCCGGCGTCGCGGGCGGTCTTCAGGGTCTTGAAGAGGTCGTTGATCGCCACTTCGTCGGCCTGGCGCAGCGAGACGTAGATCTCCTCGATCAGGTCGACGACCGAGGTCTTCTCGTGCATCGACTGGTCGGGCAGGTGGCCGAAGCGGTTGCGAAGGCCCGCGACCATCCAACCCGACAGATAGACATAGGCGCCCTTGGTGGTGCCGCGCAGGCGCTTGACCGACTTGATCATCTGCTGGGCGTGGAAGCCCGACCAGCAGCCCAGCGACTGGGTGAACTTGGCGCTGTCGGCGTCGTACTCGGCCATGTCGGCGCGCATGACGCCGGCCATCTCGCGGGCGATGTCCAAGTGGGTCGAGAAGGTGTTCTGCAGCTTCAGCTGGATGATGTCGTCGACGGCGACGCCGCCCGGGGTCACACCCTGGGGATAGCGGGCCAGCAGGGTTTCGCGGAGCTGGGCGTAGGTCTTGCGTGTCATGTCGAAGGTCCCCTGGGGCCGATGTCTGTTGAGGGGAGCTAGCCATCCGAACGCGGCGAGGGCGAACCTATTGAAGGTGATTTGTTAAAATCGGACTTTGTTAAATGTGTAAATCTATGACAACTTGACCGCATGGCGACGTCTGACAAAAAGCTCTTCCTGGGCGGCCGGCTGAAGCGGCTGCGGCGCGATCTGGGCATCACCCAGACGCGGATGGCCGAGGACCTGGAGGTCTCGGCCAGCTATCTGAACCTGCTTGAGCGCAACCAGCGGCCGGTGACGGCCCAGATGCTGCTGCGCCTGGCTGACGCCTATGACCTGGATTTCCGCAGCCTGGCCGCCGACGATCCCGGCGGCGGCGCCGGTCTGGAAGAGGTGCTGGGCGACCGGATGTTCGCCGATCTGGGAATCGGCCGGCACGAGGCCGCCGAGGTCGCCGAGGTCTCGCCGGCGGTCACCGAAGCGATGGTGCGGCTCTATCGGGCCTATCTGGATCGCGGGCGGCTGATCGACCTGGGCGCCTTCGATCGCGAGGGCGGCGGCGAGTCGGGCATGAACGTTCAGCCCACCGACTGGGTGCGCGACCTGATCGGCTCGCAGCGCAACTATTTCGCCGAGCTGGAGGCCTGCGCCGAGGCCCTGGTCGCGGCGCTGAAGGCCGACCCGCAGGACCTGGGACCGGCGGTGCGCGAGCGGCTCCAGGCCAGGCACGGCATTCAGACCCGGGTCATGCCGGCCGAGGTGATGACCCATTCGCTGCGCCGCTACGACCATCACCGCAAGCGGTTGATGGTGTCGGAGACCCTGGCCCCGGCCAGCCGGATCTTCGCCATGTGCTACCAGCTGGGCCTTCTGGAATACGGCGACGAGCTGACGGCCTTGGCCGACAAGTTCAAGGCCCCGGATCGCCCCAGCCGCCAGTTGCTGAAGGTGTTCCTGGCCAGCTATCTGGCCGCGGCGATCATGATGCCCTACGGCGCGTTCCTGGCGGCGATGGAGGCCAGCGGATACGACATCGAGCGAGTGCGTTCGCGCTTCGGCATCAGCTATGAGCAAGCCGCCCAGCGCCTGACCACCCTGGGCCGCTCGGGCGCGCGGGGCGTGCCGTTCTTCATGATGCGCCTGGACGCGGCGGGCAACATCTCCAAGCGCTATGCGGCCGGGGCCTTCCCGTTCTCGCGCTTCGGCGGCACCTGTCCGCGCTGGAACGTCCACGACAGCTTCAAGACCCCGGGGCGGATCGTCACCCAGGTGATCGAGACCCCCGACGGCGAGCGCTACTTCACCCTGTCGCGCACCGTACGCCGGGTGTCGGGCCTGCAGGCCGGCCAGGAGGACGAACTGGTCGTGGGCTTGGGCTGCGAGCTGAAGTACGCCAGCAAGCTGACCTACGCCCGGGGGCTGGACATCGCCGCGCCCGTGGCGGTCGAGATCGGTCCGTCGTGCCGGATCTGCGAGCGTCCGGCCTGTCCTCAGCGGGCCGCGGCGCCGATCAACAAGACCCTGCTGATCGACGAGGCCAGCAAGGCCGTCTCGCCGTTCCCGTTCGCGAATTAGCGCGGCGCCGCCGTCCGCGAGTCACGAAACTTGGTGGGCGAGGGTGGAATGTGATCCTGTCCTCGTGCAGGCTTGGCGCGCCACTTTGAAAAGGGTCCGCCAGTGTCCAGCACATCCCAGGGATCGTTGACGGTCCTTCTCGGCTCCTTGGCGCTCCTGGCCCTGACGCCGGTGGCGGCGCGGGCCCAGGCGACGTCCCGGACCTGCGCGGGGCAGGCTGGCGAGACGCCCGGACCGGCTTGCCTTGTCGCCCACCAGGATATCGGAGCGTTGCCCCAAGGCCCGCTCTATTGGAACATCTACACCTTCGCCGACGCCCAGGCAGCCGAGCGCGCCAAGCCGCCGCATGGCGCCGTCGTCCAGGCGTTTGGCCGCGTCTGGCTCTTCGATGTCGGCGGCAAGGGGCGCGAGCTTGCAGGCGGACGTCATCTGGCCGATGTCGGTCCGCTGCCCGTCGAGGCGTCGCCCGGCGACTTCAGCGTCGAATATCTGAAGTCGACCTTCGCGCCCGGCGCCACCGCGCCCGTGCATGTTCATTCCGGACCCGAAGCGTTCTACGCGATCAGCGGCGCGAGCTGTCTGGAAACGCCCGATGGCGTTCAGGTGGCGCGAGGCGAGGGTCATTCGCTGATAGTGCGACGCGGCCCGCCGATGCTGCTCATGGCGATCGGCCCGGAAACGCGGCAGGGTTTCGCCTTGATCCTGCATGGCGAAGGCAGCCCGCCGACGACCCTGACCTCGGACTGGACGCCCAAGGGGCTGTGCCCGAAGGATTGAGGCGAGCGACGAACCCGAGCCGCTTCAAGCCTCTTTCGCGCCCGGCCGGTCGGCCTCGACCACGAAGCGAGCCATCGAGCGGATCGGCGCGTCCTTGACCGTCTGGTCGTCGCTGACCCGCAGGTCGACGCGCAGTTGGCCGGGCGTCACGTCCAGCAGGGCGTAGCCGGAGTGGTCCAGTTCCGAATAGCGGACATGGGCGCTGCGGGCCTGGGTCTGGCCGAACCGGGACTTGGGCGTGCGGACGCCGGCAAGGCACGCTGTAACGATCTCGGTTCCGACCACGGCGCTGGCCGAGTCCTTGAAGTCACTCTTCAGGTCATTGACCCAGAACGAGTGGATGTCGCCGCTCAGCACCACCGGATTGCGCACCGACGGCAGGCGTAGATCGGCGATCAGCCGGTCGCGGGCCGGGCCATAACCGTCCCACTGGTCGGTCATCACGCCTTCTGACGTCTCCAGACGCGCGACCACGGTCTGCTGAGCCAGCATGGTCCAGGGGCGGGTCTCGGCGGCCAGTTGCGACGACAGCCAAGCCTCCTGCGGCGCGCCCAGCATGGTGCGGTCGGGCGCGTCGATCTCGGCGCAGGCGGCGCGGTCCTTGTTGCCGCTCTGGCGGGCCGGATTGCAGGCCTGGTTCGAGCGGTATTGCCGTCCGTCCAGCACCGGCAGGCTGAAGAGATCGCCCCAAGCCAGCTGGCGATAGAGCCGCGGACCGTCCGGCCGGGTCCACAGGCTGGGTCGCAATGGCATGTGCTCGAAATAGGCCTGATAGGCGGCCGCGCGGCGCTGGGCGAAGACGGCGGGGTCCTGCGCCTTCAGATTGGCGAGATCGGCATAGTCGTTCTCGACCTCGTGGTCGTCCCAGGTGACCACCCACGGCGCGATCTGGTGGGCGGCGCGCAGGTCGGGATCGGACTTGTAGAGCGCGTAGCGGCGGCGATAGGCATCCAGGTCCGTCGGCTCGGGCGCGTCGAAGGTCCGCACCCTCGGCAGATTGGCGTAGCTGTTCTCGTAGATGTAGTCGCCCAGCTGCAGGACGAGATCCGGCTCGGCGGCGACGAGGTCGCGATAGGGCGAGAACCAGCCGATCTCATAGTGCTGGCACGAGGTGACCGCTAGCCGGGCGGAGGTCGCGCGGAGCGGGGCGGTGACCGCGCGACCGATCGGGCTGGTCGCGCCCAGGGCGTGGAAGCGATACCAGTACGGCCGGCCCGGCGTCAGGCCCGACACCTCGATGTGGACGGCGTGGGCGAGGGCGGGGGAGGCCGGAGCGCGGCCCCGGCGGACGATCTGGCGGAAGGCCTCGTCCAGCGCGATCTCCCAGGTCACCGGCACGGCCGGCGCGTCGAGGCGCTGGCCGTCCGCCGACAGGCGGGTCCACAGCACGAAGCCGTCCGGGCCGGGATCGCCGCTGGCCACGCCCAGGCTGAAGGGATCGACCGAGATCGCGCGGCCGGCTTCGAGGCCCAGCGCCGCCGTCGCGCGACTGGCGGCCAGGCCCGAGGCCGCGAGGATCAGGGTTCGGCGGGACCAGGGCGATGACACGGCGAGTCTCCCGATCAAAGCCACGCGCTTAGCGCTCTATTGTGACAGTTTAGTCTTCGTGCGGAACAAATCCACCGTCGCGCTGGCGTCACAAAACCTACGCAAGAACTCCTTATGGACGGCGAGCCGATCGGGGGATTGGGCGCAGACGTCGTAGCTGTTCTCCGTGTTGACTCAGTTCAACATCCGAACGGATGCAATTTCCCGCGCCCTTATACTTCCGTCGGCGTCACGAAGAGCGCTGTTCGGTCGGTCGATCGCGCCTCAATACATTCAGGGGATGTATCCATGACGTTGCAAAAGCGCGATCGTCAACTCAAGCGCGGCCTGGCCGTGCTGTTTTCGACCAGCATGCTGTTTGGCCTCGCTCAAGTCGCCCACGCCGACACGGCGCCGGCCGCTGACGCCGCCGCGACCGCCGACACCGGCCTGGAAGAGGTCATGGTCTTCGCCCGCAAGCGTTCGGAGAACGTCCAGTCCGTCCCGACCCCGGTGACCGTGGTCTCGGCCCAGGAGATCGAGCGCCAGCACCTCGCGAACTTCACCAACTTCCAATACAAGTTCCCAGCCTTCTCGGTCTATCTGACCAATCCCAAGCAGCAGAACCTGGGCATCCGGGGCATCGGCAACAACGGTTTCAACACCGACGGCATCGACGGCTCGGTCGGGATCTTCGTCGACGGCGTCTACACCGGCCGCCAGGGCATGGTCAGCGGCGACTTCAGCGACGTGGCCGATATCGAGTTGCTGCGCGGCCCGCAGGGCACGCTGTTTGGCAAGAACACCACCGCCGGCGCCGTGATCATCAATTCCAAGCTCCCCAGCTTCACGCCGGAAGCCTCGATCGAGGCCACCTACGGCGAGGACAACCTGCGCGAAGTGAAGTTCAGCGCCTCGGGTCCGCTGATGCAGGACAAGCTGGCCGCGCGCATCTCGGCCTTCTACAGCGACAAGGACGGGACCTATCCCAACCGCGTCGGCGGCCCGGCCGCCAACGCCCGTCAGAGCGAGGGCGCGCGCCTGCAGTTCCTGGCCAAGGCGACCGACGACATCACCTTCCGCTTCATCGCCCAGCACACCGAGCAGAACTTCAACTCGACCGGTCCGGTGACCCTGTCGGTCTACAACCCCGCCGCCCTGCAGGCCCGGATGACGGCCGCCGGCTACACCCTGCTGGTCAGCGACGCCAGCAAGCGCGAGGTCAATATCGACGCGCCGCTGACGGCGACCACCCACGCCAACCTGGCCAGCGGTCAGCTGGACTGGGACCTGGGCGAGATGGGGCAGATCACCTCGATCACGGCCTTCCAGAACTGGACCTGCTTCACCAACAACGACAACGACTACACCCAGCTGAACGCCATTCCCGACTACGGCTCGTGCAACGTCGAGCGCCAGTACTCGCAGGAACTGCGCTGGGCCTCGCCCAAGGACAAGCCGGTCGAGGCCATCGCCGGCCTCTTCCTGTCGCGTCAGTATCTGGGCGTGAATTCGCGCATTCGCTTCGGCAACCAGTATTACATCTGGGCCGCCAACCCCTCGGCGACCGCGTTCCCGACCCTGGCCGGCAAGACCTGGGCGCAGGGCGCCTATGCCGACGCCGTCGCCGGCTTTGGCATGCGCTCGTACGCCAGCTTCCACACCGACACCTCGGCGCTGTTCGGCAACGTCGTCTGGCATCCGGACACGGCCCGCAAGTGGGCGGTGAACCTTGGCCTGCGCCAGACGTGGGAAGATCGTGACTACAGCTATACCGGCTGGGTCGAGAGCAACCTGGGCGCCCTGAACGCGGCGCAGATCACGGCCATGTCGGCCGCCGGCGCCAACGCCCAGGTGGGCCGCGCCACCGACGCGCTGAAGGACAAGTCGCTGTCGGGCCAGATCGGCCTCAGCTATCAGGCCACGCCGGACCTCATGGCCTATGTGACCGCCGCCCGCGGTCACAAGTCGGCCGGCTTCAACCTGCTGCCCTTCGATCCGGCCACCTCGATCTACGGCGCCAAGCAGGACGTCGACGGCGAGACCTCGGACAACGTCGAGGCCGGCTTCAAGAGCGAGTGGTTCGACCGCCGCCTGCTGCTGAACGTGACCGCCTTCAACACCGAAGTGAAGAACTACCAGGCCAACCAGGCCATCGGCGTGGGCAACACCGCCGTCCGCTTCCTGGCCAATGTGGGTTCGCTGCGCTCGCGCGGCGTCGAACTGGAGAGCCAGGCGCGCCTGGGCGAGCTGCGCCTGAAGGGCCTGGTCGGCTATAACGAGGCCACCTACAAGAGCTTCCACAACTCGGTGTGCCCGGCCCAGTCGACGGCCCTGACCTGCGACCTGACCGGCCGCCAGGTCGCCTGGGCCCCGAAGTGGACCAGCAGCATCACGGCCGACTATTCGCACCGCATCGCAAGCGACGTGGTCGGCTATGTCACGGCCGACGCCAACTGGCGCTCGACCCAGAACACCACGATCACCCTGGACCCCTCGGCGCAGATCAAGAGCTACGCCCTGGTGAACCTGCGGGTTGGCGCGCTGCTGCAGGACGAAAAGCTGGACGTCCAGCTGTGGGCCGAGAACCTCACCGACAAGGCCTACTACACCAACCTGCTGGGCCTGACGAAGTCGACCGGTATCGTTCAGGGCTATCCGGGCAATCCGCGCACCGTCGGCACCACGGTTCGCTACCACTTCTAAGGATCGCTGGAGATCGAGGAGAGGGGGCGGCTCGCGAGGGCCGCCTCCTTTTTCATGCGCGGTCCGCGGCGGCCAGCCGCTCACGCAGCGCCTGGTTTTCGGCCTCCAGCCCGGCCAGCCGAGCGTGGACCGGAGCCAGGGCGGCCCCGATCTCGGTGTTGGTGAAGCGCGGCGTGATGTGCTGCGGGCAGTTCCAGTCGAACGTCTCCAGCTTCAGCACGAAGGCTCGCTCGGGCCTGGCCTTGTAGCCGGGAAGGGCCAGGCGCTCGGCCAGGGCCGGATCGTCGGCGAGGTCGCGCGCCTGCATGTGGGCCAGGATCTTCAGTCGCGCCTGGTTGGGATAGTCCACCAGGATCAGGCTGACCCGGTCGTCGGCCAGGCTGTTGCCCAGGGTGATGTACTGCCGGTTGCCGCGAAAGTCGGCGAAGGCCAGGGTGGTCTCGTCCAGCACCTTCAGGAACCCGGGCGGGCCGCCGCGATGCTGGACATAGGGCCAGCCGTTGCTGGAGGTCGAGGCCAGGTAGAAGCTGTCGCGCGCGGCGATGAAGGCCTCTTCGTTCGGCGTGAACCGGTCGAAGTCGCGGTCGCCGGCGAACTGCGCCCAGGTCTCGCCGACGCCGTTGGCGGCTTGTGCGGCGCGTAGCTCCGGCGTCGCGAAGGCGTCGAGAAATCCATAGGCCATGGCGGTGTCTCCCGGGGCTGCACGTCCGATGAGGCTTTTTACGCCCATTGATCGATTGGGATAATCGGATCGATTGACAAGTCTCTGTTGCAAGTTCAGCAACAATGGATGGATCGCTTCGACGCCATGCGCGTGTTCGTCGCTGTCGCCACGCGCGGCAGTTTCGCCGAGGCCGCACGGAGCCTGCGGCTGTCGCCATCCGCCGCCACCCGGGCCGTGGCCTGGCTGGAGGACGAGCTGGGCCTCAGCCTGCTCACCCGCACGACCCGCTCCCTGCGCCTGACCGAGCGCGGCGCGATCTTCCTGGAAAGCTGCCGCCGGATCCTCGACGACCTCGACGACGCCGAGCGCCAGGTGCGCGGCGAGGACGCCGATCCTCGCGGCGAGATGACCATCGCCGCGCCGGTGGTGTTCGGTCGCCTGCACGTGACGCCGATCGTCGATGGCCTGCTTCGGGCCTATCCGGCGCTGAAGGTCCGGCTGCTGCTATCGGACCGCAACGTCCATCTGGTGGAGGAGGGCGTCGACGTCGCCGTTCGCATCGGCGCGCTGGCCGACAGCGCCATGGTCGCCACCGCCCTGGGAGCGGTCAGCCGCGTGCTGGTCGCCAGCCCGGCCTATCTGGAGCGGCGCGGCGTTCCGGCCTCGCCCGCCGACCTCGCGGCGCATGACCTGATCGCCTTCGAGGGCCTGAGCGCGCCGGACGAATGGAGCTTCTCCAAGCTCGACCGGCCGCTGCGGATCGAGCCCCGCCTCTCGATCAACAGCGTCGACGCGGCCCTCGCCGCCGCCGAGGCGGGGCTGGGGATCACGCGGGCCTTGTCCTACCAGGTCGAAGCGGCCGTCCGGGAGAAGCGGCTGGCGCTGGTCCTGCAGGCCTTCGCCAACGCGCCCATGCCGGTCAGCGCCGTCCATCCCGCCCGGCGGATCGGCTCGGCCAATGTCGCGGCCTTCACCAAGGCCGCGCGCGAGCACTTCCGGCGCAACCCGTTGGCGCCGGTCGACACCGGGGGCGGCTAGGGCAGAGTTCTCCCCTTCCGTCATTCCCGCCCTTGTGGCGGGAACCCCTCGTTCAGCTGACACGTGAAGCGCATTGGCGCGCCAGCGCGCCACACATCCGCCCTCGCGGCGGATAGAGGGTTTCCCGCCACAAGGGCGGGAATGACGGGATTTAAGATTGAGCGCCGCTGAAGGGCGAAAGGCCGATGTGGCCTAGGCTTCGGTTTCGCTGGGAACTTCGTTGGCCGCGTCGCCAATTGCTTCCCCAATCGCCTCGACCACCGTCCAGGTCCGGCTGGTCAGGCGTGTGCCCAGGGCCTTCTCGACCACGCCGTTGCTGAGCTTCGAGGCTCCGACCCCGGCCGGATAGGTGACGTAGAGCTGGCGGCTCTCGACGCGCAGCTGTTCCCCGTTGGTCAGCTTGGTGCGCAGGGCGCCGATGACCTTCTTGTCGGGCGCGTCCTTGAGGAACAGCGTCATCAGCAGGCCCGGATCGGTTTCGGCGAAGTCGGTGTAGGGGTTGGACGCCATGATCGCCGTCCAGGCCTGGGCGGTGCGGACATAGACGTCGGTGCGCAGGCCAAGCCGGGCCTGGATCTCGGTCTCCAGGAAGTTCTGCAAATCCGCGCCCGTGCGCTCGGGGCTGACGAACACCAGGTTGTTGGCCCCGCCGACGGCCTTCGCGTCGGTGAAGCCCAACTCTTCCAGTAGGGCGACGAAGGTCTCGGCCGCGATCGGTTGCTGGCCGCCGACGCTGACGCCCCGCAGCAGGGCGATGTGAGTGGTCATGACGGTCCTAGGTGTTGGCGGCGAGCGCTGTGAAACCACGCTCCAGATCGGTGATGAGGTCGGCCGGGCTTTCCAGGCCGATATGCAGGCGCAGCAGCGGACCTTCCAGGCCGACCGGGAACGAGCGGCTCTTCAGCTGTGGATCGCAATGGATGGCTAGGCTCTCATAGCCGCCCCACGAGAAGCCGAGGCCGAAGATCTCCAGCGCGTCGAGGAAGGCATGGACGGCGCGCTGGCTGGCCGGCTTCAGCACCACGCCGAACAGGCCGCAGGCGCCGGTGAAGTCGCGCTGCCACAGGGCGTGGCCCGGGGTGTCGGGCAGGGCGGGGTGCAGCACGCGGGCCACCTCGGGCCGCTCTTGCAGCCAGCGCGCGATTGCCAGGCCGTTCTCGTGGTGCCGCGGCAGGCGGGTGGCCAGGGTGCGAAGGCCGCGCAACATGGTGTAGGCGTCGTCGGGCGACACCGACCAGCCGATGTCCCACATCGCGTTGCCCATCTCGTCGCCAATGACGGTGTCAAGCGTGGTCGCCGAACCCATGAAGCAGTCCGAGTGGCCGCCCACATATTTGGTCAGCGCCTGGACGCTGATGGTCACGCCATGGGCCAGCGGCTTGAAATAGAGGCCGGCCGCCCAGGTGTTGTCGATCAGGGTCAGGATGCCGCGTTCGTTGGCCGCCTTGGCGATGGCCGGCACGTCCTGCATCTCGAAGGTCAGGGAGCCGGGGGCTTCCAGCAGGATCATCCGGGTCTTGGGCGTGGCCTGGGCCAGCAGGGCCTCGGGCGTCAGGGCCGGATCGTAATAGGTGGTGGTCACGCCGAAGCGGCTCAGCACCCGGTCACAGAACCGGCGGGTGGGCTTGTAGGCGCTGTCGACCACCAGGATGTGGTCGCCGGCCTTAAGCACCGCCAGCATCGCGCCGGTGATCGCCGCCAGGCCCGACGGATAGAGGGTGACGTCCGGCGAGCCCTCCAGCTCGGCCAAGGCTGCCTGTAGGGCAGCGGGCGAGGACAGGCCGGTGATGCCGTAGCTGATCTGGTTGTCGTCATAGAGCGACGCGGCGTTGGGCATCAGCACGGTCGAGCCGCGCTGGATCGGCGGATTGACCGTGCGGGCGGGCAGACCTAGCGCGGAGCCCTTGCGGATCAGACGGGTTTCTTCATCCATGGGCATAACTCGAAGCGACGCGGCGGGACCTGCCGTGGTTTAAGGCGCTCGACGTGACCGGTTCAAGGAGCGATGCGGTGTTGGGGCGTTTTGCGGCTTTGGCGATCGCGGTTCTGGGTCTCGCGGCGTGCGAGCGCCGGACCGATCCGTCGCCCGCGCCGACCGCCGCCAGGAGCATCCCGGCCGTCGTCACCGGTCCCTCCGCCAGCAAGACCCTGAAGGCCGTCCGCGCGCGCGGCGAGCTGCGCTGCGGCGTCAATCCGGGCCTGCCGGGCTTCGCGTTCCAGGACAATCGAGGCCGCTGGCGCGGCTTCAACGTCGCCTTCTGCCGGGCCCTGGCCGCCGCCGTGCTGGGCGATCCCGACAAGGCGCGGCTGGTCCCGCTGGGCAATGACGAGCGGATCGCGGCCCTGCAGACCGGCAAGGTCGACGTCCTGTGGCGCAACACCTCCTGGACCTTCACCCGCGACGCCGGCCAGGGATTGGACATGGCGGCGGTGTCCTATTTCGACGGCCAGGGCTTCCTGGTGCGCCGGGGGCTGAACCTGACCAGCGCGGTCGAGCTGAACGGGGCCAAGGTCTGCGTGCAGTCCAACGCCACCAGCGCCCAGAACCTCGACGACTATTTTCGCAGTCGCGGTATCGCCTATACGGCCATGGTGCTGGACAGCGAGGACCAAGCCCGCGCCGCCTACCAGGCCGAGCGCTGCGACGCCTTCACCGCCGACGTCTCGGCCCTGGCCGCCGCCCGGTCGGTGCTGAACAACCCCGGCGACCACGTGATCCTGCCCGACGTGATCTCCAAGGAGCCGCTGGGCCCGCTGGTGCGCCAGGACGATCCCGCCTGGACCGATATCGTGCGCTGGACGCTCTACGCCTTGGTCCTGGCCGAGGAACACGGCGTCACGGCCAAGACCGCCAAGGCGATGAAGGACGGCGCGGATCCGGAGATGCGCCGGCTGCTGGGCGGCGAGGGCGATATGGGCCAGGCGCTGGGGCTGGACGCCGCGTGGGCCTATCGGGCGGTCACGGCCGAGGGCAACTACGGCGAGATCTTCAACCGCGAGATCGGGGCCGGCTCGGCGCTGAAGCTGGATCGCGGGCTGAATGCATTGTGGAATGCGGGGAAACCGGGACTGCTGTACGCGCCGCCGATGCGGTGAGCGGCCACCCCGGAACGCCCCCTCCGTCACGATGCGTATTCGCATCGCGCCACCTCCCCCGTTTCACAGGGGAGGAGATGCTATTTTCTCCTCACCCGTAGCGAAGCGTACGGGGGAGGTGGCGCGGCGCCGATAGGCGACGTGACGGAGGGGGCGTCCTGCTGACTTTAAGCAGGCCCGGTCACCACGGCCGTATCCGTCAACCCGCCCCATTCCGTCCAAGACCCGTCATAGACCGCCGACCTCGGCCGCCCGAGCCGCGCCAGCGCCAGCGCGACCACCGACGCGGTGATCCCCGAGCCGCATGTCGAGACGATCGGCTTGGTGATGTCCACGCTGGCCGTGGCGAACACGATGACCAGCTTGTCGGCCGGCAGCATCGTGCCGTCGGGGGCGAGCAGGGCGCTCAGCGGGATGTTTCTTGCGCCCGGCATGTGGCCGCCGCGCAGGCCGGCGCGGGGTTCGGGAACCTCGCCGGTGAAGCGGCCGGCGGCGCGGGCGTCGATGATTTGTTCGCGGCCGCTTTCGACGATGGCCTTCATCTGTTCCAGCGAGCGGACGATGTCGGCCTGGGCGCGCGGGGTGAAGTGGCGCTCCTGCGGCAGGGCCGGACCATCTTCGGTGGGATGGCCGTCGGCGAGCCACTTGGGCAGGCCGCCGTCCAGCACCGCCACGTCCTCATGGCCCATGGCCCGGAAATGCCACCACACCCGCGCGGCCGGCAGGATGCCCGTGCTGTCATAGACGACGATCCGCGAGCCGTCGCCCAGGCCCAGCTTCTTGACCCGCGAGGCGAACTTGATCGCGCTTGGCAACATGTGCGGTAGATCCGAGGTCTCGTCGGCGATGTCATCGATGTCGAAGAACACCGCGCCCGGAATGTGGGCGGTCAGGAACTCTGCCTTCGGGTCGCGCGGCGTGCCGGGCATGAACCACGAGGCGTCGACGATACGCACGTCCGGGGCGTCGAGGTGATCGGCCAGCCAGGCGGTCGAGACGAGGGGATCTGCGGGATTGCTCATGGCGGCGCCTTTCGGGGTCTGACTCGCCCCAGTTCTGAGGGCGGGCAAGATCACGCGATCATCGCCCGGGGGCAAGCGGTGCCTACATCCAGCTGGGCGTCGGCAGGCCCTTTTCCCGCAGGAACTCGGGATTGAACAGCTTGCTCTGATAGCGCGAACCGTGGTCGCACAGGATGGTCACGATTGTGTGGCCGGGACCCAGGGCCTCGGCCAGCTTGATCGCGCCGGCGATATTGATCCCCGACGAACCGCCCAGGCACAGGCCCTCGTGCTCGACCAGATCGAAGACCACCTTGACCATCTCCTCGTCGCTGATCCGGAAGGGATGATCGACGACCAGGCCTTCCAGGTTGGCGGTGATGCGGCCCTGGCCAATGCCTTCGCTGATCGAATTGCCTTCCGACTTCAGCTCGCCGTCCTTATAGAAGCTGTAGAGGGCCGCGCCGTGGGGATCGGCCAGGCCGATCTTCACAGACGGCTTGCGCTCGCGCAGGGCCTGGGCGACGCCGGCCAGGGTGCCGCCCGAGCCGATGGCGCAGATGAAGCCGTCGACCTTCCCGTCGGTCTCCTCGAAGATTTCCGGGCCGGTGGTGCGATAGTGCGCCTCGCGGTTGGCGACATTGTCGAACTGGTTGGCCCAGATCGCGCCGTTGGGATCGGTCCTGGCCAGTTCCTCGGCCAGGCGGCCGGAATAGCGGACATAGTTGTCGGGGTTGGAATAGGGGACGGCGTCGACCTCGACGAGCTCCGCGCCGAGCAGACGGATGGCGTCCTTCTTCTCCTGGCTCTGGGTGCGCGGGATGACGATCGTCGTCTTGTAGCCCAGGGCCGAGGCGACCATCGCCAGGCCGATGCCGGTGTTGCCGGCGGTGCCCTCGACGATGCGGCCGCCGGGCTTCAGCAGGCCCTTGGCTTCGGCGTCGCGGATGATGCCTAGGGCGGCGCGGTCCTTGACCGACTGGCCGGGGTTCATGAACTCGGCCTTGCCGAGAATCTCGCAGCCGGTCGCTTCGCTGGCGCGGTTCAGGCGGATCAGCGGTGTATTGCCGATCGCGTCGAGGACGTTGGCGGTAATGGTCATGTGCGGATTTGGGTAAGGCGGCTGCTTCGGGAGATGGAGTGCATGGTAGATCGTGCGCGGGCGACCCGACGCAAGCCCAGTTTTCCTGAAGGCTAGGACCAGTGGATGAGTAAACGGCAAGGCGCGCTGAGGTTGGTGCTGGGCGATCAGCTGAGCGACGGCCTGTCGGCTCTGGACGGCCTGGACCCGGCTTGCGACGTCGTCCTGATGACCGAGTCCGTCGCCGAGGCGACCGCCTGGAAACACCATAAGCAGAAGCTGGTGCTGGTCTGGTCGGCCATGCGCCAGTTCGCGGCGCGGCTGGAGGCGAGGGGCGTTCGGGTTCGCTATCTGCGGCTTGACGATCCGCTCAACACCGGTTCGATCGCCGGTGAAATCCGCCGCGCCCTGGCCGATGAGACCGTGGATCAGGTGATCCGCACGGCGTGCGGCAAGTGGGGTCTGGAAGACCACCTGCTCGCCTTGGCGGGCGAACTGTCGACGCCGGTCGAGGTGCGGGAGGACGACCGCTTCCTGTGTTCCCGCTCGCAATTCGCCGCTTGGGCCGAGGGCCGCAAGGAACTGCGGATGGAGTATTTCTATCGTGAGATGCGCCGCCGCACAGGTTTGCTGATGGACGGCGATCAACCCACTGGCGGCCAGTGGAACTTCGACGCGGAGAACCGCAAGAAGCTCCCGGCCGGGGTTCGTCCGCCGCCGCGCCTGCGCACGTCGCCCAACGCTGTCACCCAGGCGGTCATGGCGACAGTGGGGACCGGCTTCGAGGATCACTTCGGCAGCGTCGACACTTTCGACTGGCCGACGAACCCCGATGAGGCCGAGGCGGTTCTCGAACACTTCATCGCCGACATGCTGGACGGCTTCGGCGACGCCCAGGACGCCATGAGCTGGGGCCGGCCTTTCCTGTGGCACAGCCTGATCTCGCCAGCCCTGAACATCGGGCTGCTGGACCCGCTGGACATCTGCCGGCGGGCCGAGGCGGCCTATCGCGCCGGCAAGGCTCCCCTCAACGCCGTCGAGGGATTCATCCGCCAGATCCTCGGCTGGCGTGAGTTTGTGCGCGGCGTCTATTGGCTGAAGATGCCGGAATACGCCCTGCGCAACGCCTTGGACGCCGAGGGCAAGCTGCCGTGGTTCTACTGGAGCGGCGAGACGGACATGGCGTGCGTCGCCGACACCGTCACCGCCGCGCGCGACCACGCCTATGCCCATCACATCCAGCGGTTGATGGTGACGGGTAATCTAGCGATGCTGCTGGGCGTGCATCCCGATGCGGTGGACGACTGGTACATGGTGGTGTTCGCCGACGCCTATGAGTGGGTCGAGATGCCCAACACCCGCGGCATGGCCACCTTCGCCGACGGCGGCATTGTCGGCTCCAAGCCCTATGCGGCCAGCGGCGCCTACATCGATCGAATGAGCGACTACTGCAAAGGCTGTCGCTACGACGTCAAGGACCGGCTCGGCGACAACGCCTGTCCGTTCAATGCCTTGTATTGGGACTTCCTCGACCGCCACGAGACGCGTCTGGCGGGACTGGGCCGCATGATGATGCCGCTGAAGACCTTGTCGAAGATGCCGGACGCCGAACGCGTCGCTTTCCGGGCCAAGGCGGCAGCGACGCGGGCCGCGATGGGGTCTAGTCGATCCGCTGGGTGATGATGATGTTCAGCAGGGCCAGGTTGCCCGCCACCGTCGTCGCCGCGCACCAGGCGCCGTGCAGACCTTCCACCTCGACCAGCCGGTTCTCGACCGCGTCGATCATGACGCCCTCGGCGACGTCGGACGACACCTCGCCCAGCAGCTGCTCTTCCTGCAGTTCGCCGCACCAGGCGGCGACGGCGTCGACGGGCGTGTCGGCGTCGAACTGGGTGATGTAGGTCCCCCCGTGGAAGTCCAGGACCATGGTGTAGAGGTTCATTGGGACGCGACCTCGATGTGCTTTGGACTATCTACGCACACCGAAGGTCGTGACGCGAAGGGCAAGTTACCAGGGTCGACTTGCTGATCGGCGACGCCATCGCCCGAAGCTTCCCATTCTTGTCATCCCGGCCGCACCCCGGCGAAGGCCGGGGGAAGAGCCGGGACCCAGGGGCAACCGCACTGCGCCGGCCCCTGGGTCCCGGACAGCCTCTGCGAGGCTTCCGGGATGACAACGCTTATAAGCAGTTGGGAGAAGACGCGGCCTTAGGACTTGCTCAGGGCCAGCTGGATCACGTTGGTGCGTTCGGTGCGGAAGCCCGCCTCGCAATAGCTGAGATAGAACCGCCACAGCCTGCGGAAGCGCTCATCGAAGCCCAGCTTGGCGATCTCGCCCCAGGCCGCCTCGAAGCTGCGGGCCCATTCGGCCAGGGTGTCGGCGTAGTTCTGGCCGAAGCGATTGATGTCGCGCCATTCCAGCCCGGCCCGGTCGGTCTGCGCCTTCAGGCGCGTCTCGCTGGGCAGCATGCCGCCCGGGAAGATGTAGCGCTGGATGAAGTCGGTATGGGTGCGATAGTGCTCGAAGAGCTCGTCGCGGATGGTGATGATCTGCAGGCCGGCCCGGCCGCCGGGGCTCAGCACCTCGTGGATCTTGCCGAAATAGGTGGGCCAGTATTCCTCGCCGACCGCCTCGAACATCTCGATCGAGGCCACGCGATCGAAGCGGCCCTGGACGTCGCGATAGTCGATCAGCTGAATGTCGGCCTTGTCGGCCAGGCCCTGGTCGAACAGGCGCTTGCGGGCAAAGTCGTGCTGGGCCTGGGAGATGGTGATGCCGGTGACCTTGGCTCCGACCTCCTTGGCGGCGAACTCGGCGAAGCCGCCCCAGCCGCAGCCGATCTCCAGCACGGTCTGGTCGGTCTTCAGGTCGATCGAACGGGCCAGGGCCGCGTACTTGGCGGTCTGGGCCTCGGGCAGGAGCTGACCCGGCCGCTCATAGAGGGCCGAGGAATAGGTCATGGTAGGGTCCAGCCACCGCTTATAGAAGGCGTTGCCCAGGTCGTAGTGAGCGTGGATGTTCTTCTTGGAGCCTCGGCGGTCGTTGCGGTTGAACAGGTGATAGAGCGCGTTGATCGCCCGCATCACGATGTTGCCCTCGACCAGGTCGTGCAGCCGGTCGAAGTTCAGAGAGAAGGCCTCCAGCACCGTCGACAGGTCGGGCGTGTCCCACTCGCCGGCGATGAAGCCCTCGGCGAAACCGATATCGCCCGAGGCCAGCGCCCGGCGCACGAAACGGTAGTCGCGGACGTGGATCACCGCATGCGGACCGGGCGTCTTGCCGTGGATGTCGAACCGCTTGCCCGAGGGCAGGATGAAGCTGAGATCGCCCATCGCCCAGTTCTCGGCGGCGACGCGGATGGCCGTGCGGAACGCGCTGGGCGCCTTCCTCAGATCGGGGTCATTCCAGAGCGCTGTGTCCGAGTAGGTCATGGCGGTCCGCATACGGTCTCCTGGCATTAACGCTCCCAAAGACCGGTTTCGTAAATCCCCTAGACCCCCTTGAGGTCCTGGTAGGCGGCCAGGGCCCTCTGGCGGGCATGGCCATGATCGACGATCGGTCGCCCGTAGGTACGTTTCGCCGCCGGCGTGAGATGCGCGACCGCCGTCCATGGGCTGTGGATAACCTTAGCCGCAAGGTTGGCCAATTCCGGGACCCAGCGACGGACATAGTCGCCACGCGGATCGAATTTCTCGCCCTGGGCAATCGGATTGAAGATCCGGAAGTAGGGGGCGGCGTCGGCGCCGCTGCCGGCCACCCACTGCCAATTGCCGACATTGTTGGCCAGATCCGCATCCAGCAGCGTGTCCCAGAACCAAGCCTCGCCCTCGCGCCAATCGATCAGCAGATGCTTGATGAGGAACGAGGCGACGATCATCCGCACGCGGTTGTGCATGAAGCCGGTGGCCCACAGTTCGCGCATGCCGGCGTCGACGATGGGATAGCCGGTCTCGCCCCGCGTCCAGGCCTCGAACGCCGCGTGGCTCTTCACCCAGGGAAAGCCGTCGAACTCGGGCCGGAAGTTGGCTTTTGGCAGCTCGGGATTGTGGAACAGGATCGAGTGGTTGAACTCGCGCCAACCCACCTCGGACAGGAACTTCTCGGCCTCGCCGGCCGGGACGTCGCCGGCCTCGACGGCGTTGCGCGCAGCGACCCACACCTGGCGCGGGCCGATCTCGCCGAAGTGCAGGTGGGGTGACAGGCGTGAGGTGGCTTCGACGCTGGGGATGTCGCGCTTCTCGCCATAGCCGTCGATGGGGCCGGCCAGGAAGTCGTCCAGCCGCTCCAGCGCGCCGGCCTCGCCGGGCGTCCAGTCGCTGAAACCCTTGGACCAGTCCGGTTTGGTGGGATGAAGCTTCCAGCCTGCAAGGCTCTCGCTATGCGGCCAGTGTTCCAGCGCCTTCAAGGTCTTGGGCGCGGCCTCGGCGAAGACATGGGTCAACTGCTCTCGCGCCGCCCGCCAATAGGGCGTGAACACCTTGTAGGGCTGGCCCGAGCCGTTCTTGACCGTCCAGGGCTCGTTCAGCAGGCCGGCGTTGAAGCTCTGGACGTCGACCTCATCGTCCTTGAGCGAGGCCTTGATCTGCGTGTCGCGGTCGATACTGGCGGCGTCATAGAGCCGGTTCCATAGCACGCAGGTCGCGCCGCTGTGGGCGATGACGTCGTTCAGCACCGCCTGGGCCGGCCCGCGCCGCAGGATCAGCTTCGAGCCCAGGGCTTCCAGGCTCTCGCTCAGCGCCTTCAGAGATTTGTCCAGCCACCACAGCGAGGCCGCGCCCATCGGGCGAGGACCGGGCGTCTCGTCGAGGATGTAGAGCGGGATCACCGGCCGGCCGCTCTGGGCCGCATGGCTCAGGGCCGGATTGTCGGCCAGGCGCAGGTCGTTTCGAAACCACACCAGGATCGGTCCGTCGCCTTGGGTGTCGATCCGCACTTGCACCGTCCTCTTTCTGAGGCCACCTGTCGGCCTGAAATCCCAACTCGCCGGAAGTCTTTGCCTTGAGTCAGCCCCAAGCCGTAGCCCCCAACGCCGTGGTCGAGGTGAAAACCCCGAACGGCGCGCCTGTTCGCATCGGCAATGGCGAGCGGCTGTCGATCATCGCCGGCCCCTGCCAGATGGAAAGCCGCCAGCACGCGCTGGAGACGGCCCACGCACTGAAGGAGATGGCCGATCGGCTGGGCGTCGGCCTGATCTACAAGACCTCTTACGACAAGGCCAATCGCACCTCGGCCAGCGCCCAGCGCGGCATCGGGTTGCACGACAGCCTGCCGATCTTCCAGGAAATCCGCGAGGTCACGGGCCTGCCGACCCTGACCGACGTCCACGAGATCAGCCACTGCGCACCGGTGGCCGAGGCCGTCGACATCATCCAGATCCCGGCCTTCCTGTGCCGCCAGACCGACCTGCTGGTCGCCGCCGCCCACACCGGCCGGGCGATCAACATCAAGAAGGGTCAGTTCCTGGCCCCCTGGGACATGAAGAACGTCATCGCCAAGGTGACGGGCGCGGGCAATCCCAACGTCATGGCCTGCGAGCGGGGCGTCTCGTTCGGCTACAACACCCTGGTCAGCGACATGCGCAGCCTGCCGATCATGAAGGACATCGGTTGCCCGGTGGTGTTCGACGCCACCCACAGCGTGCAGCAGCCGGGCGGTCAGGGCGCGTCCTCGGGCGGCCAGCGCGAGTTCGTGCCGGTGCTGGCCCGCGCGGCCGTCGCCATCGGCGTGGCCTGCGTGTTCATGGAAACCCATCCCGATCCCGACAACGCCCCGTCCGACGGCCCCAACATGGTGCCGATGAGCCAGTTCGCAGGCCTGATCGCCAACCTGTTGGAATACGACGCCCTGACCAAGCGGGTAGCCGCATGACCCGCCGCACCGTCCTCGTCACCGGCGGCGCCGGCTTCATCGGCTCCAACATCGTCGCCAAGCTGTGCGAGGATCCCTCGATCGACGTGGTGGTCTGCGACCGCCTGCGCGACGCGGCCAGCGGCAAGTGGCGCAACCTGGCCAAGCACCCGATCGCCGACTTCGTCGCGCCCGAAGCCCTGTTCGCCTGGCTGGCCAAGCGCGGCGGCGACGTCGAACTGGTCATCCACATGGGCGCGGTCTCCTCGACCACCGAGTCGGACGCCGACAAGATCATCCAATCCAACTTCGTGCTGTCGCGCGATCTGTGGGAATGGTGCGCCGAGCACGGCCGCCGCCTGATCTACGCCTCGTCGGCGGCGACCTACGGCGACGGCTCGCAGGGCTTCGAGGGCCTCGATGACGCCGACTCCCTGAAGGCCCTGCGCCCGCTGAACGCCTATGGCTGGTCCAAGGCTCTGTTCGACATCTACGCCGTCCGCGAGGCCGCGCGCGGCCACAAGCCGATGCAGTGGGTGGGCCTGAAGTTCTTCAACGTCTACGGCCCCAACGAGGACCACAAGGACGGCATGAAGTCGGTCGTCGCCCAGATCTGGCCCAAGGTCGCGGCGGGTGAAGGCGTGAAGCTCTTCAAGTCGCATCATCCCGACTATGCCGACGGCGGCCAGCTGCGCGACTTCGTCTATGTCCGCGACGCCGCCGACATCGTCGCCTGGCTGGCCGACAACCCTCAGGTCAACGGCGTCTACAACCTGGGTTCCGGCAAGGCCCGGGCCTTCAAGGACCTGGCCGAAGCCACCTTCCGCGCCATCGGCCGCGAGCCCGACATCGCCTATGTCGACATGCCCGAGGTGCTGCGGGGCAAGTACCAGTACTTCACCGAGGCCAAGATGGATCGACTGCGGGCGGCTGGCTACACCGCGCCGATGACCTCGCTCGAGGACGGCGTGGACGACTATGTGGCGGGTTATCTGAACACGGACGATCCGTATCGCTAGCCTTCCCAAGGCGGTCATCCCCGCGTCATGGGGGGGACCCAAGCGGACTTTGCCGGCTTGGCTTCGGTCCCCCGAACAAGTCGGGGGATGACGGATTTCGGTGTCCGCCTAACGCCACGTCACACTTGCCGCTCCCTTCCGCGAGCGTAATCTAACTGCTGATAAGTCGCGATCTAACGCGATAAGGGAGCGGAACATGGTCGGCATCGCCGCCTGGGGCGCCTATGCGCCGCGTCTACGTCTCAGCCGCAAGGCGGTGGTCGAGGCCAATGCCTGGGTCGCCCCGAACCTGAAGTCCAAGGGCAAGGGCGAGCGGTCCATGGCCAACTGGGACGAGGACGCCCTGACCATGGCGGTCGAGGCGGCTCGCGACGCCCTCGGAGCCGACGACGATCGCTCCCACATCGACGCCCTCTATTTCGCCTCGACGACCGCGCCCTTCGCCGACCGGCTGAGCGCGGGGATCGTATCGGCCGCCCTCACCCTGGAAAAGTCGATCACCGCTAGCGACGTCACCGGCTCGCAGCGCTGCGGCCTGACGGCCCTGGCCGATGCCCTGGCCGCTGTGTCGGGCGGCGCGGCCAAGACCGCGCTGGTCGCGGCGGGTGAGCGGCGCAAGGCCCGCGCCGTGTCCGCGCTGGAGTTGGACTGCGGCGACGGCGCGGCGGCCTTCGTAGTCACCGCCGAGGGCGGCGCGGCGGACTTCCTGGGACGCGGCAGCGTCACCGACGATTTCGTCGACCATTTCCGAGGCAATGACGGCGGCTTCGACTATTCCTGGGAGGAGCGCTGGATCCGCGACGAAGGCATCGTCAAGCTGGTCCCGCCGGCGATCCAGCGCGCGCTGGAGGCGGCGGGTGTCTCGGCCGCAGAGGTCGCCCACTTCTGCTTCCCGTCGACTTTTTCCGGCATGGCCGCGACCTTGGCCAAGACCTTGGGCATTCCCGCTGAAGCCGTGCGCGACAACCTCGCCGCCGTGATGGGCGAGGCCGGCAGCGCCCACGGCCCGCTGATGCTGGCTCACGCCCTGGAGCAGGCCAAGGTCGGCGAGATCATCGTCATCGCCCAGTTCGGCCAAGGCGCGGAAGCCCTTGTGTTTCGAGCCACAGGCGCGGCCAACGCCAAGCCCGCGCGCGGCGTGACGGGCTCGCTGGCCGACCGCCAGGAAGAGACCAACTACCTGAAGTTCCTGATGTTCAACGGCCTGGTCGACTGGGACAAGGGCATGCGGGCCGAGAAGGACAACAAGACGGCCCTGACCACCCTTTATCGCAACGAGGACATGATCCTGGGCCTGGTCGGCGGTCGCTGCCGCGAGAGCGGGGTGGTGCAGTTCCCGCGCACCCGCATCTCGGTGGCCCCCAACAACCCCGCCGTCGACACCCAGGAGCCGTACCGCTTCGCCGAGCGCAAGGCCTCGGTGCTCAGCTACTCGGCTGACTACCTGACCTTCTCGATGGCCCCGCCCAACCACTACGGCATGATCGTCTTCGAGGGCGGCGGGCGGATCATGATGGACATCACCGACGTCGCGCCCGGCGACGTCGACACCGGCCTGCCGGTCAAGATGGTGTTCCGCATCAAGGACATCGACGAGAAGCGCGGCTTTACCCGCTACTTCTGGAAGGCCGCGCCGGACCGCTCGGCCGCCGCCGCCCAAGCCGCCGTCGCGGCGGAGTAGGAGAGACGATCATGGCGCAAGGCATCCGCGACAAGGTCGCCATCCTGGGGATGGGCTGCAGCAAGTTCGGCGAGCGCTGGGACTGCGGGCCCGACGACCTGATGGTCGAGGCCTATATCGAGGCCATGAGCGATGCCGGCATCGAGCCCAGCCAGCTGGATGCGGCCTGGTTCTCGACCCATGTCGACGAGATGGGCACGGGCAAGGGCGGCACGCCGATGTCGATCGCCCTGCGCCTGCCCAACATCGCCGTGACCCGGGTGGAGAACTTCTGCGCCTCGGGCTCGGAAGCCTTCCGGGGGGCGGTCTACGCCGTGGCCTCGGGCGCGGCCGATATCGCCATCGCGTTGGGCGTCGAGAAGCTGAAGGACACCGGCTATGGCGGCCTGCCGGTGGCCAATCCCGGCACGCTGTCGCCGCAGGTGATGCCGAATGGCTCGGCCCCCGGCAACTTCGCCCAGCTGGCCAGCGCCTATCGCGCCAAGCACGGGGTGTCGAAGGACGATCTCAAGCGCGCCATCGCCCATGTCTCGGTCAAGAGCCACGCCAACGGGGCCAAGAACGCCAAGGCGCACCTGCGCAAGGCCATCACCGTCGACCAGGTTCTGAACGCCCCGATGATCGCCGAGCCCCTGGGTCTTTTCGACTGCTGCGGCGTGTCGGACGGCGCGGCGGCGGCCATCGTCACCACGCCCGAGATCGCCAAGGCGATGGGCAAGAAGAACCTGACGATGGTGAAGGCCATCCAGCTGTCGGTCTCAAACGGCTACGAGAGCCAGTACAACGGCTGGGACGGCAGCCACTTCCACACCGCCCGCATCGCCGCCGGGAAGGCCTATCGCGAGGCCGGCATCGAGCGGCCGCGCGAGCAGATCTCGATGATGGAGGTGCATGACTGCTTCTCGATCACCGAGCTGGTAACGATGGAGGACCTGTTCATCTCGCCCGAGGGCCAGGGATGGCGCGACGTGCTGGACGGCTTCTACGACGCCGATGGCGGGGTGCCGTGCCAGATCGACGGCGGCCTCAAGTGCTTTGGTCATCCCATCGGCGCCTCAGGCCTGCGGATGCTCTACGAGATGTACCTGCAACTGCAGGGACGGGCCGGCGAGCGCCAGCTGAAAGACCCGGTTTTCTGCATGACCCACAATCTGGGCGGCGCGCCGGCCAGCAATGTGTGCTCGGTGGCGATCATCGGCCAGGAGGGGGCTTAAACCGGTACGTGGCTTGGTGTAACCCAGGCTCATGGGCGACCGCTTCAAGGGCTTCAAACGCTGGATCTTCGCCGGGGCGGTGCTCTTCCTGGGGCTGCTCGTCTCGGCGGCGTTCGTGTGGCGCTACGACATCCTCAGCAACGCTCTGGACCCCAAGGTCCCGTTCCTGACCTATGAGCCGCCGCCGGCGCCCGATTACGCCAAGGCCACGTCCTGGGCGCTGCAGCCCAAGGATCCGACGCGGTTCTCGCCCAGCGACCTGCCGGCCGACGTATTCTTCGTCCATCCCACCACCTTCGACGGCGGCCAGGACTGGAACGGCGCCATCGACCAGCCCAAGGCCCAGCGGTTCCTGAGCCGGGTGGTGCTGCCCAACTATGCGGGGCCATTTTTCAGGGTGGGTCGGGTGTTCGCCCCGCGCTATCGCCAGGCCAGCCTCTACACCTATCTAACCCTGCGCGACGACGCCCGCGAGGCCCGGCGCTTCGCTTATGGCGACGTGCGCCAGGCGTTCCGGACCTATATCGACCGCTACAACAATGGCCGGCCGTTCATAATCGTCGGCGTGGAGCAAGGCGGGGCCATGGCCGCGCGGCTGCTGCGCGAGGAGGTCGGCGGCGATCCCTCGGTCAAGGCGCGGCTGGTGGCGGCCTATCTGATCGAGACCGTGGTGCCGGTCGCCGAGCATGGCGAGGCCGCGGCCGTGCCCGCCTGCGTGGTCCGCAACCAGACCGGCTGCGTGGCCGCCTGGGCCTCGACCCAGGAAGGCGATTTCCAGCGCATCCAGGACCTGACCCGCCGCTCGTTGATCTGGGACAACGCCGACCAGTTGATCGACCTGAACGGTCGCGCGGCCCTGTGCTTCAACCCGCTGCTGGGCGGCACGGAGACCGAGAAGGCCCCGGCTCGCCTGAACCTCGGCGCGGCCAACGCCACGGGGCTGGAGTGGGGCGCTCGCCCGGCCTTCCTGCAGCGCCAGGTCTGGGCCCAGTGCCAGGGCGGTCTGCTCTATACCGGGCGGCCCAAGTCGACCGCTTTGCGTGACGCCGGCTCGTGGGCCGACCGGCACAAGGTCGACGCCTTCAACCTGTTCTATGCCGACATCGAGGCCGACGCCCAGGCGCGGGTGGCCGCGGCGCTTCAGGCGTCCAGCAAGGCCTCCAGACCGCAATAGCCGGGCTGATCGATGGCGATGCGATCGATGGCCGTGGCGCGCAGATGCGCCAGCAGGGCCGGATCGCGCGGCGCGATCGCGCCCGTCCGCAGCGCTTCGCACAGGCGGTGGTTCAGGTCGGCATAGTCGCCCTCGACGCCCAGCAAGGCCGACAGCCGCGCCGTCTCCGCAGCTTCCGCAGCCTGGCCCAGCGCGGCCTCGCGGGCCAGCAGCGCCCGAGCGTTGTCGGCTACCCGCGTCAGGAACAGGCGGCGGCCATCGTCCGGGCCGTCGTATCGGTCGAAGGTGTCGAGTGCGGTCTGGAGTTCCGCGGTGGAGGGGTGAGTGATCACGCCATGACCTCCATCAGCCGGACCAGGTCGATCTCGGTCTCGCTGACGCGCCGGCCGATCATCGCCCGCTCGATCGAGGGATCGGAACCGTCGGCGAAGCTGGTATACATCATCAGGCACATGACGCCCCACTTCAGCGAGCCCAGCGCCTGCCAGAACTGCACGCGGGCCAGCGGGATCTCGCGGCCGCCCTCGGCATAGCCGTCCAGCAGGGCCTGATAGTCGCCAAAGCCGCCGACCGGCCTGCGCCATTGGCCAAAGCGCCAGGAATTGACGCAGATCCAGCCCAGATCCTCGGCCGGGTCGCCCAGATGGGCCAGCTCCCAGTCCAGCACGCCGACCAGGCCGCCATCGGGATGGATCATCAGGTTGCCGTTGCGAAAATCGCCATGCACCAGCACCGGCGGGACAGGCTCGGGCGCAGCGGCCTCCAGCCAGCGGAAGGCGGCTTCGAACACCGGGCGTTCGGCGTTGGTCTGCCTATAGATGGTCTCGTAGCGCGTCAGTTCACCCCGCGCGTCCGAGGTCGCCAGCGGCGGCAGGCCTTCCAGCGGCGCGGAATGGATCTGGGACAGCACCTGTCCGCAGCGGCGGGCGAGGTCTGGCCGCACGGCGTCGAAGGCAACGTCGCGGACGATGCGCTTGCCCAGGGCCTCGCCCTCCAGTCGCCGCATCACGAAGGCCTCGCCCAAGTCGTCCTCCGGCGCGCAGGCATGGACGACGATCGGGACCGGCGCGCCCGTCCTGGCGGCGGCGACGATCAGGGCGGCCTCGACGGCCAGACCCGGCGCGGTCTCGCGCAACGCCGCGCCTTCGGGACGCCGGCGCAGGATCAGGGGCGTTCCGTCGTCCAGGTCGAAGGCCCAGGTCTCCAGGCTGGCCCCGCCCGACAGCCGGTGGGCGTTCAGCGCCGTCGTGGCGGTCGGCGAGAGGCGTGGCGCGAGGCGGGCGAGGGCGGCGGCGACATCCATGGCGGCAGGCTTTCAGGGCTCACCCAGCGTCAGGCAAGCGCCGTGGGTTGTCGACTCTGGACGCGGATCATCTCACCTTGGCGGCCGACCGTTTCCACAACTTCAGAGAACACCCGTGCCCTCAGGTCTCGCCGCGCTGCTCGACGATGTCGCCGGCATCACCAAGATCGCCGCCGCCTCCCTGGACGACGTCGCCGGCGCGGCGGGCAAGGCCGGGACCAAGGCCGTCGGCGTGGTGGTCGACGACACCGCGGTGACGCCCGGCTACGCCATGGGCTTCACCCCCGACCGCGAACTTCCCATCGTCTGGAAGATCGCGATGGGCTCTTTCCGCAACAAGCTGCTGTTCCTGCTGCCCGGCGCCCTGCTGCTCAGCGCCTTCGCGCCATGGGCGGTGACGCCGATCCTGATGTGCGGCGGGGCCTATCTGTGCTTCGAGGCCACCGAGAAGATTCTCGAGGCCTTCACCCCGGCCCACGAGGGCGAAGAGGTCGAGGAGCTGGCGCTCAGCGGACCCGAGCTGGAGAAGGAAAAGGTCAACGGCGCGATCCGCACCGACCTGATCTTGTCGGGCGAGATCATGGCCATCGCCCTGGCCGACGTCGCCGACAAGCCGCTGCCGATCCAGGCCGCCGCCCTGGCCCTGGTCGGCGTGCTGCTGACCGTCGCCGTCTATGGCGTGGTGGGGCTGATCGTGAAGATGGACGACATCGGCCTGCACCTGTCGCGCGGCAAGGTCGGGGCTCTGCGCGGCTTCGGCCGGGGGCTGGTCAAGGCCATGCCGATCACCATGGAGGCCCTGACCGTCATCGGCACCGCCGCCATGCTGTGGGTCGGCGGCGGCATCATCGTCCACGGGCTGGAGCACTTCCACCTGACGCCGATCCCGGTCTGGGTGGAGGGCTTCTCGCACTGGGCCCATGGTGCGCCGGGCGTGGGGGCGATCACCGGCTGGCTGGCTTTCGCGGCGGGCTCGGCCGTGGTCGGCTTCGCCATCGGCGGGGTGATCGCCGGCGTCGTGCATCTGTGGAAACATCGCAAGGGCGCGGCGGCGCACTGAACTCAGGGGGAGCTGATGGGCGTTTTCAGAACGGCGGCGCTGGGGGCGGCCCTGGCGCTGGAGCTGGCCGGACCGCTATGCGCTCAGCAGACCGAGTCCGACGCCTACACACGCTATGAGCTGCTCGCCCCGGGCAGCCACAAGTTCCGCATCATCTACGAAGTCACCGCCAGCACGCCGGGCGCGACCGCCTACTACAATCCTATCCGCGTCGGCAGCGTCGCCACCGACGAGAGCGTCAGCGACCGGGCCACCGGCGCGCCCTTGAAATTCAGCGTCGTGCCCGGCGATGTCGCCCGCACCGGCGGGGTCAAGAACGCCAAGGACGACGGCCAGTACATCGGCGTCCAGCTGGCCCGCCCGGTGCCCGCCGACGGCGGCGAGGGCCGGGTGCTGATCGACAAGACCTATGAAGACGCCAAGAGCTACTACGAGGACGACGAGACCATCGTCTTCAACCGTCCGCTGGGCATCAAGCGCAACGCCATCATCCTGCCGGCAGGTTACGAGCTGGTGTCGAGCAACTATCCGGCCCAGGTGCTGCAGGAGGCCGACGGCCGGATCAAGATCGCGTTCTGGAACAACACGCCCGCCGAGGCGCCGTTGATCCTCAAGGCCAAGCCCGCGCCGAACCTGAAGGCCAGCCGCTCATCCCTGGCCGACGCCCTGATCGAGCGCGCCCATCAGGACCGTGAGATCGTCTATTTCCTGCAATCGCCGGAAACCCACAGCTTCGACCTCTATCACGACTACACCGAGAGCCGCGAAGGCGTGGGCGTCTACGTCAATATCGTCCGGGCCGGCAGCGCCGCGTCCAAGCCCTCGGCGCGCAATCTTGACACCGGCCAGGCCCTGAAGTGGGAGACGCTGAAGGGGCTGGATATCCTGAAGGCCGCGCCCGACCAGAAGGGCGTCACGGCCCAGACCGAGGCCATCGTCTTCCGCTTCGATCCCGTGAAGAAAGGCCAGAGCGCGCGTCTGCGCTTCACCGAGACCTATACCGATCCGGAACGCTACACGCTGGCCGGCGATGAGCTGGTCTGGCGCCGGTCGTTCGGCCGGCCGATCAACACCGTCGTGCTGCCGGCGGGCTGGATGCTGACCAACAGCTCGGTCCCGGCCACGGTGAAGACCCTCGACGACGGTCGCGTCCAGCTGGAGTTCATCAATCCCAGGACCGACGAGATCGACGTCATCCTGACGGCGCGGCGCCGATAGGCCATCGCCTTTTTGTGCGGGTCCGGCGGCGGGAAACGTCGTTGATCCGCGCCCTCCACGCCCGGTCAATCGCGCCCGAATTTCCCGAGATACCGCTACCATTTTCGCTTCGCCCCGGTCCGCGCGCGTGCTTATGTCGCCGCCGCGCAGGGGCGCGCAGACGATCGGCAAGATCGCGGACGAGAGGAAACGAGCATGATGCGGACCATCGGACTTGGCGCTTTTCTGGCGATCGGCCTGTCGCTGTCGGCCCAGGCCGCGCCCGCCGCCGAGCCGTATCGCGATCCGTCGCTGAGCGCGCGCGAGCGCGCCGCCGACCTGGTCTCGCGCATGACCCTGGAGGAGAAGGCCGGCCAGTTGCGCGACGTCGCGCCCGCTATCCCGCGCTTGGGCGTGCCGCGCTACAACTGGTGGAGCGAGGGTCTGCACGGCGTCGCCCGGGCCGGTAACGCCACGGTCTTCCCGCAGGCCGTCGCCCTCGCCGCGACCTTCGACGCGCCGCTGATCCATGATGTCGCCGACGTCATCAGCACCGAGTTCCGCGCCAAATATGTCGAGCGCGTCGGCGCCGACGGCGGGGCCGACAAGTATCGTGGCCTGACCGTCTGGTCGCCCAACATCAACATCTTCCGCGATCCGCGCTGGGGCCGGGGGCAGGAGACCTATGGCGAGGATCCCTACCTGACCTCGCGCATGGGCGTGGCCTTCATCCACGGCCTGCAAGGCGACGATCCCAAGATCTACAAGACCATCGCCACCGCCAAGCACTACGCCGTCCACAGCGGCCCCGAGGCCGGCCGGCACCGCGACGACATCCACCCCTCCGCCCACGACCTGGAAGACACCTACCTGCCGGCGTTTCGCGCCACGGTCGTCGAGGGCAAGGTCCAGGCGGTGATGTGCGCCTACAACGCCGTCGACGGCGTGCCGGCCTGCGCCAACCGACCGCTGCTGGATCGCCTGCGCAACACCTGGGGTTTTACCGGCCACGTGGTCTCCGACTGCGCGGCGGTCTCGGACTTCTTCCGCCAGGACGCCCACCAGTGGGTCAAGACGCCCGAGGACGCCGTGGCGGCCGGGTTCTCGGCCGGCATGGACCTGATCTGCGGCGAGTTCAGCGTCAAGCGCGACGCCGATCCGCAGCCGATCGTCACGGCGGTGCGCGACGGGCGCCTGCCCGAGGCGGTGGTCGACCAGGCCGCCCGCCGCCTGTTCGAGGCGCGGATCGCCCTGGGCCTGTTCGACCCGCCGCTGTCGAACGCCTTCGCCCGCATCCCGGCCTCCGAAAACGACACCCCCGCCCACCGCGCCCTGGCGCTGGAGACGGCCAAGGCCTCGCTGGTGCTGCTCAAGAACGACGGCCTGCTGCCGCTGAAGGCCGCGCCACGCCGCATCGCGGTGATCGGGCCCAACGCCGACAATGTCGACGCCCTGGTGGGCAACTACAACGGCACGCCCTCGGCGCCCGTGACCCTGCTGGCCGGTCTGAAGGCCCGTTTCCCGCAGGCCGAGGTTCGCTACGTCGAGGGCTCCGGCGGGGTCGGATCGCCGATGGCGACGACGCCCGACGCGATCTTCTGCGTCGACGCCGCCTGCAAGACGCCTGGCCTGAAGGTCGAGACCTTTGACGGCGTGGCCCTGGCCGGCGCCCCGACCGAGGTGCGCACCGACGCCAATGTCCGGTTCAGCTGGGGCCGTCCCGAGCGCAAGGACCGCAAGACCTCGATGCGGTGGACCGGCTTCATCACCCCGACCGAGACGGGCGTCCACAAGCTGCGCCTGGCCACCAGCAGCGGCTACCGGCTCTATGTCGACGGCAAGCTGGCCCTGGACGCCTGGGGCCTGACCGCCCCGACGGCCGCCCAGGAGGCGTCGGTGGCGCTGACGGCGGGCAAGGCTCACGCCCTGACGATCGAGGCCATCCAGACGGGCGACCGGGGCGACCAGCGCCTGAGCTGGAGCAAACCCAGCCAGGGCGTCGAAGCCGCCGTGGCCGCCGCCCGCGCGGCCGATCTCGTGGTCTTCGCCGGCGGCCTGACCGCCAAGCTGGAAGGCGAGGAGATGCAGGTGTTCGCCGAAGGCTTCGCCGGCGGCGATCGCACCAGCCTTGACCTGCCCAAGCCGCAGGAAGCCCTGCTGGAGAAATTGCAGGCGACCGGCAAGCCCGTCGTGCTGGTGCTGATGAACGGCTCGGCGATGAGCGTGAACTGGGCCGACGCCCACCTGCCGGCCATCATCGAGGCTTGGTACCCGGGCGGCGAGGGCGGCCAGGCCGTGGCCTCGCTGATCGCCGGCGACTTCAGCCCCTCGGGCCGCCTGCCGGTCACCTTCTATCGCTCGGCCGACCAGCTGCCGGCCTTCAGCGACTACACCATGGCCGGCCGCACCTATCGCTACTTCAAGGGCGAGGCGCTTTATCCGTTCGGCCACGGCCTGAGCTACACGCGCTTCGCCTATGGCGCGCCGACGATCCAGCGCCCGACGCTGGCGGCTGGCGAGACGACCGAGGTCACGGTCTCGGTGACCAACGCCGGCCAGCGCGACGGCGCCGAGGTGGTTCAGCTCTATGTCTCGCGGCCGGGCTCGACCGGCCCGATCCGCGCCCTGCAGGGCTTCCAGCGGGTCGTGCTCAAGGCTGGCGAGACCAAACAGGTCCGCTTCGTCCTCGACGCCCGCGCGCTCAGCGTCGTCGACGCCGCCGGCGCGCGCCATGTCGAGCCCGGGCGCGTCGACCTGTGGATCGGCGGCGGCCAGCCGCAGGTGCGCTCGGGTCTGGTCAAGGCGGCGGGCGTTGCGGCGAGCCTCGAGGTGTCGGGACGCAAGACGCTGGAGCCTTAGGGGCGGTGATCTTGAGAACCTCGTCCTTCGACAAGCTCAGGATGAGGTTCTCTATCTCATGGCCTGCATTGGACCTCACCCTGAGCCTGTCGAAGGGCGAGGTCCATCGCCACAGAGCCTACCCCGCGTCGTGCAGCGTCGACGTCGGCTTCCAGTCGAACAGCTCCTGCAACGTCCGAACCGCCATTCCGCGCTCCGACGTCAGATGCGGGTCGCGGGCCAGGAGCAGGCGGGCGTCGTCGGCGGCAACGGCGATGAGGTCGCGGTGGGCCACCGGGTCGGCCAGGCGATAGGCCGGGAAGCCGCTCTGCTTGAGGCCCAGTGGATCGCCGCCGCCGCGCAGCTCCAGGTCCTTCTCGGCGATCTCGAAACCGTCGTCGGACTTGCGCAGGATGTCCAGCCGCTGCTGGGCGGTGTCGGATAACGGCAGGTCGTACAGCAGTACGCACGAGCTTTCTCGCGCGCCGCGACCGACCCGGCCGCGCAGCTGGTGTAGCTGGGCCAGGCCGAAGCGCTCGGCCTGCTCGATGACCATGATGCTGGCGTTGGGCACATTGACCCCCACCTCGACCACGGTGGTGGCGACCAGCACCGAGACCTTGCCGTCCACGAAATCGGCCATCACGGCGTCCTTCTCGGCAGGCGTCATTTGGCCGTGGACCAGCCCCACCGACGGGCCGATGATCTGGCGCAAGTCTTCTGCGCGGGCCTCGGCGGCGCGCAGGTCGATCTTCTCGGACTCCGAGACCAGAGGGCAGATCCAGAAGGCCTGGGCGCCGCCCTCGGCCGCGCTCTTCAGGCGGGCGACGATCTCGGGCAGACGCGGCACGGGCACGGCGCGGGTGGCGACCGGTGTGCGGCCTGGCGGCTTCTCGTCGATGCGCGAGACGTCCAGGTCGCCGAACACCGTCAGCTCCAGGGTGCGCGGGATCGGGGTGGCCGACATGGCCAGCAGGTGGACCCCGTCTCCCTTGTCCTGAAGCCGTCGGCGCTCGTTGACGCCGAAGCGGTGCTGCTCGTCGATGATCGACAGGCCCAGGGCCTTGAAGACTACGTCGTCTTGGAACAGGGCGTGGGTGCCGATGGCCACGGCGTGCCGGCCGTCGGCCAGGGCCGCCAGCTTGGCCGCGCGGCCCGCGCCCTTGTCGCGTCCGGTCAGCAGGATCACCGATAGCCCCAACGCCGTCAGAGGCCCGGCCATGGTCTCATAGTGCTGGCGGGCCAGGATTTCGGTCGGCGCCATGATCGCCGATTGCAAGCCCGCGCCCGCCGCGTCGGCGACGGCCAGCATGGCCACCACGGTCTTGCCCGAGCCGACGTCGCCCTGCAGCAGCCGGCTCATGCGCTCGCCGGAGGCCAGGTCGCCGCGAACCTCCGACAGGGCCCGGATCTGGGCGCCGGTCAGCTTAAAGGGCAGGGCGGCCTCGGCGTCGGCGGCCAGGGGGCTGGCGTCGATCCTCGGGGCAGGCTGGGCGCGGCGGCTGGCCTTGCGCTGGGCCAGGGCCAGCTGGTGGGCCAGCAGTTCGTCATAGGCCAGACGCCGGCGATGCGGGGCCATCGGCGAGACGTCGGCCTCGCCGGTCGGACCGTGGGCGGCGACGAAGGCCTCGCGCCAGCCGGGCCAGGCCTCGCGGGCCTTCCAGGCGGGATCCTGCCACTCGGGCAGCTCGGCGGCGCGCTCCAGGGCCTCCAGCGCGAAACGGCGGAAGGTGCGTGAGGGCAGACCGGCGGTGACCGAGTAGACCGGCTCGAACTCCGGGATCTCGACCGCGCGCTCCTCGTGCAGCAGATATTCGGGGTGGGCGACCTGGATCTCCGAGCCGAAACGCTCGACCTTGCCGCTGACCGCCCGGCGCGAGCCGACGGGGTGCTGGCGCTCCAGGTGCGGGCCATGGCCCTTGAACCAGGTCAGGGTGAGAAAACCCGTCTCGTCCCAGGCGCGGATCTTCCACGGCTGGCCCAGGCGGCCCGGCGGCTGATGGGCGTCGATGCTGACGATGAAGGTCTGGACCTGGCCGTCGACGGCCCGATCGACCGTGGTGGCGGTGCGGCGGATCACGCTCTGGGGCGGGGTGAACAGCACGTCGCGGACGATGGGGCCTGCGATCTTCTCGACCAGGGGCGCAACGCGCGGCCCCACGCCTTTCAGCGTGGAGACCGGCGTGAACAGCGGAAAGAGAATCTCTGGGCGCATCAGGATGCGACCATAGCCAAGTCGGCGTCAGAAAGGGACGCCGCGCGGCCAGAAGATCAGCCTCGGTTCATCACCGGGTCGAGGGCGATGACGATGTCGGCGTATTCGTCGGCGCGCGAAGCGCCCGAGACGTTCAGGCGCGTATAGAGATGGGCCGCGCCATGACGGGTGACGGCTTCCGACCAGCGGCTGGTCGCGCCGACCAGATTGTTGGCCTCGCCCGCGAAGACCACGGCGCCGCTGCCGTCCACATAGACGAAATTTCCAGCGATCGTCGTCTTGGGGTCGGCCCCCTCGGCGAGCTTGTAGCGGTAGACGGCGCCGGAAGCGCCTTTCAGTTCGATATAGGGTTTCACAGGACCTCGCCTCAACAGCACGCGGCGTTGGCGGCGATGTGGTGAGGGGCGCCGTTGGCCAAATTAAGGCTCAGGGCGCCGCCACTTTGCCGAGGAATCGTCGCGTGCGCTCTTCCTTAGGCGCTCCGAAGAGCTCGCGCGAGGGGCCCTGTTCGACGATAACGCCGCTATCCATGAAGATCGTCCGATCCGCCACGTCCCGGGCGAAGTCCATCTGGTGGGTGACAATCAGCATCGTCCGGCGTTCCACGGCCAGATCTCGGATGACGGCAAGCACCTCGCCGACCAGTTCCGGGTCGAGCGCCGAGGTCGGCTCGTCGAACAGAATCACTTCCGGATCCATGGCCAGGGCCCGGGCGATGGCGCAGCGCTGCTGCTGACCGCCGGAGAGCTCGCCCGGATAGGCGTTGGCCCGCGCGCCCAGCCCGACCTTTTCCAGCAGCACCATGGCCTTGGTCTCGGCGGCGACGCGGGGCTGGCCGCGCACGACGATCGGACCCTCGGCCACGTTCTGCAGGGCCGTGCGATGCGGGAAGAGGTTGAAGCCCTGGAACACGAACCCGACGCGGCCCTTCAAGGCCCGCGCCAGCGGAGCGCGAGGCGCGGCCTGGACCCCGGCGATCTGCAAGCTGCCGCCGTCCAGCAGCTCAAGCCCGGCCATGCAGCGCAGCAGGGTGCTCTTGCCCGAGCCGCTGGGGCCGATGATGGCGATCACCTCGCCTTGGGCGACCTCGATGTCGACGCCGTTCAGCACGGTCGTCGTGTCGAAGCGCTTGATCAGGCCTTTGGCGGAGACGGCGCTCATCGGCGGCCCTCCGCGGCGCGGCGTTCCAGCACGCCCTGGCCGGCGGCCAGCAGGGTCGAGACGATCCAGTAGATCGCCGCCGCCGCCAGATACATCGTGAAGATCTCGAAGGTGCGGGCGGTGATCAGCTGGGTTTGGCGGAACAGCTCCGGCACCTGGATGGTCGCGGCCAGCGAGGTGTCCTTGACCAGGCTGATGAAGCTGTTGGACAGCGGTGCGACGGCGGTGCGGGCGGCCTGGGGCAGGATCACCCGGCGCAAGGCCTGGCCCCGGCTCATACCCAGCACGGTGGCGGCCTCCCACTGGCCGCGATCAACATTGGCGATGGCGCTGCGCAGGATCTCGCAGGCATAGGCGGCGATGTTCAGCGAGAAGCCGATCCCGGCCGCCACCAGCGGCGGCAGCTCTATCCCGAACTGCGGCAGGCCGTAATAGATCAGGAACAGCTGCACCAGCAGCGGCGTGCCCCGGATGGCCGAGACATAGACGCTGGCCGGCCAGCGCAGCAGCGGCGAGCGCGACAGCCGCATCAGCGCCAGGCCGAAGCCCAGGGCCAGGCCCAGGCTCATGCCGATGACGCTGAGCGCCACGGTGTAGCCCGCGCCCTTGGTCAGCAGCGGCGCGGACTGGCGCAGAAGGTCCAGCGTGGCGTCCATCGGCTATTTGGTCACGTCCGCGCCGAACCACTTCTGCGAGATGGCGGCCAGCTTGCCGTTGGCGCGCATCGCGTCGATGGCCTGGTCGACCAGCACCTTCAGGGCCGGATCCTTGACCATGGCCACGCCCTGGTTCTGGGCCGCGAAGGCCGGGCCGGCGGCGACGAACTCGGGCGAGCTCTTGACGAAGTCGGCGGCGACCAGCCGGTCGTTCAGCACCGCGTCGATGCGGCCGGCCTTCAGGTCCTGGTACTTGGTGGGATCGTCGTCATAGGTGCGGACGTCGGCGGTGGGCACATTGGCCCGCAGCCAGCTTTCGTAGTTGGTGCCCAGGCCCACCCCGACCTTCTTGCCGGCCAGCTCGGCGGGCGAGTAGGGGCCAGGCTTGCCCTTCAGGGTGATGATCTGGATGCCCGAGACCGTATAGGGCTTGGAGAAGTCGTACTTGGCCGCTCGCTCCGGCGTGATGGTGATCTGGTTGATCACCACGTCAATCCGCTTGGCCTCCAGCGCGCCCAGCAGGCCGGCGAAGGGCGAGGGGCTGAACACCGGCTTGACGCCCATCTGCTCGGCCAGGGCCCGGGCGAAGTCGACGTCGAACCCGGCCAGCTGGCCGTCCTTGTCCTGGAAGTTGAATGGCGGATAGGTGCCTTCCAGACCGATGCGCAGGGTCTTGGTCGACTCGACCCGCTGGGCGGTCGTCTGGGTGGCCGTGTCCTTCGACTTGCCGCCGCAGGCGCTCAGGGCCAGCGCGCCGCCGAGGGTCAGCAGCAGGTTTCGACGGTCTTGGAATCGCATGGGCGGCCTCGGCAAATCCGGAACACGCCAGTTCTATACGCCGCGACGCCCTCCGCCAGAGGCAAGCGCGGGTGTCGACGCCGATTGCAATGGCTGATGGTGAAACGAGCGGTCGCCGTCCTCGCCCCCTCCTGGTCGCTTCGCGACCGTCCTCCCCCATAGGGGGAAGATGAGGTCGGCGCGCTTCATCTTCCCCCTATGGGGGAGGAGCGCGTAAGCGCGGAGGGGGCAAGTGCGCTGGCGCTACCGCTTCCTCACAAACACCGTCCCCGCCGAATACCCCGCACCAAAGCTGCAGATCAGCCCCGTCTCGCCGGGCGCGAAGTCGTCATTGGCCGAGTGGAAGGCGATGATCGAGCCGGCCGAGCTGGTGTTGGCGTATTCGTCCAGGATGATGACGTTCTCGCCGGGTGCCGGATCGCGGCCCAGAACCTTGCGGCCGATCATCTCGTTCATGTTGATATTGGCCTGATGCAGCCACAGGCGCTTCAGCCCTTGGGGATCGACGCCGATGTCGGCGGCATGCTGGATGATCATCTCGCTGACCATCGGCACCACCTCGCGGAACACCTTGCGGCCTTCCTGCACGAACAGCTTGTCGCGCGCGCCTTCGCCCTCCGGGGCGGCGCGGTTGAGGAAGCCGAAGTTGTTGCGGATGTTGTTGCTGAACACCGTCTTCAGGCGCGTGCCCAGGATCTCCCAGCCGCCGGTCGCCTGCGAGGCCTCTTCCACGATCACGGCGGTGGCCACGTCGCCGAAGATGAAGTGGCTGTCGCGGTCCTTGAAGTTCAGGTGCCCAGAGCAAATCTCGGGATTGACCATCAGCACAGCCTTGGCGCTGCCCGTGGCGATGAAGTCGGCGGCGGTCTTGATGCCGAAGGTCGCCGACGAGCAGGCCACGTTCATGTCGAAGGCGAAGCCGTCGATGCCCAGGGCCTGCTGCACCTCGATGGCCATGGCTGGGTAGGGGCGCTGCATGTTCGAGGCCGCGCAGATCACCGCGCCGATCTCGCTGACCGGCTTGCCCCAGGCGGCGATCGCCTGCTTGGCGGCTTCCACGGCCATCTCGGCCAGGATCGAGATTTCGTCGTTGGAGCGCTCGGGCAGGACCGGGCGCATCAGGTCCGGATCGATGATGCCGTCCTTGTTCATCACAAAGCGCGACTTGATGCCCGAGGCCTTCTCGATGAACTCGGGCGAGGAGGGGGCCAGGGCGGTGACGTCGCCGGCCGCGATGGCCTCGGCGTTGGCGGCGTTGAACCGCTCGACGAAGGTGTTGAAGGCCTCGACCAGCTCGGTGTTCGAAATGCTGAACGGCGGGGTGTAGAGCCCCGTGGCGGCGATGACGGCTTGATGCACGCGACTAGTCCCGATGATGCGCGCGGAGGCTCAAAGGGCTCCGCGATCTCTTGTTCTGGCGCCGTTGATATCATGGATGACGCCGCCGTCATCATCACTGTGCGGGGCCGTCGGGGGTGTGGCCGATGGGTCGCATTGCCGCTTCGACACGCAATGGCCCCAAACGCGACCGTGAACCGCCCTATACCGGCCGCGTTGTCCTCCTAGCTGTAAAGCGGCTGAGGGAGCTGAAGATTGCGTAATAGTAGGAGTAACTACAATGAAAACTCTCATCGCCGCGACGATCGTCGCCGCTTCGGTCGCCGCTATTCCCGCCCTGTCGCAAGCACAGGTTTCGCCTGAATATTACGGTTCTCTCGGCTATGGCTCGACTCGGTCGAGCGGCGCCGACACCGGGACTGTCCAAGGTCGCCTGGGCGCCAAGATAACCCCGCATTTTGGTGTTGAAGGCGAAGTCGCCGGCGGCGTCTCCGACGACAAGACCTATGCCGCCGGCGCGCCCGTCACCGTGAAGCAGCAGCACCAGGCCGCGGCCTATGCGGTGGGCTTCCTGCCGGTGACTCCGAACATCGAACTGCTGGCCCGGGCCGGCTACGGCACGACTAAGTTCGACGCCTCCTCGGCCGCTTCGCCGCTGAAGGGCTCGATGGACAGCTGGAACTACGGCGTCGGCGCCCAGTACAAGTTCGACGACAAGAACGGCGTGCGCGCCGATTGGACGAAGTCGGAGTTCACCAACTCCAAGGAGGACGCCGACACGCTGGCCGTGGCCTACGTCCGCAAGTTCTAGATCTGGAGGTTCCCGGGCCATCGCGGCCCGGGACGCCCCGCCCGGCGCGGGGACAGACAGCGTGACGATCGGCGGATAGCGCTGATCTGCTGATCCTCTCCCTTTCCAAACACAGTCGTCATCCCCCGCTTCATGCGGGGGACCCAAGCGGCACTGGCGGCTGCGTTCGCTGACCTTTGGCCGACTTCGATCTCGGCTTGGGTCACCCGGACAAGCCGGGTGATGACGGATTTTTTGTGTCTCGAGCGCGGGGATAGCCGCCGTCGTATCGGATGCGCCTAGCCTTCCCGTATTCTGACTTCACCTCGTCGCGAGGAAAGGGCGCAAGGCCAGCGACCGAAGCGGCGGCGGGGTGCGATCGAGCGGGACTGGGGTCGAGGGGGATACTCGGCCGTGTCCGGGGATCTGGTTGCTGGCCAGACCCGCCCGTCGTCGGCGTGGTTGAAGGCAAAGGGGCGTGTCTGGCTGAAAGCCCGTCCTCTTCGACCGTCGGAGCGCGCTGGAAACGGCGCGGTTCGGGTCCCGGTAAGGCCTCAACAGGGCCACCCGACGGGAGGCTGGCGGATAACGATGGCACGGAGCGGACGGCTTCGTCGAAACGGTATTTCTATTTCAACTCCGGACGTCGTCCGGACGCTCCGCGACCCTTTCCATCGCCATCGCAGCGAAAGCGCGAGGTTGCAGGCGCTCGTGAGGACCCCCTCAGTCGCTCCGCGACAGCTCCCCCGAAGGGGGAGCATCTAAAGGCGCGGCGCGGTGTCGATCCTCCCCCTTTTGGGGGAGGTGGCCCGGAGGGCCGGAGGGGGTCCTCCACAGCGTCTGACGTTGCCTGCTTTCGTTTCACGCCCCGGCCTTCTATATGCGGACGCCTCCGCTCCGATCCTTCGACTCCCCGGAAGACCCGCCTCATGGCCCGTATCCTGATCACCTCCGCCCTGCCGTACATCAACGGCATCAAGCACCTGGGCAATCTGGCGGGATCGATGTTGCCGGCCGACGTCTATGCGCGGTTCCAGCGGGCCCGGGGCGCCGAGACGCTCTACATCTGCGCCACCGATGAGCATGGGACTCCCGCGGAACTCGCGGCGGCCGCCGCCGGCCAGGACGTGGCCACCTATTGCGCCGAGCAGCATGTCCTTCAGCACGACGTGGGCCGGGCGTTCGGCCTGTCGTGGGACTGGTTCGGCCGCTCGTCCTCGCCGCAGAACCATCGCCTGACCCAGCACTTCGCCGAGGCGCTGGAAGCACAGGGGCTGATCGAGGAACGCGTCGACCAGATGGTCTATTCCATCGACGATCGGCGCTTCCTGCCCGACCGCTATATCGAGGGCACCTGTCCGCACTGCGCCTTCCCCAAGGCGCGCGGCGACCAGTGCGACAATTGCGGCAACCTGCTGGACCCCACCGACCTGAAGAACCCGTACTCGGTGATCTCCGGGTCGCGGAACCTGGAGGTGCGCGACACCCGCCACCTCTATCTGCTGCAGACCAAGATGCAGGATCGCATCCGCGCCTGGGTCGACAGCCACGATCAGTGGCCGGCCCTGGCCAAGTCGATCGCCTACAAGCACCTGGACGAGGGCCTGATCGATCGCGGCATCACCCGCGACCTGGCCTGGGGCATTCCGGTGACCAAGGACGGCCTGCCGCGTCCGGGCATGGAAGAGAAGGTCTTCTACGTCTGGTTCGACGCGCCGATCGAATATATCGCCGCCACCCAGGAATGGGCCGACGCCTCGCCCGAGCGCGACTGGCGCCGCTGGTGGCGCACTGACGCCGGGGCCGACGACGTCCGCTATGTCGAGTTCATGGGCAAGGATAACGTCGCCTTCCACACCGTCAGCTTCCCCGCGACCATCCTGGGCTCTGAAGAGCCGTGGAAGAGCGTCGACATGCTCAAGGCCTTCAACTGGCTCAACTGGTACGGCGGCAAGTTCTCGACCAGCTCCAAGCGCGGCGTCTTCATGGACGCGGCCCTGGAGATCCTGCCGCCCGACCTGTGGCGCTGGTACCTGACGGCCAATTCGCCCGAGAGCAGCGACACCGCCTTCACCTGGGAGCAGTTCGCCAGCGCGGTGAACCGCGACCTGGCCGACGTGCTGGGCAATTTCGTCAACCGCATTCTGAAGTTCACCGAGAGCAAGTTCGACGGCCTCGTGCCCGAGGGCGGCGAACCGGGTCCGCTGGAGGAGAAGCTGTTCGCCGACGTCTCGGCGCGCCTGGCCGATCTGGCCGAACAGATGGACGCCATCGAGGTGCGCAAGAGCGCCCAGGCGCTGCGGGCCCTGTGGGTGGTCGGCAACGAGTATTTGCAGGAAGCCGCGCCTTGGACCGCGATCAAGACCGATCGCGACCGCGCCGCCGTCATCGTCCGCACGGCCCTGAACCTGGCGGCGCTGTACGGCAAGATCTCCGCGCCGTTCATCCCGTTCGCGGCCGAGAAGATCTGCGAGGCCTTCTCGATCGAATTCCCGGCCGCCTGGCCGAGCAACGACGCGGCGGTCGAGCTGTCGGCGCTGCCGACCGGCCTGTCGGTGACGGCCCCGGAGGTCCTCTTCAAGAAGATCGACGAGGACATGATCGCCGAGTGGACGGCCCGTTTCGGCGGCGCGGAAGAGGCGTGATCCAGGGACGCATCCGGCGCGGGCAGGGGCGATGAGCAGCCTGGCGCGCCTGAGCGTCTTCTACGTCTCGATCTATCTGGGGACGGGCGTCAGCCTGCCCTATATCGCCACCTTCCTGCGCGATCGCGGGATGAGCGGCGCGGCGATCGGCCTGATCCTGGCCGTCCCGATGCTGGCCCGGCCGTTCACCGGTCCGGCCCTGGCGGTGTGGGCCGACGGCTTCACCCTGCGCCGCACGCCGATGGTGCTGCTGGCCCTGGGCGCGGCACTGGGCTACGCGGCGCTGCTGATCGCTCCGGGCGCGCTGGGCCTGGCGGTCGCCTGGCTGGTCGGCCAGACCCTGCTGTCGACCCTGTCGCCGCTGGTCGACGTCATCACCCTGCGCCGGGCGCGGACCGAGGGCTTCAATTACGGTCTGCCGCGAGGAACCGGCTCGGCGGCCTTCATCGTCGCCAATCTGATCATGGGCTTGGCCCTGACGATCATCGCCCCGACGCTGATCGCCGTCTGGATCGCGCTCGCCGCGGGTCTGACCGCCCTGGCCGCGGCGGTGTTCGTGCCGCCCGAGCGAGTCCATGCCGAGGGCGCGGCCAAGCCGGTCGGAGCCGAACGCTGGAAGGGGCTGGGCGCGCTGATGCGCGACCGCACCTTCGTGCTGGCCGTGGTCACCGCCGGCCTGATCCAGGGGGCGCACGCCTTCTACTACGGCTTCTCGACAATCATCTGGCGCGAGCAGGGGATCTCGAACTCGATCATCGGCGTGCTGTGGGGCGTCGGCGTCGCGGCCGAGGTCGCCTTCATGTGGTTCCTGGAGCCCTGGCGACGCCGGGTGGGGCCCGAGAAGCTGATGATCCTAGGCGGCGCGGCGGCCGTCCTGCGTTGGATCGCCTACGCCTTCACGCCGCCGCTGTGGGTGCTGTTCCCGCTGCAGACCCTGCACGCCCTGACCTTCGCGGCCAGTTTCCTGGCCAGCCTGCGCCTGATCGAGAAGCTGACCCCGCCGGCCAGCGCCTCGGCCGCCCAGGCGATCAATTCCGCCCTGTCGATGGGCTTCGCCCTGGGCGTGGCGACCCTGGCCTCTGGCCGGCTGTTCGACGCCTTCGGACCCTACGGCTACCTGGCCATGGCCGGCGTGGCGGCCCTGGGCCTGGCCGGAGCCATCGCCCTGAACCGCCGCACCGGACGGGTTCAGATGTCGTAGTCGACCTCGCGGCCCTCCAGCCACTCGACGATCCGCTCGGCGGCTTCGACGGGGCTCATGGTCGTGGTGTCGATGCGCAATTCCGGCGCCTCGGGAGCCTCATAAGGGCTGTCGATGCCGGTGAAGTTCTTCAGTTGGCCCGCCCGGGCCTTGGCGTACAGACCCTTGACGTCGCGCTGCTCGGCCACGGCCAGCGGCGTGTCGACGAAGACCTCAATGAACTCGCCGTCCTGCAGGATCTCGCGGGCCAGACGGCGTTCGGCGCGGAACGGCGAGATGAAGGCGGTCAGCACGATCAGGCCCGCGTCGACCATCAGCTTGGCCACCTCGGCCACCCGGCGAATGTTCTCGACCCGGTCCTCCTCGGTGAAGCCGAGGTTCTTGTTGAGGCCATGGCGGACATTGTCGCCGTCGAGGAGGTAGGTGTGACGGCCCAGGGCGTGCAGGCGCTTTTCGACCAGGTTGGCGATCGTCGACTTGCCCGCGCCGGACAGGCCGGTCAGCCACACGACCTGGCCGCGCTGACCCTTCAAGGCGGCGCGCGACTGCTTGGTGACGTCCGTGTGCTGCCAGTGGATGTTGTCGGCCCGGCGCAGGGCGAAGTTCAGCATGCCGGCGCCGACGGTGCGGTTGCTGATCCGGTCGATCAGGATGAAGCCGCCCAGCTCGCGATTGTCGGCATAGGCCTCGAACGGCACGGCCTGGTCGAGGGAGATGTTCACGAGCCCGATCTCGTTGAGCTCCAGCCGCTTGGCCGCCGTGCGCTCCAGCGTGTTGACGTTCACCCGGTGCTTGATCTCGGTGACACTGGCCCCGACGGTGCGGGCTCCGATCTTCAGCAGATAGGCGCGGCCCGGGGGCAGGGGCTCGTCGTCCATCCAGACGACGGTGGCCTCGAACTGTCCGGCCACGGGGCTGGGGGCGTCGGCGGCGACGATCAGATCGCCGCGAGAGATGTCGATCTCGTCGGTCAGGGTAATCGTCACCGACTGGCCGGCCACGGCCTGGGGCAGGTCGTTGGGCAGGGTGACGATGCGGTCGACCTTGCTCTCGCGACCCGAGGGCAGCACGCGGATGCGATCGCCCGGCTTGACCACGCCCGAGGCGATCAGGCCCGAGAAACCGCGGAAGTCGAGATTGGGCCGGTTGACCCACTGCACCGGCAGCCGGAACGGCTGGGCCTGCAGGTCGTCCTCGACCTGAACGGTTTCCAGCCAGTCCATCAGGATCGGGCCGTCGTACCAGGGCGTCGCCTCGCTCTTGCTAGCCATGTTGTCGCCGCCCAGGCCCGAGATCGGGATCGGAGTGAAGACCGACAGGCCGATCTGGTCGGCGAAGGCGCGGTAGTCGGCGACGATGCGGTCGAACACCGCCTGATTCCAGCCGACCAGGTCCATCTTGTTGACGGCCAGAACCACGTGGCGGATGCCCAGCAGGCTGACGAGATAGCTGTGGCGGCGGGTCTGGGTCAGCACGCCCTTGCGCGCGTCGATCAGGATCACGGCCGCGTCGGCGGTCGAGGCGCCGGTGACCATGTTGCGCGTGTACTGCTCGTGGCCGGGGGTGTCGGCGACGATGAACTTGCGCTTGTCGGTGGCGAAGAAGCGGTAGGCGACGTCGATGGTGATGCCTTGCTCACGCTCGGCGGCCAGGCCGTCGACCAGCAGGGCGAAATCGATCGCGCCGCCCTGCGTGCCGACCCGCTTGGAGTCGGCTTCGAGGGCCGCCATCTGGTCCTCGAAGATCATCTTGCTGTCGTAGAGCAGCCGGCCGATCAGGGTCGACTTGCCGTCGTCCACCGACCCGCAGGTGATGAAGCGCAGCAGCGACTTGTGCTGGTGGGCGACCAGATAGGCGTCGATGTCGTCGGCGATCAGGTCGGAGGGCTTGTAGACCTTTGTCATCAGAAATAGCCCTCCTGCTTCTTTTTCTCCATCGAGGCGGACTGGTCGTGATCGATGACCCGGCCTTGCCGCTCGCTGGTGGTGGCCAGCAGCATTTCCTGGATGATCTGGGGCAGGGTGGATGCGGTGCTCTCGACCGCGCCGGTCAGCGGATAGCAGCCCAGGGTGCGGAAGCGGACGCTCTTCATCTGCGGCGTCTCGCCGGGCCGCAGCCGGAAGCGATCGTCGTCGACCATGATCAGGCTGCCGTCGCGCTCGACCACCGGCCGCTCGGCCGCGAAGTAAAGGGGCACGATCGGGATGTTCTCGAGGTGAATGTACTGCCAGACGTCCAGTTCGGTCCAGTTGGAGATCGGGAAGACGCGCAGGCTTTCGCCGGGATGCTTGCGGGTGTTGTAGAGCTTCCACAACTCCGGCCGCTGGTTCTTCGGATCCCAGCGCTGCTCGGCCGAGCGGAACGAGATGATCCGCTCCTTGGCCCGGCTTTTCTCCTCGTCGCGGCGGGCCCCGCCGAAGGCCGCATCGAAGCCGTACTTGGCCAGGGCCTGCTTGAGCCCTTCGGTTTTCCACATGTCGGTATGCAGGGCGCTGCCGTGGTCGAAGGGGTTGATGCCCTTGGCCTCGGCCTCCGGATTCTTGTGGACCAGCAGGTCGAAGCCCAGGTCGGCGGCGACCTTGTCGCGCAGGTCGTACATGGCCCGGAACTTCCAGGTCGTATCGACGTGCAGCAGCGGGAAGGGCGGCTTGGACGGGAAGAACGCCTTGGCCGCCAGGTGCAGCATCACCGCGCTGTCCTTGCCGATCGAATACAGCATGACCGGCCGCTCGCACTCGGCCGCCACTTCCCGCAGGATGTGGATACTCTCGGCCTCCAGGCGCTGGAGGTGGGTCAGGCGAGCCGGCGAGATGTCGGTCATGAACGGTTCCGGCGAAGCGCTGGGCGCGATCGATGCAAGCTGGGTAGGGGCCAAAACAAGGGTCCGCAAACAGAAAAAGTCCCTCTCGCCGTGGTCGATGGCGCGAGTGGGGCGTGTAGTGGCGGACCTAGGCAGCGGCGGGCCTTCGGGCAACCGTCGGAATTCTGGAGGCGCTATAAGCTTGGATGGCGCCGAGCTTCACCTTCATGACCAAAAGTTCACTCGGCTCGGCTTCGAGTTTGTCGCATAACGCCGCTATCGAATTGCGGGTTGGGCCATGGGCTTCCTAGCGGAAATGCTTGCCGTCTTGGTCATCTGGCTGTCCTCCATGGCGCTGGGCCAGTTCGGCGTGGCGGTGGAGAAGAAGCCGCTTCCCAAGCCCAATCACGAGCGGTCGGAACGCACGGTTCCGCGCTCGCCGCGCACGCCGATCCAGGTCCCCGTCGCCGCCGTCTCGCCGACCTGTGACCAACCCACCGCCTGAACGAACGCGCTTAACGCCGCCGCGACGACGTGAAGCCCTTAAAACTCAACCGAAGCCGCTTTGCGCGCGGGCTTTTCGCCGCTAGGTTCAGTCTCTACGCGAATGTGGGGTTGGCGCGCGTGATTGTCTCTTCGCCCCTCGCTGAACGCCTTGGGACCCTGGCTGTGTATGAAGCCTAAGAAGCGCCAACCGCTCGATTTCTCCGCCGTCCCCGTGGAGACGCCCGCCGAGGAGGCCGTCGCCACGTCCGAAGTCCCGATTTTCGAGGATGATGCGGACCACGAGCCGGCCCCCGACGTGGATGCGCCCGCGAGCGAGTCCGACCTGGATCTGGAGATCGCCGCGCCCGCGCCGGAGCCCGAAATCTCTTCGCCGCGCGCCCGGGCCGCCTCGCGCCGCGCCCGGATCAGCGAGCCGACCCAGCCGACCTTCGAGCCCGCTCCGGCGACTTCGCTGGCCACCAGCGCGCCCCAGCCGCCTGCGCCGATCCTGGAGCCCGAGCGCGACGCCGCGCCGGCGCGCACCGAGGAGCGCCAGACCCCGGACCTGCGCCGTTCGGCCGAACCTTACGAGCTTCCGGAGGCCGCCGAAGCCCAACCTATGTCGGGGCTGCTGTTCTGGGCGCTGGCCTTTGCCGCCGCGTCGCTGTGGTCCCTGGCCCCGATCGCCTTCGCCCTGGGTTATGCCCGCGATGTTCCGGCCCTGAAGGTCGAGGGTTTCGCCCTGGCCGTGTTCATTGGCCTGGCTGTCGGTCCGGCCCTGATGACGCTGCTGGGCGCCTATCTGCTGCGCCAGGCCCAGGGCGTTTCGGCCGAACTGAAGCGGACCCGCACCCTGACCGATCGTCTGGTCACCCCCGCCGCCCTGGCGGCGGCGGGCGCCACGGGTGTGGTCGACGCCGTTCGCGGCCAGATCGACAGCGCCACCATCGCCGCCACCGAAGCGCGCGAACGCATTCTGTCGTTGCGCCAGGCTCTCGCCGAAGAGACCGCCAAGCTGGCCGACGCCGCGGCGGAATCCTCGCGCATGGCCAATCAGTTGGCGCAGGGTCTTGGCCACGAGCGCCAGGCGCTGGAGACTCTGTCCCTGACTCTGGATACCCGTTCGACCGCCGTCGTCGACGCCATCGGCAGCCAGGCCCGCATGGTCGCCGAGGCGTCCGACCTGGCCGAGACCCAGCTGCGTGAAGCCGAAGCCGCCTTGGCCGCTCGCGCCGCCGATCTCGCCGCCGCCGCCGCCGAGGCCTCCGACGCCGCCCGCGTCGGCGCCGAGGACATCTCGCGCCAGATCGCTCGCCTCGAGACGGCGGGCCAAGGTCTGGGCGACCAGATGAGCGCGGTCGAGAAGAACCTCGCCCAGCAACGCGCCGCCCTGGTGGCCGCCAGCCAGAGCCTGCGGTCCGAGCAGGAAGACTTCGCCGCCGAGACCGAGACCCGCACGGCCCAGCTCACCGAGTTCGTGTCCTACACCCGCGTCGGCGCCACCGAGCTCAGCGACGTCGCCGCCATGGGCGCCGAGGTCCTGCGCGGCCTGATCGCCGCCGCTTCCGAGCAGTTCAAGGACGTGGCCGAGACCGCCCGCCAGGAACGCGAGAGCCTGACGGAGGAAACCAGCAAGGTCCTGGCCACAATCTCCGACATCGCCGCCGGCCAGCGCGAGGGCCTTGAGATCGAACTGAAGCAGGCGATGGAAGCGCTCGCCGCCGCGGCCCTGAAGGCCAGCGAAGGCGTCGACGCTCGCGTCGAGGCCGCCCGCGGCCGTGTCGATCAGCTCAACGAGATCGCCTTCCAGGCCGGCCAGAAGGCCGACTCCGTCTTCGAGTCCCGCATGGAAGAGGCGCGCGACCTCATCGAGCAATCGGCCCAGATGGTCGAACAGGCCGGCGCCCGCACGGCGCAGAAGCTGGCCGAAGCCGTCCAAACGGCGCGCGGCACGCTCGGCGAGCTCGAGGCCATGCTGGACGAGGTGGGCCAGCGCACGGCCGAGATGCCCGCCGAGGCCATGAAGAAGGCGCTCGAGGTCCAGGCCTCGATCGAGAAGAGCATTGAGGATCTGAGGACCGCCGCCCGGCACACCGCCGAGGAGACGGCCGCCATCGACCAGGCCTTCCAGGAACGCGTCCGACGCAACTACGACGCGCTCAGCGAGGCGGCCAGCGCCATGGGTACGGCGACGCCGGCCCAGCGCCCGGTCGTGGCTCCGCCGATCAGTCGCCAACGTCCCACGCCGCCGATCCAGACGACCGCGCCGCCGCCCGCTCCCGAGCCTGAAGACGACCTGCTCGCCGAGGAGCCGGGGCAACGGCCGCGCCTGCGCCTGACGCCCACCGCAACAGACGACGAGTTCCGCTCGGTGTTCGACACCGCCGGCGGCCGCGCCGCGCCGAACGCGTCGGACGGACCGGAAGGGCCGGGCGGCGGCAACTGGTCCTGGCGTTCGTTGCTGTCGGGCATCGAGAACAGCTCGCCGGGCGACGCGGCTCTGGGCGAGAAGCTGGCGTCCGAAATCTCGGCCATGGGCATCGATCCCCACGCCCTGCTGCCGCGCGGCCGGATCGACGAGATCGCCGCCGCGATCCAGACCCACGACGCCTCCGGCGCCCGCGAGGTCGTCAAGAAGCTGGCGCCCGCCGCCATCCGTCGCCTGGTGCGCCGCCTGTTCTCCGACGCCACCTTGCGGGCCAACGCCGAGCGTTTCCTCAAGCGCTATGCGGGCATGATCGAGGAAGCCGGCGGCCAGGATCGCGAGGGCTTCCTGGTGGCGGCCCTGCTGTCGTCCGACGCCGGCCGCGCCTATCTGCTGCTGGACGCCGCCACCGGCGACTTGGCCTGATCGCAAGCCGATGCTGAAGCGCGTCTTCGACGTCGCCGCGGCCGCCGGCGGATTGCTTGTGCTGCTGGTTCCGTTGGCCGTGCTGTGGCTGGTGGTTCGGCTGACCTCGCCCGGTCCGGCGATCTATTGGTCGCAAAGGGTCGGACGTCACTCGACGCTGTTTTCGATGCCCAAGTTCCGCACCATGCGGATCGACACGCCTCAGGTCGCGACCCATCTGCTGGAGGATCCGGATCGCTGGCTGACGCCGGTCGGGCCGACCCTGCGCCGGCTGAGCCTGGACGAGCTGCCTCAGCTGTGGAGCGTCCTGATCGGCGACATGAGCCTGGTCGGCCCGCGCCCCGCACTGTTCAACCAGGACGACCTTGTCGCCGCACGCGTGGCCGCGGGCGTCGATGTCCTGCGGCCCGGGGTGACGGGCTGGGCGCAGATCAATGGCCGAGACGAGTTGGCCATACCCGAAAAGGTGGCGCTGGACGCGGACTATCTGCGCCGCCGCTCGTTCGGCTTCGACCTGATGATCCTGTTGCGCACGGTCGCCCCGGTCGTCACCGGGCGGGGCGTCACGCGCTAGCCGAGCTCGACGTAAGCTTTTTCGAGCGCCGCGACGAAGGCCGGGTTCGCGGCCAGGGTTGGCGGGAACACCGTGTCCAGCGCCAGGAAGGCCGCAACGTCGGTCTTGGCTTCGCCGGTGCAGGTCGCGGCGATCTCGACCAGCCGGTCGGCCAGCGGATCGACGATCTTTTCGTTCGCGGCGGCCCGCAGGCTCACGAAGCGCATCCAGGCGGCCAACGGGATAGCCAGACGCTCAACCGAGCGGCCAGCCTCCAGCGTTTCGGCCAGCGTGCCCAAGATGCGGAAGGGCAGTTTCTGCGAGCCGTCCCAGGCGATCTGCGCCAGCAGGTGGCGGATTTCGGGGTTGCGGAAGCGCTTGAGGATCGCCTCGGCGTATGCGGCCAGGTCCAGGCCGCGCGGGGCCACCAGCGTCGGTGTGATGTCCTCGACCATCAGGTCGCGGGCCAGTTTGGCCAGGACCGGATCACTCATGGCCTCGAACACGGTCTCGTGGCCGCGCAGGATGCCGGCATAGGCCAGGGTCGAGTGGACGCCATTCAGCAGGCGCAGCTTGGCTCGTTCGAAGCCCCGGACGTCGTCGGTCAGGGTGACGCCGACCGCAGCGAGATCGGGCGCGTCGGCGCCCAGCACGTCCTCGACCACCCATTGGGTGAACGCCTCGCGCTGGATCGGCCAGGCGTCGGACAGGCCGGTGGCGGCCTCGACGCGGACGCGCAGGGCGTCGTCGGTGGCCGGCGTGATGCTGTCGACCATGGTGCGCGGGAACTTGCCTTCGGCCTCGATCCAGGCGGCGAGCTCGGGATCGATCTTGCCGGCGAAGGCGGTGACGGCCGCCTTCAGGCGCCAGCCGTTGTCGGCGAGGTTATCGCAGGCGACCACGGCGTAGGGCGGCAAGCCGACCGCGTGACGACGGCGCAGGCCCTCGACCAGGTAGCCGATCGAGCTGACCGGCTCGCCAGGATGGGCCAGGTCGTGGATGATGTCGGGATGGGTCTCGTCCAGGCCGCCGTCGCTGGATAGGCAATAGCCCTTCTCAGTGACGGTCAGGGTGACCATGCGGGTCATCGGCGCGGCGAGGCGAGCGAAGACGGCGGGCGGATCCTCGGGGGCCACCAGCACCTCGACGATCGACCCGATGATCCGGAACGTCGTCTCTTCGTCCAGCTGGGCCAGAGTGTAGAGGCCGTCCTGCGGCGCCAGGGCGTCGCGCACGCCGGGGCTCTTTAGCGAGACCGCGCAGATGGCCCAGCGCGGATCGCGCGCCAGCAACTGGTCGAAATAGTAGGCCTGGTGAGCGCGGTGGAACGCGCCGGGGCCCAGATGCACGACCCCCACGGTGATGCGGTCGCGGTCATAGGCGGGCTGGGTGACACCGGGAAGGGCGGCCGGGCTGCTGGTGGCGCGAAGGCGCAGGGAGTCGGACACGAGGGCAGCCGTCACAGAGTCACACCGCTTTTCCAGATGGCGATTTCACGCTCGCCGTTGATCTCGGCCTTGGTGGCCTTGCCCGACGCCGTCTCGACGACCAGGTCCATGAGGGAGTCCGCCGCCTGGTCCATGGTCTGGCCCGACAGCACCACGCCGGCGTCGAAGTCGATCCAGCGCGGCTTTCGCGCCGCCAGGGTGCTGTTGGAGGCGATCTTCAGGGTGGGGGCGGGGAAGCCCAGCGGCGTGCCGCGCCCGGTCGTGAACAGGATTACGGTGGCGCCGGCGGCCGTCAGGGCGGTCGAGGAGACCGCGTCGTTGCCAGGCGCTTCCAGCAGGGTCAGGCCATGAGGTCCGACGCGCTCGCCGTAACGGATCACCTCGACCAGGGTTGAGCGGCCGCCCTTCTGAACGGCGCCCAGGGATTTCTCCTCCAGCGTCGTGATGCCGCCGGCGATGTTGCCTGGCGAGGGGTTCTCGTGAATGGGCTGGTGGTTGTCGATGAAGTAGCGCTTGAAATCGTCGACTACGCTCACGGCGCTGTCGAACACGTCGCGCGACGCCGCGCGGCCCAGCAGCATCTGCTCGGCGCCGAAGATCTCGGGGATCTCGGTCAGCACGGGCGTGCCGCCGGCGTCCGACACCTTGTCGGCGATCCGCCCTACCAGCGGATTGGCGGTGACGCCCGAGAAGCCGTCGGAGCCGCCGCACTTCAAGCCGACCACCAGTTCGGAGACAGGGCAGGGCTCGCGCCGGTCGTTCTCGGCGATCTCGATCAGGGCCTCGATGGCGTCGAGACCGTCTTCCAGCTCGTCATCGACCATCTGGGTGGTGAATGAGCGAAGGCGGGCTGGGTCGAGGTCCGGCGCGCTTTCCAACAGCGCCTTCAGCTGATTGTTCTCGCAGCCCAGGCCCAGGATCAACACGCCGCCGGCGTTGGGGTGCGCGGCCAGGGCGGCCAGCAATTTGCGAGTGTGGGTCAGGTCGTCGCCCAGCTGAGAGCAGCCGAACGGGTGGGGGAAGGCGAAGACGCCGTCGACACGGTCGGCGAAGCGCGCATTGGCCTTCTCGGCGATGCGGCGCGCGGTGTTGGCCACGCAGCCGACAGTGCAGAGCACCCAGATCTCGTTGCGGGTGCCGACGCGGCCGTTCTTGCGGCGGTAGCCCATGAAGGTGCGGTCGCCGTGTTCGGCGATGCTGTCCGCCGTCTTGGGCGCCCAGGCATAGCCCTCGACGCCCGACAGCTTAGTCTCGACATTGTGGACGTGGACGTGGTCGCCCACGGCGATATCGATCGTGGCGCGACCGATCGGCCAGCCATATTTCAGCACATCGTCGCCGGCCGAAGCGGGGCGGATGGCGATCTTGTGACCCTTTGGGATGTCGGCGCGGGCCACGACGGTCGCGCCATGCAGGCTCAGGGTCTCGCCCGCGCCGATCTCGCGCAGGGCCGTGGCGACGTGATCGCGGGGGTCGACGTCGTGAATTGATTCGTCCGGAGCTAGGGCAGTTTCGATCATCGGCGCCTTCACGTGACGGCGTTTCATGCCGTCCTATGTCCTCTGACATCAGGGTAACCGGTGTCAGATTTGTTGCAAACGGGTGTTTCGCCCATTGGTGGCGACGCTTGCACGTGTAGAGTATGACAAAAGCAAGCGCTCAAAGCTGCATGGAAACGCCGTGAACTCTTCAAAGCCGTCTCTGCCGTCGCTGGGCGACAACGAATCCGAGAGCGGCCTGGAGGGCGGGCGCAAGCGCGCCACGATCAACGACATCGCCCGGTTGGCGGGCGTGTCCAAGAAGACCGTTTCCCGTGTCATCAATCAGTCGCCCTTTGTGCGCGACGAGACCCGCGAGCGGATCGAGGCGGTCATCGCGGAGTGGGGCTACGCGCCCGATCCGCAGGCGCGCGGGCTGGCCTTCCGCCGTTCGTTCCTAATCGGTATGATCTACGACAACCCCAACCCGCAATACGTCGTGAACATGCAGTTGGGTCTGCTGGACGGCATGCGCGGCTCGGGCTTCGAGCTGGTCGTGCACCCTTGCAACCGCTCCAGCCCGACCTTCCTGGCCGACGTGCGCACCTTCGTGGAGCGTCAGAAGCTGTTCGGGGTCGTGCTGCCGCCGTCGGTGTCCGAAGACGAGCGCGTGGCTAAGCTGCTGGGCGAGATCGGTTGCGAATATATCCGCATCGCCTCGGTGCCGCTGGACAAGCCCGAGCACATGATCGTCGGTCACGACCGGCTGGGCGGCGAGGCCATGGGCGCGCACCTGATCGAGCTGGGTCACAAGCAGATCGGCTTCATCAGCGGTCTGCCCAGCTTCCGCTCGTCGCACGAGCGGCGAGGAGGCTTCGAGGACGCGTTGAACAAGGCCGGCCTGACGCTGGACGACAACTATGTGGTGGAGGGCGCGTACACCTTCGAATCCGGCTTGGCCTGCGCCGAGGTGCTGCTGGCCAAGACACCGCGACCGACCGCGATCTTCGCCGGCAACGACGAAATGGCGGCCGGCGTGCTGCAGGCCGCGCGGCGGGCGGGTCTCGATGTCCCCCGCGATCTGACCGTGGTCGGCTTCGATGATTTCCAGATTGCCCAGGCCGTCTGGCCGCCGCTGACGACCATCCACATTCCCACGCGGGAGGTCGGCCGTATGGCCGCCGAAAAGCTGATCGGCGTCGAGACACGGGAAAAGCGCGACCCGGCCAGCACCGTGCCGCATCTTGTCGTCCGCGAGTCTTCGGGTCAGGCTCCCAAGGTCTGAGCCCAGCGTTCGGCGTCGCTTGCATAAGGCCATGACACCGGTTACCAAGCGCGCGTCAAAAGCGGCCAGTCGCGAAGCCGCCGGCTGGTGAGGAAGCAGGAGACACCCATGCCCAGGCCCCTGAATTTCCATGACGATCGGCTGTTTCCGGCGGACGAGCGGACGCGCGGGATCGCGCGGGAGCTCTATGCGGCGGTCAAGGGCCTGCCGATCATCAGCCCGCACGGCCACACCGATCCCAGCTGGTTTGCGACCAATGCCCCGTTCCAGGACGCCACCGACCTGCTGCTGGCGCCCGACCACTATCTGTTCCGCATGCTCTACAGCCAGGGCGTCTCGCTGGACGCGCTGAAGGTGCGGTCCAAGTCGGGCGTGCCGGACACCGATCCGCGCGAGGCCTGGCGGCTGCTGGCCAGCAATTTCCACCTCTTCCGCGGCACGCCGTCGTGGATCTGGCTCAACCACGTCTTCAGCCAGGTGTTCGGTTTCGAGGTCTTCCTGTCGGCCGAGACCTCGGACCTCTATTTCGACACCATCAACGAGGCCCTGGCCACCGAAGCCTTCCGCCCGCGCGCCCTGTTCGACCGCTTCAACATCGAGACCCTGGCCACCACCGAAGGCCCGCACGAGACCCTCAAGCACCACCACGCCATCCGCGACAGCGGCTGGGGCGGCCATGTGATCACCGCCTATCGTCCGGACGCGGTCATCGACTTCGAGGACGAGCGCTCGGGCCGCGCCTTCGAGCGCTTCGCCGAGGTCTCGGGCCAGGACGTGTTCAGCTGGAAGGGCTATCTGGACGCACACCGCCTGCGCCGCGCCGCCTTCATCGAGGCCGGCGCGACCTCGTCGGATCACGGCCATCCAACCGCCGCCACCGCCGACCTGACCGACGCCGAGAGCGAGGCTGTGTTCCTCAGCCTGGTGAAGGGGGAGGTGACACCTGAGAAGGCCGAGCTGTTCCGCGCCCAGATGCTGACCGAGATGGCCAAGATGAGCCTCGAGGACGGTCTGGTGATGCAGATCCACCCCGGTTCGCACCGCAATCACAATGTCGGGCTGCTGAACTCGCATGGCCGCGACAAGGGCGCGGACATTCCGGTGCAGACCGAATACGTCAAGGCGCTGAAGCCGCTGCTCAGCAAGCTGGGCAACGATCCGCGCCTGTCGGTGATCCTGTTCACCCTGGACGAGACCAGCTACAGCCGCGAGCTGGCCCCGCTGGCCGGCCACTATCCGGTGCTGAAGCTGGGCCCGTCCTGGTGGTTCCACGACAGCCCGGAAGGCATGATGCGGTTCCGCGAGCAGGTCACCGAGACGGCGGGCTTCTACAACACCGTCGGCTTCAACGACGACACCCGCGCCTTCCTGTCGATCCCGGCCCGCCACGACGTGGCCCGCCGCGTCGACAGCAGCTTCCTGGCCCGCATGGTCGCCGAGCACCGCATGGACCTCGTCGAGGCCCAAGAGCTGATCGTCGACCTGACGTACAACCTGCCCAAGCAGGCTTATAAGCTCGATCAGCGTCCCAACTGGGCTCGTCCCACGTCGCTGCCCGCCGCCGCCGAATAAGAACACCCATCCGGAGACACCTCGATGTTCACCAAGACCTATCACGCCACCCATCCGGACATGATGTTCGCGGTCAGCAACGACGACCTGCGCGAGCGCTACCTGATGGACGGCCTGTTCCAGGACGGCCAGATCGTCCTGACCTACAACCACGCCGAACGCTTCGTCGTCGGCGGCGTGGTCGCCACCTCGCCGGTCAAGCTGCCCGACCAGACCGAGCCCGCCTCGGCCGCCGGCCACCCCTTCCTGGAGCGCCGCGAGCTGGGCGTGATCAACGTCGGCGACACGACCGGTACGATCACCGTCGACGGCGTGGCCTACGAGATTGTTCCGCGTGACGGTCTTTACGTCACCATGGGCGCCAAGGACGTCACCTTCGAAGGCACGGGCGGCGCCGCCGCGCGCTTCTATCTGGTCAGCCTGCCGGCCCACGCCGCGTTCGAGACCAAGAAGCTGGCCTTCTCGGACGCCATCCCGCTGGAGCGCGGCGCGCTGGAGACCTCCAACGAGCGCACCATCTACCAATACATCGTGCCGACCACCTGCAAGTCGGCCCAGCTGCTGCTGGGCATGACCGTCCTGAAGCCGGGCAGCGTCTGGAACACCATGCCGCCCCACCTGCACGACCGCCGCTCGGAAGCCTATTTCTACTTCGGCCTGGGCGATAACGACCGCGTCTTCCACTACATGGGCGAGCCGGACGAAATGCGTCACATCGTGATCGCCAACGAGGAAGCCGTGATGAGCCCGCCGTGGTCGATCCACATGGGTTCGGGCACTTCGAACTACACGTTCATCTGGGCGATGGGCGGCGAGAACCTCGACTACACCGACATGAACGTGCTGGACATCTGCCAGCTGAAGTAGGGGTTTCGGCCCACGCGTTTCCGACCTGTCATCCCGGGCGGAGCGTTGCGTAGACCCGGGACCGCCCAAGGCGCTTGCGCTCGTGGCGGTCCCGGTTTCGCCGGGATGACAGCATTTTCAGACAGGAACACACCATGGCCAATCCGTTCAGCCTCGAAGGCAAGGTCGCGCTCGTCACCGGCGCCAACACTGGTCTGGGCCAAGCCGTGGCCGTGGCGCTCGCCGAAGCCGGCGCCGACATCGCCGCCGCTGGTCGCAGCGAGCCCACCGAGACCAAGGCCGCCGTCGAGGCGACCGGTCGCAAGTTCCTGTCGATCAAGGCCGACTTCGGCTCGACCGAGCCCGTCCAACGGGTGATCGACGAAACCGTCGCCGCCTTCGGCAAGGTCGACATCCTAGTCAACAACGCCGGCATCATCCGCCGCGCCGACAGCATCGAGTTCACCGAAGCCGACTGGGACGCGGTGATGGACACCAATCTGAAGGTCGTCTTCTTCCTGACCCAGGCCTTCGCCAAACAGGCGCTGAAGCAAGGCCCGGTCGATGGCGTCGCCGGCAAGGTGATCAACATCGCCAGCCTGCTGTCGTTCCAGGGCGGCATCCGCGTGCCGTCGTACACGGCCAGCAAAAGCGGCTTGGCCGGCCTGACCAAGATCCTCGCCAACGAATGGGCGACCAAGGGCATCAACGTCAACGCCATCGCGCCGGGCTATTTCGACACCAACAATACCGAGGCCCTGCGCAACGACGCGGACCGCAACGCTTCGATCCTCGCCCGTATCCCGGCCGCCCGCTGGGGCAAGCCGAGCGACCTGGGCGGCGCAGCCGTGTTCCTGGCCTCGCCGGCGGCCGACTACGTCCAGGGGATTACTCTGCCCGTGGACGGCGGTTGGCTGGCGCGCTAGCGGCACAAAAACACGCGAATATCTGATGGTAGCGCAACCATCATGCCGTCCGGGTTTTCCCAGACGGCGAAGCGCGGTAAGGGCGCCGCAACGTCAGCGCCAGATGGGGCAGGGCGTCTAGGTTCATCCTTCTGTAAAGGCGCCATCGGCGTCAGCGGAGCTCGCTCATGCGTAACCCGGCCCTGTCGCTCGGCGGCGATCGTCCCACCAGCCGCCACGTCCGCCAGAACGCCAATCTGCTGAGCGACCTGCTGGCCGAGGCTATCGCCTATCTGGAAGGCGAGGAGGCCGCCGCCCTGGTGACCAAGGCTCGCAAGGCCGCCTCCCGCGAGGACGACAGCGGCGAGGCGCCGGTGCTCGACCACCTGTTTTACGATCTCTCCAACGATCAGGCCGTGTTCCTGGCCCGGGCCTTCGCCAGCCATTCGCTGCTGGCCAATATCGGCGAGGATGTCGCCGGCCGCCGCCGCCACGCCGAGGCCGCCGCCCAGCCGGGCGATGATCGGCCGCGCACCCTGGTCGACGCCGTCAAGGCGCTGAAGGTCGGCGGCAAGACCGACGCCGACGTCGCCAAGATCTTCGCCGCCATGAATGTGGTGCCGGTGCTGACCGCTCACCCGACCGAGGTGCGCCGCCGCTCGATGGTGGACCGCGAGACCGAGATCTCGCGGCTGATGGCCCTGCGCCGCCACCACCTGCCGGCCGACCTGGAAGCCGACATCCGCGAGCGGCTGTTCCGCGAGATCGCCCTGATGTGGCGGACGCGTCTCTACCGGCCCGAGCGGATCACCGTGAAGGACGAGATCCGCAACGCCCTGTCGATCGTCCGCACCTCGATCCTGCCGGCGATCATCGACCTCTATGGCGACTGGACCGCCCAGATCGCCCACAACGCCGAGCTGGCCCCGCTGCTGAAAATGGGCTCGTGGCTGGGCGGCGACCGCGACGGCCACCCCGGCGTCAATGGCGAGACCCTGAAGCTGGCCTTCAGTTCGCAGTCGCGAGTGATCCTGGACTGGTACGCCGGCGAGGTCCGCAAGCTTTGGTCCAACCTGGCGATCTCGACAGCCTACACGCCGGTGTCCGACGAGCTGAAGGCGCTGGCGGCCCAGAGCCGGGACCCGTCCGTCCATCGCCAGGATGAGCCCTACCGCCTGGCGCTGGAGCTGATCTTCGACCGTCTTTCGGCGGTGTCGCAGAAGCTGACCAACCAGTGGGTCGCCTTCGCCAACGGCCGGACGGACGTCGAGCCTTATGTCCATCCCGACGCCTTTGTCGCCGACCTGTCGGTGATCGTCGACTCGCTGGAGCGCAACGGCGGCGAGCGTCTGGTCGGCACCAACCTGCGGACCCTGGTCGAGGTGGCCAAGGCCTGCGGCTTCCACCTGATGAGCCTGGACCTGCGCCAGAACGCCGACGTCCACGAGCGGACGATCCACGAGCTGTTCCAGCGCGCCGGCACCAACATCCGCTACCTCGACCTGCCCGAGCCCGAGCGCTGCAAGGTGCTGATCGAGGAGCTGTCGCACCAGCGCCCGCTGGTCTCGCCGTTCACCGCCTATGGCGAGGAGACGACCAAGGAGCTGGCGACCATGGAGGCGGCCGCCCAGGCGGTGCGCGACTATGGCCGCGCCTGCCTCGGGGCCTATGTGATCTCCAAGTCCGCGACCCTGTCGGACATTCTCGAGCCGCTGGTGCTGCTCAAGCAGGTCGGCCTGGTCTGGGGCGGTGCGGCGCCGCGGGCCTCGGTCAAGATCAGCCCGCTGTTCGAGACCATCGAGGACCTGGAGCAGGGTCCTCGCGTCCTGCGCCAGTGGCTGGAGCTGCCGATCAGCCGCACCATCCTGGGCGACCGGCCGGTGCAGGAAATCATGCTCGGCTACTCCGACAGCAACAAGGACGGCGGCTATGTCGCCTCGCGGCGCGGTGTCGCCCGGGGCGCATCGGCGTTGGCGTTCGAAGCCGACCGGATGGGCATCGGTCTGCAGCTGTTCCACGGCCGGGGCGGCAGCGTCGGACGGGGCGGCGGTCCGGCGGCCGAGGCCGTGCTGGCCCAGCCGGCCGGCACCGTCCAGGGCCGCATCCGCATGACCGAGCAGGGCGAGATGATCGCGCGCCGCTTCGGCGACCAGCCCACCGCCCGCCGCAACCTCGACGGCCTGGCCGCCGCCGTGGTGATGGCCAGCGACCGTCCGGTCGTGCGTCCCGATCCCAAGGTCGAGGCGGCGATGACCGCCCTGGCCCAGAGCTCGTTCGAAGGCTATCGGGCCCTGGTCTATGACGACCCCGCCTTCGAGGACTTCTTCTGGTCGGCCACGCCGATCGGCGAGATCGTGGGCCTGAACATCGGCAGCCGCCCGGCCAGCCGGACCGCTAGCCGCAAGATCGAGGACCTGCGGGCCATCCCGTGGGTGTTCAGCTGGTCGCAGGCCCGCTTCATGCTGCCCGGCTGGTACGGCTTCGCCTCCGGCGTCGAGCGGGCCAAGCTGTCGGTGGCCCAGCTGCAGGACCTAGCCGGCGACTTCGATTTCTTCGCCTCACTGCTGTCGAACATGGAGCTGGCCCTGGCCCAGAGCCACATGGGCATCGCCGCCCGCTACGTGGCCCTGTCGCGCGACCCGGACAACGCCAACCGCATCTTCGAGACCATCAAGCGCGAGCACGACGCGGCCCAGCGCCTGGCCCTCGAAGTCCGGGGCGGGACCACCCTGCTGGACAACCAGCCGGAGCTGGCCGAGTCCGTCGCCCTGGCCGGCCTGTCGGTCGATCCGCTCAACCACCTGCAGCTGGAACTGCTGTCGCGGCGTCGGGGCGGGGATCAGGACGAGAGCGTTCGGCTGGCGATCCAGCTGACGGTGGCGGGCATCGCGGCCGGCCTGCGCAATACCGGCTGATAAAACTCCTTTCGATACAGGGGTTTAGGTAAGCGGTCAGACCACTTGCCTAAAGCCGCGGTTTCTGATTATCTGCGCATGACACCGGTGGCGCCCAAGGACTTGCTCCTTCGTGACACCGGTGTCATAACGTTTCGGAACGACTTGGTCGCCCCGTTTCGTTGCGGCTCTTTTGAGCTCGCTCCTGCGCAAACTTCGGGGCGTCGGGTCTGACTCGGCGCCCTCACTTTTGCCTCGACGGGCCAGGGGAGGGACATTGGGGACGGAAACAAGCCGGCGCGAACGCGCCTTTGTTTGACGCTGCGGCAGCCACGGAGTGGCGTCTGCGAGCGACGCGGTCTAAACGATCGCCCTGAGCCAATACCGGCGAAATCTTCCACGTGACGGCCTCGCTCGGCGGGGCTGGCGCAAGAACGATCCTTTTGGAGGACTATGTGATGGTGAAAGATCGTATGGCGGTTCTGACCGCTATGATGGACCAGGGTGTGATCCCGGTTTTCTATCACCCCGACGCCGAGGTCTGTAAGAAGGTGATCCAGGCCTGCGCCGACGGCGGCGCGCCCTGCATCGAGTTCACCAACCGCGGCGACTTCGCCAGCCACGTCTTCTACGAAGTCACCAAGCACTTCGCCTCGGCCGATCCGCGCGTGATCATGGGCGTGGGCTCGATCGTCGACGCCCCGACCGCCGGCATCTACATCGCCAACGGCGCCAAATTCGTCGTCGGCCCGATCCTCAACGCCGACGTCGCCAAGGTCTGCAACCGCCGCAAGATCCCCTATTCGCCGGGCTGCGGCTCGGCCTCGGAAATCTCGTACGCCGAAGAACTGGGCTGTGAGATCGTCAAGGTGTTCCCAGGCTCGTCGGTCGGCGGCCCGGACTTCGTCAAGGCGGTGCTGGGCCCGATGCCCTGGACCCGCATCATGCCGACGGGCGGCGTCGATCCGGACGAAGCCTCGGTCAAGAAGTGGTTCGGCGCGGGCATCGTCGCCGCCGGCATGGGCTCCAAGCTCATCACGCAGGAACTGCTGGACGCCGGCGACTACGCCGGCATCACCAAGAAGGTCCAAGAGACCGTCGATCTGATCAAGAAGGTTCGTGGGAAGGCCTAAATGACCGACAACATCCTCAACATCCGCCCGGCTTCGGAAACGAAGTGGGACTGCGCTTCGTTCGGCGAAGTGATGCTGCGCTTCGACCCGGGCTTCGGCCGGGTTCGCAACGCCCGCCAGTTCAACGTCTGGGAAGGCGGCGGCGAATACAACGTCGCCCGCGCCTTCAAGAAGTGCTGGGGCAAGCGCTCGACGGCCGTCACGGCCCTGCCGGTCAACGACCTGGGCTGGCTGGTCGAAGACCTGATGATGCAGGGCGGCGTCGACACCTCGCACGTCATCTGGCGCGACTTTGACGGCCTGGGCCGCAACACCCGCGTCGGCCTGAACTTCACCGAAAAGGGCTTCGGCGTTCGCCCGGCCCTGGGCTGCTCGGACCGTGGTCACTCGGCCGCCTCGCAGATCCGTCCCGGCGAAGTGAACTGGGAAAAGCTGTTCGGCGAGGAAGGCGTGCGCTGGTTCCACACCGGCGGCATCTTCGCGGCCCTGGCCAGCAACACCGCCGAAGCCGTGATCGAAGCGGTCGAAGTGGCCCGCAAGTACGGCACCGTGATCTCCTACGACCTGAACTACCGCGCCTCGCTGTGGAAGTCGCAGGGCGGCAAGGAAGGCGCGCAGAAGGTCAACCGTCACATCGCCCAGTACGTGGACGTGATGATCGGCAACGAAGAAGACTTCACCGCCTGCCTGGGCTTTGAAGTCGAAGGCCTGGACGAGCACATCAGCTCGATCGATCCGGCCAACTTCAAGAAGATGATCCAGACGGCGGTGAAGGAGTTCCCGAACTTCAAGGTCGCCGCCACCACGCTGCGCAACGCCAAGACCGCCTCGGTCAACGATTGGTCGGCGATCCTGTACGCCGGCGGCGAGTTCTACGCCTCGATGATGCGCGAGAACCTCGAGATCTACGACCGCGTCGGCGGCGGCGACGGCTTCGCGTCGGGTCTCGCGTTCGGCTTCATGGAAGGCAAGGGCCCCCAGGCCGCCGTCGAGTACGGCGCGGCTCACGGCGCTCTGGCCATGACCACCCCGGGCGACACCTCGATGGTGCGCCAGGCGGAAGTCGAAGCCGTGATGAAGGGCAAGGGCGCGCGGGTCATCCGCTAGTCATTGAAGACTGTCATCCCGGTCAAGCGCGCAGCGCGCCGAACCGGGACCTCGGCAGGCGCATGCGCTTCCGGCGGTCCCGGGTCTTCGCCCGGGATGACAATGGTTGAAGAGCCCCCGGTCTTAAGGTCGGGGGCTTTTTCTTGGGCGGTGGCGCGCTCGCGCCGATCGTCCTCTGCCTGGTGCGCCTTCATCTTGGCGAAGACCAGCCGCTGCACCCGCGCCCTGAACGCCTTGGAGTATTGGCGGTCTTCGGGGCGGACGTAGTTCGGACGCTTGGCAAGGGTTTTACTGCGCGGCATGGCGGTTCTTCTGGCTAGAGATCCTCCCCCTCTGGGGGAGGTGGCCCGGAGGGCCGGAGG
>NZ_JBXASK010000012.1:0-151290 GCF_058809215.1 Caulobacter sp. GW821-FHT10F06 | reverse complement strand
CGATGTCGGCGGAGGCGGCTATCTATCCAACCTCGAATTCCGTGTCAAATCGTTTTTTTCAAAACTTTCCGACTTTCTCAATCCGTCCAACCCGAAGGCATTTCCGGAAGAGTTGGCAGCTTCTAAAGAAACCACCAAACCCAGTCAAGTGATTATTTTGAAGAAATCTTCAGAAGAACCAGCGACTAGACTTTCGAAATACTTGGAAGCTCTTGCGAACCTCTTCGGCATTTCTCAAGGAGGGCGGCTTCTAACGAAACCGAAACTCCCTGTCAACCGACCGTTCTGAACTTTGTTTCCAGCCCGGCGAGCGCCGTATCCAGAGACAAAAGCGAACCCGATAGCGCGCCCGAAAGGTGCGCTTGCCAAGTCCGTGACCGAGTCGATTGAGGCCGTGGAACCTAGCGATCCATCTTCCGAAAAGCAAGGCCCGAAAGCCGTGGTTTCGTCCGATGGGCGTTGGCCCCGAGGCGAGGGGCGGCTTCTAGAGACCCCTCCCCGGACTCGCAAGCGCTGAATCGGCGAAATATCCCCAGACCCGCCATTCCCCTGTGCACGGATGCTTGCGCCTCGCCTTTTCCTCCCTCAGAAGTCGGGATTAGAGGAGCACCCGCGTTCATGTTGTCCCAGAAGGCGCGTTACGCACTGCGCGCGATGATCGAACTGGCCCGCGAAGACGGGCAGGTCACTGCCGGCGAACTTTCGGTCCGGGCCGACGCCCCGCGCAAGTTCCTGGAGGCCATTCTCCTTACACTGGCGCGCGAGGGCCTGGTGGTCAGCCGCCGAGGCAAGTTCGGCGGCTATCTGCTGGGACGTCCGGCGACGGGGATCAGCTTCGCCGAGGTCATCCGCCTGGTCGACGGCCCCCTGGCCCTGGCGCCCTGCGTGAGCCGCACAGCGTTCCGGCGCTGCGAGGACTGCCGCGACCTGGCCACCTGCGCGCTGCGCGAGGCGCTGCTCAAGGCGCGCGACGCCACGGCCCAGGTGCTGGAAGGCTACAGCCTGGCCGACGCGGTCGAGGGCGAGGGCGCGGAGCTGCTCGGCGGCTAGCCCCTCCCCCTCTCTATATAGAGGCGCGATCGAACCCCGGACGGATCAGCCCGCGGCGATATAGGCCTTGAGGCCGTCGGCTTCCGCCGTGGCTTCGTGGATCTTGTACTTCACCAGGTCGCCGATCGAGATGATCCCGGCCAGACGGCCGCCCCGCACCACCGGCAGGTGGCGGATGCGGCGGTCGGTCATCCGCTCAAGCAGGGCGTCGATCGTCTCTTCGGGTTGGGCGAAGATCACCTCGGCGCTCATGCAACTGGCGATCGGCTTGGTCAGGGCGCTGGCCCCTTCCTTGGCGATCACCCGCACGACGTCGCGTTCGGACAGGATGCCGACCACGGCCTCGTCGCCGTCGACCACCACCATCGCGCCCACGCGGCGGGTGTGCAGCAAGGCCGCGGCCGCGCCCACCGTCTCTTGCGGCGACGCCGTGAAGACGAGATCGCCCTTGTCCTTCAGGATCTGAGAAACCAGCACTGCGCATCTCCCTTGTTGTTTTTAGAGAACGAGGGTCTCGCACAACGGCTCGGGGATCAATGGGTCTTAGGGCTTCGACGCCAGACGGGCGATCGGCGCGATCAGCAGGGCCCCGGCCGCGAAGCCGAACAGATGCGCCTCCCAGGCGATCAGGCCGATCCCGAACCCGGGCAGCCCGCCCACCACCGCCAGCACCAGATTGACGATCAGCCAGCCCAGGGCCAACGACACTACGCGCGGCGCCAGCAGTCCGCTGAGCCGTCCAGGGCTGTCCATCAGCCGCGAGGCGGCGCCCATCAGTCCCGCGACCGCGCCCGAGGCGCCGATCAACGGATCGATCGAGGCGGGATGCACGGCCACGTAACCCAATCCGGCCAGGACGCCGCTCACTATATAGAAGAGCACGAACAGCGCCCCGCCCCGTGCGCCCAGACCCAGGAACCGCGCGACCGGCGCGCCGAAGGCCAGGCCGAAGACCGCGTTCATCAGCGCGTGAGCCCAACCGCCATGTATGAAGAGCGACGTGACCAGGCCCGTCGGGTCGCCGGCCACCACCTGGGCCGGCACGAGGGCGAGCCGATAGAGCGCCTCGTCGCCGAGACCGCCCGACATCAGATGTGGAACCAAGATGCTGGCAGCGACCAGCAGCGCCGGCCAGGGCGCGTTGAAGATCGGTTCGGGGCGGTCGTCGGGACGGTCGGAGGTCATCTGGCTCACATATATACGCGACCGGCGGATTCAGAGTCGCACCCCTCCCCGCTTAACCATTTTGCGAGACCTTGGCGCTAGACCTGATGCTGTACGGATTTGGCACAAGGGTTGCTTGAGCCTTTGTGTCGACAGTCGCGGAGCCTCCCATGGCCTGGCATCGGAAGAACACCATCGGTTTCGGCGCGGGCATGACCGCCGCCGTGCTGGGCCTTGGCGCGCTCTGCGCCGGCGCCTCGGCCGACGCCCAGACCATGACCACCAACTCGGCGTCGTTCAACGCGGGCTATGGCCGGATCGCCGGCCAGGAGAACCGCGTCGTCGAATATTCGACCCGCGACGCCAACGGCAACCGCATCATCGTCGACGGCGTCATGCTGACCGGCGCGGACCAGAGCGTCTATTCGTCCAGCAATTCCTCGGGCTCGCTCGACTCCTATTCGGGCGTCGGCAGCCTGGGCGGCTACAGCGGCGCGACGGCGATCGGGAACAACCTGACCGTCATCACCCAGGGCAACAACAACACCGTCATCGTCAATTCCACGCAGACAAACACTGGCAACATTACCGCGGGATCGTCGACAAACGGCGGGGTCTCCAATGGTAAGTAAGCGTCTCTCCCTCATCGCGGCGGCCCTGGCCTGCAGCGCCCTGACGGCGTGCGGGACCTCCGTGCCCAAGGTGTCGATGGCCGGCAACTACGCCACGCCGATCGGCACGGCCCCGGTGACGGCCAACCCGACCGACTATTCGGCCGCGCTGGTCTGCCTGAACCAGTACGCCAAGCAGAACCGCATCGCCGCGCCGCGCGTCGCGATCGGCCGTATCGCCGACTACACCGGCAAGGAAGAGTCCGACGGCTCGGGCCGCAAGGTCACGCAAGGCGCCTCGCTGCTGGCCATGACCGCCTTCGCCAAGGCCGGCATGCCGATGGTCGAACGCTTCGACACCTCGGTGTCGGAGTTCGAACTGAAATACGCCAACAACAAGCTGATCTCGGACCGCCCCAACCCGGCCGCCGACGCGCCGGTGGACTATCGCCGCATCATCGCCGGTCAGGTCCCGGGCTCGGACTTCTACGTGGTCGGCGGAATCACCGAGCTGAACTACAACATCCGCTCGGCCGGGGTTGACGCCTATGTCGGCGACAAGGACACCGACGGCCTGAAGGGCAACTTCAAGCGCCGCGTGTTCGTGATGAACATCGCGCTGGACCTGCGCCTGGTGAACACCCGCACGCTGGAAGTGGTCGACGTGGTCGCCTACCAGAAGCAGGTGGTCGGTCGCGAAGTCAGCCTGGGCGTCTTCGACTTCCTCAATGGCAACATCTTCGACATCTCGGGCGGCAAGGGGGCTCTGGAGCCCATCCAACTGGCCGTGCGGGCGCTGATCGAGCGCTCTGTCGTCGAGTTCTCCGCCAATCTCTACGGCATGCCGGGCCCGCAAGGCTGCATGCGCTACGATCCGATGGGCGACCCCACCGTGGGACAGACGGGAGCCTTCACCCCGGCCTACAACAATCTGGGAACCAACAATGCGCAGACCCGCGAAGACCCGTCTCGCTGGAACGCTAATCGCGATCCCGATATGCGCGATGCTAAGCGGGGTCGCTACTAGCCAGACCACGTCCGGCCAGGTTCTCAACCAGGTCAATCTCGGCGAGGTCTTCTCCGAGCAGACCCTGAACGTCGAGTCCGTCTCCGAAGGCTTCAGCACCACCACCACGTCGGCGGCCAACAGCCTGCTGATCTCGCCGCGCGGCGCGGATCTGACCAAGAACTCCAACCAGGAGAACTATGGCCAGGTCACCGCGCACGGCGTGGTCAATGTCGGCTCGAACGGCGGAACCGCGAGCAACATCACCACCACCGCCGTCGGCAACGCCGGCACGGCCGCCGCCATCGAGGGCACGCTGACCACGCGCGCGACCCAGCTGAACACCGCGGGCGTCACCGCGCGCGGCCAGCTGGAAGCCGAGAACGGCCAGTTCGGCGACGTCTCGATCAGCACCCTGGCCTCCGGCAACAGCCAGGGCCTGACCCTGGTCAACGGCGCCATGGGCGCGCGGGTCAGCCAGGGCAACACCGGCGACACCCTGGCCGACGGCGGCGCCATCGCCATGTACGTCTCGGGCACAGCCGCCGTCGCCGGTACGGCCACGGGCAACAACATCACCCTGTCGGAGACCGAGCAGTCGGCCGCCCGCGCGATCACCGAACAGTCCAGCACGGGCATCACCCAGGCCAGCAAGTTCACCGCCTACGGCAACGCCCAGCTGTCCAGCACCGTGGCCACCGCCAGCGCCAACAATCTGTCGGCGACCAACGAGGGTCCGCTGCTGGACGTGACCGCCAGCCAGTACAATGCGGGCTATGTCCGCGCCCAGGCTGAAGGCACCGCCTACGAGTTCGGCGCGGCCCAGGTCGGCGCGCATGGGGTCGGCAATTCCGCCCTGGTCGGCAACTACGGCCAGGAAGTCGTGCTCGACAACACCCAGACCAACGAGGGCGGCGGCGTCGAGGTGATCGCGAACCTGGGCGGCGACTCCGGCTATGACGCCGTGGCCAGCGCCACCGCCATGGGCAACGCCGTCACCGGCTACGCCTGCAGCGACTGCAGCGGCAAGATGACCGTCAACAACAACCAGACCAACAGCGCCGACATCGGCGCGCGCACCACGGTCTCGGTCGCCAATTCCGGCCGCTCGGTCGTCGGGATCGCCACGGCGACCGGCAACAACGCCAGCTTCTATGTGAGCTCGCCCAGCGGCAACTGATCGGGCGCTTCGGGTCAGTCTCGCGCGGCGGCCCGCCGCCCGCGGGCGACCTGGCCGTCGCTCCATTCGGCGATCCGGGTCAGCAGCTCGCGCGGATTGATCGGCTTGCCGACGTGATCGTCCATGCCCTGCGCCCGATAGAAGGCCACCTGATCGGCCAGGACATTGGCCGTCAGGGCGATGATTGGGGTGCGGGCCGCCTCGCCGTCGAGGGCGCGGATGGCGCGCGTGGCGGCCAGGCCGTCCATCACCGGCATCCGCACGTCCATCAGGACCAGGTCGTAATCGCCCGACCGGACCGCCTCGACCGCCTCGACGCCGTCGCGGACCACGTCCACTACATGACCGGCGGCGCTGGCGATGGCGCTGATCAGCTCGCGATTGGCTTCGTTGTCGTCGGCCACCAGCAGGCGCAGGACTTGGTTGGCGTCGGGCGCGGCGATCTCCCTGGGCGCCTCCGCCGCGCTCGCCACCGGCAGGTCGATCACGCACCAGAAGCGCGCGCCTTGGCCCGCCGTGCTGTCGACGCCGATCCGGCCGCCCATCATCTCGACCAGCTGCCGGGTGATGGTCAGACCCAGTCCGGTGCCGCCGAAGCGTCGCGAGACCTCGGGTCCGGCCTGGGCGAAGCGGTCGAACACCGTGCCCAGCATGGCCTCGGGCACGCCGACGCCCGTGTCGGTGACGGCCAGCTCCAGCCGCGCCACGCCGGGATCGGCCGCCTCCCGGCGGACCACGGAAAGCGCCACGCGGCCCAGGCTGGTGAACTTCACCGCATTGCCCAGCAGGTTGAGCAGCACCTGGCGCAGCCGTTCGGGATCGCCCTCGACCCAATCGGGACAGGCGGTGTCGACGGCCAGTTCCAGCTCCAGCCCCTTGGCCGACGCCTGGACCTCGACGATGTCGACCGCCTGGGACAGCAGGGCCCGCAGCTCGAACGGCCTGGGCGCCAGGGACAGGCCGCCGGCTTCCAGCTTGGAAAGGTCCAGCACATCATTGAGCGTGGCCATCAGCGCCGCGCCGGCGTCCCGCACCCGGTCCAGGCGCGCGCGTTGTTCGGGATTCAAGGGACTGTCGGCCAGCAGGCCGGCGAAGCCGATGACGCTGGTCAGGGGCGTGCGCAGCTCGTGACTCATATTGGCCAGGAATTCCTGACGCGCCCGCGTGGCCGCCTCGGCCCGCTCGCGCGCCTCGCCCAGGGCCGCGCGGGCCTCGACCTCCTCGGTGATGTCCATGGCGTTGACCAGCACGCAACAGTCGCCGCTGACCGGGTCGCGGGTCATGCGGGCGTCGACGCTGTGCCAGCGTTCCCCGGCCCGGGTGACCAGCAGGAACGAGCCGGAGGCTTCCTGGCCGGCCAGGGCCGTGAGCCACAGTGCCTGGCTGGCCTGGCGATCGACGAAGGCCTGGCCGAAATCGGCGTTGGCGATCGGACACGCCTCCAGCGCGGCGGGATTAGCGAACAGGCGCCGGCCCTCGGCGTCGTACAGCGCCACCAGCACGCTGGTGTGACGCAGGGCCTCGGCGGCGCGCTGCTCGTCCGGCTGGATCTCGGCCGCGACGGCCTCGAACAGCATGGCCGGCCCGCCATCCGCCAGCAGGATCTGCGAGATCGCGGTGCGCACGGCCACCGGCGCGCCCTTCGGGTAGAAGGTCCAATGGTCGTGGACGGTCTCGCCCCGGGCGATGCGGGCGTTGATGGCGTCCATGCGGATGCGCACCGAAGGCGACTGGTCGGTGAAGTCGCGCGCCGTCAGTTCCTCGAGGCTGGCCGCCCCCCACAGCTCCAGCGCCGCCTTGTTGGCGTAGACCTTGCGCTTGCGGACGTCGTCGAAGATCCAGACCGGCTGGCGCAGGCGCTCGAACCCGTCCGCCGAGAACGGCAGGCGGCCAAGGGACGCGGAAGGATCGGCGGTCGACGACAAGGCGGCTACTCTACTCCTCAGAGCCAAGCTTTTATCAGTTGCGCGACGGCCAGCCCATCGAGCGGTGATTTTGTCGCGCCCCGCGCCGGCTTGCCCAAATGCGCTCCGTCAGACATCCCATCGGTTTGATAAGGCCGGATTTTGACGTTTCTTCCCCGCCATCCCTGATATACGCCGCATCCTCCGCGACATTCCGACGCCCCTCCCCGACCGTTTCCAAGTACGAGCACATTATGGCTTCCCCCACCCGCGCGCCGATCCTCGCCCTCAAGGACGTCCGACTGGCCGACGGCGCCAAGCCGCTGTTCGACGGCGTCGACCTGGCCCTGGAGCCGCGCGTCCGCGCCTGCCTGGTCGGCCGCAACGGCGCCGGCAAGTCGACCCTGCTGAAGATCCTGGCCGCCAAGGGCGTCGAGGCCGACAGCGGCGAGCGCTCAGTGCAGCCGGGCGCCAAGATCATCTTCGTCGACCAGGAGCCGGAGATCACCGGCGAGACCTTGCTCGACTACTGCACGGCCGGCGGCGCGGAAGACTACGAAGCCCACGCCACCCTGGCCGATTTCGGTCTCGACTACGCCAAGAGCACGCAAGGCCTGTCGGGCGGCGAACGTCGCCGCGCGGCCCTCGCCCGCGCCTTCGCCGAGCAGCCCGACGTGCTGCTGCTGGACGAGCCGACCAACCACCTGGACATCTTCGCCATCCAGACGCTGGAAGAAGAGCTGGCCAATTCCAAGTGCGCGGCCCTGATCGTCAGCCACGATCGCGCCTTCCTCAACCGCGTCACCCAGCGCACCTTCTGGCTGGAGCACCGCAAGGTGCGCCGGCTGGACAAGGGCTTCGCCGAGTTCGAGGTCTGGAGCGAGCAGGTGCTGGCCGCCGAGGCCGACGAGGAGCGTCGCCTCAACAAGCAGCTGGAAAAGGAAAACGCCTGGCTGGCGCGCGGCGTCCAGGGTCGACGGGCCCGCAACGAAGGCCGCCGTCGGGCCCTGATGGCCCTGCGCTCGCAGAAAAAGGACCTGCAGGCCGACAAGCGCGGCAGCATGACCCTGGCCGTGGAGTCCTCGGGGACCTCCGGCAAGAAGGTGGTCGAGGCCAAGCACGTCACCAAGAAGTTCGGCGAGCGCGTGATCGTCGAGGACTTCTCGACCCGCATCCTGCGCGGCGACCGCGTGGCCCTGGTCGGTCCCAACGGCGCGGGCAAGACCACCCTGGTGCGGATGCTGCTGGGCGAGCTGGAGCTCGACGCCGGCACGGTGACTCTCGGCACCAATCTCGAGATCTCCTACGTCGACCAGAACCGCATGGCGTTGTCGGAGAAGATGACGCTGTGGGACTTCCTGACCCCCGGCGGCGGCGACTCCATCCTGGTGCGCGGCCAACCCAAGCACGTGGCCGGCTACGCCAAGGAGTTCCTGTTCACCGAGGCGCAGCTGCGCCAGCCGGTCACCAGCCTGTCGGGCGGTGAGCGCAACCGTCTGCTGCTGGCCCGGGCCCTGGCCACGCCGACCAACCTGATGGTGCTCGACGAACCGACCAACGATCTGGACATGGACACCCTGGACCTGCTCGAGGAGCTGCTGGCCGACTTCGAAGGCACGCTGATCCTGGTCAGCCACGATCGCGACTTCATCGACCGCCTGGCCACCTCGACCATCGCCATGAACGGCCACGGCAAGGTGCTGGAGACCCCCGGCGGCTGGACCGACCTGATCGACCAGAGCCCGGACTTCTTCAAGGGCGCGCGCGGCGCGGCCGGCGACTTCGCCACCGGGACCGGCTCGAACAAGGCCGTCGTCACGCCCTCGGCTCCGCCGGCCAAGAAGACCGTCAAGCTGTCCTACAAGGACCAGCGCCGGCTCGATGAATGCGAAGCCCTGATCGCGGCCAGCCCGAAGATCATCGCCGACCTCGAGAAGAAGCTGGAGGACACCAACTTCTACGCCCGCGATCCGGCCGGCTTCGACAAGGTGATGAAGTCCATCGACAAGGCCCGCGCCGACCTGGCCCAGGCCGAGGAGGACTGGCTGGCGCTGGAAGAGAAGCGCGAAGCCCTGGCCACCTGATCGAGCGCGACCGAATGTCGCGGTCTCCAAGGGCCGTGGATCGTTCTTAACCGATTGTGGGTTCTTGCCTCCAACCTTAGCGTGAACCGTTGGGGGACAAGGCATCATGACAGCAGCGAGAGGCGCGACGACGTCCGCGACGCTCGACGAGCGGCGCCAGCCCCTGCTGCTGGCGGGATTGCTGGCCGCCTATCTGATCTGCTTCCTGTTCAGCGACCTGTTGACCCGGGGCGCCAACGGCATGCCGGCGCTGTGGCCGGTCAACGCCATCGTCACGGCGGGCCTGCTGCACCTGACGCCCGGCCGGCGTCTGGCGCTCTGGATCGGCAGCACGATGACCTGCCTGACCATCCACAGGCTGGCGGGCGATCCCTGGTCGCTGGTGCTGATCTATACGGGCTGCGACATCGTCGAGATCCTGATCGCCTCGATGATCGCCCGGCGGGTGACGCGCGGCCGGGGCCGGGTGCGCAGCGTGCGCCAGGCCTTGCTGCTGGTGGCGACGATCCTGCCCGTGACCATCGTGGCGGCGGTCGTCGGATCGTCCCTCACCGCCCTGATCGTCGGGGTCGACTTCTGGCCGTTCTTCTGGGGCTGGCTGTCCTGCACCGCCCTGGGCATGGCCATCGCCCTGCCCGCCACCCTGGTGATCCTGGATCCCGACAGGCCGACGACGCGCCGCCGCTCTTTGGTCGTGCAGTTTGGCCTCTACGCCCTCGTCGCCGGCCTGACCGCCGTCGCCTATAGCGCCTCCAGTCCGATGCCGTTCCTGGTGTTCCCGGCGGCCATGCTGGCGGCGTTCCAGCTGGGCCCCAAGGGCGCGGCGTGGAGCGCCGTGATCGTCGCCGCCGTCGCCGCGCCGCTGACCGTGGCGGGTCTTGGCCCCCGCGTGATCAACCCGGACTGGAGCGAGCCCGATCGCATCCGCCTGGTGCAGATCTTCGTCACGGCCCTGTTCTTCACCAGCCTGGCGGCCTCGCTGTTCCTCTACAAGGAGGATCGTCTCAAGCAGCTGATGGCCCGCCGCACCGCCGCCGCCCGCGCCGCCCGCGCTCGCGCCCAGTCGGCCAGTCAGGCCAAGACCGAGTTTCTGGCCACGATGAGCCACGAGATCCGTACGCCTCTGAACAGCATCCTGGGCTTCTCCGCCCTGCTGGGCGCGACCGAGCCGCTGTCGCCCGAGGGCCGGCGTAAGCTGGACCTGATCGGCCAGGCCGGCGGACTGCTGGCCAACATCGTCGACGACGTGCTGGATTTCTCGCGCATCGAGGCCGGCCAGATCCAGCTGGATACGGCGCCCGCCTCGCCCGCCGCCCTGCTGCGCGACGCCGCCGCCATCATCGCGCCCGAGGCCGAGGCCAAGGGCCTGATGCTGACCGTCGACACCGGCCACGCCGACGACGCCCTCTATGACCTGGACGCCAGCCGCCTGCGCCAGGTTTTGCTGAACCTGCTGGCCAACGCCGTGAAATTCACGCCCTCGGGCGAGGTCTCGGCGCGCCTGGTCATGGAGACCACGGCGGCCGGCGCGATCCTGGCCATCGAGATCACCGACACCGGCATCGGCATCCCGGCCGAACAGCTGGACCGGCTGTTCCAGCGCTTCTCCCAGGCCGACGGCTCGATCCGCCGCAGCTATGGCGGCGCGGGTCTGGGCCTGGCGATCTGCAAGGCGCTGGTGTCGCGGATGGGCGGCGAGATCGGCGTGCGCAGCGTGGCCGGTCTGGGATCGACCTTCTGGCTGCGCGTGCCCGCCACGCGAACCGAGGCGGCGGAGATCGAGCCCGCCGACGAGCCGCCAGGCCAGGCCGCCCGCATCCTGCTGGTCGACGACCATCCGATGAACCGCGAACTGGGCAAGGCGATGCTGACCCTGGCCGGCTGCGAGGTCGAGACGGCCGAGGACGGCGACGAGGCGGTGCGCATGGCGGCCGAGAGCGACTTCGATCTGATCCTGATGGACATCCACATGCCGCGCATGGACGGCCTGGCCGCCTGCGAAGCCATCCGCGCCCTGCCCGCCCCCAGCGCCCGGGCGCCGATCATCGCGCTCAGCGCCGATGTCCTGCCCCAGCAGATCGAGCGCTGCCGCCGAGCGGGAATGGTCGACCACGTGGCCAAGCCGATCGACCAGGCGACGCTCTACAGCGTGATCAATCGCTGGCTCGCGCCCGACCCCATCGCCGCCTGACGTCAGGTTCCGTCACGCCTCAAGGAGGTCTAACCTCAGCAACCACGCGCGCCGGCGCTTGAAACACATCCGGCCTTATGCATTCTCGTGCGTCCGCCAAGTACAAGGCCGGCGTTTTCGAAGACGGCCTTGACCTGAATACGCCCTTGGCGGACGCCTGCGTCAAAGCGACACAGCAGCCACTAACCCGGCAACCAGAAACGGCCGTGGGCGTATTGATGCGGGGGGACCAAACGAGCATGCAGCATCGGCTGGCACAACAGGAGCAACGACGGCAGAACACCCTGCTGTTGAGCTTGGCCGCCGCCGTGGTCGCCAGCCTCGCCTTCAGCGATTTCCTGACCCGCACGCCGCTGGGAATCGCCACCTTCTGGCCCGCCAACGCGCTGCTGACCGTGGGCCTGATGGTCCTGAACCCGCCGCGCCGCATCGCGCTGACGGTCGTGACGATCGTCTTCCATCTGACGATCGACCTGCTGGTCGGCGACGGCCCCGGCCGCGCCCTGCTCTACACCAGCATCGACGTGCTGGAGGCCTTCGCCGTCTGGATCGTGGCCAAGCGCTTCCTGGGCGAGACCCCGCGCGTGCGCACGATGCGCCAACTGGCCCTGCTGGCCGCCCTGACCGCGCCCATCACCCTGGTCTCGGCCCTGGTCTGCGCCGTCTTCATGGTCGTCGGCTACCAGGCTCCGTTCCTGACGACGATGTGGGAGTGGTTCATGTGCGGCATCCTCGGCATGGCCGTGGTGCTGCCCGCCGTGCTGGTGCTGATCGACGCCGAGCACCGGCGCTCGTTCCATCGCTCCCTGACCGAACGGCTGGCCCTTCTGGCGGCCGTGGCGCTGCTGACCCTGGCCTGCTTCCACCCCGACGGCGTGGCCACGCCGTTCATGATCTTCCCGCTGGCCATGCTGGCGGCCTTCCGTCTGGGCGCGCGCGGCGCGGCCCAGGCTTCGCTGATCGTCGCCTGCGTAGCCGTGCCGTTCATGGTGCCCGGCGCCGACAGCACCTTCCTGCTGGACTGGGGGCCGGCCAACCAGGTGCGGCTGATCCAGATCTTCGTGGCGGTGCTGTTCGGCACCAGCCTGGCCGCCGGCCTGGCCCTGGCCCAGCAGGAGCGTCTCAAACGCCTGCTGGTGCGCCGCGAGCAACTGACCCGCGCCGCACGCGCCCGCGCGATGGCGGCGACCGAGGCCAAGACCGAGTTCCTGGCCACGATGAGCCACGAGATCCGCACGCCGCTGAACAGCGTGCTCGGCTTCGCCCAGCTGCTGGCGGCCCGCAACGACCTGCCGCCCGACGCCCGCCGCCAGGTGAACCTGATCGACTCCGCCGGCGGGGCCCTGCTGACGGTGGTCAACGACATCCTCGACTTCTCGCGGGTCGAGGCCGGCCAGGTCGAGCTGCTGCCGCAGGCGACCTCGGCGGCGGCGCTGCTGCGCGACACCGCCGCCATCATGGCCCCCGAGGCGCGCGCCAAGGGCCTGGCGCTCGACGTCGAGGTCATCGACCCGATCGACGCCCTGCACGATCTGGACGCCGATCGCCTGCGCCAGGTGCTGCTCAACATCCTCAACAACGCCGTGAAGTTCACCGACCACGGCCGCATCGACGCCCGCCTGATCGTGGAACCCGGCGACCTCGAGGATCGGATTCGGTTCGAGATCGCCGACACGGGGGTCGGCATCCCGGTCGAGAAGCAGCCCCTGCTGTTCCAGCGCTTCTCGCAGGTCGACAGCTCGGCCAGCCGCACCTATGGCGGCGCGGGCCTGGGCCTGGCGATCAGCCGGGCGCTGGTGGAGCTGATGGGCGGCCGGATCGGCGTCGACAGCGTGCCCGGGCGCGGCTCGTGTTTCTGGATCGAGATCACCGCCCCGGTCGCCGAGCCGGTGGTCGCCCCCGAGCGTCGCGAGCCGGCCTCGCCCAGCGCCGCCCGCATCCTGCTGGTCGACGACCATCCCATGAACCGCGAGATCGGCGTGGCCCTGCTGACCCTGGCCGGTTGCAAGGTCGACATCGCCGAAAACGGCCAGCAGGCCGTCGATGCGGCCGAGGTCGGCGAGTACGACATGATCCTGATGGACATCCACATGCCGCTGATGGACGGCTTGGCCGCCACCCGGGCCATCCGCGCCCTGCGCACGCCGGCCAGCAAGATCCCGATCATCGCCATGAGCGCAGACGCCCTGCCCCAGCAGGTCGAGCGCTGCTACGCCGCCGGCATGGTCGACCACATCGCCAAGCCGATCCAGCGCGAGGTGCTGTACGCCAAGGTCGAACGCTGGCTGACGGCGCCGCACGCCTGATCTCTCTTGGAAGACGCGGCCTTGGCGCATAACCTCCGGCGACTTGTCCGGGAGGGGTTTCCATGAGTTTCCGTCGCTTGGCCGCGCTGGCCCTTTGCGTGCTCGTCGCCGCCTGTTCGCCGGCCAAGAAGGAGGCCGCTGCGCCTGCCGGCCGCACCGCCATGAAGCTGGCCACTGACTGGCGGGCTGAAGCGGAACTAGGCGGCTACTACCAGGCCCTGGCCACCGGCGAATACGCCAAGCGCGGCCTGGACGTGACCCTGATCCAGGGCGGCCCGGCCGTGAACGTGCCCCAGCTGCTGGCCACCGGGGCGGTCGATGTCGGCGTCGGCTCCAACAGCTTCATCGTCATGAACCTGGCCAAGGAGAAGGCTCCCGTGAAGGCGGTCGCCGCCTTCATGCAGAAGGACCCGCAGGTCCTGATCGCCCACCCCGGCCAGGGCATCAACGGCATCGCCGACATGAAGGGCCGGCCGATCCTGCTGTCGGACGCCTCGATCACCGCCTTCTGGGTGTGGCTGAAGGCCAAGTACGGCTTCACCGACGATCAGGTGCGCAAGTACAACTACAGCGCCGCGCCGTTCCTGGCCGACAAGCGCGTGGTCCAGCAGGGCTACGCCACCAGCGAGCCGTACCTGATCGAGAAGGAAGGCCACATCAAGCCGGCGGTCTTCCTGCTGGCCGACAGCGGCTATCCCGCCTACGCCTCGATGGCCCTGGTCCCCGACAGCGTCATCGCCAAGAACCCGGCCGCCGTACAGGCCTTCGTCGAGGCCACGGCCGCGGGCTGGAAGTCCTATCTCTATGGCGACGCCAAGCCGGGCGACGCGGCGATCCTGAAGGACAATCCGGAGATGACCCAGGACGTCCTGGACCAGGCGCGCGAGAAGATGCGGTCCTACGGCATCGTCGGCGCCAACGGGCCGGGCATCGGCGCGATGACCGACGCCCGCTGGGCGGAGTTCTTCAAGGTCGCGTCGGACCAGGGCGTCTATCCCAAGGACATGGACTACAAGAGCGCCTACACGCTCCAGTTTCTGCCCAAGGGCCAATGACGCCGTCCATCGCCTCTCTGTCCGCCGTCGAGGTCGACTACCCCAGGCGCGGGCGCGCGCTGGGGCCGATCGATCTCGACCTGCGCGCCGGCGAGATCGTCGCCCTGGTCGGGCCGTCGGGCTGTGGCAAGTCCACCGCCCTGCGCCTGCTGGCCGGACTGGAGCAGCCGACCCGAGGCTCCGTCACCCGCGCCGCGGGCAAGGGCGAGACCGCCGTCGTCTTCCAGGCCCCCACCCTGGCGCCGTGGCTGACCGCCCAGGCCAATGTCGCCCTGCCGCTGGAACTGGCCGGCGAGCGCCGCGCCATCGCCCTGGCCACCGCCGCCGAAGCCCTGGCCAAGGTTGGTTTGAAGGACGCCCTGAACGCCCGTCCCGCCCAGCTGTCGGGCGGCATGGCCATGCGCGCTTCACTGGCTCGCGCCTTGGTCACCCGCCCACGCCTGCTGTTGCTGGACGAGCCCTTCGCGGCCCTGGACGAGATCACCCGCCGCGTGCTGGCCGACGACGTCCTGGCCCTGGCGGCCGACCTGGCCCCGGCCCTGGTCTTCGTGACCCACAATGTCGAGGAGGCCGTCTACATGGCCGGCCGCGTTGTGGTGATGACGCCGGGCCCCGGCCTGATCGCCGGCGAGGTCGCGGTCGACGGCCCCGTCGTGCGGCCGCCCGGCTTTCGCGTCACCGAAGCCTTCCGCCAGTCGGCCGAGGCGGTCTCGGCCCTGCTGGCCCAGGCCGGAGCCCGCGCCGCGTGAAGACCCTGTCGGCCTTCCTCTCGCCCCTGGTGCTGATCGGCGTGCTGCTGATTGGCTGGGAGATCGCCTGCGCGCGTCTCGCCATCCCGCCCTATCTCCTGCCCCCGCCCACCGCCATCGGCCGGGCCCTGATCGAGGGCCTGCCGCTGCTGCTGGCCTCGGCCTGGGGCACGCTGTCGACGGCTCTGCTGGCCCTGGTCATGGCCAGCGTCCTGGCCTGCGCCCTGGCCTTCGCGGTCAGCCTCAGCCCGCTGATGGAAGACGCCGTGCGTCCGATCGCGGTGACCTTGCAGGTCACGCCGCTGGTCGCCATCGCGCCACTGGTGACCATCTGGGCCGGCATCGACCATCCCGAGCGGGCGGTGATCGGCCTGGCCGCCGTGGTCGCCTTCTTCCCGATCTTCTCGGGCGCGCTGACGGGCCTCAAGGCCGTCGATCCAGACCTCTCACGCCTGTTCGACCTCTATGGCGCGACGTCGTTCCAGCGGCTGTGGCGGCTGCGCCTGCCCTCGGCCGTGCCCGCCCTGTTGGAAGGTCACAAGGTGGCCGCTGGCCTGGCGGTGATCGGGGCCGTGGTCGCCGAGTTCGTGGCCGGCTCCGGCGGAGCCCAGGGCCTGGCCTGGCGGATCCTGGAATCCTACAACCGCCTGCAGACCGCCCGCGTGTTCGCCGCCCTGCTGACCCTGGCCCTGCTGGGCGTGGCGCTGCACGCCCTGATGGAGCTGGCGGAACGTCGGCTCCTCGCCATTTGGCGCGGACGTTAGGCCGGGATTAAGCGACGCACGGTAAGGCTAGGCACTCGGCGCCTTCCCGCCCGGACCGACCCATGCGCTCTGTCGTTGTCATCGCCGCCCTCGTCTGCGTCGCCTCCGCCGCGCGCGCCGAGGACACGCGCGAGAGCCGCTACGGCCCGGCCACGCTGCGCGCCAGCGTCTCCTTGAGCAGCGCCAACTATGGCGGACCGGTCCTGGGATGGGCCGGCAAGCCGCAGGCCGCCGCGCCGCCGTCCGCGCCCAATCTCCGTCAGGTGGCCGCGCCCTGGCGCCAACCCGCCGCCCCGGCGCCGCGCCAGACCTTGCCCCAGGCGTTCGCCGCGCAGCCTCAGGTCGTCCCGCAGGCGCCGCCGCCGGCCGTCCAAACCTACGCCCAGGCCCCGATCCAGGCGCCCGCCGCCTATGCGCCGCCGGCCCAGACCCAGGGCGCGCGCACCTATTCGGTGGGCCGCCAGTACGGCATGACGCCCGACGCCATTCCGCCCGCGCCGCCGAACGGCATGGTGTTCATCGCCCCATCCGACGATCCCGCCCAGTTGAAGAAGAACGAGGCGCCGCGCCACGGCTCGGCCGAGTGGCTGGCCCAGGCGGCGAGCGACGAGCCGGAAGGCGACGACGCCAAGAACGGTAACAACTGATGCAGTCCCGCCTCCACGACCTGATCGCCTTGGCCGACGAGCCCTCCAGCACCAAGCGCCGCGAATTGCTGCGCGGGGTCACCGACCTGTTCTTCGCCGGCGAGACCCACGGTCAGGTCGAGATGGGCCTGTTCGACGACGTCATGAGCCAGCTGGCTGGCGACATGGAAGAGGCGGTCAAGGCCGAACTCGCCGAGCGTCTCAGCCAGGCCCCCGCCGCGCCGCGCGGCGTCAGCCGCAGCCTGGCGCTGGAAAGCATCGCCGTCGCCCGGCCGCTGCTGCAAGGGTTCAGCGCCCTGTCCGAGGACGACCTGCTGCACGTGGCCCGCACCCAGGGCCAGGACCATCTGCGCGCCATCTCGCAGCGGGCCACCGTGCCCAGCGCGGTGTCGGACGCCATCGTCCAGCGCGGCGACGACGACACCCTGGGCGTCCTGCTGCGCAACGAGGGCGCGGTCCTGTCGCGCCAGGCCCACGAGGCCGTCGTCGACCGCGCCGCCGCCAACCCGGCCCTGCACGAGGCCGTGGTCGACCGCCACAGCCTGCCGGTCGACCTGCTCAACGAGATGTACTTCATGGTCGAGGCCAAGCTTCGCGACCGGATCATGGAGAAGAACGCCGACATGGACCCGGCCACGCTGGAGGCGGCGCTGAACGCCGGCCGCAAGCGTGTCGCGGCCCAGGACGGCGCCCTGCCGGCCGACCACGCCGCCGCCGAGCACGAATTCCGCATCATCAAGACCAAGGGCGGCGTCTCGCCCCAGGCCCTGGCCGGCATGCTGCGCGCCCGCAAGACCACCCTGTTCCTGGTGGCCCTGTCGGACATGGCCGACATCGACTTCCACACCGCCCGCAAGATCCTGGAGCGCCAGGAACTGGACGCTCTGGCCGTGGTCTGCCGCGCCGCCGATTTCGACCGCGCCCTGTTCCTGACCTTCGCCCTGCTGATCCTGGATCCGTCCGATGACGTGATGGGCAAGGCCAAGGTCTATGGCGAGCTCTACGCCGCCCTGCCGCGCGAGTCGGCCCTGCGGACCATCCGCTTCTGGCGCCTGCGCCGCCAGACGGGCGACGTCGCCGCCGCCTGATCGCGGCAATCGCAAGGCCTTCGACGCCTTGCTTGCGCCTTCACGGACGCCCAAGGTGCAGCCTCTAAAAGCTCACCTAACCCTAGGCTGTCTATGATCCGCGCTTCGCGCCTGACGCTCCTCGCCGCCGCCGGCCTGTCCCTCGCCGCCTGCTCTTCCCTGCCGAACCTGCCCTCGATGCCGTCGATGGGCGGCAAGGACGTCGCGCCCGTCGCGCCGGTCCAGCCGACCGGTCCACTGGTCTCGTCGCTGAAGCCGGGCCAGTGGGCCCATGAGCTTTCCGACATCAAGCCGGATCCCCGCGTCCGCTTCGGCGTGCTGCCCAACGGCATGCGCTACGCCCTGGAGAAGAACGCCACCCCGCCCGGCCAGGCCGCCGTGCGCCTGTGGTTCGACACCGGCTCGATGATGGAGACCGACGACCAGCAGGGCCTGGCCCACTTCCTCGAGCACATGGCCTTCAACGGCTCCAAGAACGTGCCTGAAGGCGAGATGATCAAGATCCTGGAGCGCCACGGCCTGGCCTTCGGCGCCGACACCAACGCCTCCACCGGCCTGGACGAAACCGTCTACCAGCTGGACCTGCCCAAGACCGACGACGCCACCGTCGACAGCTCGCTGATGCTGCTGCGCGAGGTGGCGGGCGAGCTGACCATCGACCCCGAGGCCGTCGACCGCGAGCGCGGCGTGGTGCTGTCGGAGGAGCGCACCCGCGACAGCCCGGGCTATCGCGTGGCCATCAAGACCATGGACTTCCAGATGGACGGCCAGCTGCCGCCCAAGCGGATCCCCATCGGCAAGACCGAGATCCTCAAATCCGCCCCGGCCCAGAAGATCCGCGACTATTACGAGGCCTATTATCGTCCCGAGCGGGCGGTCGTGGTCGCCGTCGGCGACTTCGACCTCGACGCCATGGAAGCCAAGATCAAGGCGCGCTTCGGCGACTGGAAGGGCAAGGGCGCGGCCGGGAAGGATCCCGACATCGGCAAGGTCGCCAAGCGCGGCGAGACCGCCCGCATCCTGGTCGAGCCGGGTGCGCCGCTGGCGGTGCAGCTGTCCTGGGCCGGCGCGCCGGACCTGGCCATCGAAACCAAGGCCAGCGACGAGCGCGACACGCTCAAGAACCTGGGCTTCGCGGTGATCAATCGCCGCCTGCAGGCGCTGGGCCGCTCGGCCGAGCCGCCCTTCATCGCCGCCGGCGCCTTCTCGGGCGACCAGTATGACGCCGTGCGCCTGACCACCCTGGGCGCCACGGCCCAGCCGGGCCGCTGGAAGGAGGCCCTGACGGCTCTGGACCAGGAGCAGCGCCGCGCCGTGCAGTACGGCGTGCGCCAGGACGAGCTGGACCGCGAGATCGCCAGCATGCGCGCGGCCCTGGTCGCCGCCGTGTCGGGCGAGGCCACCCAGCGCACCACCGCCCTGGCCGCCGGTCTCGTGGGCACGCTGGGCGATGGCGAAACCGTCACTAGCCCGAGCCAGAACCTGGCGGCCTTCGACGAGACCGTGAAGGGCCTCACGGCCGAACGCGTGTCGGCGGTGATCCGGTCGGCCTTTGCCGGCTCGGGTCCGCTGATCCTGATCCCGACTCCGGTCAATATCGAGGGCGGCGAGCAGACCGTGCTGACGGCCTATGGGGATTCCAAGAAGGTGGCGGTGGCCGCCCCCGCCGGGCCCAGCGTGACCGCCTGGCCGTATTCGAACTTCGGCCCGATCGGCAAGGTGGCCGAGCAGAAGGACGTCGCCGACCTCGACACCGTCTTCGTGCGCTTCGAGAACGGCGTGCGGCTGACCGTCAAGCCGACAAAGTTCCGCGACGATCAGGTGCTGATCAAGGCCCGCATCGGCCATGGCCTGCTGGACCTGTCGTCGACCGTGCAGACCCCGCTGTGGTCGGCATCAGCCCTGGTCGAGGGCGGCCTCAAGCAGATCAGCGCCCAGGACATGGAGCGGGTGCTGAACGGCAAGATCTGGAACGCCAGCCTCGGCGTCGAGGACGACGCCTTCACCCTGAACGGCCGCACCCGACCCGAGGACGTCGACACCGAGCTGCAGGTCCTGGCCGGCTACGCCCAGGAGCCCGGCTGGCGGCCCGAGGCCTTCTCGCGGATCAAGACCTATTACGGCACGATCCACGACCAGCTGGAAACGACGCCCGGCGGCGTGATGGGTCGCGACCTCAGCGGCCTGCTGCACGGCGGCGACCTGCGCTGGACCTTCCCGACCCGCGCCGACGTCGCCGCGGCCTCGATCGACAACATGAAGACCATCATCAATCCGCCGCTGACCCAGGGCGACATCGAGGTGGTCGTGGTCGGCGACATCACGGTCGACAAGGCGATCGCCGCGGTGGCCGCCACCTTCGGGGCGCTGCCGGCCCGTCCGGGCCTGCCCGATCCGACCGCCCAGCGCCAGTCGCCCTTCCCGGCTCCGTCCAAGTCGCCGGTGGTGCTGACCCACAAGGGCCGCGCCGACCAGGCCCAGCTGTTCATGGCCTGGCGCACCGACGACCTGTTCTCGGACCTGCAGCGGGCCCGCAACGTCTCGATCCTGGCCCAGGTGATGCAGCTGCGCCTGACGGACGAGCTGCGCGAAAAGCAGGGCGCGACCTATTCGCCCTCGGCCTCGGCGACGCACAGCGTGGTCTTTAACGACTGGGGCTATCTGGCCGTCAGCGTCGAAGTACCGCCCGAAAAGCTGGACACGGTGATCGCCTCGATCCGCAAGATCGCCGCCGACCTGCGCGACAAGCCCGTCACCGATGACGAGCTGGACCGAGCCAAGAAGCCGCGCATCGACCAGATCGAGAAGGCGCGGGTCACCAACGAGTACTGGCTCAGCTCGCTGTCGGGCGCGCAGGGCGATCCGCGGATCCTCGACTCCACCCGCTCGGTCATTGCCGGGCTGGAGCGGGTGAAGGCCGCCGACGTCCAGAAGGCCGCCAAGACCTTCCTGGGCGACGACAAGTCCTGGACCCTGCTGGTGAAGCCGGAAGGCAAGTAGCAAAAAAGCCCCTCGGTGCGAACCGAGGGGCTTTTCATTTGATTCTGTCATCCCGGGCGAAGACCCGGGACCACCGGAAGCTCAGCGCCTGTCGTGGTCCCGGTTCTCCGCTTCGCTGCGGCCGGGACGACAAGCTGAATGGCCTAGTAGACCACGCCGCCGACGCCGCCATCGAGGCTGAAGCTCATCGAGACGCTGTTGCTCTCCTTCACCGTCTCCTCGCGATAGGCGGTGTAGGTCTCGGTGGTCAGGATGGTCAGCACCTTCACGCCGGCCCCGAAGCGACGCAGCAGCGAGCGTTCGTTGCAGTCGCGGGCCGGACGTTGCGGACGGCAGACCAGCGTACCCGCCTGGCCGCCTTGGCCGCCGGCGCCGGGGGTGTGATAGAGGGCTTCGTTCTTGGCGCAGATATAGGTCTGGCCGCCCTTGCCGCCGGTGCTGATGTCGATCGCGCCGTCATAGTCGCCGATCACGTACTGCATGCGGGCGCCGGCGATGCAGCGATAGAGCTCGCCGTCATAGCTGTCGTCGATGTCACGGTCGGGGGTGACCTGCGAGGCCGGGTGCGGCACGTCGCGGTCGTCCAGGCAGAAGGCGCGGATGACGACGCGGCGCATCTTGGTGCGGGTGGCCTCGTACGACGCGCGGCGACGGGCTTCGCCGCCCTCGACGTTGAGCCCCTGAATGTAGCCGGTCGACATCGGGCCGGAATAGTAGCCGCCGTGACCGCCGCCGCCGTAATAGACGTTGGTGCTGGCGCCCGCGCTGGCGCCGGCTCCCGCCGCCGCGCCTGAGGCGGCGCCCGCGGAGGCGCTGGCGTTGGCGTTGACGATCACCGTCGCGCCGACGTTCACATTGACGCCCGGAATATTGACATTGTGCCCCGGCGTGCAGCACGGGGTGACCGGCGGCTTCGGCGGACGCGGAGGCGGCGTCGGCGTGGTGCAGCAGGTCGGCGTGGTCGGGCAGCCCGAGGTGCAGCCGGCATAGGCCGCGCCCCCTAGCAGCAGGCTTCCCAGCAGAGCTGCAAAGCCCCACATCAGCCCGCGCATCGATTGTCTCGGCGCCTTCATGGCGATCCCTTTCCACACGACGTCGTCCAGCCGATGGCCAGCAAGAATCGCGCCGTCGGCCGCCGTCTCGCCTGGGCTTGCGCCAAAACGGGACGGTTCAGCCTCTGGCACGGTCCTCTCAGCAAGCCTCGTGCGGCCGAAAACAGCCGTGGAAGGACCCGCCGAGGGGACGACGATGTTCCATCCAAGCACACAACGGTTGATAGACTATTGGCGCGACCGCAAAGGCGACGCCCCGGCGCCGGCGCGCGCCGACATCAATCCGGGCGATTTCACCGATCTTCTGCCGCAGGTTTTCATCGCCGGACGCGAGGCCCTGGGCCGCGTGCCCTTCCGCCTGGCCGGCGGCTTCGTCGCCGACCTGCACGCCCGCGACCTGCGCGGCGAGGACCTGCTGAGCCTTTGGGCCTTGTCGCATCGCCTGGAGCTGAAGTCGTCGCTGGAGATCGCCCGTCGCCGTCGCCAGCCCGTAGTGGTCACCGCCGACATTCGCGCTCACGGCGTGCCCTCGGTCGGCATGGAGGTGATGTTCGCCCCCCTGCGCGGCGCGAGCGGCGAAACCGACCGGTTCCTGGGCCTCTATCAACCGATCGCCATGATGGCTCGGCTGGAAGGCCGTCCGGCCTATGAGCTGGGCGTGCGCCAGATCCAGCCGCTGGGCGTCGACAACCAGGAAGGCGCGCAGCTGCGCCTGGCCACCCTGGACGGACGCCGGATCGCTTAGGCGCGAGAGCGCCCCGCGAGCTATTTTAAGCTCCGTCATTCCCGCCCTTGTGCGGGAATGACGGCAGCTTGGGGATTATCCGCCCCTAGGGCATCGCCTCGGCCAGCATCCGGCCCAGCCGGATCTGGCTATTGGTGTTCAGGTGCAGCTCATCGGGATTTTTCGGCAAGCCCGCCGCCGAGACATAGACCTGATGGCCCAGCTTCAGGCGCTTTTGGCCGTCCTGCACCGTGCTCCACGCCGGAAACTGCCCGGCATATTTTCCCGCTTGGGGCGGATCGCCCAGCCCCACCACCGCCAGCGGCAGGTCGGGCAAGCCGAGGTCGGCGCGAAGCTGGCCGATCATCGCGCTGAACCGGTCCGCCCAGGCCTGGGCCAGGGCGTCGGTGCGGGCGTCGGTCTCGCCCTGATACCAGAGGACGCCGGCGATCTGGCCGAACGGCGCAGCCTCGCGGGCCCGCGCCAGACAGGAGCCGTAAAGGGTCGAGCGCTCGGTCGACGGCTTCCACTCGCCGATCGCCGAACCGCCCTTGGCGCAGGTGACCAGGCCGATGGGCCGACCCGGATGGCGCTTCAGCATCGCCTTGGCGAAGGCCAGGCCGGGTCCCACGCCGTCGGGATCGCTTGAGACCTTGTCGATCTGGCCCTTGGCCGTATCGAGCGGCTCGGCCGCGCGCCGCCACAGGCCGTCATTGCCGTAGAGCTGGATGCGGTCGTCTGGATCCAGCTCGCCGGCCGCCACCTCGGCCAACACACCGCGACCCGACATGTTGGACTGGCCCATCAGCAGATAGATGGCCCGGGGCGGCGGCTGCGCCGCTGACGGCGTCGCCAGGCCCGCCGCGACCAGGGCCGCGACGCCCAGCCAGGCCTTCATCCGCATCACGTTCCGGCCGCGTCCAGCTTGGCCTTCACGTCCGCCGGGAGAGTCAGCCGCGCCGCGCCCATCAGCTCGTCCAGCTGGGCCACCGAGGTGGCGCTGGCGATCGGGGCGGTGATGGCCGGATGGGCCATGATCCAGGCCAGGGCGACCTGAGCCTGGGTGGCCGACACCGCCTTGGCGGCCTCGTCCAGCGCCGCCAGCACTCGCAGTCCCTTGTCGTTGAGGTAGTCGCGCTTGATCGTGGCGGCGCGCGCCCGGCCCTCGAGATCGGCCTCGGCGCGGTACTTGCCCGTCAGGAAGCCGGCGGCCAGGCCATAGAAGGGGATGACGCCCAGCCGCTCGTCGCCGGTCAGCTTGGCCAGCGCGCCTTCGACCTGATCGCGGTCATAGAGGTTGAACTTCGGCTGGATGGTCTCGTAGCGCGGCAGGCCCTTGTCGGCCGAAGCTTTCAGGCTGTCGGCCAGGCGGTCGGGACTGAAGTTCGAGGCGCCGATCGCCCGCACCTTGCCGGCCTTCACCAGACGGCCATAAGCCTCCAGCGTCTCGTCGATCGGCGTGGCGGCGTCGTCCTGGTGCGACTGGTAGAGGTCGATGTAGTCGGTCTGCAGGCGCTTGAGCGACCCCTCGACCGCCGCCTCGATATTGGCCGCCGACAGGCCCGGCTGCTTGGGCCACATGGCCACCTTGGTCAGGATTAGCACGTCGTCGCGCTTGCCCCGCGCCTTCAGCCAGCGGCCGATGACGCTCTCGGATTCGCCGCCCGTGTGGCCCGGGACCCAGGCTGAATAGACGTCGGCGGTGTCGATGGCGTTGAAGCCGCCGCCTACGAAGGCGTCCAGCAGAGCGTGCGAGGTCGTCTCGTCGGCGGTCCAGCCAAAGACGTTTCCGCCGAACACCAGCGGAGCGGTCGACAGGCCGGATCGGCCGAGGGGGCGGCGTTGCATGCGGTAAGCTCCACGAGGATCACGTCACCCCGGCCGCCAAGCCGGGATGACGAACTGAGAGGTCCAGACGAGGAAAATCAAGCCGCCACGGCGCGACCGTCCTCGAACACCGGAGCATCCACCGGCTGGAGCGCGGCCTTGCCAAGGATGAGGTCCGATGCCCGCTCAGCGATCATGATCGTCGGGGCGTTGGTGTTGCCGCCAACGAGGGTGGGCATGACCGAAGCGTCGATGACCCGCAGGCCGGCCACGCCCTGAACGCGCAGCTGCTCGTCGACCACGGCCAGCGGATCGCCCGCCGCGCCCATCCGGCAGGTGCCCACCGGGTGGTAGATCGTCTCCGACTTGGCGCGGATCCAGGCGTCGAGGTCGGCGTCGGCGCGGATCTCCGAGCCCGGCGCGTATTCGGCGTCGCGATAGGGATCCAGGGCCGCCTGGGCGACCACTTCGCGCGCGATCCGCACGCCCTGACGCAGGGCCCGGCGGTCCTCGTCGGTGGCCAGATAGTTGGCCAGGATGGTCGGATCATCGAACGGATCGGCCGAGCGCAAGCCAACCTTGCCCCGGCTCTCGGGGCGCAACTGGCAGACGTGCAGGGTAAAGCCGTCCTTCTCGACCTGGACCTTGCCGTGGTCCTGCATGATGGCCAGCACGCCGTGGATCTGCAGGTCGGGGCGATCCAGATCGGGCCGCGATTTCAGGAACGCGCCGCTCTCCAGGAACTGCTGCCGGCCCAACCCTTTGCCCATCAGCATGTAGGACAGGCCTGTGCTCAGCTTCTTCAAGCCCTTGTTGGCCGAGTAGGCGGTTGTCAGGTTCTTGGTCGTCCACGACAGGCAGACGTCGAGGTGGTCCTGAAGGTTGGCGCCGACGCCCCTGGACTCCTGGACCACCGCGATGCCGTGCTTCTTGAGAAGCTCCGGATCGCCGATCCCCGACAGCTGCAAGATCTGCGGAGACTGAACCGCGCCGGCGCTCAGCAGCACCTCGGCGTCGGCATGGGCGGTGCGCTTCTCGGCGGTCTTGCCGACCACATAGTCGACGCCGATGGCGCGGCCCTTCTCGATCAGGATCTTCGTCGTGCGGGCCTCGGTCACGATGGTCAGATTCGGACGGCCCGTGGCCTGGGCCAGATAACCGGCCGCCGCGCTCCAGCGCTTGCCGTCGCGGATGGTCAGGTCATAGGGCCCGAAGCCCTCCTGCTGGTAGCCGTTGAAGTCGCGGGTGGTCTTGTGCCCCGCCTGCCGGCCGGCCTCGATCAGGGCCGGATAGAAGGGGCTGACGGACTCACCCTTCGACACGTGCAGCGGCCCCTGGCCGCCATGATAGGCGTCGCCGCCGCCGTGGTGGGTCTCCGAGCGCTTGAAGTACGGCAGGACCTCGGAATAGGACCAGCCCGACAGACCCATCTGCCGCCACTGATCGTAGTCGCGCGCATGGCCGCGGATATAGATCATGCCGTTGATCGCCGAGCTGCCGCCCAGGCCCCGACCGCGCGGCCACCACAGGCGGCGATTGTTCAGATGGGGCTCTTCCTCGGTCCAGAAGCCCCAGTTCTGCTCGCCCTTGGCCTTGATCAGCTCGCCGACCCCGGCGGGCATCTTGACTAGGAGCGAGGTGTTCTTGCCACCGGCTTCCAGCAGCAGGACCTTGATGTTGGGATCTTCCGTCAGACGCGCGGCCAGCACGCAGCCCGCGGAGCCGGCTCCGATGACGATATAGTCGTAGCGTTCGCTGGCCATGGCCCTGACGCCCTCCCTGAATGTTATCGTTGTTAAGACAGAGAGTGCAGCGGCTTTTCGCCGGGCGCAAGACGAGACGCGAACGTCGTTCTGGGAGCGCTCCTGTCCAGCAGAACAACACGCCAAAAAGAAGCCCGACGCGAGAGGCGCGCCGGGCCAGGCTGGAGCGCCGATGAGGCGACGCTCCGGTTCCGTGGAGGGTCAGTCGGAGATCAGTAACGGACGCCGATCCGCACGCCGTACATGCGCGGCTCGCTGATGGCGACCGAGGCCGAGTTGATGACCGTCGCCGAATAGCTGCCCGGCGAGTTGATCATCTGCAGGTCGTTCTCGATGTTCTTGACGAAGCCGCTCAGGGTGAAGCGGCTATCCCCGTCGGCATAGGTCACCGAGGCGTCCGTGCGGGTGAAGGCGTCCTGCTGGAACTGCTTGGCGTTGACGAAGTCGCTGGTGAGATAGCCGCTCGAATATTTCGTCGCCACCCGGCCGGTGATCGAACCGCCGCTGGTCAGTTCCCAGACGTGGGAGTAGGCGCCGGTCAAGGCCGCCTTCGGCGTCTTGTCCAGGCGATAGCCCGACCAGTCGACGTTCTGCAGGATGCCCGCCAGGAAGTGCTTGTATTCCGAGTGCATGAAGGTCGCCGCCAGATCGATCGAGTCGTTCGGCGTCGGCTTGAACTTGGCCTCGCTTTCCACCCCGTAGATCGAGACGGGCACGGCGCGGGTGTAGATCACGGTGGTGCCCGAGAAGTTGATCCGGCTGGAGACCTGCGCCTTCGTGTAGTCGTAGTAGAAGGCCGTGGTGTTGATCTGCAGGTTCGACATCGGCCGGCCCTTGTAGCCGACCTCGTAGGCGGTCAGGCTTTCGGGATTGTAGGTGCCGACCTTACCGGTCGACGGCTCGAAGTCGTTGAAACCGCCCGCCTTGTAGCCCGACGCCACCGACGCGAAGATCATCTGGCCTTCGGCGATCTGGTAGTCGGCCGCCAGGCGGTAGGTGGTCTTCTTGGCGTTCTGATAGCCGTTGTTGACCGTGCCGACGCAGTCGTCGGGCGCGACGCAGACCCCGCCTTGCGGGTTCTTCCAGGGCCCGGGGCCGGCGGCGAAGGTGCCCTGGCGATTCACCTCGTCGGACGAGCGGCGGACGCCGGCCGTCACGTTGAAGCGGTCATTGACGTGGAACGTGCCCTGGGCGAACGCGCCCTTGGACGTGTGGACGGTGTTGTTCAGCGGATCGATGCCGTTGCTGCTGCCGGCCAGGGTGGGATTGGTCACGCGGGCTGACCAGTTGTGGTCGCTCTCGTGAATGTCTTCCTTGGTGTAATTGGCGCCGGCGACCCAATCCAGTCGGCCCGGCTCGGCGTTGGACAGCCGGAGCTCGTGCGAGTCCGTCTTCACGTGGCCGCGATACTGACGCCAGGCATAGGTGCCGATGGCCGGCGGAGGGCCCGTGTAGTTGCCTAGCGGATCGTTGGTCGAGGACGTGCGGTCGTTGGCCGAGAACAGGTGCTGCGCGCCGATATAGTCCAGGCCCACGCCGCCAAAGGCCGTCTTGAACTCGAGGTTGTAGTTGTGGAAGTCCTCGTTGGTCTTGCTGCCGAACGGGTTTCCGAAGACGTGCCGGGCGTCCTGGCTCGATTTGGTGACGAGGTAGTTGTACGGGATCCCGGCCGGGCCGACGCTGGCGACATGGCCGAACGTCGTGGAGACCAGCAGGCTGGTGTCCTCGTTGAAATTGACCAGGCCCGACAGGCGCGCGGAGACGTCGTCCTGGTCGTTGCGGGCCGGCGAACCGTCGGCCGGATAGACGTAGCCGTCGCGCTTGTTGCTGTTGACCGCCGCGCGGAAGGCCACCTTCTCGCCCACCGGCAGATTCACGAATGCGTCGGCGCGCCGGGTGTTGTAGTTGCCGTATTCCAGATTGGCCCCGGCCTCGAAATTGCTCTTGGGCTTGTTGGTGATGATGTTGATCGCGCCGCCGGTGCTGCTCTTGCCGTAGAGCGTGCCTTGCGGACCGCGCAGCACCTCGACGCGCTCGACGTCGAAGAAGGACAGGCCCTGGATCGCCGGACGGCCGATGGCGACGCCGTCGACGTTGAACGAGATGCCCTGCTCGCCCTTGCTGGTGGTGTCGGTGGTGGTGACGCCGCGGATGTTGGTGTTCACCCCGAAGCCGTCACGACCGATGTTCACGGACGGCGCGAGGTTCTGCAGGTCCGAGACGCTGACCACGCCCTGCGCCTTGAGGTTCTCGCCGTTATAGGCGGTCAGCGCGATCGGCGTCTTGGACGCCAGCTCGGTCTTCTTCTGGGCCGTGACCACGACCTCCTCGATGGTGGTGGTCGGCGCGCTGTCGGGCTTGGTCTGGGCGAAGGCCGCCGGGGCGATCGCGACGGGCGCGAGGGCCGTGGTCAGAAGCGCCAGCTTCAGGGCCAGGTGTCGGTTCAATGTTCCCTCCTTTTGTCTCGTGAGACATCGCGGTCGTCTCTTGCAGCACCGCCGGAGTGGCGCTGTTGGACCGCTTTCAAAGCTCTTGTTGAGCTATTGTCTCAGCTAGCAGGGCGGAGGATCAGGGCCGGTATAGATAAAACCCAGGACCTATAACTGGAATTGATCACCGTTCTTTCGCGTTACTTGCGCGCGACCGAATAGGTGATCTGGGCGTTGCGCGTGGCCAGGAAGTCCTGCAGCGACATGCCCTTCATGGCCGCATAGATCTGCGGATTGGGCACGCCCAACACGGCCCCCAGCTTCTCCAGCACGAAGAAGATCGCGCCGTAGCGGATCAGGCCCGGCCAATCGCGCGCCTCGATCAGCTGGCGCTCCTCGGCGGTCAGCCCGGCGTCTTCGAACGCCCCTTGCGGGTCGGCCAGGAACCGCTCGCGGGCAGCGGGCGCGATCAGGCCCTGCAGGAAACGGTTGATGCGATAGGCCCTGGCGCTGGTCTCCAGGGTGAAGGGATAGGTGCCCTCCAGAGCCTCGACGCCGTCCAGCTGCCGGCCGGCCTCCTTGCGCAGCTGCGCGACCTCGCGCTCGGGCGTGTCCTCGCCCAGGTCTTCGTAGAGCACCGTGGCGATCGCGGTCATCGAGGGCAGGTAGTAGGCGCTGTGCAGGCAGACGATGTCCTTGGACATCGCGCCGCGCATGATCAGCCACATGATCACCTCGGCGCTCTCGAAGCCGCCCAGCCGCGCATAGTCGGCGTGGGTCATGTCGGCCAGGCGCTCGGGCTCGCGGACCAGGAGGTCGAGGAATTCCTCGTCCCAGGCGGTGTTGTTGAAGCCGGCGCGCTCGCCATGCACCTGGTGCGACAGGCCGCCGGTGGCCACCACCACGACGCGGGCGTCCTCCGGCCAGGCGTCGATGGCCCGGCGCAGGGCCTGGCCCAGGCGCAGGCAGCGCCAGGCCGAGGGGGCCGGGAACTGCAGCACTCCGACCTGCAACGGCACGATCGGGATCGGCCAGGTCTCGCCCGGCGGGGTCAGCAGCGACAGCGGCGACAGGCAGCCATGGTCCAGCGCCTTGTGCTGGAACACCGACAGGTCGAAGTCCTGGGCCATGATCGCCCGGGTCAGCCAGCGGGCCAGCGGCGCGTGGCCGGGCGCCGGCGGCAGGTCGCGCGGACCGCCCCCCTCGTCGGCCACCTCGTAGACCTCTCCGACCCCCAGCGCGAAGGCCGAATAGTGGTCGAACGAGAACGAGGTGACGTGGTCGTTGTAGATCATCACCAGCGCGTCGGGCTTCTTCTCCTCCAGCCAGGCCTTAAGAGGCTCGAAGGCTTCGAAGATCGGGGCCCAGACCGGGTCCTTGGACAGGTCGCGGTCGCGGGCGTAGCCGATGGTCGGGGTGTGGGAGACGCCGATCGCGCCGATGAGCTTGGCCATGGGTCGCCCTTACGGCTTGGGGGTGGGCTTGCAGGAAAGGCCCGCGCCGTCGACGACGCAATCCTGGTGGAAGCGCGGGGCGACGAAGGCCGACGCATAGGCGTCGCGCGAGGACGGCTGGGTCGCCGGGGTCTTCGCCGCGAAGCTGTCAGGCGCGTCGATCGAGCCCGTCCGCTTGTAGGCCGCGACCTGCGGATAGGCGAAGACCGGACGCAGGCGCGTGGGGCTCAGGGGCGGCGGCCCGTCGCGGCCGGCTCCGGCCGGTGGCGGACCCATGCCGGGCGGCGGGCCGAAGGCGGGCGCGTCGATCTTGCCGGCCAGGATCTTGTCGGGCGCCTGGCCCGCTTCCACCCAGGCCATCAGCGGCGTGACGACGTCGAACTGGCTGAGGCCGTCGCCGCCGAAGCAGTGATAGAGACCGGGGAACAGGAACAGCCGCATCGTCTTGTCGGCAGCGCCCTGCCCCATGGTCTTCACCACGCCGTCGCGCCAGGCGATCGTGCCCAGCGGCGAGATGTGCGGGTCCGACCAACCGTGCCAGACGATCAGCTTGCCGCCCTTGGCCGCGAACGCGCCCAGGTCGGTCTCCGTGGCGTCGTAGAGGCCGTGCGCCCAACTCAGCGCCTGGAACTGCTCGGCGGTGAAGGCGAAGTCCTTCAGCGTATAGCTCTCAGGCGGATTGGTCGCCGACATCAGATACTTCACCGGCTGCTCGGCCATGCCGTAGCTGGGCGGGGTCTGGTCGACCGAGCGCGGCACGAAGACGCCGGCCCACGACAGCTCCGACCCGACCTGGGGCTGGCCGAAGGTGAAGTAGCGGCCCTTGGCGTCGGCCGGGCCGGCATAGAGCTTGCGGGCGGTCTCGACCTCGGCCGCCGTCAGGCAGGCGTCGGTCGCCTGGCCGTCCTTGCACTGGGCGACGGCGGGATCGAAGCGGCAGGCGCGCGGATCGTCGATCTGGCCGTCCTTCAGCCCGTCGACCGCGTCGCACGAGGCCAGGGCGGCGGCGTGCAGGATCGGCAGCCGGCTGGCCACCAGGATCGACTTGCCGTCCGCGCCGGTGTTCGAGCGCGCCTGCCACGCATGGTAGAAGCTGTTCTGGACGGTGAAGTACATGGCTGGCGCGCCGGCGGCGACGCCGTCGAAGTCGCCGGGGAAGCGCTGGACCTCCATCAGCGCCTCGCGACCGCCGTCCGAACAGCCCGAGAAGTACGAGAACTTCGGCCCCTTGCCGTAGAACCTGGCGATCAGCGCCTTGGACGCGACCGACGTCAGGTGGACGCCGCGATAGGCGAAGTCGACGCGGGCCTGGGGATCGGCGCCGAACGTCCCGTCGCCCATCGCCGCCATGCCGCCCTTGCCTTCGTGGCCCATGTCGGTCGAGGCCAGGGCGATGGCGCCGTCCTTGACCGGCGTGCAGCCGTCGGCGTGCTCGGTGCGGACATTGAGGACGCCGCACAGGCCGCCGCAGCCGACCTGCAGGTAGCGCTGGGTCCAGCCGTTGACGGGCAGTCGCAGCTCGAAGCGGATCTTCGGCGCGATCACGCCGCGCACGGCGCAGAACGCCTTGTCGCCGCCGCCCGAGAGCGTGGCCGAGGTGATGGTGGTCTTGGCGCCCACCTCACGGCTGACATCGACATTGGCGAGCGCTTCGCAAGGCGTCACGGGCTTGAGCGCCTCCAGCGCGGCCAAGCCCGAAGCGGGTTGGGCGTGGGCGCAGCCGGCGAAGGCCAGGGCGGCGATCGCGAGCATGGCGCGCGTCATCCCTCGAAGGTTCGCGATCCGAGACACTGCTGACGCCACGTGGTTCTCCCGCCCTGTTTTCGGCTTTGAGCCCCTGCCGTTATCAAGGCCGCCCGGGCCGACCGGTATAACAAAACGGCGGGGGCTATAACGGTTATGGCGGCCGCCCGAGGCGACAGCCGCGCGAGCGTCAAAATGGTTATACCTCGCACCCAAAAAGCATACGCGGGCTGGCGCCGCCGATGTTAGCCAATCGCCGTCCGCCTCTATGAAATCCGGGAGGGCGCGCGAGGACGATCGTGGCCCTTGGCCCTTCCCGCCGCGACGAAGCTCCCGCCCCCGAAGGAGAGTTCGTGTTGAACCAGGTCGTCCAGAACCCGCCCCGCGCCGCCAGGACCGCCGTCGATGGCCTCCAGGCGTTCGGCGTGGCGACGGTTCACGAGGCTCAAGGACGGACCGGCCTGCTGTCGCCCAAGCTGCGCCCCATCTGGCCCGGAGCTCACGTCGCCGGGACCGCCGTCACTGCCTCGGTCCCGCCCGCCGACAACTGGATGCTGCATGTGGCGGTCGAGCAGTGCCAGCCTGGCGACATTCTGGTGGTCGCCCCGACCTCGGCCTGCGACGCGGGCTATTTCGGCGACCTGTTGGCCACTTCGTTGATGTCGCGCGGCGTGCGCGGCCTTGTGATCGACGCCGGCGTGCGCGACGTCGCCACGCTGAAGGCGATGGGCTTTCCGGTCTGGTCCAGCGCGATCTCGGCCCAGGGCACGGTCAAGGCCACCTTGGGCAGCGTCAACGTGCCGATCGTCTGCGGCGGCGCCCTGGTTCATCCCGGCGACGTGATCGTGGCCGACGACGACGGCGTGGTGGTGGTCCCGCGCAAGGCCGCCGAGACCGTGCTGGCCGCGTCGGCCAAGCGGGAGGCCAACGAGACCGACAAGCGCGCCCAGCTGGCCGCCGGCGTATTGGGCCTGGACCTCTACAAGATGCGCGAAACGCTGAAGGCGGCCGGTCTGGTCTATGTCGAAAGCCAGGACGTCTGAGCCATGCAGACCGCGATACCCTGCCTGATCCTGCGCGGCGGCACGTCCAAGGGCCTCTATTTTCGCGCCGAGGACCTGCCGGCCGACACCGCCCTGCGCGACCGCGTACTGCTGGCGGCCATGGGCTCGCCCGACCGGCGTCAGATCGACGGCCTGGGCGGGGCCGACTCCCTGACCAGCAAGGTGGCGGTGATCTCGCCGCCGTCGCGGCCGGACGCCGACGTCGACTATCTCTTCCTGCAGGTCTCGGTCGCCGAGGCCCTGGTCAGCGACCGCCAGAACTGCGGCAACATCCTCGCGGGCGTGGGGCCCTATGCCCTCGAGCGCGGGCTGATCGCGGCCGGCCAGGGCCACACCGACGTCCGCATCTTCATGCGCAACACCGACGGCCTGGCCACGGCGCGGATCCAGACCCCCGGCGGCCGCGTGAACTATGAGGGCGACTGCCGCATCGACGGCGCGCCGGGCTCGGCCGCCCCGATCCCGATCACCTTCGCCGACGTGGCCGGATCGTCCTGCGGCGCGCTGCTGCCGACCGGCAACGTCGTCGACGTCATCGAGGGCGTCGAGGTCACCTGCATCGACAACGGCATGCCCGTCGTCCTGGTCCGCGCCGCCGACCTGGGCGTGCGCGGCGACGAGGCCCCGGCCGAGCTCGAGGCCAACGCCGCGCTGCGGGCCAGGGTCGAGGCCATTCGGCTGGAGGCCGGCCGACGCATGAACCTGGGCGACGTCGCAACCGCCACCGTGCCGAAGGTGACGCTGGTCTCGCCGCCCGTCGCGGGCGGGGCGCTGTCGACCCGCAGCTTCATTCCCCACACCGTGCACAAGGCGATCGGCGTGTTCGGCGCGGTCAGCGTCGCCACCGCCGCCTGCCTGCCCGGCTCAGTCGCGGCCTCCGCCGCGACCTTGGTCTCGACCACGGGGCAGGTCCCCGTCAGCGTCGAGCATCCGACCGGCGAGTTCACCGCCCTGCTGACCCTGTCGGCCGAGGGCGAGGTGGTGTCCGCCGCCCTGCTGCGCACGGCCCGCCTGCTGATGGCCGGCCAGATCTTCGTGCCCGCCTCGGTCTGGGGCGGCGTCCGATGAGCCCGCGCCTGGCCCTGATCGGCTATGGCGAGGTCGGCCAGACCCTGCGGGCCGATCTGGCCGGCGCGGGGTTTGACGACGTGGTCGTCCACGATCGCCTGTTCGCCGACCCCGCCTCTACGCCGTCCAAGGCCGCCGCCGCAGACAAGGTGAAGGTGGCCAGCCTGGCCGAGGCCTGCGCCGGTCGGGACCTGGTGATCAGCGCCGTCACCGCCGCCGAGGCCCTCCATGTCGCGACGGCCGCCGCGCCGCATCTGGGACAGGCTTTCTTCCTCGACCTGAACTCGGTCTCGCCCCAGACCCGCCAGGCCCAGGCTCAGGCGATGGCCGACGGCGCGGCGCGCTATGTCGAGGGCGCCGTCATGGCCCCGATCGCACCCAAGCGCCTGAAGACCCCGATTCTGCTGGGCGGGCCGGCGGCGGCGCAGATCGCCCCGCTGTTGTCCCAGCTCGGCTTCGTCGCCCAGCCGGCCAGCGACCAGATCGGCCGGGCCTCGGCGGTGAAGCTGTCGCGCAGCATCTTCGTCAAGGGCCTGGAGGCGATCATCACCGAGAGCCTAGCCAGCGCCCGTCACTATGGGGTCGAGGCCGAGGTCCTGGCCTCGCTGGGCAACACCATTCCCCATCCCGACTGGCCGGGCCTGGCGCGCTATCTGCTGTCGCGGCCGCTGGTGCACGGCCGCCGCCGCAGCGAGGAAATGGTCGAGGCGGCGAAGATGCTGGCGGCCGCCGGGCTTGACGCCCCGATGACCTGCGCCATGGTCGAGGTGCATGCGCGTCAGGGCGGGCTGGGACTGGGCGAGACCGCCGAGACCGCCGAGGACCTGATCGACCTGCTCGACGCGGTCGCCGACCGGGTCAAGTCGCTCTCGAACGGACGGACGGACTAGTGCGACGCTATCTGCAACAGCGCCTGAAGTTCCGGCACCTGCGGGTGATCGACGCGATCGTCACCCACGAGAGCATCCTGCAGGCCGCCAAGGCCCTGGGCCTGAGCCAGCCGGCCCTGACCAAGAGCCTGCAGGAGGTGGAGGAAATCGTCGGGGCGCGCCTGTTCGACCGTCACGCGCGCGGGGCCGACCCCACCGCCTTTGGCCTGACGGTCGCCGCCTCGGCCCGTCGCCTGCTGTCGGAGATCGGCCGGCTGGAAGACGAGCTGGACGCCCTGGAAGGCGGCGACGGCGGCCCGGTGGTGGTCGGCGCCCTGCCGGTGGCGGCGGCCGGCGTGCTGCCCGGCGCGCTGGCGCGGCTGCAGATCGCCCGGCCCGACATCGAGGTCCGGGTCATCCAGGGCCGGACCGAGGAGCTGATCTCGCTGCTGACCCTGCGCGAGATCGACCTGATCATCGGCCAGCTCTACGCCATGCCCGAGGACGATGGCCTGGTGCGCGCGCCCTTCTATTCCGAGCCGATCTCGGTGCTGGCCCGCAGCAGCCATCCGATCTTCGCCGGGGGCGGCGACACCGCCCAGGCGCTGGCCAGCTATTCGCTGGTGCTGCCGACCGTGTCCCAGCGGGTGGGGCGCGAGATCGACGTGCTGCTGGCGGAGATGGGCGTCACGCCGCGCCAGCCGCTGCGGTCCAGTTCGGCGGCGATGATCCGCGAGATCCTCTACGCCACCGACAGCGTCGCGGTGATGCCGCACATGCTGCTGGCCGGCGACCTGTTGCGGGGCGAGATGCGGCTGCTGCCGCTGGAGACCGGGGCTCGCCCCCGGCCCGCGGGCCTGATCCGTCGCGGCGACACCGCGCTGCTGCGCAACGCCCAGGCCTTCGTCGACGCCGCGCGCGGCTATGTCGGCGAGATCGAGGATCGCCTGTCGCAGGGCCGTCGCGTCTAGCGTCCCTGCGCCGCCAGGATCGCGTCCAGCCGCGGATAGACGCGGCGGGCGTTGCCCTCGAACACCTTGCGCTTGTCGGCCTCCGGGATCGGCAGGGCGTCGACATAGCGCTTGGTGTCGTCGAAGTGATGCCCGGTCTCCGGGTCGATGCCCCGCACCGCGCCGACCATCTCCGAGCCGAACAGGATGTTGTCGACGTCGATGACCTTGAACAGCAGGTCGATGCCCGGCTGGTGGTAGACGCAGGTGTCGAAGAAGACGTTCTTCATCACGTGCTCGCGCAGCGGCGGCTGCTTGAGCATGTCGGCCAGGCCGCGATAGCGCCCCCAGTGATAGGGCACGGCCCCGCCGCCGTGCGGGATGATGAAACGCAGGTCGGGAAAATCGCCGAACAGGTCGCCTTCGATGAACTGCATGAAGGCCGTGGTGTCGGCGTTGATGTAATGCGCGCCCGTGGCGTGGAAGTTGTGGTTGCAGGACCCCGAGACGTGGATCATCGCCGGCACGTCCAGCTCGACCATCTTCTCGAAGAAGGGATACCAGGCGCGGTCGGTCAGCGGCGGGCCGCTCCAGTGGCCGCCCGAGGGGTCGGGGTTGAGGTTGCAGCCGATGAAGCCCAGCTCGTTGACGCACCGCTCCAGCTCGCCGATCGACTGCGCGATCGACACGCCCGGCGACTGCGGCAGCTGGCACACGCCGACGAAGGACTCGGGGAAGAGATCGACCACCCGCTTGATCAGGTCGTTGCAGCGGCGCGTCCAGGCCTGGCTGACGGCCTCGTCGCCGACATGGTGGGCCATGGTCGAAGCGCGCGGCGAAAAGATCGTCATGTCGGCGCCGCGCTCGCGCACCAGGCGCAACTGGTTCTTCTCGATGGTCTCGCGGATTTCGTCGTCGGAGATGTCGGGATAGGCCGGATCGATGTCGCCGCCGGTCTTGAAGGCTGCGGTCTGGGTCTCGCGCCAGACGTCGTGGGCCGTGGGAGCGGTCGTGTAGTGGCCGTGGCAGTCGATGATCACGGGAGCGGCGCCTTTCGACGGGTTGGTCCTGGCCTGCGGTTGGGCCCGGCCCTGCGCATCGCCTCTTTATTGGGATGGCTTACCAACACCGCCCGGCGGGCCGGTATAACAAAACCCGGCGCCCTATAACCGCCCGACGCCGCAGGGGCGGTCTCACGGCCGCGGCGCCCCACTCGCCTTCCATGACACGAATGTCACTCGCCAATGCAACCAAAGCGCGTTCTACTGGCTTGGTCTTCGATGGATCGGTTTCCGGTCGTCGGGCGATCGCCGCCCAAACCGGAATCAATCTCGCGCGAGCCGCGAGACAGGAGCGCCGCCTTCGCTTGCCCCCCGATAGGAGGCGGCGCTCCCCCCTTTCTTCCCGCTCAGCCGGCCTCGACCGGCGTCAGGTCGCGGGCGTAGCGCTTCCAGTTCTCGACGTAGTGCAGGGCCGAGGCCTGCAGGATCGCCGCGTGCCCCTCGCCGATCTCCCGCACCACCTTGCCCGGCGCGCCCATCACCATCGAGTTGTCGGGGATCTCCTTGCCCTCGGTGATGAGGGCCCCAGCGCCGATCAGGCAGTTCTTCCCGATCCGGGCGCCGTTGAGCACGATCGACCCGATCCCGATCAGCGACCCGTCGCCGATGGTGCAGCCATGCAACATAACCATGTGACCGATGGTCACATTGGCCCCGATGGTCAGCGGCGCGCCGGCGTCGGTATGAAGTACAGAACCGTCCTGGACATTGCTGTTCTCGCCGATCTCGATCGGATCGTTGTCTCCGCGAACAACGCTGCCCCACCAAATACTGGCGTTTTTCTTCAGGATGACATTGCCCATGACCGACGCCGTCGGCGCGATCCAGTATTCGCCTGACGCGGGAAGCGTCGGACGGACGGCGCCCAAAGAATAAACAGTCATCCGTACACCCCGTGTTCTGAAAATCGCCGCTTGATTAACATCTGAGAAACCACGTTAGCATCATCCTAATCGGGCGATTCGAGCGGAGAAATCCTCTCGCGTCCCGCTGAAGCCGGCTTTCGGTTTCAGCCTCCCGACGACGGAGATCAGGGTGTCGCTCTTGGGGTGCAGGCGTTCTTCTGAACCACCGCCTACTCGGTCCAGCGCCGAGCCGCCGCGATGCGCACGCGTCTTCGTCTATCTCCTCCCCATGACCACCACCAAGGACGACGCCACATGGCCTCGTCCTTTTTTCATGCCTGAATGGAGGCTTTCATGACCAAGCGAGCCCTGAAGCGTATGGCGCGCGAAGGCGCGATGGATACCGGCCACTTCTCGGACGACGCCAAGGTGCGTCGCCTGCCGGTCGATCATCGCGAACGCGGGAATGCGTGGTCGCCGCTGGGACATGACGGAGCTCCACGAAATCCGGAGCGGGACCAGAGTTACCTCAAAACCATAAAACCAAAATCGCCCGGCCAGGACGAGCTGATGAAGGCGATCGACGCCAAGAACCTGGTCATGGCCCTGGGTCCGGCCGGCACCGGCAAGACCTACATCGCCATCGCCAAGGCCGTCGAAGCCCTCGAGGCCGGAACCGTAGCCCGCATTGTCCTGTCGCGCCCGGCGGTCGAGGCCGGCGAGTCGATCGGCTATCTGCCCGGCGACATGGAAGACAAGCTGGCCCCCTATCTGCGTCCGCTCTACGACGCGCTGACCGACCGTCTCTCGACCCGGCGCATGCGCGCGCTGATGGCCGAGGGCGCCATCGAGATCGCCCCGGTCGGCTTCATGCGCGGCCGCACGCTGAACAACGCCTTCGTCGTGATCGATGAAGCCCAGAACTGCACCTACATGCAGCTGAAGATGCTGCTGACGCGCCTGGGCTGGCACTCGACCATGGTCGTGACCGGCGACCCCAACCAGTCGGACCTTCTGCCGGGCATTTCGGGCCTGGCCGACGTCGCCGCGCGGTTCGAGGCGGTCGAGAATATCGGCGTGGTCCGCCTGGCCGACCGCGACATCGTCCGTCACCCGCTGGTCGCGGAGATGCTGGGCGTCCTCTAAACATCCGATCAGGGCCGCTTCGTCCGGTGACGGAGCGGCCTTTCGGAAGCAACGACGCTTTACAGCAGTCTAAGGTTGAGCGACCGTACCCTTTCTTCTTAGGCTCAGGAAGGAACGGTCATGTTGAAACGCCTGGCTTTCGCGGCGCTCGTCGCCGCCGGTTTCGCGAGCGGCGCCGCCGCGCAAACCGCGCCCTCACCGCAACCGCCGCCCCAGCTCCCCTCGATGTCCCCGGGGGCCGCCCGGTATGACGCCATGAACTACCAGACCAAGCTCTACCGTCAGAGCATGACCGAAAACCCGCAGTCGGAGGTCACGCCGGAGCAACGGCGGCGCGCGCGGAAGGCCGTCGCCCTGATCAAATCCAACCATTGCGAGGACGCCTACAACCTCGCCCTGGCGGAGCACGACGACCGGCTGGCCCTCAACATCGCCGTGGCCTGCAAGGCGCGCCTGCCCGAGTAGACGCTCGAGGCCGACCGAGGTTCTCAAATCGAGACTTGAGCTCAGGGCGGTCGGACGTGCAAGGTCCGGCCGCCTTAACGATTTTCAGGACCGCTTCATGGCCGATTCCGCCGCCGCTCCACGTTCGGAGTTCACCTTCAGGGGTGTTCTGCTCGGGATCGCGATCACCCTCGTCTTCACCGCCGCCCAGGTCTATCTGGGCCTGAAGGTGGGCCTGACCTTCGCCACCTCGATCCCGGCGGCCGTCATCTCGATGGCGCTGCTGCGGGCCTTCAAGACGGCGACCATCCAGGAAAACAACATCGTCCAGACCATCGCCTCGGCGGCGGGGACGCTGTCGTCGGTGATCTTCGTGCTGCCGGGCCTGCTGATGATCGGCTGGTGGGCGCACATTCCGTTCCTGCCCACCTTCGGCGCCTGCGCGGTCGGCGGCATCCTGGGCGTGATGTACACCATCCCCCTGCGCCGGGCCCTGGTGACCAACTCCGACCTGCCCTACCCCGAAGGCGTCGCCGCCGCCGAGGTGCTGAAGGTCGGCACCGGTTCGCGTGAAGGCCAGGCCGAGGGCAAGGCGGGCCTGGTGGCCGTGACCCTGGGCACCATCGCCTCGGCCGCCTTCGGCGCTCTCGCGGCGGCAAAGATCTTCGCCGCCGAGGTTGCGGGCTACTTCAAGGCCGGGGCCGGCGCGACCGGCCTGGGCGCCTCCAGCTCGCTGGCCCTGATGGGCGCGGGCCACCTGATGGGCATCACCGTCGGCGTCGCCATGTTCGCCGGCCTGGCCATCGCCTGGGGCGTGCTGGTGCCGATCATGACCAGCATCCACCAGATCCCCGGCGCGGACGCCGCCACCCACGCCCTCACCGTCTGGAAGACCGAAGTCCGCTTCATGGGGGCCGGCGTCATCGGCGCCGCCGCCATCTGGACGCTGGGCAAGCTGGCCGGTCCGATCTGGAGCGGCCTGATCTCGTCCCTGGACGCCGGCAAGGCCCGCAAGGTCGACGGCGCGATTATTCCCCGTTCGGAGCAGGACATCCCGATCGGCCTGGTCGGCCTGATCTCCCTGCTACTGCTGGCCCCGGCCGGCTGGTTCCTGGCCGAGTTCCTGGTGGGCGGGCCGATCGCCGGCCTGACCGCCCCGCTGGTCGCCATCGGCGTCGGCTATGTGCTGGTGGCCGGCCTGCTGGCCGCCGCGGTCTGCGGCTACATGGCCGGCCTGATCGGCTCGTCCAACAGCCCCGTCTCGGGCATCGCCATCCTGACCGTGCTGGGCGCCTCGCTGATGGTCGGCGCGGCCGCGCGCGGCGTGATCGGCCCGGACGTCACCAAGGCCCTGGTCGCCTTCGCCCTCTATGTCACCACCGTCGTCCTGGCCGTGGCCGTGGTCGCCAACGACAACCTGCAGGACCTGAAGACCGGCCAGCTGGTCGACGCCACGCCGTGGAAGCAGCAGGTGGCCCTGGTGATCGGCGTCATCGCCGGCGCCATCGTCATCCCGTTCGTGCTGGAGTTGCTGAACCGCTCCAATGGCTTCGCCGGCGCGCCGAACCTGGACGCCATCTCCAACGACCCGCTGGCCGCGCCCCAGGCGACCCTGATCTCGACCCTGGCCAAGGGCGTGCTGGGCGGTGACCTGAACTGGAGCCTGCTGGGCGTGGGCGCCCTGATCGGCATCGCCTTGGTGATCGTCGACGCCGTCCTGCGCAAGTCCAGCGCCGGTCGCCTGAGCCTGCCGCCCCTGGGCGTGGGCCTTGCCATCTACTTGCCCAGCGCCGTCACCGCCCCCGTGGTGGTCGGCGCCCTGGCCGGCTGGATCTACGACAAGCTCGTGGCCAAGGACAAAACCGCCGAGGCGGCAAAGCGCCTGGGCGTGCTGGTGGCCTCGGGCTTCATCGTCGGCGAGAGCCTGTTCAACGTCGCCCTGGCCGGTCTGATCGTCGCCACCAACAAGGGCGAGCCCCTGGCCGTGCCCTTCGCGCCTTCGGAGCACGTCGGCATGATCCTGGCCCTGATCGCCGCGGCGATCGTGGTGTTCGGCCTCTATAACTGGGCGCGCGGCGCGGCGAAGAAGACCGCCGAGGCCTAACGGTTCAGCGGCTTCGACAGGAACAGCCCCGGAGGACAGCCCGTCCTCCGGGGTTTTTCTTGGCCGTCAGGCGAGCTTAAGGATCGTGAAGATCACTTTGCTGCGGCCGCGATAGCCCAGCGACTCGTAGAGGCCGATGGCCGTGGCGTTGTCGGCGTAGCTGTGCAGGAACACCTTCTCGCCGCGCGCCAGGATCTTGGCCGTCACCTCGCGCAGCAGCCGCGCGGCGTAGCCCTTGCCGCGGTGGTCGGGATGCACGCAGACGCCGCTGGCCTCGGTGAAGCCGTCGGGCCGCATCCGCTCGCCGGCCATGGCCACCAGCTGGCCATCGACCCGCACGCCGATGAAGCTGCCCAGCTGATGGGTTCGGGTGAAGAACGGCCCCGGCTTGGTCAGGGTGGCCAGGGCCAGCATCTCGGCCGCGTCGGCGTCGGTCAGCGACAGCATCTCAAACGCCACGTCCCAGGCCGGGGCGACCGTCTCCGCCACCATCTGCAGGCAGAGCGCGCTGGACGCCACCTCGGTCCCCGGGACCGGCGGCGGTTCGGTCAGCTCCACGAGGCCGACCGTTCCCATCTCGCGCACCAGTTCACCGAGATCGGCCAGCGCTTGGGCGGAATGATCCACGGCGCCGGCGAACAGGCCGTAGTCCGGATGCATCCGCACCGCCCCGCCCCTGCGGACGGCCAGATGACCCTGACGGCCGTTCAGCGTGGCCCAAACGGCCCGGTCGAGGATGTGAGCGCTCATGCCGCCATTCAAGCGGGACAATAGGCGGCGATCAACGCCTTAACCGCCCCCACCGCCGCCCGCGCCGGCTTGTCGTCGCCGTCGAACATCTGGCTGGAGGTGAACACGCCCTCGATCAGCAGCATCATGGCGTCGCCCAGGCTGTCGGGATCGGACGCGCCCATCTCCACGGCCTTGGCGCGCAGGCGGTCCCTCAGCAACTGCTTATGGGCCTGCGCCACCTGGCGGCCGGCGTGCTGGCGGTCGGGATATTCGACGACGGCGTTGCTGAGATTGCAGCCGCGATAGTCGCCGCCGCCAGACCGGGCGGCGAGGCCTTCGAAATAGGCCACCATCTGCGCCTTCGGATCGTTCGGATGCAGGGTTTCGGCGGCTTCGAACCGGTCCCAGAACCCGATCTCGACCTCGCGCAGCACGGCCGCCACCAGCTCGTCCTTGGACTTGTAGGTGCGATAGAGGCTGGGCTTGGTGACGCCGGCCTTGGTGACGATCTCGTCCACGCCCACGGCGCGGATGCCCTCGCGATAGAACAGCTCGCGCGCGGTCTCGAAGATCCGCTCGGCGGCGCGGGGGCCGGGACCATAGGGCCCCGTCAGGAGGTTTTTAGCGTCGGCTTCGGTCATGGCTCTTGACGATGTTACTTACCGGTACGTATTAAGCCGATCAAGACCCGTACCGATCGGTTACATCGAGACCCGACATGCCAAATGCAAGCCGCCGTCCCTTCGGCCAGAACTACGCCTTCGTGGTGGCCGGCGCTATTTTCCTGGCGCTCTTGTCGGCCGCTGGCCTCCGAGCCGCGCCGGGCGTGCTGATCCTGCCGCTGGAGAAGGCGTTCGGCTGGGACCGCGCCTCGATCTCGGCGGCGGCGGCGGTGGGGATCTTCCTCTACGGCCTCACCGGTCCCTTTGCTGCGGCCCTGATGACTTCGTTCGGCGTACGGCGGACGGTGACCTTGGCCCTGCTGCTGATGGCGATCTCGACCGGCCTGTCGTCGCTGATGACCGCGCCCTGGCAGTACATGGCCACCTGGGGCGTGATGGCCGGGTTCGGCAGCGGCGCGGTGGCCATGGTGCTGGGCGCGACGGTGGTCAATCGCTGGTTTGTGGCGCGGCGCGGCCTGATGCTGGGCCTGCTGACCGCCAGCACCGCCACCGGCTCGCTGATCTTCCTGCCCGGCATGGCCCTGATCGCCGAGCACGCCAGCTGGAAGGCCGTCGTCCTGACCGTGGCCGCCGTCTGCGCGGTGCTGGCCCCGGTCGTGTGGCTGCTGATCCCCGAGCGCCCCGCCGACATCGGCCACCTGCCCTATGGCGCGCCGGACGACTACCAGCCGCCGGCCCAGACCTCGGCCGGCAACGCCCTGACCTACGCCTTCCAGGCCCTGGGCCGCGCCGCCAAGACCCGGACCTTCTGGCTGCTGTTCCTGGGCTTCTTCATCTGCGGCCTGACCACCAACGGCCTGATCGGCGTGCACATGATCGCCTTCTGCGGCGACCGCGGCCTGCCCGAGGTGCGCGCCGCCGGCCTGCTGGCCATGATGGGGCTGTTCGACCTGGTCGGCACCACCCTGTCGGGCTGGCTGACCGACCGTTACGACAGCCGCAAGCTCCTGTTCGTCTACTACGTTCTGCGCGGGCTCTCGCTGATCTACTTGCCGTTCTCGGACTTCTCGATCGTCAGCCTGTCGGCCTTTGCGGTGTTCTACGGGCTGGACTGGATCGCCACCGTGCCGCCCACCGTCCGCCTGGCCACCGAGGCCTTCGGCGAGCGCGACGGCCCGATTGTCTTCGGCTGGATCGCCGCCGGCCACCAGGTGGGCGCGGCCACGGCCGCCATCGGCGCGGGGATCATCCGCGCCAGCCAAGGCCAGTATATGGAGGCCTTCATCATCGCCGGCTCGGCCGGCCTCATCGCGGGGGTGGCGTCGCTGATGATCCGGCGGACGGTGCGGACGGCGGCGCTGGCCTAGTCGTCCCAGGGATTGAACACCGGGCCGCCCCAGGCCTCGAAGTCGCGGACATTGCGCGTGACCAGCGTCAGGCCGTGGACCTCTGCGGTGGCCGCGAGGAAGGCGTCCATAATGGGGATGGTACGTCGGGCGTTCTCAGATGCGCGACGAATGCGAGCCTGGGTCAAAGCAACCTCGGCGTCGACCGGCAGCAGGCGTGGACCCAAGGTTATTATCAGCCTGTCGCGCCAACGCGTCAGTCTGTCGGCTCGGCGTCCGTGCGCGAGGCGCTCGATACCGTAGCTAATCTCCGCGATGCTGATCGCGCTCAGATACGACTGGTTTGATGGACATGCCTCCAGCCAGGCCAGTGCCGAGGCGTTTGGGCGATCCTTGGTGGGTTCGCTGATAGCGTTGGTGTCGAGCAGATAGGTCAAAGGTCGACAGGCCGTCCAACCACATCCTTGTCCCGCGCGAAAAGCTCGTCGGCCTCCTCATTGGTGAGTAGGCCTCGGATCGAGGGATCGAACAGAGCCTCGCTGAAGCCGGGGCTCTGATCCTCTCTGGCGGCCTTCAGACGCTCGTATTCTTCGGCTGACAGCATGACGGCAGCATCCTTGCCGTTCTTGGTCAGATGCTGCGGCCCCTCGGTGCGGGCGCGCTCGACCAGTTCGCTGAATTTGGCCTTGGCTTCCGCCAAGCTCCACGTTCCATCGGGCATGACAGCCTCCGATCAGAAATGACCACTTTGACTAGAGTAGTCAAAGTGGTCATTTTTTCAATCGAAACCTAGTCGAGGTCTTCGGCCAGGATCGCCATCTCGAACATGAACGAGCCGTCCTCGTCCTCGTCCTGAAAGACGACGCCGATGAATTCGCCGGCCACTTCGACCTCGGCGGAGTCCTTCTGCTTCGGGCGCGCCTTCACGGCGATGTGCGGGTTGCCGAAGGTGCGCTTCAGGTGCTTTTCGATCTTTTCGATGGATGCAGCGTCCACGGGGAGCTCCTGTTTTCTCGTTGAGCGCCGTGGCGCGTATCGGGGCGAACCTAGCGTCCTAGTCGAGAGTCGCAAGCCGTTCCGGCCAACTTGCCGGGGAAGTCGGCGGCGCGGGTGTGGACTTTCCCTCCTCAACCAGCCAGTCGCGGAAGAGCAAGGCGGCCGGATTGACGTGGTCTGGCGGCGTCAGGGCCACGACCGAGGCGTCGCCGGCCACGAAACCCAGCGGCGCCACGAGCCGGCCGCTGGCCAGGTCCCGTTGCACGAAGGCCCAGGGCCCGACCGCCACGCCCAGGCCGGCGGCGGCGGCTTCGATCAGGTAGAAATAGTGGTCGAATTCCTGCTGACTGACCGGTTCGGGCAGGGGTTCGGGCAGTTTGCGGGCCCAGTCCGACCAGCTCTCCAGGAAGGTCCGGGTATGCAGGCGCGGCAGGGCGCCGATCCAGGCCAGGGTGGGCTCGACGCCCGCCGCCAGCTCGGGCGACATCACCGGGCCATGGAAGTGGTCCATGAACGGCGTCTCGACCGAGTCCTCGGGATAGGCCTTGCCGAGAGCCCGCATGCGGATCGCAAGGTCGATCCCGTCGGCCTGGTAGTCGAAGGGGCCGTTGGACTCCATCACCCGCACGGGAATGTCGGGATGAGCGGTCTGGAAACGCGGCAGGCGGGGGATCAGCCACTTCATCGCGAAGGTCGGCAAGCAGGAGATCACCAGCGGGCGCGGCCCTGCGTGCGGCGGACGGGGCACGGCGGCCTCGATCTGGTCGAAGGCCGGCGACAGGGCCTGGGCCAGGTTCAGGCCGGCCTCGGTCATCCGCAGACGCGAGCGCGGCCCCTCGGTCAGGGGAACGCCCAGCTGGTCTTCCAGCTGGCGGATCTGGCGGCTGATGGCGCCGTGGGTGACGCACAGCTCGTCGGCCGCCAGGGTCATGCGTCCGTGCCGCGCGAAGGCCTCGAAGGCGCGCAGGGCGTTGAGCGACGGCAGGGCGCGGCGAGCCATGTGACGAAACCTCACAGAAGCCCGACGGATAAGTCGTTATCGCGACGGATTCAACCGAGCGATAAGACGGGCATGCCTCCACAACGCATCACCCCCGCCCAGCTTTTTGCGCTCGCCGTCATATGGAGCGCAGTCGCCTACGGCGTCGTGGCCAAGGAAAGCCGAACCGTGAGCACCGCTCATATCGAGACGGCCCAACTGGTCGCCTGCCGCTAGTGCGGCTTGGGAACCAGCTTGATCTCGAACAGCTTGGGCCAGAACTTGCCGGTGACGAACAGGCGATCCGTCGCCGCATCGTAGGCGATGCCGTTCAGCACATCGACGCGGCCGGAGGCGCGATCGGCGTCGCTGAGCAAACCTGCCAGGTCGATCCAGCCGGTGACCTTCCCCGTCTTCGGGTCGATGCGCACGATGCGGTCGGTCTGCCAGATATTGGCGAAGACCTCGCCCTTCACGAACTCCAGTTCGTTGATGTTATCCACAGGCTTGCCGTCGTCGGTGACCTGCACGCGACCGGTCTCCTTCAGGGTTTCCGGATCCAGGAACCGAAGGGCCGCAGTGCCGTCGCTCATGATGATGCGGCTGTCGTCGCGGGTCAGGGCCCAGCCCTCGCCGACGTAGCTGAACTCGCCGATCCGTTCGAAGCTGGCGATATCGTAGATGAAGCCCACCTGGTCCTTCCAGGTCAGCTCGATCAGCCTGCCCTTCCAGTCGATGATCCCTTCGCCGAAATAGCGGCTGTCGATCATGCGTTCCTGCTCGGGCACGCCGGTCTCCAGCGTCACCTTGCGGATCGAGGAATTGCCCTCCAGGCCGGTGCTCTCATAGAGGAAGCCGTCGCGCCAGAAGAGGCCCTCGGTGAAGGCCCCTGTGTCGTGCGGATAGGCCTTCACGACCGTATAGCCGTACTGGCGCGCCTTTTCGGCCTGGGCCGGCGCGCAGGCGGTCGCGGCTAGCAGGACCGCGAGGGCGAGGCCTTTCAGGAAACCCAACTGCACTCAGATCACGTAGTCGTACACGGCCTCGGCCAGGGTGTGGTCCATGGTCCGGGCGGGCTCTTCGCACGTGGGGCAGTTGACGATGCGGGCCGGGACGCCGGCGGCCGTGCAGTGCGGCGGCACGGGCTTGAGCACCACCGAGCCGGACGCCACCTTGGCGTAGTCGCCGATGGTGATGTTGCCCAGCACCTTGGCGCCCGCGCCCAGCAGGACGCCCTTGCCGATCTTGGGGTGACGGTCGCCGCGATCGGCGCCGGTGCCGCCCAGGGTCACACCGTGCAGCATCGAGACGTCGTCGCCGACCACCGCGGTCTCGCCGATGACGATGCCGGTGCCATGGTCGATGAACACGCCCGAGCCGATGCGTGCGGCAGGATTGATGTCAACCTGGAAGATCTCGCTGGTGCGGCTTTGCAGGTGGAAGGCCAGGGTCTCGCGGCCCTGGTTCCACAGCCAGTGCGACACCCGGTGGGTCTGCAGCGCCAGGAAGCCCTTGAAGAACAGGAAAGGCTGGACATAGCCCTTGCAGGCCGGGTCGCGCTCGAACACCGCCCGCAGGTCGGCCTCGGCGGCCAGGATAAGGGCCGGGTCGGAGGCGAAGGCGTCGGCAGCGAACTCGCGCGCCGTCATCGCCCGCATTTCCTGGTCGCCCAGCTTGCGCGCCAATTGGAAGGTCAGGGCGTCGGCGAGATTGTCATGGCTGAGGATGACGGCGTTCAGCAACGAGGCCAAGGCCGGCTCGGCCTTGGCGGCGTGTTCGGCCTGATTGCGCAGCGCGGCCCAGACGGGCGGCGTCGACTGCTCGGTGACGACTTCCAGACGTTTGGCCACAGGGCTCTCCCTTTCCCACGCGATCCACTCGGCGCTTAGAGCATCCTTTTTGAGGACGCACCAGTGCGTCGGGAGCGGCCCAAGCCTCTCGCCGGTCTCGTCTATCCTAACACGAGACGGGCCAGATCGTTCGGAAGCTCTCCCCTGACCGCCATATGGTGCACTCGAAGCAGTAACGCCACCGTCAATGAGTCCGGCATGTGCCCGGCGACGGCCGCGTCGAGCGCTTCGGAGAACGGCACGCGGGCCACGGCGAGGTCCTCGGTGTCGTCCGGCGCGGTTTCCGTGGGCGTCAGGCCCATGGCGAGGAAGCCGTGGCAGATCTCGTCGGTGACCGAGTTGGAGAGCTCCATTCTCAGGATTGACCGCCAGTCGGATGCCTGCAGCCCCACCTCCTCGGCCAGTTCGCGCTTGGCGCCGTCCAGCGGATCCTCGGCCAGGGGCGCGCCGCCCTCGGGCAGCTCCCAGCTGTAGTTGGCCAGGGAGAAGCGGTTTTGGCCGACCAGGGTGACCGTGCCGTCCTCGTGCAGGGGCACGATGCCGATCGCCTGGTTCTTGAAGCCGACCTTGCCATACAGCGCCGGCCGGCCCGTCGGGGCGGTGGCCTGGTACTCGGTCACCGTGATCCAGGGATTGTCGTAGACCACCTTCTGTGAGCGCACGCTCCACGGCGTTCCATGCGGTTTAAGCCAGGCGGGTTTGTCGGACATGGGCGCTCGCGACTTGTAGAGGCCGACGCACGGCCATAGGTGTCTGCCCTTACAACGCTTTGTGGAGATCGTCTTGACCGGTTCCGTTCCCCCCGCGCCGGCGTTCGGCGAGACCCTCCCCGTCGAAGCTTCGCCCGAGGTCGTCGCCTTCCTGGCCAAGCGCCGCTCGGCCTCGGCGATGGCCTTGACCGCGCCCGGTCCCGACGACGTGCAACTGGCCGAACTGCTGCGTCTGGCCGCCCGCGTGCCTGACCATGGCAAGCTGGCGCCCTGGCGGTTCGTGATCCTGCGCGGCGCGGCCAAGGACGCCTTCGCCGAGAAGATCACCGCCCTGGCCGCCGACCAGGCCAACCCGGTCAAGGCCAACGCCGCCCTGCGCAAGCTGACCCGCCCGCCGGTCTGCGTGGCGGTGATCTCGCGCTATGTCCCCGGCGAAATCCCCGAGTGGGAGCAGCGCCAGAGCGCCTCGGCGGTGTGCATGCAGATGCTGCTGGGCGCGGCGGCCCTGGGCTGGGGCGCCAACTGGATCACCGACTGGTATTCCTACGACCCGCGCGCCCTGGAAATCCTGGGCCTGCACGTCGGCGAGCAGGTGGCCGGCTATCTCTATCTTGGCACCACCGCCGAGCAGCCGCAGGAGCGCGTGCGCCCCGACGTGGCGGAGATCACGACGGAATGGACGCCGACCTAGTTTCTCCGTCATTCCGAGCCTTGCGCCCGTTTCGCGCGTTGTCGAGTCTAACCCGAGGACACCAACATGACGCGACGCAGAAACCCCTGGACCGGCATGGCCTGGGACGCTTGGGCGATGGGCCTGGAGGCGTCGTCCGTGATCGGGATGCGCACGCTGAAGATCGCGGCGGGCGGAACCGCCGCCCAGACCGAGATCAACCTGATGGTCGGCGAGAAGATGACCGCGGCCATGACCCTGCCGATCCTGGCCATGACCGGTCAGTTGGGCTCCAATCCGACGGCGGTGGCGGGGCGCTCCCTCACGCACCTGCGCAAGAAGGTTCGCGCCAACCGCCGCCGGCTCTCAAAGAGCTAGCAGGGCGAAAGCCTAGCCCCGGCCGCGATAGGACGGGACGCCCTGGTCGGGCACCCACAGGCCGTCCGGCGCGACGCCGGTCTGCCAGAACACGTCGATCGGGATGCCGCCGCGCGGATACCAGTAGCCGCCGATGCGCAGCCAGTGCGGGTCGGCGATCTCGACGATCTTGCGGGCCACCTTGACCGTGCAGTCCTCATGGAACGAGCCGTGGTTGCGGAAGCTGGTCAGATAGAGCTTCAGCGACTTGCTCTCGATCAGCCAGTCGCGCGGCGCGTAGTCGATGACCAGGTGCGCGAAGTCCGGCTGGCCGGTGACCGGGCACAGCGAGGTGAATTCCGGGGCCACGAAGCGCGTCAGGTAGAGCACGTCGGACTGCGGGTTGGGCACACGCTCCAGGACCGCCGCTTCGGGGCTGGCCGGCGCATCGACCATGCGGCCGAGTTGGGTGACGTTGAGGTCTGTCATCGGCGGGATTTAGGCCCGTCTCGCCCGCGAGACAAGGCGGCGCGCTGCCGCTACAACCGACCCAACACGTGTTCGAACGCGGGAGGAACGGCATGAGCGGACGGGATTTCGACGGCTTCACGGTGGTGGTCACCGGCGCCTCCACGGGCCTTGGCCGGGCCATCGCCCTCGAGACCGCCCGGCGTGGGGCCGGCTTGGTGGTCGTCAACTTCGCCAGCAACGCCACCGACGCCGAGGAGACGGCTCGCCTTATCGAGGCCGAGGGCGCCAAGGCGGTGCTGGCCAAGGGTGATGTCGCGAAGGACGCCGACTGCCGGGCGATCGCGCAGGCCGCCGCCGCCTCGGGCCGAATCGACGCCCTGTTCAACAACGCCGGCGTGACCAAGTTTGCGCCCAACCACGCCGACCTCGACGCGGTGGACGCCGAGGATTTCCTGCGGCTGTACGGCGTCAACGTGGTCGGCGCGTTCCAGATGACCCGGGCGGCGCGGTCGCTGCTGGAGGCCGCGCCGCAGCCCGGCGCCGTGGTCAACACCAGCTCGATCGCCGGGGTGGTCGGCAACGGATCGTCGATTCCCTACGCCGCGTCGAAGGGCGCGATGACCACCATGACCCTTTCGCTGGCCCGGGCTCTGGCGCCACGCATCAGGGTTAACGCGATCTGCCCCGGCTTCATCGACACCCCCTGGTTCGGCAAGGCGATGGACGCCGAACGGGTCGACCGGCTGCGGGCCGGCGCGATGGCCGCGACGCCGCTGAAGGTGGCCTCCACCGCCGAGGATGTCGCTGGCGCAGCTGTGTTTTTGGCTTCCCCAGCGTCACGCCACGTGACCGGCGAAACCCTGCTGGTGGACGGCGGTTTGCACCTGGGAGGGGCCAGCCTGTCGATGCGCTGAAGCCACGGGTAAAGGTTAAAAAGACCAAGAAAACGAGTGTGGCTTCGATCGCTCCATCTGAAGCAAATTCGTCACACTACGCCCAAACTTTAGTCGAAGAACACTGTTCAGACTGGCGCTTTGCCGACCTTGATTGCAACTACGGGGTGGTCAACGGCTAATCGGCCGTCGGCAAAGTGCGCTTGCAGGCGCCGTCGATTGTCGGGGTTCGCCCCGATACAACGACACAGACAAGGGGATACCACAGATGAACCTCATGAAGATCTCGCTGGCCGCCGCCGCCGCCACCGTCGCCCTGAGCGGCGCCGCCATGGCTGAAGAGCTGAAGCTCTCGTACAACGTTGGCGTCGCCAGCGACTACGTGTTCCGCGGCGTGAGCCAAACCCAGGAAGATCCGCAAATCTTCGGCGGCATCGATGCGACCTACGGCATCGGCTACGCCGGCGTTTGGGCCTCGAACGTCGACTTCGGCGCCGATGACCCCACCGCTGAAATCGACCTGTACGCCGGCGTGAAGCCGGTCGTCGGCGGCACCAACCTCGACCTCGGCGTCATCTATTACGGTTACGTCGACGACAAGGGCCTGACCCCCGGCCAGTACGGCTACTTCGAACTGAAGGGCGCTGCTTCGCGCGCCTTCGGTCCGGCCACCCTGGGCGTGTCGGCCTACTACTCGCCGGAATTCCCGGGCAAGGGCGGCGACGCGTTCTACTACGAGCTGAACGGCGCCGTTCCGGTTGCTGAGAAGCTCTCCCTGAGCGCCGCTGTCGGCCACCAGGAAATCAAGAACTACGGCGACTACAACACCTGGAACATCGGCGCGACCTACGCGATCACCGGCAACCTGGGCGTTGACCTGCGCTACTCGGACACCGACGAGCACGGCTACGGCAAGATCTACGGCGACCGCGTCGCCGTCAGCCTGAAGGCCGCGTTCTAAGACCGCACCGCGTCCTCACCGACGCAAGGGATCAGCCGCTCCGGGAAACCGGGGCGGCTTTTTCTATGGCCGCTCAGCGCGCCCAAGCCGCGACCACTGCATCCGTGTCGGTCAGGATGGCGAAGTTCAGGCCCATGATCTTCAGCGCCGCTTCGTGCACATCAGCCTCGTAGGCCGCGCAGGCGTCGACCGGCACGAAGACGTGGAAGTCGGCGTGGAAGGCGTCGCGCGCTGTGCAGTCGACGCAGCACTCGGTGGTCAGGCCGCACAGCACCAGGGTGTCGACGCCCTGGGCCCGCAGGCGTTCCTGCAAGTCGGTGCCGACGAAGGCGCTGTAACGGGTCTTCTCGATCACCGCCTCGCCTGGCTGCGGTTTGGGCCCGTAGAAGTCCGAGCCCGCCTGCCCGGCCCGGCACAGGTCGCTTTCGACGTCCGGATCGCCGCCGCGCCGCGCCATGCGCTCGCGCCAGGCCGGCGAGTCGGTGTCGGGCGCGGTGAACAGGCCCACGAAGATCACCGGGGCTCCGGCCGTGCGCGCCGCCTGGGCCAGGCGTTCGGCCGCCTCCAGCGCGGGCGCCAGGCCCGACATGTCGACGCCCATCTGACCGATCACGCCCTCCTGGGCGGCGAAGTCGACCTGCATGTCGACGATCACCAAGGCCGTCCGCCCCGGCGCGATCCAGTCGGGCGAGAGCGGGACGGGCGTCATGCGAACCGTCTCCGCAGGTCCGGCAGGATCGCCTCGCCGAACATGGTCAGGCCCGCGACATAGTCCGGGAAGATCAGCATCAGGCCGTCCAGCTCGCAGTCCTCGACGAAGGCCGCGATCTTGTCGCCGCAGGTCGCGGGGGATCCGATCACCGTCTCGGTCATGAACGCCCCCTGCTTTTCGACGGCCGCGTCCAGCCGATCGGCGGGCGCGCCCCAGCTTCGCAACATGGCCCGGACCGCGTCCAGATCAACCCCGTCGGCATAGCTCTGCGCCAACGCGCCGGCGGCCGCATCGGTTTCCGCGTGGATCACCGTGCACATCGCATAGGTGCGGATCGACTTGCCCAGGCCCTGGGCCATCGACTTGGCGCGCCGGCTGGCGGCGCGGCGATCTTCGGTGGTCGCGCCACCGATGAAGCAGGCGTCGGCCTCGGCCACCGCGAAGGCGAAGCCGCGCTCGGAGCTTCCCGCGCAGATCAGGTCGGGCCGTGGCCGCGACAGGGGCTTGGGATCGGACTGGCAGTCGGTCAGGTCGAAGAACCGGCCGTGATGATCGACCCGCTCCTCCTTCCACAGCCGCTTGACCACGTGGGTCCATTCCTCGGCCAAGGCGTAGCGGGCGTCGTGATCGAGCGCCTCGTCCCAGGCGCTCATCTGGGCGAATTCCTCGCGATAGGCCCCGGCCACGATGTTGAGGCCCGCGCGGCCGCCGCTGATGTGGTCCAAGGTGGCGATCATCTTGGCGGCCACCGCCGGGTTCTGCAGCAGAGGGTGCAGCGTGGCCCAGATCTTCACGCGCTGGGTGGCCTCGGCCAAGGCGGCCATCAGGGTCACCGACTCGAGCACCGTGCCCCAGTGGTCGGTCTGCCCGCCGAAGCCGCGGAACTTGGCCATCGACATGATGAAATCCAGGCCGATCTCGTCAGCCAGCACGGCGGCGGCGCGGTTCTGCGGATACAGACCGTCGAGGCGCGGCGTGCTGTCGGACACGATCCAGCCGCCGTTGCCGACCGGCAGGAAGACGCCGAAGTCCTTATGATTGGAAGCCATGCCCTGTCGTAGCATGCGAACTGTTCGCGGCTGAACCGGCTATCTATTCCGGAACATCGATCATGTTGGCGGGCGGCTTGGGCGGCTTCATGAACAGTGCGGCGACGAACACCACCGCGATGATCGCCGCGAACAGCTGGAAGGTCGGCGCGAAACCGCCCAGCCGGTCGCGCATCGCTCCGCCGATGAACGGCCCAGCGGCCGACACGGCCCCGACCAGACAGGTCAGGGAGAAGAGCTCCAGATTGCTGCGCCGGCCATAGTAGTTCAGCAGCAGCACGGTGACGGCCAGCACGGTCAGGCCGAAACCGACGCCAGTGCCGATGGCGTAGAGCAGCATCAGCGGTGCGGAGGTCGCCGAGGCCAGGGCCAGAAGGCCCGCCACCAGCATGGCCTGGGCGCCGACCAGCAGCCACTTGGGATCGATCCGGTCGCCGAGAAAGCCGCCGCCCAGCCGGGCCAGGGTCTGCATCAGCGATTCCAGGCTCAGCATCTTGGCGGCGATGGCGGCGGCGGCCACCGAGGCGACGCCGGCCGCCACGCCGATCTCGGTTAGGTGGGTCACCGACAGGCTGGCCACCGTCACTCCGGTCAGCAGATGGGTGAAATAGGCCGCCACCAGCACGTAGAACTGCGGGGTGCGCAGCGCCGCCTTCACCGTCCACTCGTGCGAGGTGCGATAGACGCGCGCGTCGGCGGGCGCGGCGCGGGCCTCTTCCTCGACCTCGATGTCGACCTCATGAGCGGCTTCGGCCAGCCACTTGGAGCCGCCGACCATCGCCGCGCAGACCAGGCCGACCAGGCAGGCCAACACGGCCTGGACCAACCAGTAGGTGCGCCAGCTGTCGTGGGTCGCCCCCATGATCGACAGCACCATCCACGGCCCCGCCGCCCCGCCCAGCGAACCGAAGGTGAAGTAGACGCCGAACGGCAGGGCGCGCTTGCGATAGAGGGCCGACAGGACGTGCGTGCCGGGGATCAGGGCCGCCATCTGGAAGCCGATCCCGCACAGCGCCGCGCCGGCATAGTAGCGGGCGATGCTTTCGGAGCCCGCGAAGCCCAGCAGCCCCGCGCCCAGCACCAGCGAGCCTAGCAGCAGGGTCCCGCGCACGCCGATCCTGCGGATCAGGATGGCCGGCAGCCACGACGAGGCGCCGGTGAAGACCCCCAGCACCGAAAAGCCCAGGAACGCCTTCTCGAAGCTCCAGTTCAGCTCACCGATCATCGCCGGCAGCACCACGCCCAGCGACCCGTAGGTGGCGGCGGTGATCAGGAACAGCAGCAGGCTGAAGCCGGCCAGCAGCAGGATGCGACGAACGTCGATCAAGACCTCCTCCCCAGTGAAACGGGGGAGGTGGCGCGGTGCGAATACGCGCCGTGACGGAGGGGGCGTCGGGCGTCGGACGCCCCCTCCACCGCTTCGCGGTCCTCCTCCCCCGTTTCACGGGGGAGGAGAAGATCAACCAGGATCATCAGAACGTCCGCTTGAGGGTCACGCGCCATTCGCGGCCCTTGCCGGGCAGCGCGCCCAGATTGGCATAGGTGTCGGCGTCGGGGGTGAAATAGAACTTGTCGAACAGATTATCGACGTTGAGCTCGGCCGTGTAAGGCCCGCGCGTCACATAGGCCGAGCCGTTGACCACCGAATAGGCGGGATAGTGGACGGCGTTCTGGACCGTACCGGCGGTGCGGCTGACGTGGCTGACGCCTAGCGTCGCGCCCGCCTGGCCCCAGTCATAGCCCTTGCTGGTGTAGGCGCCGTACAGACTGAGCACCGACTTGGGGATCAGGGTGTACGAATAGTCTCCGCCTCGTCCCGGCAGCCCCGCGAAACTCCAGACCACGTACGAGCCGCCATAGGCGTTCGCGCCGGCCACGCCCGCCGTATAAGCCGGGATATATTGGAACGAGGCGTCCGGACCCTTGATCGTGGTGCGCTGGCTGTTGCCGGTGAAGGTGAAGCTGAGCTGCTCGCTGGCCAGCCAGCGGACCTCCAGCTCAACGCCCTTGGCGCGCGTGCCCTGCACGGTGGGCGGCGAGGTATTGGTCAGCTGGGTGCGGTTCTGGCGATAGGCGGCCAGCGAGCCGACCAGCGTGCCCTCAAGCAGTTGGAACTTCACGCCGGTCTCGGCGAGATCGGAATTGGACAGCCACGAGCCGTCGGCCACCAGCGACGGGGCGATGTCGCCGGCCTGGCTCATCTCCAGGGCCGAGGCCTTGGCGTAGCTGATGTAGGGCATCAGCCCGAAGGCCGCCTTGTAGGTCAGGCTGGCATTGTAGGTGGCCTTGTTGCGATCGTCGGCCTGCTTGCCGGCGATGGTGTAGCTGAGGAAGCCGGTGTCCTGGCTTTCCACCTCATAGTGATCGTAGCGGCCGCCCAGGATCAGGTTCCAGCGCCCGGCCTCGATGTCGGAGGTGAAGAACAATCCCGACTGGCTCCACTTGGAGCGGTTGTCGTTCTCCCACTGCACACCGACATTGCCGGTCTCGTCGGTGAACGGGCTGTCGATGGTGTCGGTGGCCGTCGCGCCAAAGGCGATGTCACGACGGTCGATGGCGATCAGGCCGCTGTTGTAGCTCTCGCGGCGACGCCCCTCGAACCGGCGGTGCGAGGCGCCGACCAGGGTCTTGGCGCTGACCGCGCCGACGGTGGTCGGCAGGGCCAGGGTGATCCGCGCTTCCGACACCTTGGCGTCGACCGCCGAGGGATAGCCGTAGGAGACGAAGCGCTCGTTGTCCTGGGTGTCGCGGAACAGCTGCAGCTTCAGCGTCCGGTCGCCGCCCAGGTCCTTGGCGAGGTCGAAATAGAGCGTGCCGGTGGTGGTCTTCGAGAAGTCGGCCGGGCTGATATAGACCGTGTGGCGATTGAGCTTTGTCGTGCCGACGCCGGTGTCCAGGGCGTGGACGGCATCGCTGCTTGGGAAGCCGTAATACGGGATATAGAGCGCGCTGGCATAGGGGTAGAAGCCGATCTCGTTCGGCGTCAGGCGGCCATTGCCGTCCGTGTCCTTCAGCGTGGTGTCGCGGCCCGTGATGTAGGTGCGATTGTCGATCAGGTCCTGGGTCAGGCGGTTCCAGCCGGGCGTCTGGACGTCGCCGTCGGAGTGGAAGGCCATGCCGCCGAAGGCCGTGCTCCAGCCATTGCCCAGGTCGAAATCGGCCGACAGCTCCAGCGTCTGGTGTCGCGGATAGATACCCCGGTAGTAGCTGTGGCTGTCCTCGACCTCACCGTAGACGTAGACGCCGCCCTCGGCCGCGCCCAGGCTGACCGGCGCGCCGAACTGACCCGTGACCAGCTTCTTGTTGTAGCTGCCGAAGGTGGCGGTGACTTGCCCTTCCGGTTCGGCCAGGAAGCGGCCCTCGTCGCGCGCCGATTTGGGGATGAAGTTGACCAGCCCCCCGACCTTGCCCGCGCCATACACCGGCGTCGGCGGGCCGCGCAGGATCTCGATCCGGGCCGCGCCGCCGATCGGGGTCGAATAGGTCCCCCGGTTCTCGACGCGCTTGAAGCCGCGGAAATAGTTCTCGGCCAGGGTGCCGCGAATATTGAGCGCGCCGGGCACGCCATAGAAGCTGGCGGTGTGGGTTCCGGGCGAGACCGCCGAGATGCCGTCCAGAGTCTCGATGCCGAAGCGCTCCAGCGTCACGTCGCTGACCAGGCTGGCCGAGCGCGGCGTCTCGATCAGCGGCTTGTCGATCCCGAAGACGGTGTTGGACGGCTGCTTCTCCAGCAGGCCCGCCTTGTCCCGCGCCAGGACCAGTACCGCGTCGACCTGATCGGCGACCTGCTCCTCCGCGCGAACGGCGGTCGAGGCCGTGAGGGCCAGGATGCTGGCGGACAGCAAGGCGTAGCGAAGCGACATGCGCAAAGACCCCGACGTCGCCCGGCGTGGAGGAAGGGTCCGAGCAGCGACGCTCCACCATTTGGGGATGACGCGGCGTTCGTCAAAATGCACTCTGACATTTCAGTTTAGATTGCGATGTGACTGTGACTTGAAAGCCTCACCATTGGCGACATCAGTTGATCTGGATCAGTGCGCCTCGACCGTCGGCCGCTGCACGGCCTCTGGCGTCACGTTCAGCACGCGCATCATGGCGGCGCGCGAGCCCTCGACGTCGCCGCTGGCGATCACCCGGGCCACGTCGCGATGCTGCTCGATGTCGGCCAGCAGCTCGGCCTCGGTGGCGCCGCCGAACGAGAACACCCAGAAGCGGGCGGCCTTGTGCTGCAGCGGGATCAAGATGCGGGCCAGGGCCAGGTTCTGGCTGGCGCGGGCGACGGCGGCGTGGAAGCGCTGGTCCATGGCCACCAGCAAAGGCAGGTCACGTTCCTTGGCCGCCTGCTCGCCGCCCTCAAAGGCGTCGAAGATCGCCTGGGCCTCCGCCTTGCTGGCATGCTTGGCGGCCAGGCCCGCGCAATGGGGTTCGATCAGGGCGCGGGCCTCGTAGCCCTGGCGCAGCTCCACGAGATCCAGCGGCGCGACCAGGGTGCCGGAGCGCGCGCGGCGGATGACCAGTCCCTCCAGCGCCAGCCGCCCCAGGGCGTCTCGGACGCCGGCCAGACCCGCCTCGTAGCGCGCCGCCAGCGACTGCTCGTCCAGCCGCGCGCCAGGCGCCAGCTCGCCCAGGATCAGGTCCAGCAGGATGCGCTCATAGACCTTGGCCTTCTGCAGATCGGGCGACCAGTCCTCCAGCCCCGACGAGCTGCAGACATCGAGCACCAGCATCCGCGAACGCGTGTCTTGGGCGGGTGGCAAGGACCTGCGGCTCCGTGAGGTTGGGCGTGGAAGGTAGGGTGAAATGTCACCGCCGCCAATCCTCCCCCTTCAGGGGGAGGGCCTTCAGGATCAGAACGCCGGGACCACCGCGCCTTCGTACTTCTTCTCCATGAAGGCCTTGACCTCGGGCGTGGTCAGCGCCGCCGCCAGCTTCTTCACGCGGGGGTCGTCCTTGTTGTCCAGGCGGCCGACCAGATAGTTCACATAGGGGCTCTTGCTGTCTTCGATCAGCAGCGCGTCCTTGGTCGGGTTCAGCTTGGCGTCCAGGGCGTAGTTGGTGTTGATGATCGCCAGGTCAACCTGGTTCAGCACGCGCGGCAGGGTGGCGCCTTCCAGTTCCTTGAACTTCAGGCCCTTGGGGTTGTCGACGATGTCCTTGAGGCTGGACAGGGCGTTGGCCGGATCCTTCAGGCCGATCACGCCGTTGCGCGACAGAAGCAGCAGGGCGCGGCCCTCGGTGCTGGCGTCGTTGGGGATGGCGATGGTCGCGCCTTGCGGGATCTCGGCCACCGACTTGAGCTTGGCCGAATAGAGGCCCATCGGCTCGATGTGCACACCCTTGATCGGCACCAGGTGGGTGCCCTTGTCCTTGTTGAAGGTCTCCAGGTACGGCAGCGTCTCGAAATAGCTGACGTCGATGTGCTTTTCCGCCACCTGGGTGTTGGGCTGGACGTAGTCGTTGAAGACCTTGATGTCGATCTTCAGCCCGTCGGCGGCCAGCTTCGGCTTGATGAACTCCAGCACCTCGGCGTGCGGGATGGCGGTGGCCGCCACGGTCAGGGTGTCGGAGGCGCTCGACGAAGCGGCGGGCTTCTGGCCACAGGCGGCGAGCGTCAAGGCGGCGAGGCTGAGGGCGACGAAGGCGCGACGAGCGACCATGAACGGCTCCATAAGGCGATAAATCGAGTAGGGTTTTGCCCGTTTTCGATCGCCTTATGAAATCAGATTTCCTGATCGGGGGGCATTGTCAGCTGTCATCCCGGCCGAAGAGCCGGGACCACCGCGAGCGCCGGCGCCTGCCGTGGTCCCGGATCGGCCCTTCGGACCGTCCGGGATGACAACATCAAACTAGCCGAGCGCCGCCTTGTTGGCCGCCAGGAAGTCGCGCACCGAGCTCGGCTCACGGCCGGTCAGCGCCTTGACCGTCGGCGTGAACACCGCGTGGTGGCCCTGAGCGGCCTGGACGTCGAAATCGACCAGCAGCCCGGCCACGAACGGCGGCAGGCCGGCGGCGATCAGGCCGCCGCGCAGCTGCTCAGCCGACAGGCCGATATGGGTCACGGGACGGCCCGAGAGCTCGGCCAGCAAAGCGGCCAGCTGGTCCTGGGTGATCGCCTCCACGCCATTGACATCGAGGATCTGCTGGCCCTCGGCGGTCAGCAGGGCGGCGGCGTCGACGCGGGCGCAGTCCTCGCGGGTGACATAGGTGCGGCCCTTGCCTTCGGTGGCGCTGAACAGCTGGCCGCTGGCGACCGCCTGGCCCGCGCCCATCAGGATGGTCTCGGCATAGAGGTTGTGGCGCAGGATCGTGAAGTCCAGGCCCGAGGCGAAGACCGCCTGCTCGGTCCAGAAGTGATCGTCCAGAACGCCGCCCTCGGCCTGGGGAACCGGCGCGGGGGCCGAGGTGTAGGCGATGGACTTGACGCCGGCCGCGACGGCGGCGGCCACGGCCGCGCGGTGCTGGGCGATGCGATGGCCGGGCGCGCCCAGGCTGTCGGTGCTGATCAGCAGCAGGCGCTCGACGCCGGCGAACGCGGCTTGCAACGAGGCGGGGTCGTCGAAGTCGGCCTTGCGGACGTCGACGCCGCGCGCGGCCAGGTCGGCCAGCTTGGCCGGATCGCGGGTGGTCGCCACGACGTCGGTCGCGCCGGCCTCGAGCAGCAGCTCGACGACACGCCGGCCCAGCTGGCCGCCGGCGCCGGTCACGAGAAGCTTGGAGGAGGAGAAGCTCATGGGAAAATTCCTGGTCTCGAAATGAGACCAGGACTATTTATGAAAGCGTCCCGGCTCCGTGAAGGAGGCAGTTTTCAGGGACAAGGTATGGAAAAGGGAACCGTCCCATGGCCGTTCAAGAGATGCTCGATGGGCTCGCGCAATGGCGGGGCCAGCGCCCCGACGATGGCGTCTGCCCGGTGCGCGACGTCATCGACCATCTGGGCGACAAGTGGAGCACCCTGCTGATCACCGTGCTGGCCTCGGGACCGCAGCGGTTCAACGCCATCAAGCGCGCCGTGCCCGACATCAGTCAGCGCATGCTGACCCAGACCCTGCGCGACCTGCAGCGCGAAGGCCTCATCGAACGCCAGGTGTTTCCGACCCAGCCGCCCAGCGTCGAGTATCGGCTGTCGGCGATGGGGGTCGGCTTTCTGGAGCCGCTGGCGGTGCTGGTCGCCTGGGCCGAGGCCAACCACGCGGCGATCCGCGACGCGCGCGCGGCCTATGACGGCCAGGTCGCGGCCTAAGCATCGCTTGACCCCGCCTCCGAACAGGTCGCCTGGGTGGGGATGGCCAAGGAAACCGTCTACATTGTGCAAGCCTACATCGCCGGTCGCGGCAAGGGCTTGAAGGCCGAGCAGCAGATCGGCTGCAAGGACGCCGCCGAGGCCCGCCGCAAGGCCGAGCGACTGGCCCCGCTACGCGAAGGCGTGGTGGCCTTCTCGGCCACGGCCGACGTCGAGCTGGGCGACTATGACGAGAACCCCGACATCCTGTTAAAGGCCGGCCGCCTGCCGTTTCCGTTCGACCAGGGTTAGTCCTCGTCGTTCGCCGGCTCCTCGGCGCCGTGGATCATCCAGCTGACGACGAAGTCCGGCGTCTCGCCCGACAGCGTCGTGACGCCCTTCTGGGCGGGCATGATCACCGAGGTCTGGGGCGGCAGAGTGTAGATGTCGCCGTCCTGCTCGCCCAGCAGGTCCAGCACGATGCCCGCCTGGTCGTTGGCCTCGATCACGACGCCGAAGAACTGCTGGCGCTCGGTGACCTCGCCCTCGTCGTCCAGAAAGGTCAGGCCCAGCATCAGCGTCTTGCCGATCAGCGCCTTGGCGAAGTCCTCGTCCCAGTGTTCGCGGGGCGGCGCGGAGAAGATGGGCGTTTCGTCGGTCATGGGCGGTACTTGGCGAGAAATGGCGACGCCCGCAAGGCGGCCCACGCAGAACGCCCCCTCCGTCACGTCGCCTATGGCGCCGCGCCACCTCCCCCGCTTCGCAAGGGAGGAGGAAATTCTCCTGCCCCGTGAAACGGGGGAGGTGGCGCGATGCGGATACGCATCGTGACGGAGGGGGCGTTCGGCGCTTGACGCCTAACGGTGCGAGACCCGGCGCACCACCGTGTCGCCGATCATCTGCAGCACCTGCACCAGCACCAGCAGCAGCACGACGGTCACCACCATCACATCGGTCTGGAAGCGCTGATAGCCGAAGCGGATCGCCAGGTCGCCCAGGCCGCCGGCCCCGACCACGCCGGCCATGGCGGTGTAGGACACCAGGGCCACCGCCGTGACGGTCGCGGCCGCGACGATCCCGGGCATGGCCTCGGGGATCAACGCGCCCAGCACCACCTGGCGGCGCTTGGCGCCCATGGCGAAGCTGGCCTCGATCACGCCCCTGTCGACTTCGCGCAGGGCGGTCTCGACCAGACGTGCGAAGAACGGCGCGGCGCCGACGACCAGCGGCGGGATGGCTCCGGCCACGCCCAGCGAGGTGCCGACCAAGGCCACGGTCAGCGGGATCATCACGATCAGCAGGATCACGAACGGCACCGAGCGCAGGATGTTGACCAGCAGCGACAGCAAGCCGTTGGCGGCGCGGTTGGCCAGCATCTGGCCCTTGCCGGTCAGGAACAGGATCACGCCCAGCGGCAGGCCCAGTATGACGGTCAGCACCATCGAGCCGCCCAGCATGGTCAGGGTGTCGAGCGTGGCCTGGCCGATCTCGGACCAGTCGATATTGGAGACGCTCATTGGCCGGTCTCCCCGATGTGATCGACGCGCACGCCCGAGGCCTGGAATTGGGCGATGGCCGCGTCGACGTCGCCGCCGGTCAGGGCCAGGGTCAGCTGGCCATAGGGCGTCTCGCGCAGGCGATGGATGCGCCCGCCCAGGATCGAATAGTCGACGCCGGTCGCCCGGGCCACCTCGCCCAACACCGGCTTGTAGGTGGCCTCGCCCCGGAAGGTGAGACGCACCACGCGGCCGGCCAGCATGGCGTCGGCGGCGGGCTCGCCGTCGGCCTCGCGCACGAAGCGGCGGGCGGTGTCGCTCTTGGGATGCAGGAAAACGTCCTCGACGGCGCCCTCCTCGACCACGCGGCCGGCCTCCAGCACCGCCACACGGTCACAGACGCGGCGGACCACGTCCATCTCGTGGGTGATCAGCACGATGGTCAGGCCCAGTTCCCGGTTGAGATTGGAGACGAGGTCGAGGATCTGCTCGGTGGTTTCCGGATCAAGGGCGCTGGTGGCCTCGTCACACAGCAACACCTTGGGGCCCGTCGCCAGGGCCCGGGCGATGCCGACGCGCTGCTTCTGGCCGCCCGACAGCTGCGCCGGATACTTGGCGGCGTGGTCGGACAGACCCACGCGCGCCAGCAGCTCGGCCGTGCGCGCCTTGACCTCGGCCGCCGGTCGCCCGGCCAGCTTCAGCGGAAAGGCGACATTATCGGCCACGGTCTTGGACGACAGCAGGTTGAAGTGCTGGAAGATCATGCCCACCCGGCGGCGAAGGTCGCGCAGCCCCTCGACCCCGAGCGCGGCGACGTCGTCGCCGTCGACCACGACGCGACCGCCCGTCGGCTTTTCCAGGCCGTTGATCAGCCGGATCAGGGTCGACTTGCCGGCGCCCGAGGCTCCGATCACGCCGAACACCTCGCCGGCCTTCACCGACAGCGAAACCTCGCTCAGGGCGGCGTGGCCGCCCTGAGCATAGGTCTTGGAAACGGCCTCGAAGGCGATCACGTCGTCTAAAGTCCTTACTTCTTGGGCTCGCGCGGCGGCGCGTTCTTCACATACTTGTCCATCCAGGTGCTCATTTCCCAGAGGGTGTGCATGGTGGATTCCCGGGCGCGATAGCCGTGGGCTTCGTTGGGCAGCACCACATAGCGCACCGTGGCGCCGGCGCCCTTCAGGGCGGCATAGAAGCGCTCGCTCTGGATCGGGAAGGTGCCGGAGTTGTCGTCCGCCTGGCCGTGGATCAGCAGGATCGGCTCCTTGATCTGGGTGACATAGGTGAACGGGCTCATCTTGGTGTAGGTTTCCGTCGCCTCCCAATAGGTGCGCTCTTCCGACTGGAAGCCGAACGGCGTCAGGGTGCGGTTATAGGCTCCCGACCGCGCGATGCCGGCCCGGAAGAGGTCGGTGTGGGCCAGCAGATTGGCGGTCATGAAAGCGCCATAGCTGTGGCCGCCGACGGCGATCTTGTCGCGATCGACCACGCCCATCGCCACCACCGCATCGACGGCGGCCTTCGCGTCGGCCGTCAGCTGCTCGATATAGGTGTCGTTGGGCTGAGCGCCGTCCTTGCCGATGATCGGCATCGACGGACCGTCCAGCACCGCGTAGCCCTGGGTCAGCAGGAACAGCGGGCTGAGGCCGGCCGGGCGGGTGAAGCGGTTGCCGCTGTCCACCGTCTGGCTGGCCACCGAAGCGTCGGTGAACTCTTCGGGATAGGCCCACAGCAGCATCGGCAACGGACCTTGCTTGGCCTTGTCGTAGCCGGCCGGCAGGTAGAGCACGCCCGACAGCTTCACGCCGTCGGGGCGGCTGTAGGTGATGGTCTGCTTGGTCACGCCGGCGAACTGCGGGGCGCGGTCGGGGAAGCTGGTCAGGGCCTTGGGCTTGCCGCCCTTCACCGGGCGGATGAAGTAGTTGGGGGCCTCGTCCTTGCTCTCGCGACGGGTGATGACCGTCTTGCCGGCCTCGTCGGCCAGGGCGATCGGCGCTTCATAGTAAGGCGCGGCGGCCTGCCATTGGCGGGTGGTCTTGCCGTCGGCGAGGTTCATCACGCCCACGAACGGGAACTCGCCCTTGGCCGTCGCGCCGGCGCCGGTGACGAACACGCCCTTGCCGTCCGGCGTGAAGTGCAGGACCTCCTCGCCCTGGGCGTTGCGGCGGCTGACCGCCGAGCCGGGGTCGTTGTACTTGTCCTGGTAGTTGCGCTCGAGGATCACGCGGCTGGTCCCGGGCTTGGACGGGTCCAGAGCGATGCGCTTTTCCTTGCGGGTCTCGAACCAGCGGGTGCGCAGCAGAGCGAAGTCCTCGCGGCCCCAGTCGATGCCGCCGTAGCGGGCGTCGATGTCGACCAGGGTGGTCGGGGCGTCGGCGAAGGGCGCGGCCGACATCAGCACGCGGTCGTGGACGGCCACCTTCTTCTTGGGATCGCCGCCGTCCTGGGCCTCGGCCCAGACCAGGGTGGCGGGCGCGTCGCTGCGCCACGAGACCGAGCGCGGGCCCACCGACACGGCGTCGAAGGCGGCCGGCAGGTTATCGGCCAGCGGACGGTCGGCGATCGCCTTGACCAGCTTGCCGTCGGCCGACAGCACGCTGATCTCGGTCGGGAAGCGGCTGGCCGGGACGAGGTAGCTGTAGGGGCGCTTGAGCCTGGTGGTCAGGATGAACTTGCCGTCCGGCGAGGGCGTCACGCCGGGATAGATGCCGGGCGCGGCCACGGGCGTCACCGAGCCGTCGGCCAGGTTCACGCGCACCAGTTGGCTGGTGAAGTAGTAGTCGAACAGGGCCTCGTCATGCTCCGAGGCCAGCAGGTCCTGATAGGTGCGGATCGCCGCGGTGCGGCCGCCCGACTGCTGGACGATCGGACCGGTCGGGGTCTCGTCGGCGGCCGGCGCCGCGCCGCGGCCGGCCGGGACGGCGCTGACCAGTATGGTCTGCCCGCCCGGCAACCAGTCATAGCTGGAGCCGAAGGCGGCGTTGACCTGTACGCCCTCGATCTTGCGGGCCGTGGCGGTCTTGCGGTCGGCGACCCACAGCTCCAGGCCTTGCTTGCCGTCCAGCACGAAGGCCAGCTTCTGGCCGTCGGCCGACCAGCGCTGGTCCATGAAGCGCGCGCCCTGCGGCAGGGCGACGGGGCTGACCTTGCCGGTGGCGACATCCTCGAACGCCAGGCTGTTGAGCCATGCGGCGCGAGCCTCGATCGGGCCGTTGCTGCGCGGATTGATGCGATAGCCGCCCAGACGGAGGATCGGCTCGGACACGGCGGCGATCGAGGGCAGGTTTTCGCGGCCCAGCAGGGCCAGGGTCTTGCGCTCGGGGCTCAGGCTGACGCCGGGGGTCTGCGGCGCGTCCAGGATCTGGGCGATGGGCGCGGGCGGGATCTGGTAGCCGTCGGCGCCGGACGCCAGGGCCGCCCCGGCCGACAATGCGGCGAAGGCGACGGACGCGGCCAGCGCGATGGCGCGCCGCCGGAAGGTGTTCTCGATCATGCTGAGCCCCTCTTTACTGGCCGCGCGCTCATGCCCCGGAAAGCGGGCGGGCGCGTCGAAGGGCGGCAGGATTATGCGCGGAAGCCGCCCAGGGGAACGGCAATTCGTCGTCAAAGGTCCAGCTTGGGCGTTTTTCGAGCGCCGACTTTGGCGTCGGCTTGCCCGGCGTCGAACCTGCTCAGCCGGCGGCGAGGGCGTCCTCGGCCAGCTTCTCCAGACGACGGGCCATGGCCTTGGCCTGTTCGGGATCGATCGAAAAGCTGCACCAGCCCAGGCCGGGGTCGCGCATCGCCACCACCACCTTGCCGTCCTTGCCTGGCAAGACGCCCCAGGCGGCGTCGGCCACCGGCTGCAGCCGCGCGCCGGGATCCAGGCTGGGCGCCACCGTATCGGCCAGGGCGGCGCGGTGCTTGGCGATATTGCGGACACATTGGTCGGTCGCGACGGCGTCGAACAGGATGCGCCCCACGACCTTGCCGTCCCTCAACGTCTCCAGCCTGACGTTTTCGCCGTCGGGCGTGCGCCCCACGCTCAGCATCATCCGATCCATGGCCGACCTCGCTACACGGAAACAGGTCGATCTTGCAGCCGGCTAGGGCCCGAGGCAACGCCCGGCCGAGCGCGGCGCGTCAGGTCTTGGCGGGACGGCGGCGACGCGGCACCCGGACGGTGGCCTCGCCGTCCATGATCAGATCCTCGCCGACGAATCCCTCGCAGCGCAGGGTGACCCGCGCGCCGACCTCGTCGATGGCCGACACGGTGACGCGCGAGACCACGACGTCGCCAATGCGCACCGGTTTGTGGAACGCCAGGGTCTGACTCAGATAGATCGCGCCGGCGCCGGGCAGCACGGTGCCGACCAGGGCCGAGCCGAACGAGGCCGACAGCAGGCCATGGGCGATGCGGCCGCGATAGGCGGTGCGCGAGGCGAACGCCTCGTCCATGTGCACGGGGTTGAAGTCGTCCGAGGCTTCGGCGAACTGCTGGATGCGGTCTTCGGTGACGGTGACGCGCTTTTCGGCGACCATCCCGACGACGAGTTCTTCCAGGATGTAGCCGCCAGAGGGGTGAGGTCCGATCATGCCGCGCGGTTAGCGGTCATAGGGCCTCATGGCTAGCGAAAATCGCCCGATTGACGCCCTGAGAGCGGTCGCGCTAGGCCGCCAGGCGTCCTGCGCCGCCCATGGCGCGCCAGCGGTCGCGCTTGGCCAGGGCCCGCTCCAGCGTCACCCGTTTGATCGGCAATCCCTTGCGCAGCTTGACCCAGGTGGTCTCGCTGATGCCCAGCACGTCGAACAGATAGCGATCGGTGATGGCCGGAAGGCTGGCGCGCAGGTCGGCGAACTCCTCCGGGGTCACGGTGACGAGATCGAGCATGGTCGGGCGTCCTTTGGCGCGCTCGGGATCGACGCCCCAGCCGCTGGCGGCATCGTTGGGGTCTATTAAAGTCATTTTGTGACGGCCGTCTTGCGGCGATCGTCATGTTCGGCGAACGCGGCCGCAAAGGACCGCGCTCGCCGGGCGTTGTTTCTAATCGCGGGGACGGACCGGACCGGGCGCGCCGGGCTGGACGGCGGGCGGATGCGCGGCCTGCCAGTCCATGCGCTTGAGCGGCATGGTCCGCACCGACACCTGGTCGCCGAACTCCAGGTACTGCGGCTTGGCCTCGGTCCAGGCGGGCCAGTCCAGCTTGCCGGACTTGGGCGAGCCGGTGTTGGCCATGGCGATCAGCGCCGACAGCATCCGGTCGCTGAGCTCGCGGTCATAGGGGGTCCAGTTCCGGGTGGTCCGGATGGCGTTGTACCTGTCCATCGTGTCGAACCAGTAGGGCACGTCGGCGGTGTGATAGGCGCCGACCGTGGCGGTGTCCTGGTCGGGGAAGGTCACGCCCGGCGCGTAAGGATGCCGGCGGGTGAAGAGGTCGACATAGGTGGCCGAGGTGTTGAACTTGGCCTGCTGCAGGCCGCAGCCACGGTGGGCCTGCAGGAAGCCCGCCTCCGCCGCCGCCGCGTGGGCCACGGCCTGGACCTCGGCGTCGGACTTGACCGGATAGAGCTTCAGGAAGGCGTCAGCGTCCGCGCCGTACATCTTGCGGGCGGCGGCCTCGTAGTCGGCGACGGTGTGGGTCCGGGTCAGCGGGCTGCGGCCGGCGTCCAGGTCGTCGCCGTTCGAGCTGGCGATGATCGGCACGTCGCTGCCCAGCTTGCGGGCCAGGGTGTCGGCCTTGTTGGCGACGAAGAAGTAGCCGTCGATCACCGCCGGCGCGCGCACGCCCTGGATGCTGGCGCCAACCTGGCTCTCGGACTGCTGGGCCAGGATGCGGTCGGCGGGCACGTTGCGCATCGCCGCCAGATCGGCGACGCCCAGGCGCTTTTGCAGGTCCAGACCCACCTGCTCGCCCGCCGCCAGCGGAACCGGGTCGGCCGTGAAGCTGCAGCCGCTGGACAGCATCGCCCCGCGGAACAGGCCCTTGGACAGTGGGCTGAAGACCTGTGCGGCGACCGAGCCGGCGCCGAACGACTGGCCGGTGATCACCACCTTGCCGGGATCGCCGCCGAACCGGGCGATGTTGTCGCGCACCCAGACCAGGGCGGCGTTCTGGTCGAGATAGCCGTAATTGCCCGAGTGGCCGCCCTGCTCCTTGCTCAGCTCCGGATGGGCCAGGAAGCCCATCACCCCGACGCGGTAGTTCAGGTTGACGTAGATGGCGCCGCGCTTGGCGACGTTCTCGCCGTCGTAGTTGGCCATGCCCGACGAGCCGATCGTGCCGCCGCCGCCATAGATGAACACCACCACCGGCAGCTTGGCGTCCGGCTTGGCGTCGGCCGGCGCCCAGATGTTGAGATAGAGGCAGTCCTCGCCGGTCGTCTCCTCGCCGAAGTAGTGGTTGATGTCGTGGGGGCGCAGCACCTGGATGCACTCGGCGCCCTTGCGGTCGGCGTTCCAGACGCCGTCCCACCGCATCGGCTGCGGCGGCTTCCAGCGCAGGTCCTGGGTGGGCGGCTTGGCGTAGGGCACGCCCAGATAGGCTTTCACCCCGGACGGCAGCCGCGTGCCGGCCACCTGGCCGCTGGCGGTGGCCACCGGATCGCCGGGGATGGCGATCATCGGCCCGGCCGACGCTGCGCCCGAGACGGCGACCATGGCGCTGACGGCGAGCGCCAGCCCCGTCTTGAACGGTTCGAAACCCATGCCGGACCTCCCTTGTGATCTCTTCTTCGCGTCGGCGTCGGGACCATGACGTATTGAACTATCCAGTTCAATAGTTTTGAGGCAGGCGAGAGGCGACACCGGCGCCCGTGGCTGTCACGAATGTGTCTTCGAGCCTGGCCATAAGCCGCTTCCGACGGCGAGACGTCGGAGAGCGGGCGGGCCGCGCGACGACGCGCCATCGGGGGGCCCCATGATCCATCGCCGCACGATCCTCGCCGCCGCCGGCGTCCTGGCCCTGCTGACGGCCGCGCCGGCCCTGGCCCAGACGGCGAGCGTCGCCCCGATCGCAGCGACCGTCCCGACGGCGCAAGGCGGCGCCAACGGCGCGGCCCTGCTCTACAACGCCGCCGATCCCGGCAAGAGCGTCATCGCCGCGACCGGCGAGCTGGGCGGACTGGAGTTCTACAGCCTGGACGGCGCGCGCAAGGGCGTCCTGGCCGGCGGCGAGACCTATGGCGTCGACGTACGCGGCGATCTGATCGCGGTGCTGGACCGCAAGGACGGCCGCCTGCGCCTGTCGCGCTACGACTTCGCCAGCGGCCAGGCCCAGGCGGTCGACGCCAAGCCGCTGCTGCTGGGCTATGCCGGCGAAGGCCTGTGCGTGAGCCAGAGCGTCCGCGACGGCGCGCTCTACGCCTTCACCCTGGGCGGCGAGGGTCAGCTGGACCAGTGGCTGCTCTATCCCACCGCCGACGGCAAGCTGGACGGCCGCCTGGTGCGCAGCCTGCGCCTGTCGTCCGAGGCCAAGTACTGCGTCGCCGACGACGCCTCGGGGGCGCTCTATGTCGCCCAGAAGGCGGTCGGGATCTGGCGCTACGCCGCCGATCCCGAGGCCGAGGCCGTCCCGACCGTCGTCGACATCAACCGCCTGGGCCGCCTGGCCGGCGAGGTCGACGGCCTGGCGATCCTGAACGGCGGAGCCACGGGCGACTATCTGGTGGCCGTCAACGCCGGCGCGGGCGGCTACAACGTCTATGACCGCAACGCCGACGACAAATATCTGGGCGCGTTCCGCATCCAGCGCGACGGCGCCGACATCCTCAAGAAGCCTTCGGGCCTGTTCGGCGTCCGCGCCCCGATCGGCGCGGACCTGCCGGCCGGCGCCCTGCTGGTGGTCGACGATCGCAAGGCCGGGGCCAACACCCAGCTGCTGTCGTGGAAGGACGTCGCGGCGGCGCTGAAGATCGCGCCGGGCGCCGACGCCCCGACCACGGCGCCCGGCGCGCTGGCCCTGGTCCAGCCGACGATGGAGACCCAGCCGGTCGGCCACGGCGGCGACGCCGCCGACGATCCGGCGATCTACGTCCACCCGACCGACCCGGCCAAGAGCGCCGTCATCGCGACCGACAAGAAGGGCGGCATGTTGGTCTACGATCTGTCGGGCAAGCGCCTGCAGTACCTGCCCGACGGCAAGATGAACAATGTCGACGTGCGCCACGGCTTCAGGCTGGGCGGCAAGAGCGTCACCCTGGTCACGGCCAGCGACCGCACCCGCAAGGCCATCGCGATCTATGTGATCGATCCCGACACCCGCCAGCTGACCAGCGTCGCCGACGGCGTCCAGGCCACCGGCCTGTCGGATCCCTACGGCCTGTGCATGTACCAGGGCCGCAAGGGCGCGACCTATGTCTTCATCAGCGATCCCGACGGCCTGGTCCGCCAGTGGAAGCTGATCGCCACCCCGGCCGGCAAGGTCCGCGCGCAGCAGGTGCGCGACGTCAAGTTCGACACCCAGACCGAAGGCTGCGTCGCCGACGACGAGACCGGCGCGCTCTATGTCGCCGAGGAGGACGTCGCGCTGTGGCGGCTGGGCGCCGAGCCCTCGACCAAGGCCGCGCCCAAGGCCGTCGTTCGCATCGCCGACAACCCCGCCCTGAAGGACGACCTGGAAGGCGTGGGGATCTACGCCCAGCCGGACGGCAAGGGCTATGTCGTCGTCTCCAGCCAGGGCAACGACAGCTATGCGGTGTTCCGGCGCGAGGGCGACAACGCCTATGTCGGCAGCTTCGCGGTGATCGCCGACGGCGCGACCGGCATCGACGGCGTCTCGGAGACTGACGGCCTCGACGTCACCTCCGCCGCGCTCGGCGCGGGCCTGGAGGGCGGCGCCTTCGTCGCCCAGGACGGCCGCAACGTCTCCCCGCCCGAGCACCAGAACTTCAAGCTGGTCCCCTGGTCGGCCATCGCCGCCAGGCTGCGCCTGAACTAGGCGCTAGCGGCGGGACGTCAGGCCCGGCTTGGCGCGCGGATAGCTGCGCGCCGACAGCGGCGGCGGCTGGTAGCCGACCTGGAAGTGACAGGCCTCGCCATAGGTCGCCACGGCCGCCTGGCAGCCGGCGGCCAGCGAGGCCGGGCTCGGCTTGTCGCCGTGCTCGATCCAGGCGGTCATGGCCCGCAGCAAGGCCGCATATTCCGGCGTCGCCAGCTTGCTGTGCTCGTGCTCATCGGTGAACGACTGGACCAGCAGGTCCGAGGCGCCCGCCTTGGCGACCGTGTCGCGGAAGACGCTCTCCAGTTCGACGAAGGCGGTCGGGTCGTCGATGGCGTGCATCGTCAGGGTCGGGACGATCAGCTTGCCCGTGAGATCGCTGTCTTCCGATAGCCGCTGGACCCCGACCGGATCGGCGGCGAAGCGCGGCACGCCCTTGTTCAGCGCCTTGTCGTCGTCGGAGCCGGCGTACTTCACCCCGACGTTCGAGAACGGGTTCGTGCCGCCCAGACGCAGGTTGACGATGTCGGCGAAGGTGAAGGTGGCCCAGGCCAGGTGACTGTCCAGGGTCCGCTCGGGAATGCGGGTCACCGCCAGGATGTTCTTCAGATTGCGCGCCTGCTGGGGCGTGCGCTCGGCGGCGGGCTTGCCGACGCCCGTGCAGGCGTTCAGTCGCTCGTCCAGGTCCTTGTTCTTCAGGGTCGAGCCAACAGGCTGGCCCTGCCACAGCGGATAGGCCGGCTCCCCCGCCGCCGGATGGTTGCCGCAATAGTACTGGTAGACGGCCCGCAGGTCGGCGCGGAAGTCGTACGAGACCGTGCCGCCGCCCAGCACGCCGCTGGTCAGGATGACGCCGTCATAGACCGGCTTGCCGTCCGCGCCCTTTCCGTAGAGTTCGGCGGTCTTGGCCGCGACGTTGCCGCCCCAGGACTGGCCGTGCAGGATCGTGCGCTTGGGACGGCCGAACCTGTCCCAGAAGATCCTGCGCAGGGTGTCGCTGTCCTCCGCCGCGCTGCGGGCGCCAAAGCCGGCGCGTCGATAGTTCGACCCGGCCCAGGCGTAGCCCTCCTTGACCGTCACCGAGAAGCGCTCGAGGTCCTCCAGGGCGTCGTTGGGCTTGGGCGCCTTCAGGCGCGGGCCGCCATGGGTGTGAAGCACCAGCGTCCCGTTCCAGGCCTTGGGAACGGCGATCCAGTAATAGGCGCCGTTGGCGTCCTGGCCGGCGAAGCAGCGGGTCTCGGCGGGCAGGTCATCCGGGCAGGCCCTGGCCTCCTGCGCCTGGGCCGCGCCCGCGACCAGGGTCAGGCCCAGCGCCAGGGCGGCGCGTCGAACGGTGCGGATCAGGGGCGTCATGGTCAGGCCGAACTCACACGGGAAACGGAAGGGGCGACCGGTCGCGCTGCGGGGGAGCGAGGCGACCGGTCGCGGCTCGAACGTCAGAACGACTTGCTGACGTTGAGGTACCAGTAGCGGGCATAGGGGTTGTAGAGCGAGCCGATATAGCCGCTCGACGACAGGGGCGGATCCTTGTCGAAGATGTTGCGGGCGCCCAGGCGGAAGCGGGTCTCGGAGAGCAAACCGTCCTTTTTCTCGAACCGGTACTGGACATAGAGGTTGGCGGTCGTCTGCGACCGGACCGTCCAGGGCGTGCCGTCGGCGGCCAGGAAGTCGGTGTCCTGGACCGAGCCGGTGTAGATCACCGAACCGCCCACCTGGTAGGGCCCCTTGCGCCAGGTCAGCGTGCCCGTGCCCTTCCATTCCGGCTTGCCGTTCTTGCGCAGCAGATCGCCCACGTCGGTCAGCGGCGTGGCCGCATTGATCGTGCCGGCGGCGCGGGCGTCGAACAGCGCCTGGACCGGCGGGGCCAGTTGCTGGCCGAACTTGTCCATGTAGCTGGCGTCGATATCGAGCGTGAAGCGGCCGAGGTTCTCGGTGCGCTGGCTCCAGTTGAGGCCGATGTCGACGCCGCTGACGGTCTGCGGCTGCAGGTTCTTGAACTGGTCGCGGATCTCCAGAATCTGGCCGACCGGCGTCAGGCCGGTGCCGGCGAAGAAGGCGACGTCGTCGACGGTCGGGGCGGCGCGGATGACGTTGGCGTTGTTGGAGCCGCTCACGCGCGCCAGGTAGTCCTGGATGGCGATGTTGGACGAGCCCAGGGTGCCGACGATGCCGTCCTGCTTGATCTGCCAGCGGTCGATCGTGAAGGTGAAGCGACCGAAGCGATCGGGAATGAAGGTCGGCTGCAGCACCAGGCCGATCGAGTAGTTCTCGCTCTCCTCGGCCTTCAGGTCGGGGTTGCCGGCCGTGGTGAAGCGGATGCCGACGCCGCGCGAGCAGGCCCCGAAAGTGGCGATGCGGCCGGCCCGCAGATCGGCCTCGCAGCGGTAGTAGTCGGTGACGGTGTTGGTCCGCGAATAGCTGAACGGGTTGGTGGTTTCCAGGTTGGGAGCCCGGAAGCCCTGCTGCCAGGAGCCGCGCACCCGCACGCCGTCGACGACGTCCCAGGCGAAGGCGATCTTGGGCTTCGCGACCGATCCGAAGTCGCTGTACTGCTCGAAGCGGCCGGCCAGCTGGACGTCGACGCGACGCACTAGCGGGATGTTCATGTCCGGCGAGACCAGCGGCACGGCGAGCTCGATGAAGGCCGAGCCGACGTCGCGCGAGCCCTTGGTGCTGGGGGTGTCGTTGACGCCCGTGACATTGCTGTTGCTGGTCGCGCCGGTCACCGGATCGGTGAAGGGCGTGCGGCCGTCCAGCTGCGGATCGCGACGGTCCTGCTGGGTCTCGTGGCGATACTCGACGCCGGCGGCGACGCCGACATCGCCCGACCAGATGGTCAGCAGGTCGGGCTTGGAGACCTTGAAGTCGGCCAGGGTCAGGGTGGTGGTCGAGTGGCGCTTCAGGCGGAAGCGGATGGCGTCCAGCGCGGCCTTCGAGCTGGGCGTGCAGTCGCGGCCGCCTTCCCCGTCCAGACAGCCGCCGTTGAAGGGGTTGTAGGCGTCGGGGGTCGACAGGGCCAGTTGGGCGGCCAGCTTCTTGCTATCGATGCCGTCGGACTCGTCCTTGGCGTCGGCCTTCGAATAGAGCAGCGCCGAGTCCCATGACCAGCCGAACTTGTCGCCCTTCAGGCCGGCGAGGAAGCGGGTCTGATAGTTCTCGACCTCCACCTTGCTCGGGCCCAGGTCGTTGAAGCGGTAGTTGGTGAAGGTCACCGCGCGACCCGTGACCGGCACATTGGTCAGGTTGGGCAGGCGGTTGGGATTGACCGAGCCGTCGGCGAAGGTCACCGGGCCGAAGGGGTTCCAGTAGTTGGACGCCGGCACGCCGATGGCCACCAGGCTGGTGCCCTGGGTCGTGCGCCCCTCGGACTCCGCGTGATAGAGGCCCAGTTCGCCATAGGCGGTCAGGGTGTCGCTGATGTCGTAGTGGGCGTTGAAGAAGACGTTCTGGCGGCTGATCTTCGGGGCTACGGTCGTGGCGTCGTTCTGCGGCGCGTTGTAGCGATAGGCGTTGGCGGTGCTGCCGGTGGCTAGGTTGCCCGTGCCCAGGCACAGGCCGTTGGCCAGCTGGGCGGCGCAGCCGGCGATGGTGTTGGGCTGGATGTGGGTCGCGCCGGCCGCCGTGGTGATGGCGACCGTGCCCTGGCGGATCGCCGTGGTCGTGCCGAACACCGTGACATTGGCGAACGAGTTCTGGTTGCCGCGGTTGTCCGGGGCGGCGCTGGCGGCGTAGTCGGCATAGCCGGCGAACAGCGGCCGCAGGTCCTGGGTCGCCGTATAGGGCATGTCGGAGGGCAGTTGGGCCGCGCGCTCGGTGAAGTTGGCGTTCAGCGAGATGTTGCCCCGGCCGTCGGCGAAGTTGGTCCCGGCGAAGATGTTGCCGCTGAACTCCTTGCGGTGCGTGCCCTCTGCCCAGCCGTATTGGGCGTCCATGGTCAGGCCGTCGAAATTCGTTTGCAGCACGGTGTTGACCACGCCCGCCACCGCGTCGGCGCCGTAGATGGCGGCCGCGCCGTCGCGCAGGATTTCCAGGCGCTCCAGATTGGCGGTCGGTATGGCGTTGGCGTTGTAGCCCAGCAGCGGCACGGTGCCCGACGACTGGCTGGTCGGGTGCGAGACCAGGCGGCGGCCGTTCAGCAGCACCAGGGTGTTGCCGATGCCCAGGCTGCGCAGGTTGATCGAGTTGACGTCGCCGCGCGTGGAGTTGCTGGTCTGAGCCGCGTTGCTGGGGTTGATGAACACGTCGCCCATGATCGGTATCGAGCGGAACAGGTCGTCGCCCGACACCGCGCCCGTGGCGGCGATCTGGCTGTTGTCCATCACCGTGACCGGCAGGGCGGCCGTGGTCTTGGCGCCCTTGATCTGGCTGCCGACCACGACGATTTCCTCGACCTTGACCGCTTCGTCGCCGGCCGGGGCCTGCTGGGCTTGGGCGGCGGTGGCCAGCAGCAAGCCGGCCAGGGCCGCGCCGTGGACGAACCTGTGGCGGGTGTTGATGATCATGTTAGCTCCCCAATGTTCTTGTTTTGATGGTTGTCGGTCGAAGCCTGGCCGCTAGGGCCTGACCTCGCTGGCCGCCAGGATCTGCAAGGCGGCGGGATCGGGATCGAGGGCGTTGCGCAGCTGGTCGGCGTCCAGGCCCTTCTCCCAGCGCGAGACGACGATGGTGGCCACGGCGTTGCCCATGAAGTTGGTCAGCGCCCGGCACTCGGACATGAAACGGTCGACGCCCAGGATCAGGGCCATGCCGGCCACCGGCACCGAGGGCACCACCGACAGCGTAGCCGCCAGGGTGATGAAGCCCGCGCCGGTGACGCCGGCCGCCCCCTTGGAGCTCAGCATCGCCACGCCCAGAAGCAGGGCCTGGTCGCTCCAGGACAGGTGCACGCCGCACGCCTGGGCGATGAACAGCGCCGCAAGGGTCATGTAGATGTTGGTGCCGTCCAGATTGAACGAATAGCCCAGCGGCACCACCAGCCCGACAACGGACTTGGGGCAGCCGGCCTTTTCCAGCTTCTCGATCAGGCTGGGCAGGGCCGCCTCGGACGAGGATGTGCCCAGCACCAGCAGCAGCTCGGCCTTCAGGTAGCGGATCAGCTTGAAGATCGAGAAGCCGTTGACCTTGGCCACCACGCCCAGGATCACCACCACGAAGAAGATCGAGGTCAGGTAGAAGGTCGCCACCAGCGCGGCGAGGTTGGCGATCGAGCCGATGCCGTACTTGCCGATGGTGAAGGCGAAGGCCCCGAAGGCCCCGATCGGCGCGGCCTTCATCAAGACGTGCACCAGGCGGAAGAAGGCCTCGGCCACCGATTCCAGCAGGGTCAGCACCGGCTGGCCGCGATCGCCGATCATCGCCAGCGACAGGCCGAACAGGATCGAGAAGAACAGCACCTGCAGGATCTCGCCCTCGGCGAAGGCGCTGACCACGGTGTCGGGAATGATGTGCAGCAGGAAGCCGACGATGGTCTGGTCGTGGGCCTTGGCCTCGTAGGCGGCGATCTTGGTGGTGTTCAGCGTGGCCGGATCGATGTTCATGCCCGCGCCCGGATGGACGACGTTGGCGACGACCAGGCCGATGATCAGGGCCAGGGTCGAGAACACCAGGAAATAGACGAAGGCCTTCACGGCCACCCGGCCCACCTTGTCCAGGTCGCGCATGCCGGCGATGCCGGTGACCACCGTCAGGAAGATCACCGGCGCGATGATCATCTTGACCAGCTTGATGAACCCGTCGCCCAGCGGCTTGAGGCTCTCGCCCAGGCTCGGCCAGAAATGGCCGATGGTCGCGCCCAGCACAATGGCGACCAGCACCTGGAAGTACAGGTGTCGATAGAACGGCTTGGGCCGCGCGGAGGCGGTCTGAGGGATCGTCTGCACTGGCGCCTCGTGGCTGGCCGATCGGCCGCGTTTCCGTCCTGCGTCCCTTTGCGAAGACGCTTGGTTAGACGATCCTTGTTGCGGAGAAGCGGCGCAAGCACGCCAAGCCGAAGCTTCCTGGCCTTGATTTCATTGATGTTTGCTACTTTCGCACCACATCGAAAGACGCCAGGCGTGGCGATTTTCCGCTCGGGATTTGGCGATTTGTGCGAAAATCCGCACACATTGCCGAGACCGCACCGATGACCAGGCCGTTCGCGCCGAATCTGGCCGATCCGATCGTGCGCCGCTGGGCGCTGTTCCTGGCTCTCTGTACGGTTCTGCTGGGCGCAGCCGTGTGGATCGCCGGCGCGGCGGCCGAGCGGCGCGCCACCGCCGACCTCGCCCGCCAGGCCCAGGCCTCGGCCGCCCTGCACGCCGCCGTGCTGCGCAGCGAGCTGGCCAAGCATCGCTCGCTGCCCTTCGTGCTCGCCCAGGACCCCGACGTGGCCATGGTGCTGCGGCGGCCCGACCCGCGCGGCGTCGACGCCCTCAACCGCAAGCTCGAGACCCTCAGCGGCGGCACGCGCGCGGCGGTGATCTATGTGCTGGACGCCCGGGGCATGACCATCGCCGCCAGCAACTGGCGTCAGCCGACCAGCTTCGTCGGCTCCGACTACAGCTTCCGGCCCTATTTCCGCGACGCACGCCAAGCCGGGGTGGCCGAGCTGTTCGCCCTGGGCACGGTCAGCCGCCGGCCTGGCCTGTTCATGTCGCGCCGCATTGAAGATCCGGACGGCATGCTGGGCGTCGTCGTGGTCAAGGTCGAGTTCGAGGCCCTGGAGGCCGACTGGTCAGCGGCCGAGCCGGCCTTCGCCGCCGATCCGCGCGGCGTGATCCTGGTGACCTCGATCCCAAGCTGGCGGTTCTCGACCCTGACGCCCCTGCCCCAGGCCGAGCAGCGCCGCCTGCGGGCCGAACATCGCTTCGGCGAAGCGCCCTTCACCCTGCTGGACGCCCGGCCCGCCATCGCGCCCGGCCGGCCGCCCCACCTGACCCTCGCCGCCGTTCCCGGCCAGGCGCCGGCCCGCTATATGGCCGCCGGCGCCGATCTGGGCGCGGCGGGCTGGACGGTCTTCACCCTGACGCCGACCAGCTCGATCCTCAGCAACGCCGTCGCCGGCGCGCGCGCCGTGGCCCTGCTGGTCGGCTTGGGGATCTGTGGCGTGGCCGGCGCGGTGCTGCGCTGGCGCGGCCAGGCCAGCCTGCGCGCCGCCCGCCAGGAAGCCGCCCGCGCCGAGCTGGAAACCCGGGTCGAGGCGCGCACCGCCGAACTGCGCAAGTCCAACCGCCGCCTGACCGTCGAGATGGAGGAGCGCCGCCGGGCCGAGGCCCACGTCCACCTGATGCGCGACGAGCTGGTGCAGTCCAACAAGCTGGCGACCCTGGGCCAGATCGCGGCCGGGGTCGCCCATGAGATCAACCAGCCGGTGGCCGCCATCCGCGCCTATGCCGACAACGCCGTGGTCTTCCTGGACCGCGCCGACGCGGCGACCACCCGCAGCAATCTGGGCCTGATCTCCGGCCTCACCGACCGGATCGGCCTGATCACCGACGAGCTGCGCGCCTTCGCCCGCAAGACCAGCGCGCCGGCCGCGCCGGTCGCCGTCCGCGACGCGGTCGAAGGCGCCCTGCTGCTGGTGGGTCCCCGCCTGCGCCAGACCGGCGTGGCCGTCGTCCGCCGCGAGGGCGACGAGCAGGCCCTGGTCATGGCCGAGCGGTTCCGACTGGAGCAGGTGCTGGTCAACCTGCTGCAGAACGCCATCGAGGCGCTGGAAAACACCACCGCTCCGGAGATCGCCATCCAGGTGACCGCCAAGCGCGCGCAGATCCGCATCGCCATCGCCGACAACGGTCCGGGGCTGGCGCCGCAGGCGGCCAAGACCCTGTTCACCCCCTTCGCCACCACCAAGCCGCGCGGCCTGGGCCTGGGGCTGGTGATCAGCCGCGACATCGTCGCCGAGTTCGGCGGCGACCTCTCCCTCGATCCCGACGCCCCGGCCGGCGCGCGGTTCGTCATTTCCCTGCCCAAGGCGCGCTAGATGCACAGCTCCGTCAACCAGGTCGCCTTCATCGACGACGACGACGCCCTGCGCGGCGCCAATGTCCAGACGCTGCAGCTGGCCGGCTTCGAGGTCCTGGCGTTCGACGCTGCCGCGTCCGCGATCGCGGCCCTGACCGCCGACTTCCCGGGCGTGGTGGTCAGCGACATCCGCATGCCCAACATGGACGGCCGCCAGCTGTTCCGCCGCCTGCGCGAGGAGGACGCCGACCTGCCGGTGATCCTGATCACCGGCCATGCCGACGTCGCCGAGGCGGTCGAGGCCATGCACGAGGGGGCCTACGACTTCGTGGCCAAGCCCTATGCGCCCGAACGGCTGGTCAGCAGCGTCCGGCGCGCCCTGGAGAAGCGCCGCCTGATCCTGGAGAACCGCCAGCTGCGCGCGGCTGCGGCGGCGGCGCAGTCCGACTGGCCCCTGATCGGCCAGACGCCGGTGATGGAAAGGCTGAGGTCCACCCTGCGCCAGCTGGCCAGCGCCGATGTCGACGTGCTGCTGGAGGGCGAGACCGGGGTCGGCAAGGAGCTGGCGGCGCGGGCCCTGCACAACTGGGGACGCCGCCGCGACCGCGACTTCGTCGCCGTCGACTGCGCCGCCCTGCCCGCCTCGACCCTGGACAGCGAGCTCTTCGGCCACGAGCTGGGCGCCTTCAACGGCGCGATGCGCCAGCGGGTGGGCCGCATCCAGCAGGCCGATCGCGGCACGCTGTTCCTGGACGAGATCGAGACCCTGGCCCTGGACGCGCAGGGCAAGTTCCTACGCGTGCTGGAGGAGCGCGAGATCACGCCGCTGGGCTCCAACCGCGCCCATACGCTGGACATCCGCGTCGTCGCCGCCGCCAAGCCGGCCCTGGCCGACGCCGTGGCCTCAGGGGCCTTTCGCCAGGATCTCTTCCATCGCCTGGACGTGGTGCGCATCCGCATCCCGCCGCTGCGCGAGCGGCGCGAGGACGTCACGCTGCTGTTCGCCCACTTCCTGGCCCGGGCCAGTGAGCGCCTGGACCGTCCGCCGCCGTCGATCGACGACGCCGTGCGCTGGCGTCTCTTGAATCACGACTGGCCGGGCAATGTGCGGGAGCTGAGCCACTACGCCCAGCGCGTCGCCCTGGGCTTGGCCGGCGACGCCCATGTCGACCCGGCCGAACCGCGCTCGCTGCCAGAGCGGGTCGCGACCTACGAGGCCCACCTGCTGGCCGAGACCCTGGCGGCCTGCGCCGGCGACGTCCGCTCGGCGCTGGAGATCCTGAAGATCCCGCGCAAGACCTTCTACGACAAGGTCGAGCGGCACGGCCTCGACCTGCCGCGCTACCGCCGCGCCGCGCCCGGATCGGCGGGCTAACCGCCTTTTCGCGACGTTCGGCGATGGCGACGCGCGGCTTCGGGCGTTAGGCTTGCAGTGCGTCCTCCCCAGACGCTTCCCATCTCGAGGTATCCTTGCCGACGCTTGATCGCCGGGCGGCCCTGATGCTGCTGGCCGCGGGCGCCATGCCCCCCGTCGGGGCGCGGGCCCAGACATCTGACGCCTTCTCGTTCGAGACGGTCCGGGCGCGCGCCCGCGACCTGGCCGGACGCGCCTATGTCGCCTCGCCCGCGCCGCCCGCCCAGGTGGAGGCGATGGACTACGAGGCCGTCCACGCCGTGGGCTTCTATCGCGAGAAGATCCCACTGTGGGGCGACGACTGGGGGATCGAGCTGTTCCCCCTCAGCCGCGGAGCGCCGCGCGCGGTCGCCATCCACCTGGTCGAGAACGGCTTGGCCCGCCCCCTGGCCTACGACCCGACGATGTTCTCCTCGCCGGCGGACAGTCCGATCCGGGCCCTCCCGGCCGACGCCGGCTTCGCGGGGTTTCGGGCCATCAGCCGCGACGATCGGGGCGAGTGGCTGGTGTTCCAGGGCGCGTCCTATTTCCGCTCGCCCTCGCCGTTCGGCCAGTACGGCCTGTCGGCGCGCGGCGTCGCGGCCGACACCTACGCCGTTCAGCCGGAGGAATTTCCCGACTTCCGCGAGGTGTGGCTGGAGCGCGACGGCGCCGGACGCCTGGTCGTCAACGCCCTGATGGAGAGCCCGGGGATGGTCGGGGCGTTTCGCTTCGTCAACACCCGCCGGGGCCTGGAGCTGGCGCAGGACGTCGAGGCCGCCGTCTATTTCCGCCGGGCCTTCGACCAGATCGGCTTCGCGCCCCTGACCAGCATGTTCTGGTACGGCGAGGATCGCGCGATCCGAGGGCCGGACTGGCGACCCGAGGTCCACGATTCCGATGGCCTGGCCATCTGGAACGGCGCCGGCGAGCGCCTGTGGCGACCGCTGACCAATCCCGGCCGCGTAGTGACCAGCACCTTCGCCGACGACAATCCGCGCGGCTTTGGCCTGATCCAGCGCGACCGCGACTTCGACCACTATCACGACGAGCAGGCGCACATGGATCGCCGGCCCAGCGTCTGGGTCGAGCCCGTCGGCGCCTGGGGCAAGGGCTCGATCCGCCTGGTCGAAATCCCCACCGCCAACGAGACCAACGACAACATCGTCGCCTTCTGGACCCCAGAGGCGCCGGTCAAGGCCGGGACCGCGATCGACCTGCGCTACCGGCTATCCTGGACGCGGGACGCGCCGCCGGTCCAGGCGCAAGGCGCGGAACTCGCCCACGTGGTCGCCACCCGCTCGGGCGCGCCCGGCGAACCCGGCCGCGACGGCGCGGCGCCCGGCAGCCGCAAGATCGATGTCGAGTTCCGGGGCGGGAACCTGCTGGCCCTGCGCGCCGCCATCGACATCCAGGCCGACGTGACCGCTCGCAACGGCCAGATCAGGCTGCTGTCGCACTATCCGGGCGCCCGGCACGAAACCGGCCCCGAGGCCCTGTGGCGCGTGACCTTCGACGTCGCGCCAGATGGTCAGGAACCGGTCGATGTGCGCGTCGTGCTGCGCCAAAACGGGCGCCCGATCAGCGAAACCTGGACCGCCCTGATTTTCCCCGCGACCGGAGGGAACTAGTCGCGCCGCCACGCCTTAGAGGCCACGGTTTCAGTGCTGTAACAGGACCGATACTTTGGTCACCAGAGTTCAACGCGCTTCGTCCCGTCTCGCTGAACTCGCTCCCCCGCCCCCAGATCGCGACACAATTCCGCCGGATTGTCCGATAGCGATGCCGGCCCAGCGCCTGGGCGTGGCGCCGATCCCAAGACCGATCCGGTCGAGCCGCCGCCTGCGCCGTCGCGTGGCGCTGGTCGGCGTCACCTTGGTCCTGACCCTGGCCGCGACGCTGGTCATTTTGCAGGCCTTCGCCGTCGATCGCCTGACCCCGCTCGAATGGATCGAGCTGCCGCTGTTCGCCAGCCTGTTCGCGTGGACGGCCTTCTCATTCGCCTCGGCGTTCGCCGGCTTCGTCGCGCTGTGGCGCGAAGGGCCCGCGCCGCGCCGTCTCGGACCGCCGCCGTTCCTTACTCGCCGCAACGCCATCCTAGCTCCGGTTTACAACGAGGCCGTCGGCCCGGTGTTCGCGCGCCTCGAAGCCATGCTGGAGTCGATCCAGGCGGTCGGCGCGGCGGAGCATTTCGATCTCTTCGTGCTCAGCGACACCCGCGTGGCCGCCATCGCCGCCGACGAGCGGGCCGCCTACGACCAACTGCGCGCCCGCTTCGGCGGCCGCGTCCGGGTCTATTATCGCCGCCGCGCCGAGAACACCGATCGCAAGGCCGGCAACATCGCCGACTGGGTCCGGCGCTTCGGCGGGGCCTACGCGCACATGGTGGTGCTGGACGCCGACAGCCTGATGACCGGCGAGACCCTGACGCGCCTGGCCGCCGCCATGGAGCGATCGCCCGGCGTCGGCTTGATCCAGACCGTGCCGACCATCGTCAACGGCCGCACCCTGTTCGCCCGCATCGAACAATTCGCCAGCCGCCTGTACGGCCCGATGTTCGCGCGCGGTCTGGAATGGTGGAGCGGTGCGGAGTCCAGCTACTGGGGGCACAATGCGATCATCCGGGTGCGCGCCTTCGCCGAGCAGGCCGGCCTGCCGCATCTGCGCGGACCGCGTCCGTTCGGCGGCGCGATCATGAGCCACGACTTCGTCGAGGCGGCCCTGCTGCGCCGCGCCGGCTGGCAGGTGCGCCTGGCGCCCGACCTGGGTGGCAGCTACGAGGAAGGCCCGCCCACCCTGATCGACCAGATCGTCCGCGATCGCCGCTGGTGCCAGGGCAACCTGCAGCACATCGGCGTGGTGGCCGCCCGGGGCCTGCACCCCGTCAGCCGCTTCCATCTGCTACGTGGCTTTTCCACCTACCTGACCGCGCCGCTGTGGCTGGCCCTGCTGACGATCGGCCTGCTGCTGGCCGCCTTTCCGACCCTGGGCGGCGCGGCCCAGGCCACGGCCTCGGCCTTCCTGGAGCCGAAGCTCTGGGGCGTGTTCGGCCTGTCGCTGGCCTTCCTGATCGTTCCCAAGCTGCTGGCCTGGGGCGCGGCGCTGCGCCAGGGCCGCGCCGAGGGCTTCGGCGGCGCCCGAACGGCGCTGGCCGGGGTCGCCCTGGAGACCCTGGTCTCTAGCCTGATCGCGCCGGTGATCCTGTTCGCTCAGACCCGCGCCGTGCTGGAAGTGCTCAGCGGCCGCGACTCCGGCTGGGCGGCCCAGCGCCGGTGTGTCGACGGCCTGCCGCTGGGCGAGGCGCTGCGGCGGCATCGGACGGAACTGGCGTTCGGCTTGATGCTGGTCGTCATCAGCCTGGCCTTCGAGCCCGCCGCCTTCGCCTGGGTCGCGACGCCGGCCCTGGCCCTGACCTTCGCCTTCCTGATCTCGGCCTGGACGGCCCGCGACGCCGGAACCGGGACGCTGCTGATCACGCCGGAGATGACAAGCCCGCCGCGTCTGCTGCTGCGCGCCCGCCAGGGCGACGACCGTGACAGCCCGCCGGCGCAGACCCCCGCTCGCCGCCGGTCCCGATCGTCGGGCGGCGGCTATTTCGAGCCGGCGCTCGCCGCCGACGCTAATCGTTTCGCCCGCCGCCCCCTCGACGCGGAAACAGGGCTCGCGTAAGGGCATTCGCCTACCTTGGGGACGTGGCGGAATGGTAGACGCGCCGGACTTAAAATCCGTTGGAGCAATCCGTGTGGGTTCGAGTCCCACCGTCCCTACCAAGCCTTAGGCCTCGGGCGTGATCCGCTCGATATTGGCCGCGCCGGCTTCGGTGAGCGCCGCCACCAGCTCCTCGATCGCCGCGTCGACCTCGGCCGGATCGCGACCGCGCACGACCAGGTTGGCGCCGTAGACGTCGGGCGGGCTGAAGAACGGATAGCTGCCCAGCGACATGTCCGGATGGGCCTTGGCCACCGCTTCCAGCGGCGCCGCGATCGTGCCTTCGCCCGTGCCGGTGACGCGGACGGTCTTGCTGATCACCACCGCCCCGGTGCGCAGGCGCGGTCCGACGTCGTCGAGCATGCCGCGCATGATCGCCGGCACCCCGGCCAGCACGAAAACATTCTCTTTCTGAAAGCCCGGCGGGCCCTGCACCGGGTTCTTCACCAGCGAGCCGCCTTCGGGCACGTGGGCCATGCGACGGCGGGCGGCGTTGGGCTCGCCCCAGCGCTCGCGCAGCATGGCCATGATCTCGGGATGCTCGGGCGCGGTGACGCCGAACGCCTTGGCCACCGAGTCGGCGGTGATGTCGTCGTGGGTCGGACCGATGCCGCCGGTGGTGATCAGGTAGTCGTACTTGGTCCGCAGGTGGTTCACCGCGTCGACGATCTCGTCCTCGATGTCGGGCACCACACGGGCCTCGGCGAGGTCGACGCCGTAGGTGGCCAGATATTTGGCGATGGCGTTGAGGTTCACGTCCTGGGTGCGGCCCGACAGGATCTCGTCGCCGATGATCAGAACCGCCGCCGTCACGCGTTCACCGCTGGCCGTCATCGCGTCGCTCCCTTACATCCGTCGTCACTGCTTGATCCGACTTAGGGCCCGCATGCTTCTCCCGCAACCGCTCGTTCGCGGCCGTCTGGTCCAACGCTACAAGCGCTTCTTCGCCGACATGGTGCTGGACGACGGCCGAGAGATCACCGCCCACTGCCCCAATCCCGGCGCGATGCTGGGCGTCAACCTGCCCGGCCAGGGCGCCTGGGTGTCTTGGTCGGACGATCCCAAGCGCAAGCTGCCCTGGACCCTACAGTTGGTGGAGGCCGGCGGCGGACTGGTCGGGGTCAACACGATGCTGCCCAACAAGCTGGTCGCCGAGGCCCTGGCGACGGGCGCCATCCCCGAACTGGCCGGCTACGCGACCGTGCGCCCCGAGGTGAAATACGCCGAGGCCAGCCGGGTCGACTTCCTGCTGGCCGGGCCGGACCGCCCGCCGTGCTGGCTGGAGGTCAAGAACGTGCATTTGTCGAGAACGGCGGGCCTGGCGGAGTTTCCCGACTGCGTGGCGGCGCGCTCGACGCGACACCTCGCGGACCTGGCGGCGCAGGTCGCGGCGCGGGACCGCGCGGTGGCGCTGTTCGTGGTTCAGCGCGAGGACTGCGAGAGCTTCAAGGCTTGCGCGGATCTGGATCCGGCCTTCGCGCGAGGCCTGCGGTTGGCGTCGCAGGCCGGCGTAGAGGTGCTGGTCTATGCGTGCGAGGTCGGGACCGATCAGATCAAGCTGAAGCGTCGGATCGATTGGCGGCCAACGCCCACATGACAGCGATTTAAGCTGCAATCGGCTCGCATCTCGCTAACCCTCCCCGCCGAACCTTGGGGATCGTTCGATCATGAAGCTCTCGACCGCGGCGGCGTTCAGTCTCGCCCTGGCCCTGTCCGCCTGCAGCCCCGGCGCGAACGGCAAGGAGAGCGGAATGATGACCGCCCTGCGCGCCGTCTTCGCGTTCAAGGCCTGCACCTCCAAGCTGGAAGATCAGTTCAAGCTGGGGCCGATCAACAGTGTCAGCTCATCCGACATGGACCCCGTCGCGACCGGCAAGCCGGGCGAGTGGGACGTGAAGTTCACCGCCGACGTCACCGAGAAGGATTCGGGCCGGGTCACCCGCTACAAGGGCGTCTGCCATGTGCGGCGCGACACGCCCACGACGCTGGAAGCCACGTCGCTGGGCGAGATCAAGGCCGCCACCCACGCCGGAGAGGTGCGCCGCACGCGCTCCTGACGGCGAAAGTCTTCATCGCAACCCAGGCGGCGGTTGAACTTTCATGCTATAGTCGCGACATAAGTCCCGACATTCGCCTGTCGCGCCGCCTCCCCCCGGGCGCGACGCCCGCTCCCCCCGGGTCATCGGCGATCTGACATTCGAGTACGCCATGACCCTGGACGACCTGCAAGAGATCGAAGCCGAGACCCGTACGGGCGCGATCAAGATCCACAAGCCGGCCGATTTCGAAGGCATGCGCGCCGCCGGCAAGTTGGCCGCCGAGTGCCTGGACATGCTGATCCCGCACGTCGTGCCCGGCGTGTCGTCGGACCATCTGGACACCCTGGCCCGCGAGTTCATCCTCGACCACAAGGCCCTGCCGGCCTGCCTGTACTATCGCGGCTATCCCAAGACGGTCTGCATCTCGCGCAACCACGTGGTCTGCCACGGCATCCCGGGCGACTGGAACCTGCGCGAGGGCGACATCGTCAATATCGACGTGACCGTGATCGTCGACGGCTGGCACGGCGACACCTCGCGGATGTACGGCGTCGGCGAAGTGGGCCCCCGCGCCCGTCGCCTGGTCGAGATCACCTATGAAGGCATGGCGCGCGGCCTGGCCGCGGTGAAGCCGGGCGCGACCCTGGGCGACATCGGCCACGCCATCCAGTCCTATGTCGAGGCGCAGCGCTGCTCGGTGGTGCGCGACTTCTGCGGCCACGGCCTGGGCAAGGTGTTCCACGACGCCCCCAACATCCTGCACTTCGGCCGTCCGGGCCAAGGCGCGGTGCTGAAGCCGGGCATGTTCTTCACCGTCGAGCCGATGGTGAACCTGGGCAAGCCGGCCGTGAAGGTGCTGGGCGACGGCTGGACCGCCGTGACCCGCGACAAGTCGCTGTCGGCCCAGTGCGAGCACTCGATCGGCGTGACGGAAGACGGCTACGAGATCTTCACCGCCTCGCCCGCCGGCCTGTTCCAGCCCGCGATCCTGGGCGCCTGAGCAGCCGATCTTTCCGATGGTCTGACCTGGATTCGATAACGTAGGTTGCGCGCAACCTTGCCGATCGGAAACAGTCCATGAGCGCGCGTCTCACCCAGAACGACACCGAGATCTCGATCGACGGCCTGTTCTACACCTCGGTGCTGCACCATCTGCACACCAAGGCCGAGCCGCATTCCTACTTCGAGATCGGCACGTTGCACGGCGAGACCCTGCGGTTGTCGCGCTGTCGGTCTGTGGCCGTGGACCCGATCTTCCAGCTGTCGCCCGAGGTGAAGATCGACCCGTCGCGCGTCACGCTGCGGGAGCTCACCAGCGACGACTATTTCGCGCGCCACAGCCCGCGCCGCGACCTGGGCCGCAAGATTGACCTGGCCTTCCTGGACGGCATGCACGAGTTCCCGTTCCTGCTGCGCGACTTCATCAACACCGAGAAGCACTGCGCCCGCAACGCGATCGTGGTCATGCACGACTGCATCCCGCTGGACGTCCACATGACCCGCCCGCACCGCGAGGTCGACGTCGACAAGCCCAGCAACCATCCGGGCTACTGGGCCGGCGACGTGTGGAAGATCATCCCCGTCCTGCGCCAGTATCGACCCGACCTGCAGGTCCACTGCCTGGACGCCCGCCCCACGGGCCTGACCATCGTGCGCAACCTCGACCCGACCAACACCGTCCTGCAGGACCGCTACGACGAGATCCTGCGCGACTGGGAGGCGCTGGTGCTGGACGACTACGGCATGCCCAAGCTGTTCGAGGTCGCCCGGATCGAGTCCGCCGACGCCTGGCCTCAGCGGATCAAGCCGATGCACTTCCATCCGCTGCGGCGCCTGGGCGAGATCGTGCAGCCGCGCCGGCGCCTGCAAAAGGCCATGACCGCCCTGGGTCTCGCCAACTGACGGCCAGCGCGCCTCGGCGCTCTAGACAACCATCGATTGTTAAGGCCAAGCTCTCGCCTCTGACTCGGGGGCGGTATGGTCAGCGCGAGAACTCTGGGCTTGTCCGACGCGGCGCCGGCCAAGCTGACGGCGGCGTCGCATCACATGGGCCATCGCGAGCGGCTGCGCGCCCGGGCCAAGGCCGGCGGGCTGGTGGCCTTGCCCGACTATGAACTGCTGGAGCTGTATCTCTTCCGCACCTTCGCGCGCGGCGACGTCAAGCCGCTGGCCAAGGCGCTGCTGGCGCGGTTCGGCTCGTTCGGCGCGGTGATCGGCGCCAGCATCGAGGAGCTGAAGACCGTGCCCGGCGTCGGCGAGTCCGCCGCCATCGACATCAAGCTGCTGCACGAGGCCGCCATGCGGGCCGGGCGCGACAAGATCGCCAAGCGGCCGGTGATCTCGTCGTGGAGCGCCCTGCTAGGCTATGTGCGTGTCGCCCTGGCCAACGAGCCCCGCGAACAATTTCGGGTGCTGTTCCTGGACAAGAAGAACCAACTGATCGCCGACGAGATCATGAACCACGGCACGGTCGACCACGCCCCGGTCTACCCGCGTGAGGTGATGCGCCGGGCGCTGGAGCTGTCGAGCAGCAACATCATCCTGCTGCACAACCACCCCAGCGGCGATCCCAACCCGTCACGCCCCGACATCGACATGACCAAGCAGATCGTCGAAGCCGGCCGCGCGCTGAAGATCAACGTCCACGACCATCTGGTGGTGGGGCGCGAGGGCGTGGCCAGCTTCAAGGCGCTGGGGTTGTTCTGACGGCCCCGTGGCCGCTTCGCCTTGACGCCTCTCGTCGCATCCGTGAGCGTGGCCGTTCCCAGTCGCGTGAGTCCCCGGAGCCTCGATGCCCAATCGCCTGCTGACCGTCCTGCTCGGCTCCGCCGCCCTGCTCGCCTCCGCCGCCGCCCATGCCGCGACGCCGCCCGCGCCCAAGCCGGCCGTGTCGAAGGCCGATCTGGCGGCGCACATGAAGATGCTGACCCTGGACACCCACCTGGACACGCCCGAGCACTTCGCGCGGCCGGGCTGGAGCATGATGGAGGGCCACGCGGTCACCCTGGACGGCAGCCAGGTGGACCTGCCGCGCATGAAGGCCGGCGGCCTGGATGGCGGGTTCTTCGTGATCTACACCGGCCAGGGCGACCTGACCGCCGAGGGCTATCGCTTCGCCCGCGACTTCGCCCTCAAGCGCGCCGTCGACATCCGTGAGATGGTCGCCGCCCACCCCGACGCCTTCGAGCTGGCCTTCACGCCGGAAGACGCCGTGCGCATCAATAAGGCCGGCAAGATCTTCGCCTTCCAGAGCATCGAGAACAGCTGGCCGATGGGTGAGGACCTCACCCTGATGCAGACCTTCTACGCGGCCGGAGTGCGGATGGCCGGCCCGGTCCACTTCCGCAACAACCAGTTCGCCGACAGCTCGACCGATCCCAAGGGGAAGATCTGGAACGGCTTCTCGCCGCTGGGCCTGCGCTGGATCGCCGAGGCCAACCGCCTGGGCATCCTGATCGACGTCAGCCACGCCTCCGACGACGTGGTCGACCAGGCCGTGGCCCTGTCGAAGTCGCCGGTGATCGCCTCGCACTCGGGCGCGCGGGCGGTGTCGGACCATCCGCGCAATCTCGACGACAAACATATCAAGACCATCGCCGACGGCGGCGGCGCGATCTGCATCAACTCGGTCTACCTGGTCCCCTCGAAGTCCACGCCCGAGCGTGACGCGGCGCTGAAGACCCTGGGCCGCCCGCCGCGCGACGAGGCCAGCCAGACCGACGTCGTGGCCTGGACCGCAAAGCGCGTGGCGATCGACAAGCAGTATCCGCCGGTCCGCGCCAACTTCGACATCTACATGGCCAGCATGCTGCACACCCTGAAGATCGCCGGCCCGCAGCATGTCTGCGTCGGCGCGGACTGGGACGGCGGCGGCGGCGTCGAGGGCCTGGAGGACGTGGCCGACCTGCCCAAGATCACCGCCCGCCTGAAGGCCGAGGGCTATAGCGACGCCGACATCGAGGCGATCTGGAGCGGCAACGTGCTGCGGCTGATCGGGCAGGCGCAGGCGTATGCGAAGTCGCTGAAATAAGCCCTTCCCCCTTGATGGGGGAGGGTTGGGTGGGGGTGATAGGGCGCTTGCCAGTTGAACCGCCGCGTCACCCCCATCCCCAACCCTTCCCCCATCAAGGGGGAAGGGAGTTTAGCGCTTAGCCCGATCCCAAACCCGCCAACCCATCAGCGCCGCGAAAACCGCCGCATAGACCAGCGGCGGCCGGTGGTCGGCCTTCACCAGCAGATAGTAGTGGGCCACGCCCAGCGGCGCGATCAGGTAGATCAGCCAGTGCAGCCGCTGCCACGCCGTCCGGCCCATGCGGATGACCCAGCCGTTGGTCGAGGTCACCGCCAGCGGGATCAGCAGCACGAAGCCCAGCATGCCCAGGGTAATGAAGGGCCGCTTGAGGATGTCCTTCCACAGCTGGCCGACGTCGAAATAGAGATCGACGCCGACATAGCTGAAGAGGTGCAGCACGATATAGGCGAAGGCGAACAGCCCCACCGTGCGCCGAAAGCGCACCAGCCGCGGCTGCCTGAAGATCCGCGCCGCCGGCGTGATGGCCAGGCCGACGAGCAGCAGCCGCAGGCCCCAGACGCCCAGCTGGCGGATCAGCGCCTCGATCGGATTGGCGCCCAGATCGCCGTTGAAGCCCTTCCACGCCAGCCAGGCCAGGGGCGCGAAACAGGCCAGCCAGACCAGGGCGTAGACAAGGTTGTCGCGCGCCTTCGACGGGCGCTTCTTCGCCGACGCCATCAGTAGAACTTCTTCAGGTCCATGCCGCGATAGAGATTGGCGACATACTCGCCATAGCCGTTGAACGGCAGGGTCTCGCGGCGGCGAAACTCGCCGATGCGACGCTCGGTGGCCTGCGACCAGCGAGGATGGTCCACGGCCGGATTGACGTTGGAATAGAAGCCGTACTCGCGCGGCGCCAGCTTGTTCCACGCCGTGGCCGGCTGCGTCTCGGTCAGGGTGATGCGCACGATCGACTTGATGCCCTTGAAGCCATATTTCCACGGCACCACCAGCCGCAGGGGCGCGCCGTTCTGGTTGGGCAGGGTCTCGCCATACAGGCCCACCGCCAGCAGGGTCAGGGGATGGGTCGCCTCGTCGATCCGCAGGCCCTCGCGGTACGGAAAATCGAGCAGCTGGTCGCGCTGGCCCGGCATTTCCGAGGGCCGCATCAGGGTCTCGAAGGCGACGTACTTAGCCTTGGAGGTCGGCTTGACCGAGGCGATCAGGTCCTTCAGCGGGAAGCCGACCCAGGGGATCACCATCGACCAGCCCTCGACGCAGCGCATGCGATAGATGCGCTCCTCCAGCTTGTTGGCCTTGGTCAGCTCGTCGATGCCGACCGTGCGCGGCGCCTCGCAGGCGCCGTCGATGCGCACCGTCCAGGGCCGGGTCTTCAGCTGGCCGGCGTTCTCGGCCGGATCGCCCTTGTCGGCGCCGAACTCATAGAAGTTGTTGTAGCCCGTGATGTCGTCCTTGGACGTGGCCTTCTCGGTGGTCGAGAAGCCCTTCGCATAGCTGAGCGGCGCGGCGCCGGCCGCTCCGGCCAGACCGCCCAGGCCCAAGCCCGCCGCCGCGCCCAGGAACGCGCGCCGGCGCAGATACAGCCCGTGACCGGTGACGTCGTTCTCGGTCAGGTCAGGGGCGTGGCGGATCAGCATGGCGGTCTCCGGAAAGCGGTCTCGCGTGAAGATACGCACGGGCTTGGCGAATGGTTACGCGGAAAAGGATGTTTTGGCCGGTAGACAGATCGTAGCCTGTCCATTGACAGCGAACCTTGTTTTCTGCCCCAACCCAAGGGCGCATCGGGGGAGCAGAGTCGGGCCGTGAGTTCGAAAACGTCAACAGCCGCGCTCTTCGCCGCCGCCGTCGCCTCGCATGAGAACGGCCGCCCGCGCCAGGCCCTGGACGGCTATCGCAAGATCGCGCGGGCTGACCCTCGCAACCTCGCCGTCCTGTTGCGGATGGGCGTGCTGCAAACGCAGTTCGGCCAGCTGGAAGAGGCCGAGCGGACCTTGCGACGGGCCGTAAGCCTCGCCCCCGACGCCGCGCCGATGCGCCAGGCGCTGTCGCTGGCGGTGCTGGCCCTGGGCCAGTACGAGGAGGGCTGGAAGCTCTACGAGTCCCGGCACCAGATCCCGTCGATGGCGCTGCCCACCGCGGACGCCTTTCCGTTCCCGCGCTGGCGCGGCGACGACCTGAAGGGCAAGCGCATCGCCATCTTCCCCGAGCAGGGCCTGGGCGACCAGATGCAGTTCGCCCGCTTCATCCCCGCCCTGCTGGCCGCCGGCGCCGAGGTGGTGGCGCTGGTGTCACCCACCCTGGTTCCGCTGCTCGCCCACAGCTTCCCCGACGCCAAGGTCCTGGCCGCCGCTGGATCGGTGGACTTCCCAGACCCGGACTACTGGACCGTCATCGGCGCCCTGGCCGGCGACCTGGGAGCGACGCTCGCGGCCCTGCCCGCCGAGCCCTATCTGAGGACGGCGTCGAAATGGCCGCTGCTTCCGCCGGGCTTCAAGATCGGCGTGCAGCTGAAGGGCAATCCCAAGCACTCCAACGATCGCAAGCGCTCGCTGCCGCCCGAGGCCATGGCCCGGCTGCGCGCCAGCTTGCCCGGACAGGTGATCGGCCTGGACCCGGCCGAAAGCGGCGCCAAGGACTTTGCCGAGACCGCCGCCTTGGTCCAGCAACTGGATCTGGTCATCTCCGTCGACACCTCGGTGGCCCATCTGGTCGGGGCCATGGGTCGTCCGGGCTATGTGCTGCTGCCGTCGTTCGGGACCGACTGGCGCTGGCTGCAGGACCGCGAGGATTCGCCCTGGTATCCCAGCCTCAAGCTCTATCGCCAGGGCTCCAGGGACGCCGATTGGAACCCGACGATCGACCGCCTGATCCGCGACGTCCAGGCCCTGGTCGCCGCCCGCTAGGCTCAGCGCGGGACGGCGTTCAGGCGCGGACGCGGCGCATAGACCCGGGCCAGACCGTCCGACAGCGCCGCCCGCTCCTCGGGCGACAGGCTGGCGGCGTAGTTGGCCACGGCGGTCTCGACATTGCCCCGCGCCTGCACGTCCAGGGCCCGCGCGGCCGCCAGGCGCTTGGCTGTCTCGGCCGGATCATAGGTCTTGGACTTCATCGCCTCCAGAGCCGCCTGCCGCTCGCCGCGCGCCTGGCGCACGAGGGGCTGGTTGCGCTTGTTGGCCTCCCGCAGAGCCAGGCGCAGCGCCTTGCGGCTGTCCTGCGACAGGCCCTGGCCAGCGGTCCAGAGCGCCGGACGCGCAGCCTTCTCACTGTCAGCCGGGGTCGCCACGGCGGGCGAACGCGGCGGCGGCGAGGGGCGTTGCGGATCGGGCTCGGACGAGGCCTGCGCGGGCGGCGCGGCATAGACCAACTCCGGCGCCGGAGCGATGGCCGCCGGCGGCGGGGCGGACTGGCGCACCCACAGGACGCCGGCCACGCCGCCGACCAGGAACACGTTCAGCGCCGCCGAGACGATCAGGCCGATCAGCAGCGGACGGGAAAGGGTCATAGGGCGGCGGGCTCCTCGAGGGCCTCGGAAAGATCGGTGGTGAAGTCGGCGGCGATCACGGTCTCGTGGCCGCGCTCGACGCCTTCACCCTGCCCCACGGCCACGCCGACGGCGACGCCGGCCATGGCCGCGACACCCAGGCCCAAGGCCGCGCCGAGGGCCGCGATCCAGCGCCGGGCCGAGCCGGCCGGCTGGGGCGCGGCGGCGATCAGGCGTCCCAGCAGGGCGGCGTTCACCGCCCCGGCCGGCGCCAGATCCAGCAGACGGTCCAGATGCGCCGCCTCGGCCAGAATCGGACCCAGGGTCTCGGGATCGGCGGCCAGCGACGCGCGAGCGTCCTCGCGGCAGGCCTCGGGCCAGCGCGCGACGTCGCCGCCGTGGATTTCGGCCAGCTGCGCGAACCGTTCGACGGTCATGGTCATGCCTCGACCTCCATCATCGTCCTTGCCCCCGCAGATCGGCCAGCGACGCCTTCAACGCCCTTCTGCCCCGTCCCAGGAGACTTTCCAGCGCCTCGACGCTGATCTCCATCAAGGCGGCGGCTTCGATATTGCCCAAACCCTGGTGATGGCACAGCACGATGGCCTCGCGCTGGCGCTCCGGCAAAGCCGCCAGCGCCGCCTCGACCCGTTTGGACAGGTCGGCGCCGATCAGGCCGGCGTCCGGCGCGGGACCGGTGTCGACCTGCTCCGGCGGCTCGGCGGTCGCCACCTCGCGGCGGCGGCGCAGGCGGTCGTAGCAGAGGTTCAGCGCCACGCGGTGCAGCCAGGTGTCGAACTTCGCCCCGCCCGGCCGCCAAGACCGCGCCTGCTTCCAGGCCCGCAGGAACGTCTCCTGCGCAACGTCCTCGGCCTCGCCAGCGTCGTTCAGCATGCGCCGCGCCAGGGCCAGAACGCGCGGCAGGCGTCGGTCCAGCAGCTGACGCACGGCGGTCGGGTCGCCCCGGCCCACCCCCGTCAGCAGAGCCTCGTCGGGATCGCTCCCCTCGGCCGCCAAACCTCACCTCGCCGCGCGCGGACACATCAATCAGATCCCGACCTTCGCCTTGCCGGCGCCGGTCTTCAACTCCGCCATCGTCAGGGCGCCGTCATTGTCGGCGTCCATGCGCTTGAAGCGATTAGCCAGGAAGCCGTCCAGCTCGGCCTTCGACAGGAAACCGTCGTTGTCGGCGTCGACCTTCGACCACATCCGGCCGGCCATCCTGCCCTTGCCTTTGACGGGCGCGGCGGCGTCATCGGCCTTGGGTTTGCGCATCGCCTCGAACTCGGCCTTCGACAGCTTGCCGTCCTTGTCCGTGTCGAGACGGGCCAGCATCTGGGCGCCGCGACCGGCCTGGAACTCCGACAACGTGACCTTGCCGTCGCCATCGGCGTCGAGCGCGGCCGCGCCCTTGGTCTGGGCCAGGCTGGGGCCGGCGATCATGGCGACCGCGCTGGCGATCAGTGCGTATTTGAACATGTGACCTAAGTCTCCGAGCGTGTGAAAGCCCGTCCCATGTTCGATTGAACGTCAGTCCTCGTGAAATCCGTCGGCGACCGGAAACCAGGTTTCGCAGCGTAGCCCGTCGACCCGACCAAACTCCCGCATATTGCCTGTCACGACGATCAAACCGCGCGACCGCGCATGGCCGGCGATCAGAGAGTCATGCGGCCCGATCTTTCGCCCGATGCGCTCGAGAGCGAAGCGGATATCGGCCGCGTGCTCCGCCGCCAAGGCGTCGAAAGGCAGTACTTTCACGCGCGCCGCGAACCAGTCCACCTTCTGCCGGTGCTGCTCCGGGCGCATCGACTTTGCCGCCCCGACCAGAAGTTCGGTCAAAGTGATGGTGGAGATGTGAAGCGTATCCCCGTGCAGACTGAATTTGTCGTTCAGTTCGGGCGTGCGGTCTCGCAGCACTCTTATGCAGAGGTCCGTATCGAGCATATAGCCCGACATCAAAACTCCTCGCGCTTTTCCGCTGGCAGCTGCGGCGGCCGTTCGATGTCGATCCCGGGCTCGGCGAAGAAATCATCCCAGGACGAGTCGGCCGGCACGATCACGCGGCGATTGCCTTCCTTGATGATCTTCACTTCCTTCACATGGTCGGGGAAGGCGACGTCCTTGGGCAGGCGCAGGGCCTGGGTCTTGTTGGAGAGGAAAAGGGTCGTTCGCGTCATGGCGACCTCCTTGGGATATACGCAATGTATATCCCAAGCCGCGTTTCGGAAAGCCGGTTCAGCCCTGCGCCTTGACGATCGTCTCGAACGCCGCCCGCGCTTCGACCTTCGCCTTGGTCAGCTTGGTTTTCAGCGAGCGGAACTCGCGCACATGCCCCGCCCGCGCCAGCAAGGCCTTGAAGGCCTTGGGCTCGGCCTCGGGATCGCCGCCGTCCTCCAGCGCCACCTTGATCAGCTGGGACAGATCCTGCTCCAACCGCCAGGCGATCTCCAGTGACGCCAGGGCCGCGTCGTCGGCCAGGCCCGCCTTGCGCAGAGCCGCCAGCGCCTCGCCGGTGTTCTGGGCCAGCGGCCCGCCGTCGGCGGCGTGCTTGAGCTGCAGGAACTGGGCGACGAACTCGATGTCGACCAGGCCGCCGGGGGTCAGCTTCAGGTCCCAGACGCCCTTGCCGGGCCGCTCCTGCTCCATCAGCTCGCGCATCTCAAGCACGTCGAGTGCGGTCTTCACCGGGTCGCGCGCCCGGCGCAGGGCCGCCTCGATGGCGGCCTCGGCGCGGGCCTGGAAGGCCGGCGAGCTGGCCCACATCACCCGGGCGCGGGTCATGGCCAGCAGCTCCCAGGTCTCGGCCTCGCGCTCGTAATAGTCCTCGAAGGCTGCGAAGCTGACCGCCACCGGCCCCTTGGCGCCCGAGGGCCGCAGCTTCATGTCGACCTCGTAGAGGCCGCCCTCGCTGGTCGGCGCCGACAGGGCCGAGATCAGGCGTTGGGTGAAGCGGGCGTAGAAGCTGTCGGCGCTCCAGCTCTTGATCGACGACATGGCGACAGGGTCATCGGCCGCATAGAGCGTCATCAGGTCGAGGTCCGACTTGGCCGTCATCTCGCGCGAGCCGGCCTTGCCCAGCGCCACCACCGCAACCTCGCCGGGGAAGTCGCCGCCCAGGCGCACGGTTTCGGCCAGGGCCGCCGGAGCCAGCCCGCCAACGATCAGGTCGCCGAGCCCTGCGAAGGCCGCGCCGACGTCTCGGGCGCCGGCGGTGCCGCTCATCACCCGCACGCCGATGCGGAAGCTCTGGTCGCGGAACAGGCGGCGAGCGGCGTCCATCGCGCCCTCGAAATCGGCCGGGTCCCATGGCGCGATCTCGGGCACGTCCATGGGTCCGAAGAAGGCCGGATCCAGCAGGGCGTCCAGGGCCGTCGGCCGCCGCGCCAGGGTGGCGGCCAGACGCGGGGCGAAGGCCATGACCTCGACGATCAGCTCGAACAGACGCGGCTGAGCCAGGAACAGCGACTGGATCTGCACGCCTGAACTCAGGCTGGCGAAGAAGTCTGCGAAGCGGTTGAAGGCGGTGTCCGGCGCGCCCGTGGCGTTGGCCGCGTCCAGCAGGCGCGGGGCCAGGCGGGTGAAGAGCTCGCGGCCCCGCTCGGTGCGGGTGGCGGCGATGTGGCCGTGGTGCCAGCCGCGGATGGTGGCCGCCACGCGCTCGGGCGACGAGAAGCCCATGCGCTTGAGAGTCGCCAGCGTCTCCGGATCGTCCTCGACGCCGGTGAAGACCAGGCTGCCGAACCGCGAGGACAGCTCCTCCTCGCCCGCAAACAGCCGGCCGTAGCGGACATTGACGCCCTTGAGGATCTTGCCGACGGCGGCGTCGAAGCTGCGCAGGTTGTCGTGGCTCCACAGCGCCGCGACCTTCTTCCGGTCGGCGTCGGACTCCGGCAGCTTGTGGGTCTGCTCGTCGGCGATCATCTGGGCCCGGTGCTCCAGGGCCCGCAGGTCCTGATAGGCCTTGGACAGCCAGCCGGCGTCCTCGGGCGTGACGTGGCCAGCGGCCGACAGCGCAAACAGCGCGTCCAGGGTGCGGGGACCGCGCAGATCGTTCTGCCGGCCGCCCAGGATCAGCTGCTGGGTCTGAACGAAGAACTCGATCTCGCGAATGCCGCCGCGTCCCAGCTTCAGGTCGGCGCCCTTGGCGGTCAGGCGGTCGTCGACCTTGTAGGTGTGGATCTGGCGCTTGATCGAGTGGATGTCGGCGATGGCCGCGAAATCCAGGTTGCGCCGCCAGATGAAGGGCTGCAGCTCGGCCAGGAACGCCTCGCCCTCGGCCAGGTCGCCGGCCGCGATCCGGGCCTTGATGTGGGCGGCGCGCTCCCAGTTCTGGCCGACGGTCTCGTAGTATTCGAGCGCGGCGTCGACCGGCATGGCCGGCGGGGTCGAGGACGGGTCGGGCCGCAGCCGCAGGTCGATGCGGAACACGTAGCCGTCGGCGGTGCGCTCCTGCAGGATGCGGCCCAGATGATTGGCGATGCGCACCGCCACGCCCTGCGGCTCGACGCCCTCGGCGACCGGCAGCTTCTCGGGCGCGTAGAAGATCGAGAAATCGATGTCGCTGGAATAGTTCAGCTCGAACGCGCCGTGCTTGCCCATGGCGATGCAGAACAGGCCCGGCGCGGGTCCCGCCGCGTCGTCGCCGATGCGGGTCAGGGCGCCGCGATCGACCTCCTGCCGCACCGCCTGGGCCAGGGCGGCGCGCAGCGAGGCGTCGGCGAAGCGGGTCAGGGCGCCGGTCACCGCGTCCAGGTCCCAGACGCCGCCCAGGTCGCAGAGGGCGGTCAGCAGGTGCAGGTCGGCCTTCAGTTCGCGCAGCGCGCGGCGGGCAGTCTCAAAGTCCGGTTCGGCGGCGACGGCGTCGGTGGCGGCCAGGATCGTCGCCAGGCGCTCCACCGGATCGGCCTCGAGGATGGACGGCAGGCGAACCGCGTCGCGCCGCGCAAGACCGGTCAGATAGGGCGAGGCGGCGAACACCGGGGCCAGGGCGGCCCACGCCGCGTCGACGGTCGAGGCCGCCTCCCCCGCCTTGCGCAGGATCGCCTCGTGCGCCCGTTCGGCGGCCTTGGGATCGACGACGGGGCCGCAGGGGGTCAGGCGTTCGAGCAGGCGAGTCATGGCCCGCACCGTGACGCGATGGGCGTGCAGGAGCAAGACGCACGCTTGACGCGCGATATTACACTTGTAACCATAGCCACATCGAAGCTGGCCACGCGCCGGACGACGCCAGGAGGGAAGGCGACGATGATCGAACTGCTGGTCCTAGCGCTGACGCGGATGCAGATCGCCGCCGCCTGCGGCGTGGTCGCGGTCCTGCTGCTGCGCCTGCCCGTCCGCAAGCTGTTCGGGCCGCGTCTGGCCTATGGCCTGTGGACCATCGTGCCGACGGCGGCGGTGGCCAGCGTCTTCCCCAGCCGGGCCGAGACCCTCGCGATGGGCGCGCCGACCGCGCCCCTGGCGCTGGGCCTGGCGCTGACGGCGCTGGCGGTCTGGCTGGCCGGCGCGGCGATCTTCGCCGGCCTGATGCTGTGGCAGGAGCGCGCCTTCCGGCGTCGCGCCGATCGGGGCGAGGTCGGGCCCGCGGTGATGGGCGCCCTTTGGCCGCGTCTGGTGCTGCCCGCCGATTTCGAGACCCGCTTCACCGCCCGCGAACGCGCCCTGATCCTGCTGCACGAGCGCACCCACATCCAGCGCGGCGACCCGATCGCCAACCTGATCGTCGCCGGCTGCCGGGTGGCGGGCTGGTGCAATCCGCTGATCCATGTCGGCGCGGCTTTCGCCCGCATCGACCAGGAGCTGGCCTGCGACGCCACCGTGCTGGCCCTGAAGGACAATATCCGCGGCGACTATGCGAGGGCGCTGTTGAAGGTCTCGACGTCTGGCCTCGCCTCGCCCCTGGCCTGTGGCTGGGGCACGCATCCGCTGGTGCTGCGCGTCGGCTTCTTGGGCCGAATCGAGCCTAGCCGCCGACGCGAGATCGCCGGCTTCCTGGTCCTCACCGCCCTGGCCGTGGCGACCTTCGCCGGCGTCTGGGGCGTGGCGCCGCGCGGCTTCGACCCGCTGGCCATGGCGCCCGACGCCATCCTCGCCGATCAGTTCGCCCCGGTCTGGGCCCGGCCGTAGAGGCTGGCGATCGCGGCGATGGCCGCCTCGGCCTCCTTGCGGTCGGCCGTCTCGTTGTCGTCGTTATAGCCCCAGCCTTCCGTCTCGCCGACATACTGCACGACGATGCCGTCGTGGCGCGGCAGCACCGAGACGTGCTTGTAATAGACGCCGTAATTGACCTCCGGCTGCGGGATCAGCCAGGCGATCTGACCCCGCACCGGGACGATGCTCTCGTCCTTCCACAGCGCCCGCGCGCCATAGCCGGTGCAGTTGACCACCACCTTCTGCTTCAAAACCGAGAGATCGGCCGGCGTGTTGAAGGTCATGGTCTCGATCCTGCCGCCTGCCAGCAGGAAGTCGGTGGTCAGCAGATGGGCGTATTCGGCGACGTTGAACTGCATCGACGAGCCGCGCCGCGCATAGCGGGTCGGGAACGGATGTTGGCCCGGCTCAAGAGTCATGGAGCGAGGCGTGATGTCGCGCACGCGATCGGCGTAGTTGACGAATTGCACGCTGTTCGGATCGGAGGGCCCGTCGCTGGTCAAGCCTCCTGGACTGTCGAACAGGGTGTAGCGGTCGGTCCACAGCACCGGATCGCCGGCCAGGCCGACATAGGTCTGATAGGCCTTGTAGGAGGTGCGGCACATCTCCTCCCACAGCGCCTCGAACCCCGGGGCGGTCGCGCCCTCGGCGGCGATGCGGCTGTCGGGCGACCAAGTGCCGGTGGCGCGGGCCGAGCGGGTGTAGGGCGTGCGCTCGCTGGCGTAGATGGTGACATTGGCCCCGGCCCGGCGCAGCAGGGTCGCCGTGGTCAGGCCCAGGGCCCCACAGCCGATCACCGCGATGTCGGTCTCGCCGGTCGACAGCGCGTTCTTGGTCGCGATGGTCCCCGAGCCCCACGACAGCGACCAGCCGCTGCCCCCGTGGCCATAGTTGTGGACCACGGTCTTGTCGCCGACCGTCTCGACGTCCAGGCGCGGCCCGGCCTTGCGGAACGGACGCAGGCAGACGGTGATCTTGGAGATGCGGTCCGGCTTCATGCGGAACGGCGCCAGGGGCGGCACGACGTCGAATGTCGCAAGGCCGTTGGAAGACGTAACCAGTCCCGGCCGCGCGATCTGGCCCGGCGCACAACCGGCCAAGCCCATCACGCCCAGACCGCCCAAGCCCGCCAACAGACGCCGCCGGTTCGTCCTCGCGTCGATCTCGAAAGTCATGCCGGCCTCGCGCTCCGCTCTGTCGAGCCAAAGCTTGGCCCAAGGCGTTGACCGGTTCGACCCGTCTTGGATCGACCGTCCACAGCTAGCGTCGCGTCGCCCCCAGAACGGGCGCCGGGCTATTCCACCCGAGGCAGCACCAGCGCCACGCGCAGGCCCGGGCCCATGCCGTTGTATTCGCCGGGGCCCTCGGCCAGCTCCAGCCGGCCGCCGTGCGAGGCCGCCACGGCCTGGACCAGGGACAGACCCAGGCCCGCGCCCGGCTCGCTGCGGCTGTTCTCCAGGCGCACGAAGCGCTGGACGACGCGGGCGCGGTCTTCTTCCGGCACGCCGGGGCCGGTGTCGGTGACCGAGAACTCCAGTTCGCCGGACGAGCGGCGGCGAGCCCGCAGCATGATCGCCCCGCCCGAGGGCGTATATTTGATGGCGTTGTCGAGGATGTTGGCCAGGGCCTGGGCGATGAACTCGCGATTGCCCTTGATGTTCAGGGCCGGGGTGATCTCGGCCTTGAAGTCCAGGCCCTTGTCCTCGCACGACAGCTCGTAGAGCTCGGCCATGTCGGTGGCCAGTTCCGAGGAGTCGAAGGTCTTCTGGTCGGGGGCCTGGCCGGCGGCCTGCAGGCGGGCGATGGCCAGAACCGCGTTGAAGGTCTTCAGCACGCCGTCGGCGTCGAGCAGGGCCGTCTCCAGCGCCGCCACGGGATCGCCCTTGCCGTTCTCGGCGTCGATCAGGGCCACCTCCATGCGGGCGCGCAGACGGGTCAGGGGCGAGCGCAGGTCGTGGGCGATGGCGTCGCCGGCGTGGCGCAGGCCGCCCATCAGCCGCTCGATGCGGTCGAGCATGTCGTTGAGGCCTTCGGCCAGCTCGTCATACTCGTCCTTGGCGCCGCGCACCTTGGCGCGGGCGTGCAGGTCTCCGGCCTGGACGGCGGTGACCAGGTCGACCAGACCCTGCATGGAGCGCGAGACGTTGCGGCTGATCAGGACGCCGCCGGCCAGGCCCAGGATGATGACCAGGGCGCCCGCGCCCCACAGGGCCCGGACGATCTTGCGGACATAGCCCTCGGAGGCGGCCACGTCGGCGCCGACGAACAGCACCTCGCCGCCCATCAGGCGCTCCTGCACCCCGCGCGCGGCGTTCTTGACCTCGGCGCCGTCCAGGTCGGTCTCGGTGACCTTGAAGCTGGCCCAGCTGGGGCCGTCGCCCTTGAAGTCGTCCAGCGGCGAGACCTCGATCGAACCCGAGATCCTCTTGCCGGTCTTGTCGGCCAGGAAATACAGGAACGGCCGCTCGCCGGTGGCGCGCTCGACGATCGTCTGGTTCAGCGCGTTGACGCCGCCCTGGCGATAGGCGGCCTCCAGGCTCTCCATCTCGCGGCTGATCTCGGCGTCGGCGCGGCGGTTCACCTCGCCGGCCGTGGCCACGTAGATATAGCCCAGGAACGCGCTGGCGGCCGCCGCGAACAGCGCCAGAAACAGCAGCGTCAGCCGGAAGGGCGTGGTGCGGAGAAGGCGCGGCAGACGCATGGCGGGTACCGGCGGCGAACCGCCCTAGCTCCTAGGGATCGAGCCGGTAGCCGGCGCCGCGCACCGTCTGCAGCATCGGACGATCGAAGCCCTTGTCGATCTTGCTGCGCAGGCGCGAGATGTGGACGTCGATGACGTTGGTCTGCGGGTCGAAGTGGTATTCCCACACCTTCTCCAGCAGCATGGTGCGGGTCACCGACTGGCCGGCGTGGCGCATCATGAATTCCAGCAGCTGGAATTCGCGGGGCTGCAGGTCGATCTCCTTGCCCTGGCGATGGACCGTGCGGTTGATCAGGTTCATCTCGAGCTCGCCGACCTTCAGGGTCGTGGCCACGGCGCCGGTCTCGCGACGGCGCGACAGGGCCTCGACGCGGGCCATGAGCTCGGGAAAGGCGTAGGGCTTGACCAGATAGTCGTCGGCTCCGGCCTTCAGGCCCACGACGCGGTCGCCCACCTCGCCCAGGGCCGACAGGAACAGCACCGGGGTGTTGTCGCCCTCGCGGCGCAGGGTCTCGACCACCTCGACGCCGTCCTTCTTGGGCATCATGCGGTCGACGATCAGCACGTCGAAGCCGCCCTTGCCGGCTTCGGTCAGGCCGGCCTCGCCGTCGGGCGCCTGCACGCATTCATAGCCGGCCTCGGTCAGGCCATGCGCCATGGCGGCGGACGCCTCGAGATCGTCTTCGATAATCAGAATACGCATCAGCAACCCCTCATGCGCCGGACGGACAGAGAAACGACGTTCTCCCGATTCTGTCCTCTAGCGCGATAGAGCTGATCGATAGCGGTTTTGAGTTCGGCCGTCCCTTAAACCTTGGACAGATACGAAAAGTCCCGCCCCGGAAGCTCCGGAGCGGGACTGATCTTGCGCAAAGGCGCCGTGTGTTACGGCGCGATCTTCAGCGGCACGAACACCGGGCGGCCCTGACGGACCACCTTGGCCAGCACGCTGGTGCGGCCGCCGGCCTTGGCCGAGGCGACGGCGGCGCTGACCTCGCCGGTGGTGGTGACGCTCACGCCGTTGACGCTGGAGAGCACGTCGCCCTTCACCAGGCCCTTCTCGCCCGCGTCGCTGTCGGCCTTCACGCCGGCGATCAGCAGGCCGCGCACGTCCGGCTCGATCTTGTAGGTCGTGCGGGCGGCGGCATCGAGGGTCTGCAGGGTCAGGCCCAGGGCTTCGAACTTCTGGGTCTGCGGCTTGTCCGGGGTGGCGGGCGAGCCGTCGTCATTGTCGTTGTCGCCCGAGTTCAGGGCGTCCTCGGCCGGGCGGACGCCCGACTTGATCTCGACGATGCGGGGCTTGCCGCCGCGCAGGATCGACAGCTTGATGCCCTGACCCGGCTGGGCCTTGGCTACTTCGCGGGTCAGTTCCGAGCCGCTCTTGACCGCGACGCCGTTCACCGAGGTGACGATGTCCTCGGGCAGCAGGCCGCCCTTCTGGCCCGGACCGCCCGCCACCAGTTCGGCGATGATCACGCCCTTGGTGCCGGCCAGGCCCTGGGCCTCGGCCATCTCTTCGTTGAAGTCCTGGATCTGGGCGCCGATGTAGCCGCGCACGATCTTGCCGTTGGCGATCAGCTGCTTGGCGGTGTTCTCGGCGACGTCCGCCGGGATGGCGAAGCCGATGCCGACCGAACCGCCCGTCGGCGAGAAGATCGCCGTGTTGACGCCGATCACGCGGCCATAGATGTCGAACGACGGACCGCCCGAGTTGCCCCGGTTGATCGGCGCGTCGATCTGGATGTAGTCGACGAAGCGCGAGGAGCTGTCGCCCAGGTCGCGGTTATAGGCCGAGATGATGCCGGCCGTGGCGGTGCCGCCCAGTCCGAACGGGTTGCCGATGGTGATCACCCAGTCGCCGACGCGCGGCTTGGCCTGGTTCTCGAAGTTCACATACGGGAAGTCGGCGCCCTTGGCCTTGGGATCGATGACCTTGATCACCGCCAGGTCGGTGCCTTCGTCGCGGCCGACCACAGTGGCCTTCAACTCGCGGCCGTCCTTCATGACGACCTTGATCTCGTCGGCGTCGGCCACGACGTGGTTGTTGGTGACGATATAGCCGTCGGCCGAGATGAAGAAGCCCGAGCCCGAGGACTGCTGCTTGGGCGCGGCGGGCGCTTCCTCCTCGCCTTCGGCGCCCGGCTTCTGGCCGCGCGGCACGATGTCGAAGCCTTCCAGGCCCGGGATGCGCAGGCGCGACTGGACGCTGGCCTTGGACGTCACGTCGATCTGGACGACAGCCGGAGAGACCTTCTCGAAGATGTCGGCGAACGACATAGGCGCGCCGGGCGGCGGCGCGAAGGCCGGCGCGCCCTCGGTGGCGACGCGGGTGATGGCGGGGGTCTCGGCCGCGCCGGCCGTCCCCATGCGCATGCCCGCCCCGGCCAGAGCGGCGGCGGCGACGCCGGCGCCCGCGATGGCCCCAACAACAAAACCCGACTTCCTAGCGGTCATCTCTTGTCTTTCCTCACCCGCGGCGCTCGGCGCCGGGTCATCTTCATATGAGAACCTAGACACGATGGCGTATCGCGCAATGGTTCTCGAATTATCTTTCCGTCACACGGGAGGTGCTTCTTGCGGCGTCTTTTCGGCGCAATCGTGACCTTTGTCCCCGAGCAGGCTCGCCAGGCGGGCCTCTTCATCGGCCGACAAGGCTTCCGTTTCGTCAACTTCGGCGGTTTCGTCGTCTCGTCGACGCTTGAGCAGCAGCGCCATCAGGCCGCCGCCCGCCGCGAGAATCGCCGCCGGAGCCAACCACAGCACGGCGTTGCCGCCCGAGAACGTCGGCTTGAGCAGCACGAACTCGCCATATCGCGCCACCAGAAACGCGCGGACCTCGCGATCGCTGCGTCCCTGGGCGATCTCCTGACGGACAATTCGCCGCAGGTCGCCGGCGAGGTCGGCCTGGGAGTCGTCGATCGACTCGTTCTGGCAGACCAGGCAGCGCACTTCCTTGAACAGGGCGCGGGCCCGGGCCTCCTGGGCCGGATCGGGCAGACGTTCGCTAGGCTCGGATGCGGCGGCCATGCAAGCGACAGCGGCCAAGGTCACGATCAGCGCCCGTAGCCTTTTCACGCCTTGGCCTCCGACGCCTTGCGTCCCACGCCCAGCCGAAGCCGACGGTCCGACAGCGACACCGCCCCGCCGATGGCCATCAGCAGCGGGCCCAGGAAGATCAGCCGCACCCACGGATTGACATAGGCGCGCACCAGCCAGGCGGGCTTGCCGCCCTCCCCGGCCCGGCGCTCGCCCAGCACGATGTAGAGGTCGTCCAGGCCCTTGGGGCAGATGTGGACTTCTGACGTCGTCTGGCCGCCGGTGGGATAGAACCGACGCTCGGGCTGGGCCGTGCAGACCACGCGGCCGGCCTTGTCGGTGATCTTCACGATCCCCCGCTCGGCCAGGTAGTTGGGGCCTTCCACCGTGCCGACGTCGGTCAGGGTCAGCTCATAGGCGCCCAGCTTGAACTGGCCGTTCAGGCTCAGGGCCTGGGCCTGTTCGACCCGCCAGGCGGTCTCGAACGAAGCCCCTAGCACGAAGACGCCCAGGCCGGCGTGGGCCAGGGTCGTGCCCCAGCCGCCGCGCGGCAGGCCCACGGCCCGGCGGGCGACCTCGGCCCAGGGGGCGCGGAAGGCCTTCAGGCGCTCGGCCAGCTCCAGCAGCGCGCCGCCGATCAGCCAGACGCCCAAGGCGACGCCGGCGCTGGCCAGGGCCTTGCGCGGGGCGACGACGGCGTAGGTCACCAGGCCGACCACCGCGGCGGAGGCGGCGGCGATCCACAGGCGGCGGGCGACGGCCGAGGCGTCGCCGCGCTTCCAGGCCAGCAGCGGTCCGGCCGGCAGGATGGCCATGGCCAGAACGAGCAGCGGCGTGAAGGTCAGGTTGAAGAACGGCGGGCCCACCGACACCGCCTCGCCGTCGATGGCCTCACGGATCAGCGGATAGAGCGTGCCCAGCAGCACCGTCGCCGTCGCCGTCGACAGCACGATGTTGTTGAGCACGATGGCGCTCTCGCGGCTGACCGGCTTGAAGTGGCCGCCGCTGTTGAGCGACGGCGCGCGGATCGCGAACAGCAGGAAGCCGGCGCCCGCCGCGACGCCCATCATGATCAGCAGCAGCACGCCCCGGGTCGGGTCGACCGCGAAGGCGTGGACGCTGGTCAGCACGCCCGAGCGCACCAGGAAGGCGCCCAGCATCGAGAAGGTGAAGGCGGTCAGGGCCAGGAAGGCGGTCCAGCCCGGCAGGGCGCCGCGCTTTTCCATGACGATGGCCGAGTGCAGCAGCGCAGCCCCGATCAGCCAGGGCATGAAGCTGGCGTTCTCGACCGGGTCCCAGAACCACCAGCCGCCCCAGCCCAGCTCGTAATAGGCCCAGAAGGCGCCCAGGGTGATGCCGATGGTCAACAGGCTCCAGGCCGCCAGGGTCCAGGGCCGCACCCAGCGCGCCCAGGCCGCGTCGATCTTGCCGTCGATCAGCGCCGCCATGGCCAGGCTGTAGACGACCGAAAAGCCGACATAGCCGCTGTAGAGGAACGGCGGATGCACCGCGAGCGCCCAGTCCTGCAGCAGCGGATTGAGCGAGCGACCCTCGACCGGCGGATCGGCCAGCCGGGCCATCGGGTTGGAGGCGAAGACGGTGTAGGCCAGGAACATCACGCCCAGAGCGCCCTGCACGGCCACGGCATAGGCCCGCAGGCGCGGCGGCAGGGTCGAGCCGAACACGGCCATGGCCGCGCCGTAGCCGGTCAGCACCAGGCACCACAGCAGCATCGAGCCTTCGTGGCTGCCCCACGCCCCGGCCACCTTGAACAGCAGCGGCTTGGCGGTGTGGGAATTGGCCGCGACGTTGGCGACCGAGAAGTCCGAGGTGACGAAGGCCCAGATCAGGCAGGCGAAGGCGATGGCCGTCGCGCCGAATGCGCCGAGGGCCGCGCCGCGTCCGGCCCCGGCCAGGGTGTGGGAGCGCCGCGCACCGCCGACGGCCGACAGCCCGCCCTGCAGCACCGACAGCGCGAGAGCCAGGATCAGCGCGAAGGCGCCCGTCTCGACGATCATTGAACCACCGCCCTTCTCCCCTTGCGGGAGAAGGTGGCCTGCGCAGCAGGTCGGATGAGGGGTCGCGCGGACAGGACGGGGAAACCCCTCATCCGTCGCTTCGCGACACCTTCTCCCGCAAGGGGAGAAGGGAAATTGCGGGCGATCATGGCTTGGCCCCCTTGGCCGCGCCGTACGCCGGCGGGCCTGCGCCCTGCCCGCGCCACTCGCCCTGTTCCTTCAGCGCCTTGGACACCTCGCGCGGCATGTAGCGCTCGTCGTGCTTGGCCAGCACCTGCTTGGCGATGAAGACGCCGTGCTCGTCGAACGACCCCTGCGCCACGATCCCCTGCCCTTCACGGAACAGGTCCGGCAGGTCGCCGTGGAACTTGACCTTGGCGGTGGCGCGATGATCGGCGACCACGAACTCCACGTCCCCGCCCGGATGCTTGACCACGCTGCCGGCCTGAACGAGACCGCCCAACTGCACCTTGCGGCCCGGCTTGACGTGGGCCTTCTGGGCCTGGGCCGGGGTGTAGAACAGCGAGATGGCGTCGCGCATGCCGTACAACGCCAGGCCCACGGCCAGGGCCAGAACCGGGGCGATGGCCAGCAGGATGGTCAGGCGACGACGCGCCTTGCGGGATTTCGGCCAGAAACTCATCGGGCGGTTTTCTGCGGAGGCGTTTGAGCAGCCTGGCGCAGGGCGGCCAGGACCTTGGGCTGATCGGCGTAGCGCTTTGAGGCGTCGGCCAGGGCGGCGTCGCGCTTGGCGGTCTCGCCCAGCACAGAATAGGCTCGCACCAGCCGCACCCAGCCGTCCGGATCGTCGGGCGAGGTCGCCAGGCGCGCGGCCAGGCCCTCGACCATGCCGGCAATCATGCCCTGGACCTGCGAGGTCTCTTCCGGCGCCGCGACGGGCGCTGGCAGGCCTCCGGCCTGTTCGACCGCGTCGATCTCGTTGACCATGGCCAGGTGGCGCGGATCGGCCTGGGGCAGGCTGGCGGCGATGGCGCGCCAGTCGGCCAGGCCCGCGTCGACGTCGCCGTCGGCGATCTTGCCGCGCGCCAGGTGATAGCGGGCCGACAGGCTGGTCGGGTCGATCTTCAGGGCTTCGCGGAAGGCGATACGGGCGTCGGGACCGACCTGGCCATCGCCCTCGGAGACGAAGGTCTCGCCCAGGGCGGTCCACAGGTCGGCGCGGCGCGGGGCCAGGCGCACGGCGCGGCGCAGGGCCTGTTCGGCGCCGGCCAGGTCGCCCGAGGCCGAGCGGGCCAGGGCCAGGTGCTTGAGGGGTTCGGCGTCGCCCGGACGCTCGGCGGCGATGCTCTCCAGCACCGCGGCGATGCGCTCGGGCTCAAGCTGAGCCGGATCGGTGGCGCGCCACTCGGCCACGCGCCGGGCATAGGGCTGGTCCGGCAGGCCTGGCGAGCCGATCTGGACATAGACCAGCAGGGCTGCCAGCGGGCCCAGCACGGCGGCCGACAGGGCGAGGGTGCGGGCGGTCTTGCCGTCCGTGGCCCAGACCTCGACCGCCTCGGCGGCCAACAGCAGCCGGCGGCCGGCCTCGGCGCGGGCGGCGTCGCGCTCGGCGGCGTCCAGCAGGCCGTCGTTGGACAGGCGGTCGATCTCGCTGAGCTGCTTCTTGTGAGCGTCCAGGCCCGACGCGTCGGCTCCGCCGGCGCCGGCCCGCGCCGCGCTGCGCAGGACAAGGGCCCCGGCCGCAGCCGACAGCCCCGCCGCCGAGATCCAGAATGCGATCATGAGCGCGTGTTAGCGGGGAATGGTCGCGGCCGTTAGCGAAAAAAGCGCTTAAGGGACGGCCGCGAAGGCTTCATCGGCGCTGAGGAACGACTCCACGCTGGGGAAGCGCACGCCGGGCCAGCTGCGGCCCGTCCGCTCGAAACCCTCCCAGCCGCTGGACTTGATCACCATGGTCAGGGTGCTGTGGCCCCAGCCGCCGCGCTCGTAATGGATCACATAGCGGCCGTCCTTCAGCTGGGCGGCCCAGATCATGCGCTGGGTGGGCTGGTCGCCGCCGGCGACGTCGCCCAGCTGGACCGGCTGGCCAGGATCGGCCATCGGCCCGTTCAGCAGGGCGCGCACAGGCTCGGGCAGGTCGGAGATCCGCTTGATGACCGTATAGTCCGACGGCGCGGCGATCGCCGGCGCGGCGACGCCCAGCAGGCCCAGAACGCTCAAACCGATGGCTGAAAGACGCATGTCCGCCCCCTCTGACTGAGGCAAGCGTCACCGGCGAGCGTGGCGGAAATAGGGGAGGATCAGGCCGCGATCGCGGCGGCCGCGCGGCGGCGGACGATCTCGGCGGTCTTCTCGTCGCGGGTATAGGCGATGAAGGCGGCGGCGACGTCGAGGTACTGCTGGGCGATGACCGGATCGCCGCCCTCGCCCGTGCGCGCCGCGTAGAGGACGTCCTCGATATACTGGTCCAGGCGGCCGTTCAGCTTTTCCAGCGCCTTGAGCCGGGTCGAACCATAGCCGCTCTGGGCCGCGCACGGCCGCAGGTCGGCGATGAAGGCCAGGATCGCGGTGGCGCGGCGGATGGCGTCCTCGTTCGGCGGCTCGGTCAGCTTGGCGACGCCCTTGCCCTTCTTGCCGCCCAGGATCGAGATCGGACGGGTCGGCAGGGCCTCGCCCAGCTCCTTGTCGGCCGTGCTCATGCGCAGGTCGACTTCCTTGGCGATGGTCTGCTTGTACTTCTGCAAACGGCGGCCCCAGGGCCCGTCCTTGGCGATGTTCACCGACTGCTCGAACTCGGTGACCTGCAGCGCCACGCGCTGGGCGCCCAGCGCCGCCTGACGGCCCAGCTTCTCGCCCTTGTTGAGGTCGAAATCGCGGATCAGGTCGATCGACGCTTCGATCTCGGTCAGCACCCGCTCGCCGAACTGGCTGACCTCGGACGAGGCCAGGTAACGGTCGTTGGGACGATCCATGACCGCCGAGATCACCCGCAGGATGCGCCAGTCGTCGGGCAGGTGGGCGGCCAGCATATCGAACATGCGCGGACCGGAGTCCTCGCGAATCTTGCAGGCGTCGCGATAGGCCAGGCGCGCGGCGGCGGCGCGCTCGTCGCTCATCCGGCTGACCCATTCGGACAACTTGGGCAGGGCCGAGCGGACGATGGCCGAGATGTCCAGGCAGTGGGCCAGTTCCTCGAAGTCGCCCAGGGCCCGCACCGCGTCGAAGGCGTCCTGTTCGGGATCGCGCAGGCCGCGCGACGCCAGCTTGCACAGGTCGTCGAAGACGTCGGGAATCCCCTGCTCGAGGTCCCACGGATTGCACTTGGCCGAAGCCTCTTCCACGCGGCTGGGGGCGGTGGCCTTCAGGGCCTTCCACAGGGTGGGCAGGACACGCGGCGAAAAGCTGATCTGGCCGCGCCCGCGCACGGCGCACAGCGGAACCAGCGGGGCCAAAACGTTGTTGCGGACGAATCGCTCGCCGGTCTCGTCCTCGACGAGGCCGCGCACCTGCGCCAGGCCGCCCGTCGATCCCACGCCCGCCAGCGCCATTTCCAGGCTGCGCAAGGCGGAGTCCGGCGCGGTTTCCACCAACATCCGGATGATCTGCAATTTGTGCGCAGCGATTGCCGTCATGATCCCCCGCCGGATCACAAAGACCGACAGCGTCAACCATGTTGGCAACGAGGTTAAGACTTTCCGAAACCCGCCAAAAAAGCCGCGCCTTCCGACGCGACTCTAAGCCGCGGAAAGCTCATAGGCGCCAGAGGTTTAGCGCTCTGCGAGATGCGAACGCTAACTCAACCTCCGCGACGGATTGCCGCTAGGTTTCCGACCTCGGAAGATCCAGCGCCACGCGCAATCCGCCCAAGGGCGATTCACCAAGCGTCACCGACCCGCCATAGGCCCGGGCCAGCTCGTCGACGATGGAAAGGCCCAGGCCCGAGCCCGGCGTGTGCTCGTCCATCCGCTGGCCGCGCTTGAGGGCGTCGGTCCAGCGCTCGGGCGGCAGGCCGGGGCCGTCGTCGTCGACGATCAGGCTCATGCGGTCGGCCGTGGTCGGCGCGGCCACCGCGCGGATCCTGCCCTTGCACCACTTGCCGGCGTTTTCCATGACGTTGCCGGCCAGCTCCATCAGGTCCTGCTTCTCGCCCTGGAAGCACAGATCTTCCGGGCAGCGCCAGTCGATCTCCACGCCCCGCCCTTCCGACTTGTCCTGGAAGATCCGCTCCAGGGTCACGGCCAGCTCGTCCAGGATCGGCTCGACCGGCGTGCGCTCGCCGCTGGTCTGGGAGCGGGCGGCGGCGCGGGCCCGGCGCAGGTGGTGGTCGACCTGCTCGCGCATCACATCGGCCTGGCGCGACACGACGTCGGCCAGGGCGCCCGGCTGCTGGCTGGCCTCGGTGATCATCACCGACAGCGGGGTCTTCAGAGCGTGCGCCAGGTTGCCGACGTGGGTGCGCTGGCGTTCGACCACTTCCTGGTTGTGCTCCAGCAGGGCGTTAAGCTCGACGGCCAGGGGCTCCAGCTCTTCGGGATAGGTTCGCACCAGCCGCTCGGCCTTGCCGCGCCGCACCGAGGCGACCTCGCGGCGCAGCCGGAACAGCGGCGTCAGGCCCACGCGCACCTGCACCACCACCGCCAGGATCAGACCGCCGCCCAGCAGCAGCAAGGCCAGGGCGGTGATGCGGCCGAAGCGGTCGGCGTCGGCGTCGATGGGCGAGCGGTCCTCGGCGGCGATGAACACCACCGGATCGGCGAAGCCGGGCAGCCGGGCCATCAGGGCGGCGGCGCGCAGCGGCTTGTCCTGCGGGCCGCGCAGGTCGAAGAACAGGGTCTTGCCGGGCGCGGCGTCCAGCCGGTCAACCTGCTCGGACGAGACCATCAGGTCGCTGTCGAACAGCGAGCGCGACCGCGCCGCCACCTGCAGCGCCCCGTTCGGAGCCCGGCGCGAGATCGTCCAGTAGCGGCCCGAATAGGTGCGGGTCGCGCGGATGTCGGTCAGGAACGGCGCCTTCAGCACCCCATCCTCCACCGACGAGCCGGCGTAGAGGTCGTCGGTCAACACCGCCAGGGTCTGGTCGAAGCGGCGGATGGCGGCGTCGCGAAACTGGGCGGTCAGGAAGACGCCCGCGACCACCAGGACCACGGCGTTCCAGACGACGGCCAGCAGCACCAGCCGCCGGACGAGCGAGGGGCGCCGCAGGTCGAGCACGCTAGCGCGCCAAGCCGAAATCCTCGTCCTTCGACACGCTCAGGATGAGGATTTTCATCGCACGGCGAGAGCAACAGCCCTCATCCTGAGCTTGTCGAAGGACGAGGGCGGCGCCGGCGTCGGTCACGCGGTCGCCTCGCCCTCCAGCGGGGTCAGGCGATAGCCCAGGCCGCGCACCGTCTCGATGCGGTCGCTGCCCAGCTTCTTGCGCAGGCGGCCGATGAACACCTCGATGGTGTTGGAGTCGCGGTCGAAGTCCTGGTCGTACAGGTGCTCGACCAGCTCGGTGCGGCCGATCACCCGACCCTGGTGCATCATCATGTAGTGCAGCAGGCGGTATTCCAGGGAGGTGAGCCGCAGCGGCTCGCCGTTGACGCTGGCCCGGGCGGCGCGCGGGTCCAGGCGCAGGGCCCCGCACGACAGCGACGGCGCGGCGTGGCCGGCCGAGCGGCGCAGCAGGGCGCGCAGGCGGGCCAGCAGCTCTTCGGTGTGGAACGGCTTGGCCAGATAGTCGTCGGCTCCGGCGTCGAACCCGGCGACCTTGTCGCTCCAGGCGGCGCGGGCGGTCAGGATCAGCACCGGCGTGGCGACATTGCCCCGACGCCAGCGCTCCAGCACCGACACGCCGTCCACCTTGGGCAGGCCAAGGTCCAGGATCACCGCGTCATAGGGTTCGGTCTCGCCCAGGAACTGGGCCTCCTCGCCGTCGGGCGCGTGGTCGACGGCGTAGCCGGCGTCGGCCAGGGCCAGCTTCAGCTGACGCGACAGGTCGGGATCGTCCTCGACGAGCAGGATACGCATGAACGGAAGTCCCTAGTTGCCGCTGAGGATCTGGCCGGTCTCCGCGTCGACGATGAAGTCGATGCGCCGACCGTCGGTGGTGGCCCAGCGGACACGGTAGTTGCGGCCTTCCAGGCCCGCGTCCAACACGCGTCCGGGGACGCGACGGCCGATCATCTCGATCACCCGCGACAGCGGCACCAGCCGGCCCGACTGCACGCCGCCGCGCGCCTGGTCCTGCTGGGCGCGCCAGTCGGCGCCCAGAGAGTCCTGGCCATGGCGCTGCGCCGACGCCGCGACCGGGAAGGCCGAGGCGATAGCGATGGCGACGAGAAGGGCGCGGATCGGTTTCATGCGCTCAGGTGTAATGCGACGCGGCTGAATGGAGACTGAACAACCCGCTTATGAACGGGGTGTGTCGTTCTGTCACGGGCGGACGAGGCTTGGCGCTCTTCATTACGGCGCATTGCGCCGATCCGGCTCGAATTCGGCGAAAGATCTTCGACGGAGAAGACTAGGCCTCCTCGCCCAGCGCCGCATACAGGCCCTGGATCTGACGATTCAGGGCGTCCAGTTGCGCAGGCGTCATGCCCGAGCGCTTCATCATCGTCTCGCCCAGGCAGTTGCTCTGCTCCAGGGTCGCGCGGCCGGCGTCGGTCAGGCGCACCTGCACCTGGCGCTCGTCGACCTTGCTGCGCTGGCGTTCGACCAGGCCAGCCTGCTCCAGGCGCTTGATCGGCGGGGTGACGGTGCTGGATTCCAGCGACAGCCGCTGGGCGATCGCCCCCACCGTCGCGCCGTCGTCCTCGCCCAGCACGCTCAGCACCAGGTACTGCGGATAGGTGATGCCCATCGCGTCCAGCATCGGCTTGTAGGTGCGGTTGATCGCCAGGCTCGTCGCGTAGAGCGTGAAGCAGATCTGGTCATCCAGGGGCAAGGGCATGGTCAACCTCCCGTCGGTTGGGCCTTTCCGGCGTTTTTTCATTGCGTATCACAGAAAAGGATATCGCGATAAATAATTCACTGGACAAGAGGGGTGCGACGTTTTAGCAATTGCATATCGCGATAACGAATATCGCAAACGCAAAACCGGAGAGACCCAGATGAGCCAGTCGCAAGCTTCCCGCCGCGGTGTGATGACCGCCAGCCTGGGCCTCGCCGCCGCTGCGGCCGCCCTACCCTTCGCCGCCTCGGCCGCCGAGACGGCCGCCCCCGCCAAGACCGGCGCCGGCGACGGCTACGTCACCGCCAAGGACGGCGCGCGCATCTACTACAAGGACTGGGGCCCCAAGACCGCCCAGCCCATCGTGTTCCACCACGGCTGGCCGCTCAGCGCCGACGACTGGGACGCCCAGATGATGTTCTTCTACGCCCAGGGTTTCCGGGTCATCGCCCATGACCGCCGCGGTCACGGCCGCTCGACCCAGACCGACGTCGGCAACGAAATGGACACCTACGCCAGCGACGTCATCGCCCTGGCCAGGCATCTGGACCTGAAGAACGCCATCCACGTCGGCCACTCCACCGGCGGCGGCGAGGTCGCCCACTACGTGGCCCGCGCCGAGGCCGGTCGCGTCGCTAAGGCCGTGCTGATCGGGGCCGTGCCGCCGATCATGCTGAAGACCGCCGCCAATCCGGGCGGTCTGCCGATCGAGGTGTTCGACGGTTTCCGCGCCGCCCTGGTCGCCAACCGCGCCCAGTTCTTCCACGACGTCGCCGCCGGCCCCTTCTACGGCTTCAACCGTCCGGGCGCGAAGGTCTCGCCGGCCGTGGTCGAGAACTGGTGGCGCCAGGGCATGATGGGCGGGGCCAAGGCCCACTACGACTGCATCAAGGCCTTCTCGGAAACCGACTTCACCGACGACCTCAAGAAGATCGACGTTCCGGTCCTGATCCTGCACGGCGAAGACGACCAGATCGTCCCCATCGCCGACAGCGCCCACCTGGCCATCAAGCTGGTCAAGAAGGGCACGCTGAAGACCTATCCCGGCCTGCCGCACGGCATGGCGACCACGCACGCCGAGGTCATCAACAAGGACCTGCTGGCGTTCATCAAGGCGTAGGGTCTAGTCGCAAGACCGAAAGCGCTCGCCGAAAGGCGGGCGCTTTTTCGCGTTCAGAAGTCCAACAGCGCCTTTAGCTTGCCCCGCACCTCAGCCAGAACCTCTGGCGAAGCGGCGCCTTTCCGAGTGGCGCGCCGCGCGACCCAATCGAGGCTCTTGACCTGATCGGCCAGCACGGCGCTTGGCTCCTCACCCGGGATCAACACCTCGAAGACATAGCCTTTGATCCGGCTCGTCATCGGACAGCAGATCATCATGCCGCGCTTGCCGTTATAGGCCGACGGCGAAAGCACCAGCGCCGGGCGATGACCCGCCTGCTCATGTCCAGCCTGCGGATCGAACTGAAGCCAGACGATGTCGCCGGCTTCGGGCACGTAGCGCCCCGTCACCAGACTTCGTCGCCGACCGGCGCGCCGAAATCGCCATCATCGGGGAAGGTCTCTGGCGCCATGGCGTCGAGTAAGGTCGCCAGATCATAGGCCGGCGCACGGATCGGCTCGATGATGATCCGGCCGCCCTCCTCCCGCACGTCCACGGCCTGATCCACGCTGATGGACGCGGCCGCCATCACCGTTGCTGGAATGCGGACGGAGGCGCTGTTGCCCCATTTCTTGATCAGAACCTGCATGCGCGATCCTCGGCCAAGGTCCAAGGGTCACACATGTGTCGACAAATGTCGATACAGCCTACTTCCGCTTCGGCGCGTACGGCTTTTGGTCGCGCCAGGCCTGAGCGAACTTCTCGAGGTCCGGGTCGATGGTCTCGGGCAGGGTCACCACCAGCCGGGCCAGCAGGTCGCCGCGCTTGCCCTTGGGGTCGGCGAGGCCGCGTCCCTTAAGGCGGAGCGTGGCGCCGCTGTTGGAGCCCTTGGGGACCGCCAGCATGACGTTTCCGTCCGGGGTCGGCGCTTCGATCTTGCCGCCCAGCACCGCGTCGGGGATCGAGATCGGCAGGTCCATGACCAGGGTCTCGCCCTCGCGGCGATAGATCGGGTGGGGCTTGATCGCCAGCTCGATCATGGCGTCGCCCTGGCCGCCGCGTCCCGGGCTGCCCTGGCCCTTCAGGCGCAGGGTCTGGCCTTCCTGGGCGCCGGCCGGGATGGTGACATCGATGGTGCGGCCGTCCGAGAAGGCCACGCGCTTCTTGCCGCCCTTGATCGCCTCTTCCAGGTCGATGTCGAGGCGGGCCTTGATGTCGGAGCCGCGCGGCGAGAAGCCGCCCTGCCCGCCGCCGCCGAAACCGCCGCCGCCTCGGGCGTTGCGGCCCAGGATGTCGCCGAAGATGTCGCCCAGGTCGATCTCGGGGCCGTCGCCGCCGCGCCCGAAGCCGCCCGACTGGAAGCCGCCACGCTGGAAACCGCCGCCGAAGGGATTGCCGCCGCCGCCCGCGCCGCCAAAGCCGCGCATGGTCTCGCGGCCGTCGGCGTCGATCTCGCCGGCGTCGAACTTCTTCTTCTTGGCCGCGTCGCCCAGGATGTCGAAGGCCGCCGAGACCTGCTTGAAGCGCTCCTCGGCCTCCTTGTTGCCCGGGTTGGTGTCGGGGTGGAACTGCTTGGCGAGCTTGCGGAACGCCTTGCGGATCTCGTCCGTGCTCGCCGAGCGGGAAACGCCTAGTTCCTGATAGGGATCGCGGGCCAAGAAAGTCCTCGAAAGACAAAGGTACAGAGTCCGCCCTCAATTAGGCCTTTCAGCGCCGCGCACAAGCATCAGAGCGAACGTGTCGCGGCCGCGCCCCAGCCCAGCACGGCCGAGCCCTGGGCGACCTCCACGCTCAATGGACCCGCGCCCGCGGCCAGGTCGACCGAGCGCAGGGCGGCGGCGTAGACGTAGGACGGGCTGTCCAGCTCGACCTCACGCACCACCGCCGCGCCGTTCAGCACCCGCAGGCGGTAGGTTTCGCGCGCCTCGCCCAGCGGGACCTCGCCGTCCCAGACGTCGCCGCCGACCCGGTCGCGCCGGATCCAGGCGACCAGGCGATCAGCGCCCGAGACGGTCACCCGCAGGTGGGCCGGCGCCAGCGGACGCAGGGCCCGGCCGCGCCAGGTCATCGAGGTCTCGGTCATCGCCGGTCCCGACGGCGGACCGCCGGCTGGGGCGGCGCGGACCAGCAACGGCGCCCCGCGCTCGAAGGCGGCGACGTCCAGCCGCACCACGGCCTCGTCCAGCACCACCACCGCCGCCCCGGCCGGGATCACGGCCTCGCCCGCCCCGCCGTCGCGCTGGCCGCGCAGCAGGCCCGACAGCCGCCAGACGTCCTGCGCCACGGCCTCGACGGCGGTGAAGCCGATGATCTCCCACTCGCCCGAAGGCGCCTGCACGGCCAGGGCGTTGTCGCCGGCCAGCACGGCGGCGAGCGCGCGGCTGGCCGGGGTCGTCCCTTCCAGCCGCACGGTCAGCTGGCCCGAGCGGTCCAGCCGATGCGGCGAGGCCGGCGGCAGGTCGACCATCGTCTGGCCCAGAGTGGCGGGGCTCTCCAGCCGCGCCCGCACCTTCAAGGTGTCGAGGTCGCCGCCGGCGTGGACGTCGAACGGCCGCCAGGGCTCGGCGGCGGCGGCGACCCAGGGTCGGCCGTCGTCCTCGGCGCCCGGCGCGGCCGGCAGGTCCAGCACCCGCAGCGCCGGCGGCCCGACCGGATCGCGCGGCGGGGCCGGCGTCCAGTCCACCGTCGCGCCGAGGCTCGAGCCCGCCACCACCGGGGCTAGGGTGGCGCGCGGATGCTCGTCCAGATCGACCCGCGTCAACCGCCAGACCTGGTTCTCGAAGCTCACGCGCTCGCCGGCCTCCAGGCGCAGGGCCTGCAGCGGCGACAGGTGGACGACGCGCTCGCGCCGGGCCGCGGCGGCGTCGGACAGCATCCGGGTCGCGACCTGCTCGGCCTCGGCGGCGGCCATGACGATCGGCGTGTCGGCGTCGGCCGCGCCCTGGCCCGTCTCGCGCCGGACAATCAGGGCGCCGGTCTGGTAGTCGCGAGCGGCGTCGATGAAGCGCAGGCGCAGGGCCTGGGCCGGCTGGACCAGGGCGCGCGAGGCGGTGGCGGCCGCCGGGCGATCCTCGGGCCAGGCCAGGTCCGCGTCGGCCAGGACGGTCGCGGCCGCGCCCGAGCGCGAGACGATCCGCGTCCCGCCGCCGCGCTCGACGGCGTCCAGGCCGAAGGCGGCGGTCAGCGGGGCCAGGGCGTCGCGCAGCCGCATCGGCCGGTCGACGACATAGCCGGCCACCACGCCGCTGGCCTCGCCCGGATCGACCACGACGTCGCCGCGCGCCGCCAGCGCCGGGATCAGCTCGGCCAGGGGCGCGACGCCCGCCCGGCCGTTCAGCCAGTGGCCCAGAGACCAGTTGGGGCCGTCGCTCCACACCGTCTGGCGAGCGGGGAAGTCTGGGAACGGCCGGGCGTCCCAGCACCAGGCGCTGGCGGCCTCGATCATGGGCCCGCCATAGGTCGGCGAGACCGGATTGGCGGCCGGGTCGGCGATCCAGTCCAGCACCGCCTCCAGGAAGCGCCTCTGGCCGAACTCGTCGCGCGCGCCGCTGGAATAGGGCGGCAGGCCGCTCTCGGCGCTCTTGGGATCGACGAACAGGTTGGGCGAATTGGCGCCCTTGTCGACGGCGGGACAGCCGAACTCGGTCAGGCGGATCGGCTTGGAGCGCGGGATCCAGGCCGTCGCAGCGCCCGACCGCACGCCGCCGGGCCGGTCGAAGTGGGCGTTGCTCCACCACGACTTCAGGTCCTTGGGTCGAAACATCCAGGCCTCGCCATAGGCGCCGTCGGTGATGGCGGTGCGGGCCTGGGCGTCGCGGGCGGTCTGGCTGGCGTAGTACCAGTCGAAGCCCTCGCCACTGGTCAGGCGGGCGCGCAGATAGGCCGGATCGTGCGGGCCCGAATAGCCCGCCGCCGCGTCCAGATGGGTCGTCCCGTCGCGCCAGTCGGTGACCGGCGGATAGAAGTCGACACCCACGAAGTCGACGGCTGGATCGGCCCATAGCGGATCGAGATGGAAGACCGCGTGGCCCGTGCCGTCGGCGGGCTGATGGCCGAAATATTCGCTCCAGTCGGCGGCGTAGCCCAGCTTCACGCCGGCCCCGACCATCGCGCGCACGTCGCTGGCCAGGGCTTTCAGCGCCGTCACCGCCGGATAGGTCCCGCCCGCGCCGCGCACGGTGGTCAGGCCGCGCAGCTCCGAGCCCAGCAGGAAGCCGTCGACGCCGCCGGCCAACTGGGCCAGGCGCGCATAGTGCAGGATCATCCGCCGAAAGCCCCAGTCGGCCCCGCCGCTGAACGTGGGCAGGCCGTCGCTGGTCCCGACCTGGGCCGGCGTCGCATTGCCGAAGAACGCCCCGACCTGGGCGGCGGCCGTCGCCGTCCCGTCCGGCGTTCCGGGCCGGCCGGCGGCGGGATGGCAGGTGATCCGGCCGCGCCAGGGATAGGCGCCCTGGCCGCCGACCGCGCCGTACGGATCGGCCAGGCCCGAGCCCGGCGGCACGTCCATCAGCACGAACGGGTAGAGCGTGACCTTCAGTCCGCGCCGCTTCAGCTCCGCGATCGCCTGTAGCACCGAGCGGTCGGACGGCGTGCCGCCATAGGCCGGAAACCCGCCGTCCAGCGACACCCGGTGCGCGTCCGGCCTTCCCACCCCGCCGGCGCGCCAGTCGAACGGCAGGGTCGCCTTGTCGGCCTGGTCGACGCCCGGCCGGATCTGGCACGACCCGGCCCGCAGGTCCGTCCCGAACCACGAGACCACCAGGGTCACGTGATCCACCTGCGGCAGCTGAGCCTGCAGCTGGTCCAGCGAGACCAACAGGTCGGACCGCCCCTCGGCGTTGTTGACGTTCTCGGCCGTGGTCCGGGTCAGGCCGTCGCGGCGCAGCACCTGGTCGGTGGCGTAGACGAACTCGCCGGCCCCGGGGATCAGGCACACGCCCTTCAGGCGTTCCTCCAGACCGGGCGAACCGCCGGCGCGCGGGCGGCGGAAGACCTCGAACGACAGCTGCGGCGGGCGGTTGCCGAAGGCGTCCAGCGGCAGATCCTCGAACACCACATAGGCCACGCCGCGATAGGCTGGGGCCGCGCCCTCGATCGCCTCGATCAGCGGGTCAGGCGCCTGGTCCTCGGTCCCGCGATGCAGGCGCATGGTCACGCCGGCCATGTCCATGACCTTGCCGTCGGCCCACACCCGGCCCAGGCCATCGATCGGTCCCTCGGCGACGGCGACGGCGAACGACAGGCTGTAGGCGTAGCTCTTGGTCTTCTGGCCCTTGGAGCCACCCACCCGGCCGTCGATCCGCTGCTCGCGAAACCGCGCCGCCCACAGCACATGACCACCCACGCGACCGCGCCCGAACACGCACGGCAGCGGACCGCCCTCGGCGGCGCCGGTGATCCGCAGCTCGGGGATGCGCGGACCGACCTGCCGGGCCGGGGTCAGCGCGTTGATGGCGGCGTTGTCGATCGCCCGGCCCACCGTCGCGCCGATGAAGCCGCCGATCGGCCCCGCCAGCGCCGTGCCGATCGTGGACAGGATCACCTGGGCCATGCGGGGCCTCCGAGGTCTGAAATGGAAGAAGAAGCCGAAAACCGGAAGGCGCCGGCCAATCGCTCGCGCCACCAGCGGCCCAGCCAGCTCTCGACGCAGGCCCGCCCCCAATAGGCGTGGATCATGCGATCGGGGCTCGACAGGATCGCGCAGTGCTTGGCCACGACGTCCGGGCTCATGCGGAACACCAGGACGTCGCCAGGCTCGGCCTCGACGGTCGGGATGGGGATCAGCCAGCGGCCCAGCGCTTCGAGCAGCAGCTCGCGCCCGCCGACCTCGGCCCAGTCCGGGCGATAGGGCGGCGGACGCTCGGGCTCGGCGCCGCGCAGCGCCCGCCAGACGCCGCGCACCAGACCCAGGCAATCGCAGGCCACGCCGCGCAGGCTGGCCTGGTGGCGGTAGGGCGTGCCCAGCCATAGGCGGGCTTCGGCGAGGACAGCTGCACGAAGATCCTCCCCCTCTGGGGGAGCATCTTCGTCTTCGCGTCGCCGGCCCCGCCCCTCACCGCTTGCTCCCGTCGTGCCGCTCGCCCTCGGACGGGTACAGCGTCAGGAAGTCCTCGCCCGGCGCGGTCGGGAAGCCCCGGAAGTTGATCCCGTTGGCGAACGCATCGACGCAGGTGCGCCAGCGCTTGTCGCAGGTCGCGCCCGGCGCCGCGGTGATCCCGCAGCGGGCGTCGCCCAGCGCCGCGTCGCACAGGCGGCCGAACGTGCGGCCGGCCACGCGGTCCAGCTGGGCCAGCGGACCTTCCAGCTCTGCGGTGAAGGCCTGGCCCTCGCGACGCAGCCGGGCCACCCGCGCCGTCCACAGCCGCACGAAGAGGGTCGGCGCGCTCCAGTCCACGCGCAGGCAAGCCACCGAGGCGCCGTCATAGAGCCCGGCCTCGATGTCGGCGGCGGTGATCGCCGCGTCGTCCAGCGCGCCCAGGGCCGCCGACAGTCCGGGCGAAAAACCCGTCGCCGTCTCGTGCGCGCCGGCGGTCCAGCCGGTGGCGGCGCGGCAGGTCGCGCCGTCGACCGCCAGGTCGCGGTCGTGATCGGTGAAGCCCAGCTTCACACCGTCGCTGCGCACCAGGATCCAGGCGTGGCACAGGTTGGCCGCGTCGCTGTCGAGGCGCGTGGCCAGCTCGGTCGGGATCGCGCGCATCAGACCCGCACCTCGACCAGGGCGCAGGCCGCGACCCGGGCGGCGGCGAAGCCCTCCATCTGCACGTCCAGCCGGTCGATGTCGAAGCGCACCGGCGTGTCGAACTCGAAGCCGGCCGTGACCGCCGCGCCGCTGACGGGCGCGGTGACCAGGATGACCACGCCCGTGACGGTGTCGACCGTGAAGGCGGAACCGCTCTGGACCACGCCGGCCACGGCCACCTTCACCGTGCCGGCCACCGGCTTGGCGATCGGCCGGCTGACGGCGTCGGCGCCGGCGCCGTAGGCCTTGACCAGCGGGAACGTCTTGCGCGCGCCGTCGCCGGTCCCCAGCGCCTGATCGGTCGCCGCCGGCTGGGCCGAGGGCGCGCACGACTTGAAGTCGGCCGGGTCGCGGAAGCGGAAGCCGTTCAACCGCCCGCGCCGGGCCTCGAAGAAGGCGACCAGCTCGGCGGCGTCGTCCAGCGGCCGGGCGGCGGTGGCGATCAGGTAGCGGCGACGCCCCTGGGCCCAGGGGCTGGAGCGCCGCTCGTGACCCGACGCCAGGGCCACCACCTCGGTGCGCCGCTCGACGCCGCCCGTGCAGCCGAACGCCAGCCGCGCGGGCAGGCGGATTTCATGGAAGGCCATGGGAGGTCCTTGTTTGAGATGGATCGGACAGGCCGATGGCCCCCTACGGACCGCTGCGCGGTCGTCTTCCCCCAGAGGGGGAAGATGAGGTCGGCGCGGATCATCTTCCCCCTCTGGGGGAGGAGCGCCGCAGGCGCGGAGGGGGCAAGTGGACCCGAAAAACGCCGTGCGTGATTAAGTCTGCGTCATGACCCGCTTTTCACTTCATGCGCGGGTCGCGGGGCCCTAGGTTCAGGTCACGAATTGGAGACTGACATGGACTGGAAGACCCTTTTCTTTTCGCCGGAAGGCCGCATCGGCCGGCAGGCGTTCTGGATCGGCTGGCTCTGCCTGCTGGGCGCCAACGTGGTCGCCGGCTGGGTGCCGTTCCTGGGTTGGGCGCTGTCGCTGGCGACCGTCTACTGCTCGGTCTGCATCCACACCAAGCGCCTGCACGACATGGGTCAGACCGGCTGGTGGCAGGTGCTGCCCTGGGTGTTCGGCCCGGTGCTGATCGCCGGCTCGGCCATCTCGATCGGCGTCTCGGCGGCCTTCGCGGCGCTCAGCCACGGCGAGCCGGACCTGGCGGCCATCACCGCCCTGGGCGGCTTCTTCATCTCGCTGTTCGTCGCCTTCGCGGTGTGGCTGGCCTTCACCCTGTGGGTCGGCTGCAGCACCGGCCAGCCCGGCGACAACAAGTACGGCCCCGCGCCGCTGAACACGGCGGTGGCGATTTAGGGAACGGCAAGACAGATCCTCCCCCATTGGGGGAGGTGGCCCAGAGGGCCGGAGGGGGTCCTCAACGGCATAGGCCGCGAGGGACCCCCTTAGTCGCTCCGCGACAACTCCCCCAAGGGGGGAGCATCTACGGTCTACAACCCCCTCGCCCCCAGGTTCACCGCCCGCGCCAAGGCCTGCGCCAGCTGGGCGTCCGACCGCGCCAGGGCCGAGGCGTCGCCGCCCGAGACATTGACCGTTACCGACACCCCGCCGCTTCCCAGCGGCTCGATGCTGCCGGCCGAGGCCGGGCGAAACACCTCCGGCCCGCGCTCGCCGACCAGATAGGCGCCGCCGGTCACCACCGGGCCGCCGTCGGCCCGGGCGCCCGAGAAGGCGCTGGACACCGCGTCGGCCAGGCTCGCGCCGCCTCCGCCGCCCTTCATCGCCGCGCCGATCGCGGCGATCACCGCCCGCGCCAGCTCGCCCAACGAGATCTCGCCGTCGGCCGCCGCGCCGGCCAGGGACTTGACCAGGCTGGCGCCGGCCCGGGCGAAGGCGTCGTCGATCGACCGCGCGGCCTTTTCGGCGGGCTCGACCAGGGCCTCCAGCGCGGCGGCGGCCTCGGCCGCGCGAGCGGGAACCCCGCGCAGGCCGTCGTTTTCGTCGAATGCGCTCATGGGCGGGGCTCCTCGTCGGGAAAGCGGGCGATCAGGGCGTCCAGCCCCGGCCGGCCCAGGATCGGCGCGGGCGGCGTCGCCGTCAGGGCCCGCCACTCGCGCAGGGACAGTCGCCAGAAGGCGGCGGGCGCGATGCGCAGCGAGACGGCCAGCCGCAGGGCCGCGTCCCAGCCGCTCATGCCGACGCCGCCAGGGCCGCGGCCACGGCGGCCACCGCCTCGGGTACGGTGACGGCGTCCAGCGGACCCGGCTCGCCGTCGATCAGGGCGGCCAGCACGGCCATCAGCTCGCGGGCCGACAGGGTCTCCATCCGGGCCGGCAGCGCGCGCCAGTCGGAAAGGGCCAGCGCGCCCTCGATGCGGGCCAGGGCGCTCAGGGTCAGGCACAAGCGGCGCGGGGTCCCGGCCAGGACGACCACGACCTCGCCGCGGGCGGGGTTCGGGATGAGCATGGCTAGATCGCCGTGAACGTCAGCGCGCCGGCGCTGGCCAGGCTGAGCGCGAACGCCGCCTCGCCCTCGTGGTCGCCGGCATATTCCAGGGCCGCGACGAGGAACGCGCCTTCCAGCTGGCCGAAGTCGGGCACGATCAGACGCCAGGTGCGGGCCGACTGGTCGAAGAAGCTTTGGCGCACCTGGGCGTCGGAGGCGGCGTCGCGGAACACGCCCGAACCCGCGACGGCGGCCGACTTGACCCCCGCCCCGGCCATCAGCTCGCGCCAGCGGCCGGTGCTGTCGCTGTCGGTGACGTCGATCGGACGGGCGTTGAGGCTGATGGTCCGGGCGCGCAGGCCCGCGACGGTGATGAAGGTCGGCGTGGAGGCGCCGTCGCTGATCTTCAGGAGGATGTCCTTGCCGGCTTGAGCGGCCATGCTGAGTGTCCTTGATCTAGAGGGGTTCGGTCACGGCCCGCACGCGCAGCAGACCCAGGGTCAGCTCGCGGTCGGCGGCGCGGAAGACGTCGGCATAGGCCACGCGCAGATTGACCAGCCGGCGGCCGGTCACGGCGGGCCGGGCGTCGTGCAGGGCCGCGCGGACGGCGGCGACCACCGCCCGCGCCTCCTCGGGTCCGCCGAACCGCGACACGCAGGTCAGGGTGACGACGTGCTCGAGGCCCTCGCCGTCGACGCCGCCGAAGGCGCGGCTCTCGGTGCGGCTGACGGCGATGCAGGGATAGGTCGGGTTGCGCGGCGCGACGGCGTAGGCGCGGTCGGCGACCAGGGCGGTGACGGCGGGCGCGGCCTTGAGGGCGGTGACCAGGGCGTTGGCCAGGGCGGTGTCGCTCATAGGCGAGCCTTTCGGTAGGGCGCCAGCCATGGCTCGACCAAGCTGAGCGGCGGCTCGCCGCCCCCGTCCTGGATCAGCGCGCGGTTGGCGTAGGCGTGGGCGACCAGGGTCAGGACCGACAGCCGCAGCGGGGCGGGACTGGCCGGCGCCAGGGTCAGGCCGGTGGCGGCCGCGACCCGCGTCTCGGCGGCGTCGATCAGCAGCGTGACCAGGCTGTCCTCGCTGGCGTCGCCCACGCGCAGGAAGCCCTTGGCTTCCGCCAGGGTCAGGGATTGGGGCATTTGGGGGGTCTTTCGGTTGGGGACTCGCCCCCTCCTGACCGCTTCGCGGTCGTCCTCCCCCATAGGGGGAAGATGAACCGCGCCGACCTCATCTTCCCCCTATGGGGGAGGAGGGCCGCAGGCCCGGAGGGGGCAAGTGGATCGGCCTACGACGCCGCGAACTTCAGCAGCTTGACCGCATCGAAGTTCTGCACGCCGCCGCCGACGCGCTTGGTGGTGTAGAACAGCACGTGCGGCTTGGCCGAGTACGGGTCGCGCAGCACGCGGACGCCGGCGCGGTCGACGATCAGGTAGCCCTTCTCGAAGTCGCCGAACGCCACGGCCAGGCTGTTGGCGGCGACGTCGGGCATGGCCTCGATCTCGGTGACCGGATAACCCAGCAGCGAGGCCGACTGGCCCGGCTGCAGCGCCGCGTTCCAGATGTAGTTGCCCTGCGCGTCCTTGAACTTGCGCACCGCGCTGACCGTGCGGCGGTTGAGTACGAAGCGGCCGTTCTGGCGGTACTGGGTCTTGGTCGCGTAGATCAGGTCGATCAGCTTGTCGGTCGGGTTGCTGCCCGGCCAGGCGCCGGCGACCCCGGTGGCGACATAACCGACCTGGCCCCAGGTGTAGGAGGCGTCCGGCGCGGCGGTGTAGGCCAGCAGGCCCTTGGGCTTGTTGACCCCGTCGCCGTTGACGAAGGCGTTGGTCTCCTGGGCGGCGAAGGCGTCCTGCACTTCTTCCGCCAGCCACTCGTCGATGCTGACATAGGCGTCATCCAGCAGGGCCTGGGTGGCGGCCGGGCTGGCGTAGAGCTCGCCGGCCGGGAAGTCGATGATGTCCAGGGTCGGGGCCGTGGTCTCCGGACGCGCCGCGGTCTCGGCCACCCAGGCGGCGGCCAGGCCGGTCGGCGAAACCGGCTTGCGGAACGTGCCCGAGCCGATAGTGCGCACCTGGCAAATTTCCCGCATGGGGCTGGTCGCCGCAAGGCGACGCAGGATCGAGCGCTCCAGCTCCGGCGGGGCGACATAGCCGCCGGCCGTCGCCACGCCTTCCGACAGGCCCTTGGCTTCCAGCAGCAGCGCCGGGGTCTCGCCGGTCTTGATGTAGCGGTCGAAGGCGGCCTTGCGCTCGTCCACCCGCGCCAGCGGCGCTTCGCCGGCCAGCGAAGGCCTGCGGGCGTCGCTCATCACCCGGTCCAGGCGGTCCTGGGCGCGGGAGACGGCCTGGTCGATGCGGCTGACCTTCTCCTCCAGCAGCACGTCGGCGCGCTTGGTCTCGATCGCGCTCAGCCGTTGGTCGTTGGCGGCCTTGAAGCTCTCGAACGCCGCCAGCACCTCGTGCAGCATCCCGCGCGCCTCGGGCGAGGCCGCGACCTGTTTGGTCTCTTTCATGAAGTTCTCCGAAAAAGCCCTTCCCCCTCGATGGGGGAAGGGTTTGGGATGGGGGTGGACGCCTTGGCGTCCATCCCGATGGATCGGACGGAGGCGCGGCGCCGGACGGGCTTGTCCTGACGCGCTGTCACCCCCATCCCCAGCCCTTCCCCCATCGAGGGGGAAGGGAGATCAGTTCGCGCTGACCTTCAGCCGCGCCTGGGGCAGCATCGGGAAGGTGACCACCGACACCTCCCACAGCTCCACCCGGCTCAGCACGCGCAGGGCGCCGTCCTGGCGGGCCTTGACCTGGCGAAAGCCGATGGACAGGCCGTCCAGGGCCCCGGCCTCGACCAGGGCGGCGACCAGCCGGCCTCGCGGCGTCGCGCGCAGGATGCGGCCGCGCACGAACAGGCCCTTGGCGTCCTCGGCGATCTCGTCCCAGACGCCGACCGGCTCGCCGTCGTCGTGCTGGTGCAGCATCTTCACGCCCGCCGCGCCGGTCTCGACCAGGCTGGCCTCGAAGGCGCCGGCGGCGGTGACGTCGTCATTGAGGTCGCGGGTCCAGAACAGGGACGCGTAGCCCTCGATCTTCAGGTCATTGTCCGTCATCGGGCGCGCTCCAGCTTGGCTTCGATGCGATCCAGCGCCGCGCGGCTGGCGCCGGCCTGCTCCTCCAGCCGCGCCAGGCGCTCGGCCACCGGGGCCTGGGCGTCCAGGCGGCGCTGCATGTCGTCGATCCGGGCCGAGGCCCGCCCGGCCCACATCAGGGCGGCGGCGGCCTGCAACACGACGGCGACGATCAGGCCGACCGAGACCTGGCGGTCCAGCCGCCAGCGGTTGGGCGTGGGTCTCATGGCTGGACCTCCAGCCCGGCCAGCCGCCGACGCTCCTCGGGGGTGAGGAAGCTGGCGGCGTCGAGCCGGGCCCACAGGGCGTCGCGCTCGGTCGACAATGCGGGCACGGCGTCCAGGTCCGGCGCGATGCGGGCGCCGGGGAACTTGGCCGACAGCCAGCCGGTCATGGCCCGCGCCGCCCGCTCGACCAGCGGCACCACGGTGTGCCGCCACAAGGCGGCGTTGGCCTCGCGATAGTTGGCGTAGGTGGCGTCGCCCGGAATGCCCAGCAGCTGCGGCGGCACCCCGAAGGCCAGGGCGATCTCGCGGGCGGCCGAATGCTTGCCCTCGGAAAAATCCATCTCGGCCGGCGACAGCGACATGGCCCGCCAGTCCAGCCCGCCTTCCAGGAGCAGCGGCCGGCCCGCGTTGGCGGCGCCCGAGTGGACGGACGTGAGCTCGGTCTTCAGCCGGTCGAACTGCTCGTCCGACAGGCGATCGCCGGCCTCGCGGTTGGAATAGACCAGGGCCCCGGACGGCCGGGCGGAGTTGTCCAGTAGCGCCTTGTTCCAGGCGCTGGAGGCGTTGTGCACGTCGATCGCGAAGGCGGCCGCCTCCAGGGGCGAGAGGCCGTAGTGGTCGCTGGTGGGGTTGAACAGCTTCAGGTGCAGCACCGGCAGCCAGCCGTCGGCGTCGCGCCCGATCCGCACGGTGCGTCCGGCGGCCTGGTAGTCATAGGCCAGCGGCCAGCCGCGCGGTCCGGGGACCAGGGTCATGCGGTCGGGCCGCAGGGCGTAGAGCTCGCTCGGCTGCTCGCCGTCGCCGGACGCCTCCAGATAGGCGTTGCCCGCCGTCTGCAGCCCGCCGAAGAACGCCTCCATCAGGTCGGGACCGCCCTGCTCGGGATTGGGCCGGTTGATCAGGGCCTGCAGCGGATGATCGCTTGCCCGCCGACCGTCCTGGAACACCGCCAGCGGCGTCGCGGCGGCGGCCTCGGCGATCATCCGCACGCAGCGATAGGCCACGGGGTTCTTGGCGAAGCCCTCGCTGGCCAGGGCGGCGTAGTCGCGCGGGGTCCACTGCGGCCGCCCGCTGGTGGTCAGGGCGATCAGCCGCGCGGCGCGGGAGTCCTTGATCTCGGGCGGTTGGGGTTTTCGGAACAGAGGCATGGGGGTGCGGCTCCAGAGCGGCGGAGTTGAGAACGAATAGGGAACATGTTAGGGTTGAGCCGCCACTTCATCTTCCCCCTATGGGGGAGGAGGGCCGCAGGCCCGGAGGCGGCAAGTGTCGGCAAGCGAAGGAGCCGTGCGATGAACGCCCCCAGACCCACCGTCGCCAACGCGCGCCGGCTTCGAAAGGCGATGTCGCCACCCGAGGTGATGCTGTGGTTCGCGATCCGTCGAGGTCAGCTGGACGGTTTCAAGTTCCGGCGCCAGCACCCGGTCGGTCCGTATGTGTTGGACTTCTTCTGCCCGGCCGCGCGGTTGGACGTGGAGATCGATGGTTTTGATCATTGCATCGGTGATCGGCCGGCGCGGGACGCCAACCGCGATCGATGGTTGTTGAGCCAAGGCGTTCGGACGCTGCGCATTCCAGCGCGAGAGGTGATGCAGTCCGTGGATGGAGTGCTGGCGGCGATTGTGGAGCACCTGCGCCACTTGCCCCCTCCGGATGCTCCGCATCCTCCTCCCCCATAGGGGGAAGAAAGACGCCGGCGCAGTTCATCTTCCCCCTATGGGGGAGGACGACCGCGAAGCGGTCAGGAGGGGGCAAGTTTCACAGCGACCGAAGACGGGGACTTCTCCCCACCCCCAGCATCAACTCACTCACCGCCCAGACCAGCGCATCGGCCCTGTCCGGACTGTGTCCGAGATCCCCGGTTCCCAGCCCCATCAGCTCCTCCTCCAGGGCCGTGAAGACCCCGCAGTGGATCACCCGGCCCTGCTCGTACAAGGCCGCCACCGGCTCGGCCCTCGCCCGTTTTCCCACCGACGCCCGGACCAGCTTCACCGCGCAGGGCGGGTCGGCCTGGGCCAGGACCGCGCGGACCATGTCGCCGCCCTGGTTGGCTTCGGCGACCAGGGCCGCCGCGTCGAACTCACGAGCGGCGTCCACCGCCCGCCGCGCCCAGGCGTTGGGCGACAGGCCGCGGGCCGAGCGGTCGGCGAGCACGAAGGCCCGCCCCTCGAACCGGCCCACCGCCACGATCCCGCAGGCGTCGCCGGTGGCGGTGGCCGGCGGGTCGACCGCCACCACCACCCGGTCGAACCGCGCGGGGCGAGCGCCCCGACACCGCGCCAGGTCCTCGGCGCGGAACAGGCCGCCCTCGTCCTCGACGACCAGGCCGTCCAGTTCCTGGGCCGCCAGGCGGGTGCCGCCGTAGAGGCTGTTCAGCGTCGACAGGAAGGCCGGCGCCAGGTTCTCGGCGTTGGCCGCCGTGCCGGCCCGGGTGACCGCGACGCCGGGCTCGGCGATCAGGGTCTTCAGGGCCCGGATCGGCCGGGGCGTGGTGGTGACCACCAGCCGGGGATCCTCCCCCAGCCGAAGGCCGAACCGCAGCATGGCCAGGGTCTCGGCCGGCTTTGGCCAGGCGCAGAACTCGTCGGCCCAGGCAGCGTGGAACTGCGGACCGCGCAGGCTGTCGGGGTCCTCGGCCGAGAAGGCGTAGGCCACCGCGCCATTGGGCCAGAGCAGACGCTTGCGCGAGGTTTCCCAGCGCGGCTGAAAGGCCGGCCCGCCCATGGCCCGCAGGCCGGAGGGCCCGTCGATCATCACCTCGCGCACATCGTGCAGGGTGGCGCCGACCAAGGCAAGATTGGGATAGGCCAGGGCGTTCCAGGTCATCCAGCGCGCCCCGGCGAAGGTCTTGCCCGCGCCGCGCCCGCCGAGCATCAGCCAGGTGGACCAGTCGATGTGCTCGGGTTGCTGCTGATGCGCCTGGGCCTCAGCCAGACAGACGCTGAAGAGTTCTTTCTGCTCCTCGTGGCTGAGGGTCGCGATGGCCTCGATCAGCGTCGCCTCCCTCGCGGCGCTTGAGTTCGATAAGGTCAGCAACGCCGCCGATCTTGGCGACAAGAGCGGCCTGAAGCTCGGCCGGATCATCGGGGATATCATCATGCATGGGGGCCTCTTCCTCAGGCGCCGGCTTGGCGAGCTTTCGGGCGACGGGCTTGGCGTCGGGGACCATGACGACGATGGCCCCCGTGGTGCGGGCGTGGGTCCCGTAGGCTTCCGCCTTGCGCTTGGACAGGACGACGACCGCGACCTCGGTCGCGGCTTTGGTGATCGCCCACTCGGCGTCCATTTCCTGCATGAGGCGTTCCTGGTGCGTCGCGCCCCAGGCCCGAACCTCGTCTTCGCTTCTTCCGGCCATGACACAAAGATACGGGAGCAGCGGGCGCCTCCGATTGGAGCGCGCGAGAAAGTTGCAAGTTGTTGATTTTGCCAAACTCTACTTCGCGAACGCGGAGGATTGAGGGCGTTGTATCCCCGCGCTCGCCCCCTCCGCGCCTGCGGCGCTCCTCCCCCATAGGGGGAAGATGAAGAGGCGCGGATCCTATCTTCCCCTTATGGGGGAGGACGACCGCGAAGCGGTCAGGAGGGGGCGAGTATGCGAACCCTTGACCCCCGCCCCGATGCGGCGAACCTTCCGGGCTAGAACCTCACCGGAACCCTCGCCATGTCCCTGCACGCCCTCGTCGTCCCGACCTTCGTCCAGATGCTGAAAGGGCTGTCGGCCCAGCTCGACAAGGGCGCCGACCTGGCCAGGACCAAGGGATTCGACCCGGCGGTGCTGATCAACGCCCGCCTGGCGCCGGACATGTTCCCGCTAGCGGCGCAGGTGCGGTTCACCTGCTACCAGGCCACCGATTCCGTGGCCAAGCTGACCGGCCTCACGGGTCCCGGCATGCCCGAGGGCGAAGGCTCGCTGGACGACCTGAAGGGCCATATCGCCGTGGCCCTGGCCTTCCTGGAGGGCGTGCAGCCGTCGGCCTTCGACGGGGCCGACGACAAGACCATCACGCTGAACCTGCCGGGCGACCTGGTGTTCGAGATGACCGGCGCGCAGTTCACCCGCGACTGGGCGCTGGCTCAGTTCTATTTCCACGCCGTGACGGCCTACGACATCCTGCGCCACAACGGCGTGGCGCTGAGCAAGCGCGACTATGTCAGCCACGCCATCGTCTATCTGAAGCCCGGCGCGGCGGGGTGATGCTCCCCCAAGAGGGGGAGGATCCAGGCGTTCCTAGGCGAGCGGCGCGTCGGCCGGCTCACCCGGCAGGGCCAGCAGCGAGCGGGGCTCGTCGCGCTCGTCGACGGCCTTCAGATAGCGGGCGCCGGTGCGGCTGGTGCGGGCCTCGACGGCCACCTCGGCGTCGTCGCGGGTGACGAAGAACCGCCACTTGCCGGTGTCGACCAGCTTGACGGCCTGGGACAGCGACAGGCTCCACGGCTCGGCCAGGCGACCGCCCACATGGGTGATGCGGTCATAGGCGCTGTGGCGTCCGTTCTGTGCGGCCCAGGTGATTTCGGCGCGTTTGGCGGCCATGCGGTCTTCCTTGAGTCGCCAGCGCGGACAGGCGGTTTTTCGGCCCCGCGACAGGTCGCGGCGCTCGAGGCGTGTCGGCTTTTTGCTGGATGTGCGCAGCGCGCCGGAGTCGGCGCTTGGAAGGGGTATAGCGCATTTCGTCTCGGAATGCGCCCCTGTGGATAAGTTTGACGGATCTCTCTCCCGAAAGGGCGAAGGACGATCAGTCCTCATCCGGGTCGTACGGCTCGTCCCCGCGATCGGCCATCAGGTCCAGGGCCACGAAGTCCATGGCGTCCTCGGCCTCTTCGAAGGCCAACTCGCTGACCGTCTGATCGCGCACCGAAATGCCCTGCTTGTGGGTGCTGTCGGGGTCGCCGGTGACCAGCGGATGCCACTGCGGCAGGGTCTTGCCCTCGTGCAGCCGGCGATAGGCGCAGGAGGGGGGCATCCACTCCAGGTCCTCGATGTTGTGCGGCGTCAGCTTGATGCAGTCGGGCACCGTCTTGCGGCGGTTGGGGTAGTCCTTGCAACTGCAGCGGTGCTCGTCGAACAGCTGGCAGTGCACACGCGTGGGGATCACCTCGCCGGTATCTTCGTCTTCGAAGCGAACCAGGCAGCAAAGCCCGCAGCCATCGCATAGACTCTCCCACTCTGGGACCGTCATCTGCAGGAGCGACTTCGTCTCCCAGAAAGGTTTGCGCGGCATCATGCGGGCGTCCTAAACCGAATTTAGATTGAGACCAAACAGGGCCGCGCCGAACTCGTGAACGACTGGACGCTTCCGCCATACCGCTTCGACGACAAGGAACCGCCCAAACCCGGGACGGAGACGCCCTTCGGCGCGCGCCAAACCCCACCGCCGCCCACGCCGCAAGGGTCTGAACCGGCGGGGCGCGACCCATTCTCGCTGTCGCCGCCGCCGCCTCCCCCGCCGCCGCCCGAGCCCGAGCAGCCCTTCCGCGCGGATTTGGCGCACCAGAAGCAGCGCCGCCGCAAGAAGCGCTTCGGCTGGATTCTGCCGACCGTTCTGGTCCTGATGCTGCTGGCGGCGCTGACCGTCGGCGGCGGGGCCGGCTATGTCTGGTGGAAATATCTGCGCGACACGCCCAAGCTCCCGACCCGCGAGGCGCTTTTCGCCGTCAACCGCGCCCCGGGCATCCGCTTCGAGGACAAGAACGGCCAGGTGATCGCCACCCGCGGCCCGCGCTATGGCCAGCGCATCACCCTGGGGATCGTGCCCAACTACGTGCCGCTGGCCTTCATGGCCGCCGAGGACCGCCGGTTCTACAAGCATGGCCCGATCGACCTCTATGGCATCGCCCGCGCCGCGGTCATCAACTGGAAGGCCAAGCGCACCGTTCAGGGCGCCTCCACCCTCAGCCAGCAGCTGGCCAAGGGCCTGTTCCTGACCCCCGACAAGACCGTCAAGCGCAAGCTGCAAGAGATGGTCATGGCCCGGCAGCTGGAGCAGGTGCTGACCAAGGACGAGATCCTTGAGCTCTATCTGAACCGGGTGTTCTTCGGGGCCAACACCTTCGGCGTCGACGGGGCATCACGGACCTATTTCGGCAAGCCGGCCAGCGAACTGACCCTGTCGGAAGCCGCCCTGCTGGCCTCGCTGCCCAAAGCGCCCTCGCGCCTGGCCCTGACTCGCGACATGAGCGGCGCCCTGGCCCGCTCGCGCCTGATCCTGGCCAATATGCGCAAGGAGGGCTGGATCACCGCCGAGCAGGAAAGCCGCGCCCTCGACGACACCCCGCGCCTGTCGCCCCTGGCGATCCAGGACGAGGGCAATTACGGCTGGGTGCTGGACTACGCCACCACCGAGGCCGTGCGCATCGCCGGCCAGAACGCCCCCGATCTGGTCGTCCGCCTGACCATCGATCCGGGCCTGCAAAAGCTGGGTTCGGAGATCGTCCGCCAGACCATCGCCTTCGACGGCGAGCGCTCGGGCGCCAGCCAGGCGGCCCTCTTGTCGCTGTCCTCGGACGGCGCGATTCGGGCCATGGTCGGCGGCGCCGACTACATCGAGAGCCCCTTCAACCGGGCCGTCCAGGCGCGCCGCCAGCCGGGCTCGACCTTCAAGCCGTTCATCTACGCCGCCGCCCTCGACAAGGGCGTGCTGCCCACCGACATCCGCGTCGACGCCCCAGTCAAGTTCGGCGACTGGAGCCCCGAGAACTACAGCGGCGGCTATCGCGGTCCGATGACCGTCGAGCAGGCCCTGATCACCTCGACCAACACGATCGCCGTCAAGCTGGGCGAGGAAGCCGGCGGCCCGGCGATCGGCGAGCTGGTCCGGCGCTTCGGCATCACCAGCCTGCCCCCCAATCCCGACCTGTCGGTGGCCCTGGGCTCGTACGGGGTCAGCCTGCTGCAGATGACTTCGGGCTTCCAGGTGTTCCAGCAGGGCGGCAACCGCCTCGAGCCCTACATCATCGAGAGCATCGTCACCCAGGGCGGCGCGCCGGTGTTCGCCCGCCAGGCCCCGCAGACCCCGCTGAACGTCTACGACGTCGGCCGGGCCTCGATGATGGTCAAGATGATGAAGAAGGTCGTCACCCAGGGCACCGCCAAGCGCGCCGCCTTCGGCCGTCCGGCGGCGGGCAAGACCGGCACCAGCCAGAACTGGCGCGACGCCTGGTTCGTGGGCTTCACCCCCGACTACGTCACCGGCGTCTGGGTGGGCAACGACAACGAAAAGCCGATGAACAAGATCGTCGGCGGCGACATCCCGGCCAGCATCTGGCGCAAGTTCATGATGGCCGCCCACGAGAACCTGGCGGTCCGCGACTTCGCCTGGCTGCTGCCCGACCCCGCCCCGGAAAGCTCGCCCGACCCCCGCAACGGCTACTACGAGACCCTGGCCGCCGAGTTCAGCCGCGCCGCGGCCGAGCTCGAGTCCGCGGCCAATCCCCCGCCGCCGCCCGAAGGCCAGCCCGCGCCGTCGGACCTGCCGTACTAGGGCCGGGCGACCTAACGGCGCCCTCGACATCGCCAGTCTGCCCCGCCACCTTCCCGGCCGACGAAACCGGGAGCACCAGAGCCATGACCGACCAGACCCTTGCCGGGCGCACCGTGCTGGTGACCGGGGCCTCCTCGGGGATCGGGGCGCATCTGGCGCGGGCGGCGGCCCTGGCGGGCGCCCGGGTGGCGCTGGCCGCGCGGCGGGTCGATCGGCTGGAAGGGCTGGTTGCGGAGCTGGGCGACGGCGCGGCGGCCTTCGCCATGGACGTCGAGGACGAGGCCTCGGTGATCGCCGCCTATGACGCCATCGAGACCCGGCTGGGCGTCGTGGACAGCGTCATCGCCAACGCCGGGATCAGTGTCCAGGGCTCGGCCCTCGACATCGCCGTCGAGGATTTCGACAAGGTCCTGGCGGTCAACACCCGGGGCATGTTCCTGACCGCCCGCGAGGGCGCGCGGCGGATGATCAAGGCCGGCTCGCTGGGCAGCGGCCGGGGCCGTGTGCTGCTGGTGGCCTCGATCGGGGCGCACACGGTGCTGCCGGGCCTGACGGCCTACTGCACGTCCAAGGCGGGTACAGCGATGATGGGCAAGAGCCTGGCCCGTGAGTGGGCCCGCAAGGGGATCAACGTCAACGTCCTGTGCCCCGGCTACATCCGCACCGAGCTCAACAGCGACTGGTTCGACCACGAAGGCGGCCAGAAGCTGGTGGCGTCGTTCCCCAGGAAGCGGCTGATGGCCGAGAGCGACCTGGCGCCCATGGCCCTTCACCTGATCTCGGACGCCGCGGCGACGATCACCGGCGGGGTGTTCACGGTGGATGACGGACAGTCGCTATAGCTAACTTGTCATCCCGGCCAAGCGCGCAGCGCGCCGAGCCGGGACCGCCGGAAGCTCCGAGCCTGCCGCGGTCCCGGCTCTCCGCTTCGCTGCGGCCGGGATGACAGGGTTAGTCGGGGCGCTTCCTGTACAGCCAATCCCCCGGCAACCCCATCCGCACACAGGCCTGGGCAGGCGGCGCGCCGGGCACGGCGAGACGATCGGCCATGCGCCCCGCCAGGCGGATGGCCTTCAGCTCCAGCGGCCGAGGCAGCCACTCCGGCCCCAGCCCCAGAACCTCGCGCACCTCGACAGGCACAAGCCCCACCGCCGCGCGGATCAGCGGCCGTTGCAGCAGGCTGACCGCCCCCGGCGCGACCTTGGTCTCCCGCATGAGGCCCAGGAACTCCAGCACGATGTCGGAGGTCTCCAGCCTGGGCAGCATAACCGCCAGCTGGGCCTCCCATTCGGCCCGCGAGGTCGGCGCGCCGAGGGCTCCGTAGAGGCGGGCGGCGGGGGCGGCTTCGGCGTAGAATTGGTCCTTCTCGGCGTCGGACAGCGGCGAGACCAGGGTCGCATAGGCCTCCATGAAGCCGTAGCTGGCGGTGGCCTGCACCCAGTCCAGCAACGCGACGTCGGTGGCACTGTAGGCGACGCCGGCTGGTGTCGCGCCCGAGACCCGGGCGTGCTGACGCCCGACCCCGGCGATCATCGCCTCGGCCGTCGAGCGGGCCCCATAGACCGTGACCATGGCCGCCAGGCCGGTGCGTTTGAGGCGGGTCAGCGGGTCGGTCTTGAAGCTGGAGTGGTCCCAGACCCCCGAGCGCACCCGGGGCTCGGCCAGCTCGAGGATCACGGCCGTGATCCCGCCGACGAACAGCGACACCGGGTTCTTGAACACCCGCCAGGACACCGAGTCCGGCGCCGCCAGGGCGGGCTCTCCGGCGGGGGCGGTGAAGTCGATCCGGGGGCCGCCCGGGATCTGGGTGAGGTTTTCGACGGCGCGGGTCAGGGCGTTCATGCCCTACCCTAACGCGGACGCAGGCCGTCCAGCACCAGGGACGTCACGGCTGACCGCGTCTCGTCCATGAAGGCCCCGTTGGCCAGGGTGCGGCCGGAGAGGGCGCGGACCTGGACGGCGAAGTCGGCATAGTGCTGGGTGATCGCCCAGATCGAGAAGATCAGGTGGGCCGGATCGACCGGAGCCAGCCGCCCGTCCCGCACCCAACCTTCGATGACCGCGCACTTGGCCTCGAACACCGTCTTCAGCGGCCCGGCCAGCACCGATTTCAGCAGGGGCGCGCCGCGCAGCATCTCCAGGGCGAAGAGGCGCGAGACCTCGGGGTGGTCGCGGCTCATCTCCAGCTTGAAGCCGATGAAGGCCTCGATGGCGGCGAAGGGGTCCTCGTCGGCGGTGAACCGCCCGAACGGCAGCAGCCACAGGGACAGCCCCTGCTCCAGCACCGCCAGATAGAGGGCGTCCTTGGAGGGGTAGTAGTAGAGCAGATTGGCCTTGGACAGCCCAGCCGCCTTGGCGATGGCGTCGATGCTGGCCCCGTCCAGCCCCTGGCGGGCGAAGACGCCTTGGGCGGCTTTCAGGATGGCCAGGCGGCGGGCCTCGTGGGCCTGGGCGCGGCGGCCGAGCGGAATGTTATCCACAGCGAGCGCCGCGTTATCCACAGCCTCGCCGGCCGATTTCCCGCCCAAGGTTTGAGCGGCCTTGACCAGCTTGCGGGCGCCCGACGCCGTCTGGGCGCCGGACCGGGAGGCGGCCTTGCGCGGGAGCTTGACGGTCTTGGCGAGCGGATCGGTCATCGCGTCTCGAACTTGAACCAAATGGTCAAACTTTGACCGAACGGTTCGGATTGCGCTGTTCTCCCGGATGGTATTCCATGCCCTCCGGAAATCACAAGGCCGACCTTCGAAGGTCGGAGAAGGAGCCGCCTCGATGACGCCCCTCTCTCCCGATGCGGTGATGCTGCCCGCGCGGCCCGAGCCGATCCCGGTGGATCCCAAGACCACCGCCGTCATCGTCATCGACATGCAGAACGCCTACGCCTCGCCCGGCGGTTATCTGGACCTGGCCGGGTTCGACATCAGCGGCGCGGCCGCCTGCATCGACCAGATCGCCGGAATCCTGCCGGTGGCTCGGGCGGCCGGCATGCAGGTGATCTATTTCCAGAACGGCTGGGACGACCAGTATGTCGAGGCTGGCGGCCCCGGCTCGCCCAACTGGTGGAAGTCCAACGCCCTGAAGACCATGCGCGCCAAGCCGGAACTGCAAGGCAAGCTGCTGGCGCGCGGCCAGTGGGACTATGAGCTGGTCGACGCCCTGAAGCCCGAGCCGGGCGACATCCGCCTGCACAAGACGCGCTACAGCGGCTTCTTCAACAGCCAGTTGGACAGCGTGCTGCGGGCGCGCGGCATCCGCCACCTGGTGTTCGTGGGGATCGCCACCAACGTCTGCGTGGAGTCGACCCTGCGCGACGGCTTCATGCTGGAATATTTCGGCACGGTGCTGGAGGACGCCACCCACCAGGCGGGCCCCGACTACGTGCAGAAGGCGGCGCTGTTCAACATCGAGACCTTCTTCGGCTGGGTCACGACGACGGCGGACTTCAAGGGGGCGTTCGGGCAGCTGGCGCCTCCGTAAAAACTGTCATCCCGGCCAAGCGCGCAGCGCGCCGAGCCGGGACCCAGAGCAACCGCACTGCATTGGCCCCTGGGTCCCGGCTCTCCGCTGCGCTGCGGTCGGGATGACAAGCTAAAAATAGAGAGGAATTGAGATGCCCAAGACCGTCATCACCCCGCCCGGCACGGGCACGCCCATCGCCCCGTTCTCGCCCGGCACGCTGGCCGACGGGATCGTCTACGTCTCGGGCACCCTGGCCTTCGACAAGGACAACAACGTCGCCTTCCCCGACGACGCCGAGGCCCAGACCCGCCAGGTGCTGGAGACCATCAAGTCGGTGATCGAGACGGCCGGCGGCACGATGGAAGACATCACCATGAACCACATCTTCGTCACCGACTGGGCCCACTACGCGCCGATGAACAAGGTCTATGCCGAGTACTTCCCCGGCGACAAACCGGCCCGCTACTGCATCCAGTGCGGCCTGGTGAAGCCCGGCTTCGTGGTCGAGATCGCCTCGGTCGCCCACATCGGGAAGAAATGATGGGCTTCCCTTCAATAGCACATCCCCGCGCAGGCGGGGACCCAAACCGAGCCAGCGGACGGCGGCTCGGCCTCGCCAAGGCCCGAGAGGCGGCTTGGGTCCCCGCCTTCGCGGGGATGTGCGGAGATTTTGAATGACCACCGGGACCGTCGACGGCCTCTTTTACGAACTGCACGGCGGTCCCGTCGCCGGTCGCGAGGCCGTGATCCTGTCGTCGGGCCTGGGCGGCTCGGGCGCGTTCTGGGCGCCGCAGATGGCGGCCCTGACGGCGAAGTTCCCGGTGGTGTTGTACGACCATCGCGGCACGGGCCGCAGCGTGCGCGAGTTGCCCTCCCCCTACGCCGTGCAGAACATGGCCGACGACATCGTCAAGGTGATGGACGCCCTGGGCCTGGCCAAGGCCCATGTGGTCGGCCACGCGGCCGGCGGCAATGCCGGCCTGGCCATGGCCCTGTCGCATCCGGACCGGCTGGCCAAGCTGGTGGTGGTCAACGGCTGGTCGCGGCCCGATCCGCATATCAAGCGCTGCTTCGACACGCGGATCCATCTGCTCAACGACAGCGGCGTTCAGGCCTATGTCCACGCCCAGCCGATCTTCCTGTATCCGGCCGGCTGGCTGTCGGAGAACCATGACCGGCTGCAGGCCGAGGAGCCCCACCACGTGTCCGGCTTCCCGCCCAAGGCGGTGATGCTGGCGCGAATCCAGGCGTTGCTCGACTTCGACGTCGACGCCGACCTGCCGCGCATCCCGCATCCGGTGCTGGTCAGCGCCAGCGCCGACGACATGCTGGTGCCTGTCGCCTGCTCGATGCGCCTGGCCGAACGGCTTCCCAACGCCCAGCTGGAAGTCGCGCCGTGGGGCGGGCACGGGTTCACCGTGACGGACCCGGAGACGTTCAATTCGGCGCTGGTCCAGTTTCTGGAGGGGGCGTGAGCATTCTTCTAGATCCTCCCCCTTTGGGGGAGGTGGCCCAGAGGGCCGGAGGGGGTCCTCTCCGGTCCATGCCGCTGAGGACCCCCTCAGTCGCTCCGCGACAGCTCCCCCAAAGGGGGAGCATCTGCCGCGTCGCCAATCCCCTTTCCCCTCGTCATCGGTCCGCGACTGCAAGCGCGGACCGAAGCCCCACGGCGCGCTTCGGCCGCCGTGGGGTGACGGCTTTTATTCGGCATTAGCCCAAAGGAACCCCACCCATGCAGGTCGGCGTCTTCATCCCCATCGGCAACAACGGCTGGCTCATCTCCGAGACCTCGCCGCAGTACATGCCCAGCTTCGAGCTGAATAAAGAGATCACCCAGAAGGCCGAGACGTACGGCTTCGACTTCGCGCTCTCGATGATCAAGCTGCGCGGGTTCGGCGGCAAGACCCAGTTCTGGGAGCACAATCTCGAGAGCTTCACGCTGATGGCGGGCCTGGCCGCCGTGACCAGCAAGATCAAGATCTTCGCCACGGTCGCCACCCTGACCATACCGCCGGCCATCGTGGCGCGCATGGCCTCGACCATAGACTCGATCGCTCCGGGCCGCTTCGGCATCAACCTGGTGACCGGCTGGCAAAAGGCCGAGTACTCGCAGATGGGCCTCTGGCCGGGCGAGGCGCACTATACCGACCGCTACAACTACCTGGCCGAATACACGACCGTGCTGAAGGGCCTGCTGGAGACCGGCGTCTCGGACTTCAAGGGCAAGTACTTCCAGATGGACGACTGCCGGGTCAGCCCGCACCCACAGGACACCAAGCTGATCTGCGCCGGCTCGTCGGACGAGGGCCTGGCCTTCACCGCCCAATATGCCGACTACAGCTTCGCCCTGGGCAAGGGGACCAACACCCCGACCGCCTTCGCCTCGGTCAACAAGCGGCTGGAAGCGGCCGCCGAAAAGACCGGCCGCGACGTGGCCAGCTTCATCCTGTTCATGGTGATCGCCGACGAGACCGACGAGAAGGCCATGGCCAAGTGGCAGCTCTATCGCGAGGGCGCCGACCAGGAGGCCCTGGCCTGGCTGACCCAGCAGGCGGCCCCCAACGCCGCGGCCGGCTCGACCACCAACACGGCGCAGCTGGCCGCGCCGGAGTCGGCGGTGAACCTGAACATGGGCACGCTGGTGGGCAGCTATGAGAGCATCGCCCGGATGCTCGACGAAGTGGCGGCCGTGCCCGGGACCGGCGGCGTGCTGCTGACGTTCGACGACTTCGTGCAGGGGGTGGAGGACTTCGGGACGAAGATCCAGCCGCTGATGAAGAGCCGCCAAAAATAAGCCCTCCCCTTTAATGGGGAGGGTTGGGTGGGGGTGATGGGGCGCTTGCCGGTTGAACCGCCGCGTCACCCCCATCCCCAGCCCTTCCCCCATCAAGGGGGAAGGGAGCCGTCGTCAATCCACCGCCAGCATGCCGATCAGCTGCAGGCGGAACACCATCACGCTGCCGGCCGGGATCGGGCCGGTCTCGCGGTCGCCGTAGCCCAGTTCCGACGGCACGTAGAGCACCCATTCGTCGCCGACATGCATCATCGGCAGGGCCTCCAGCCAGGCCTGGACCAGGCCGTCCAGCGGCATGATCGCCGCCTGCTTGCGCTCGAACGAGCTGTCGAAGACCGTGCCGTCCAGCAGCTTGCCTTCGTAATGGACCTTGATGATGTCGCCGATCTTGGGCGACGGACCGGTCTTGGGGCCCGAGGTCATGACCTTGTACTGCAGGCCCGAGGCCGTGGTGACCACGCCCGGCGCCTTGGCGTTCTGGGCCAGGAAAGCCTTGCCGGCGACCGCCGCCGGAGACGGCGCCAGGCTGGGGGGAGGACTCACCACCGGCGATTGCGCGGCGGCCGATCCACCCGCCAGAAGGGTCAAACCAAGAGCCAAACAGGCAAAACGAAGCATTTCAGGTCCTGACGATGAAACTTTTTTCGGGGCGCAGACTAAGGCCTCATCGCGTCGATGCAACCTTTTGGCGTTTTGAAAAGCACAAGAGATTCAGGCCTTTGAAAGGCGAGCCGCTTGGCTGAATGCGTTCACCCAACGCGTTGCGGCGCGTTTCACGGGCGCTTTACGAGAATGTTACTAAGATTAACCAAGCATTAAGATCGGTTTTAGTCCACGATACGTTCTCCAAGGGCCGTCCATGGAAGTTCGGGGAGGTACGAGATGTCCAAACACACAGGCGCTTGCGCCGCTCAGCGCCACTGGTGGCAACGTTATCCGATGTTCGCTCTGGCCGCTGGCTGGACCGTGATCGGCGCCATCATGATGGCGGGCGTCTCCCAGTTGCACATGGTCTGACGGCGGCTTCGCGCCGCTGATCGCAGCCTGGGTGGGAGGGACGCCAGATCGCACCCCTCCCGAAGGCTTAGCCTAAAGACCTAGCCCAAGACCTAGAACGTGCGAACATAGGCGACGGCGAAGCCATTCGTCGGAACGTCGTCGATGGCGTAGTGCGTGTAGTCGAAGCGCACGCCATTCTTGGCGTCCAGCTTGTACTGAGCGCCGAGGCCGTACGAGAACGCGCCGTCATTGGTGTTTTCCGAGAGGCCGGCGCCCGTGATCTTGCCGGCGAGGTGGCCGTAGCCGACGCGGGCCAGCAGGTCGAACTTGTCGCTCGCCGGAACGAACACCACGCCATAGAGGAAGGCGGCGCTGTCGACCTTCACATCGACCGCCGGCTTGTCATAGACCCGGTCCTGCTTGGCGCCGAAGAACAGATCGCCTTCCACGCCGAGCCACTTGTTGGCCTTCCAGCCGACGCGGCCGCCGACGATCGGCACGGTGGCGTCGTCGAAGGTCGGCGCGGGATCGAACTTCAGGGTCACGACGCCGGCGTTGACCGCGCCATAGACTTCCGCCGAGGCCGGAGCGGAGACGGCCAGCGCGGCGACGACGGCGGCCGCGCCCAGATAAGACAACTTCATTAGAATAACCCCCAAAACCCCCGGGAACATCCGGGGCAGGAGGCGCTTAAGGGTGGTCGCCCCAGGCGCGCAATAAGCGCAAGGCGCGGCAAGGTTGTTTTAAAGTGACTGATACATAACGGATACAGTCAAGCTTGCCGCCACCTCACACCAAGCCCCGCCGCGCCGCCTCCAGCGCCGCTTCGGCGCGGGAGCAGATGTTGAGCTTGCGGTAGATCGCCTTGACGTAGCCAGCCACGGTCTGCTCGACCACGCCCATCACCTTGGCCGCCTCGCCCGAGCGCAGGCCCCGGCCGATCAGCCGCAGCACCTCGGTCTCGCGCGGGGTCAGGGCGGCCAGCGGCTCCAGGGTTTCGGGGATGCGCGGCCGGTCGCGGAAATAGCCCAGCATGCGGCGGGCGATGGCCGGCGACAGCGGCGTCTCGCCCTCTTCCAGCCGGCGCAGATAGCGCACCAGGTCATCGCCGCCCATGTCCTTGAGCAGATAGCCGCCCGCGCCCGCCGCGATGGCGTCGAACAGGTGCTCGTCGTCGGCATAGATGGTCACCACCACCGCCCGGGTGTCGCCGGGGCGCTCGGCGATCTGCCGCAGCAGGTCGACGCCGCCGCCGTCGGGCAAAACGAGATCCACGAGGGCCAGGTCCGGCGTCCAGGACGGGCCGCCGATCGGATCCAGCAGGGCGCGGGCCGTGCGCAGGTCGCCTGCGCCCCGGGCGTCGACGCCTGGAAAGGCCAGGGCCAGGGCCGACAGCAGATGCTGGCGCGTCTCGGCCTGGTCTTCCAGCACCAGGGCCGTGGCCGGCGGGGCGTTCACGCCGAGGCTCCCGCCAGAGGCACGCTCAGCCGCACCGCCGCGCCGCGCGCCGTCTCGGGGAAGGTCACCTCGCCGCCGATCTCGCCCAGCCGGCGCTCCAGATTGGCCAGGCCGCTGCGCCGCCCCGGCTCGCGCGGCAGGCCGACACCGTCGTCGCTGATGGTCATTTCAAGCCGCTCGGGACCGTGCCGAACGGTCACCGCCACATGGCTGGCCCCGGCGTGGCGGATGGCGTTGGAGACCACCTCGCGGCAGGCCGAGGTCAGGTTCTTGTAGACCCTGTAAGGCGCCGGCTGGCTGGGCTCGTCCAGGTCGGGCGGCGGCCAGTCCAGCGACAGACCGGCGGCGGCCAGGCGCTCGGCGGTCTCGTGGCGCAGGTCGGCCAGCACCTCGTCCAGCGGCAGCTCATGCCCCGACAGGCCCGAGACGATGGCCCGCAGGTCGCCGATCGCGCCGCGCATGGCCTCGTGGGTCTGGGTCAGCTCCTGGCGGTGCAGGCCGGAGAGGAGCCGCGCGCCGACGTCGTCGTGCAGGTCGCGGGCGATGCGCAGTCGCTCCTCGACCACGCCGCGGGCATAGGCGTCGCGGCCCTGCTCGATCTGGGCCAGCAGGGTGACCAGTTGGTCCGCCAGCTGGACCTGGGCCGTGCCGAACAGCCCCCTGCCCCGCGCCGGGAACCGTAGCAACAAGGCCGGCGCTCCGGCCGCCGGCGGCAGGGTCATGGCCACGCCCTCGTCGACGATCTCGGCGCGATCGGGAGCGGCCGGAGCGGTCGTCACCTCCAGCGGCTCATAGACCCGGGCCAGCAGGTCGCGCCAGGCGGCCTCGCGGGCGTCGGCCTGGTGGGTCAGGGCCACCTGGGCGACGGCGGCGAACATCTCGTGGTCCTTCATGGTCCGCCGGGCCACGGTGCGCCGCCACAGCACGTCGCGGAACGGCAGATAGGCGAAGGCCACGATCAGCAGGGCCGCCCCCAGCGAAGCCTGCGGGCTGTAGCGCAGCACCGTCAGCAGCACCGCGTCCAGCACCAGCAGCGCCAGACCGGCGCCCAGATAGAACAGGATCCGGAACGCCCACTGGTCCAGTTCGAACAGCTTGTGGCGCCGCAGCCCCACGGCCATGCCGACATAGATGATCACGAAGAAGCCCAGCGAGAACCGGGGATCCAGCAACGGCGGCTTGCCGATCATGGCCGGCAGAGCCACCGAGCCGATGAAGGCTCCGGCCCCGACGATCACCGACAGCCCCAGCCAGCGGGTGGCGGCCATGGCGGCGGGATCCTTGCGGCTGGCGACCGCCTGCACGCCGATGGCGACGATGATCAGGGCCATCTCGATGACGGTGAACCCCTGGCCCACGCTTCCCAGGCTGGGATTGCCCGGCAGCAGCGGCCAGCCCATCCACAGACCGACCGCAGCGGGGCCCATGGCCAGCAGCAGCCAGGCCGGGGCCAGGCGCTTGGGATAGGCCAGGAAGAAGGCGATCATCGCCCCGCCATAGGCGATGGCTCCCGCCATGTTCAGCCACAGGGCCGGACCGACCAGGGCGGCGTCCATGGCCAGCTCGACCGTCGAATGCACCGCCCAGCCGAAGGTGAAGGCCAGCATCGACAGGCCGGTCAGGGCGAAGAGACGCGTGGCCGGCTCACGCGGCCGCAGCGCCCACACCCAGCCGCAGATCAGCGCCGCGATCAGGCCGAACGACAGATTGGCCCAGAACTCCGCGCCCAGGCTCGACAGCGGACGGGGCCGCGCGTCCAGCGTGACCACCCGCGTACGCCCCGCCGCGTCCAGCACCGACAACCGCAGCGGACGGGCCTTCAGCGCCTGGGCGGCCAGGTCGTGCTCGGCCAGGCCCGCCTTCGCGCCGGCCTGCGTCGCCGCCCCGTCCTCGCCTTCCAGCCGCGCGCCGTTCAGCGCCGTGTTCCCGGCGGCGACAAGGCGGTCCCCGACCTTGATCCCGGCCCGGGCGGCGGGTCCGTCCGGATCCAGGGTGGCGACCGTCAGCGGCGCGGTCGGTCCGCCAGCCTCCAGTCCCACGCCCAGCCACGCCGGCGACACGGCCAAGCTGATCGCGGCCAGGGCCGTGGCGATGCAGAACAGGACCACTCCGAGCAGGAGGGTGCTGGGCGAGGTGACGCGCATGCGATTGGTGGAGCCCCGGAAGTTCCGGAAATGTACGGGCAATCCGCCCGCAACGTCCATCCGCCGAACACCGTTATGGGCGCCCCTGTTCTGGGGGTTGACGGGGGGAGCGGGCCGGCGGCTTGGGAGCGGAGCTCCGGAACCGTTCCTGTTGCGCCCCTTGCAGTTTCAATCTTCGGGCGCATTATCGCATCTGAGATAACATCGTTATCAATGTGTGGGGGCACATCATGATCTTTTGGACGGACTCGGACGTCGGCGACCGTCGCCGATACGTCATCGGCGCGCTCCGCCGGTTGTTGATCGTTGGCGCGCTGCTGCCCGTGCTGGCGTGCTCCACCCATGAGCCGCGACTGGAAAGCCATCAGATCCTGGTGTCGTCCGTCACCAAGGGCGCGCCTCTGATTGTGGTCGGGGTGGAGAAGTTCAAGGTCAGGCCTGATTCCACCCGGATCGCCTACCAACCGTCGGAAGGCCAAACGCGAAAGGATTGCGAAGACGCGCCATCGCGATGCGTCGACCTTCGCCTGGGGACCGCCGGCGCCAGAACTGTGAAAAGTGACCCATCGAAGGATTTGCAAAACCTCTGGGTGGCGAGGCTGGACGACTCCACGCAGATGCTGGTGAGCCACGTTGTTCAACTCACCCCTGAGGGCGAATGCGACAAGGTCTGGTTCTCCGCCTACCCGCCGGAAAGCTGCGTCAAAGGTGTCGGCGCCCTGGGCGCGCCTGACGCCAGCGTGGAGAAGAGCTGGGAGGCGCTTGGCCCTTCCGGCGCGGTGACCAAGGCCATCGAGAGCGAGATCAAACCCGATACGACCCACATCATCGTCCTGGCGACGGGATGGCGCGTAAAGCAGGAAGAATCGGCCAAGTGGTTCGCCGACTGGACCAGCCAGATCAACGCCAACCTGGCAGGACCGAATTTCCACCCGATCTATATCGGCCTGACCTGGCCAGCCTACAGGTGGGACGGCGTCTTCAGCTTCCGCAACAAGGCCCACGACGCCGACGAGGTCGGCCTGACCTGGGCCAATGTGCTGGTCAATCGGACCCTGGCTGAGATGCCGGAACGCCAGAGGCTGAAGGTGGTGCTGGTCGGCCACAGCTACGGCGCCCGGATGCTGTCGATGGCGACCTACTCCGGCGCCTATATCGGCGCGCCTTGCGCCAAGGGCGGGCCAGACCTGTTGATCGGCCTGCAGGGCGCCTTCTCGAGCGGACGTTTCATCGGCTCGCATGCCCGCGACGACAGCGCCTATCCAATGGACCAAGGCTGCAGAACCAAGGCTGTCTACACGACCAGTTCGCATGACTGGGCGGTGTTGGTCGCGCCGTCGCAATGGATCTCCTGGGGCACAAGCTACATGGGCAGCGCGGGCACGTTCAGGAGCGCGGAGAAGAAGACCTCGCCGTTCGAGACCGAGGGGAGCGACAATCCAGGGAAAATCCAGATTCTCAAGGCCAGCGATCAGATCTGCGACCACAGCGATGTTCGCACGGCATGGGCCGGCTGGCGTATTGCTTCCCTTATCGACCAGTATGAAGCGCCCAGCGGTCGGCTGAACGTGCGCGCCGCACCGGCGTGGAAGCGCTGCAAGAACTTCCTTCTTTTCTGACGCCAGATCGCCGCTCAGACCATTCCCACCCCGGCCTCGAAACCGCCACCAAAACGGTGCTATAGCCGCGCCTTCCTCGAGACCTGTCCGAAGACCCGCCTTGCGCCCGATCCGATCCGCCCTCGCCGCCTCCGCTCTGCTCGGCGCTCTGCTGCTGGCCGGCTGCGCCACCGAGACCAAGGAGACGGTCTATATTCCGGTGGTGGCGCCCACCCCGCCCAGTTCGCTGACGCCGCAGCCGGTGGTGCTGTTCAACCAGACCAAGGCCGGGCGCAAGCTGTTCACCCTGGACGCCGAATTCCCCTATTGCGACGTCGAGACCGGCAAGGTGATCGTGGTGCCGCGCTGGTACGTCACCGACTTCGCCAGCGTGCCGTGGTACGGCCAGAGCTTCATCGATCCGCAGGGCCCGACGGCCCGCGCCGCCATCGTCCATGACTGGCTGTACGCCATCGGCGAGCCGGGCCGGCGCGAGGAGGCCGACGCCATCTTCTACCGGGCGATGATCAAGTACGGCGTGTCGAACTTCCAGGCGGGCCTGGCCTATCAGGCCGTGCGCACCGGCGGCGAGAAGGGCTATGGCCTGGCCGGCGACTGGCTGTTCATCGACCCCAAGCACCAGGACGTGCGTCAGGCGCCGCCCTTCGCCAAGCCGCGCACCGGTGCGGTGCGGGTGATGCCCAAATGCGCGGGCTTCACCAACCTGATCGCCAGCGGCTGGCGGGCCTATCCGATCAAGACCGCGCCGGTCTATGTGCCGCCGCCACTGGTGGTGACCAAGACGCCGCTGGACCAGGTGAAGGAAAAGCTGCCCTGGCCCGGCTCGGCCAGGCCCAAGAAGTAGCAGCGGCCGCGACGGTGTTGCCTGGCTGAAGGCCAGACGGCTCCGCTGATGCGCGATTGCATCATCCGCGTGTCAAAGACGCCCCATATGGCGATCCTGAAACAGTTTCCCGCCGCCGGGAAATCGCAACGCAACAAAGCTGAAAGAAGACCGTTCCGGCGGTGAGCTTAGGCTCGGCCGCGGGGGAAATGTCTGGGAGACATGTTGGTGATTGATCTTGTGACCTCGAGCGGGGAACGCGTGACGACGCGTCGTCTGCGCGCCTCGCTGATGCTGGGCGTGGCCGCCGCCCTGATGGCCGCTCCGGCCCTGGCCCGCCAGACCACGGCGACGACGCCGGCCGCCAAGCCCGCCGCCGTCCAGGCCGAGGCCTATGACGAGGCCAACGAGGTCGACGCCCTGACCGTCACCGCCAGCCGCACCCTGCCCGGCTCGGTGGTCGGCGACATCCCGCCCGAACTGCAGCTGTCGCCGCGCGATATCCGCGCCTATGGCGTCTCCAGCGTGTCGGAGCTGATCGACGCCCTGTCGCCGCAGCTATCGACATCGCGCGGCGGCGCGGCCGGCGGCCGACCGGTGATCCTGGTCAACGGCGCGCGCATCTCCAGCTTCGGCGAAGTGCGCGACATCCCCACCGAGGCCATCGCCCGGGTCGAGATCCTGCCCGAGGAAGTGGCCCTGAAGTACGGCTATCGCGCCGACCAGAAGGTGGTGAACCTGGTCCTGCGTCGCCGGTTCAAGGCCACCACGGTCGAGGCCGGCTACAAGGCTCCCGTCGAGAACGGCGGCGGCGACACCACCGACGCCCACGTCACCCAGTTCACCGTGCTGCGCGACACCCGCCTGCTGCTGGACGCCAAGCTCAGCGAGCAGAGCAAGCTGCTGGAGACCGAGCGCGACATCGCCCAGCCGCGCACCGACGCGGCCTATCGCAGCCTGGTCCCCGCCCAGAGCACCTGGGCGGTCAACAGCGTCTATACCCGTCCGCTGGGCAGCGGCGTGTCGGGCACGCTGAACGGCAGCCTGGAGTCGACCGACAGCACCGCCTGGCTGGGCGTCAACACCCTGTCGAGCGGCCCGCTGCGCCGGCAGTCCGACAGCCTGACCGCCCACCTGGGCGGCGGCGCGGCCGGCGCCGTCAAGGGCTGGCGCTGGACCGCCACCGCCAACGCCGAGCGCGCCAGCAGCGACAGCACCACCGACCGGGTGATCAGCGGCGTGGCCTATCGCGACAAGTCCAACTCGGTCACCACCTCGGCCGACGCCCAGCTGGACTTCAACGGCACGCTGTTCCGCATCCCGGCCGGCGCGGTCTCGACCACGGTCACCGGCGGGCTGGAAACCACCAAGCAGGACAGCGTCTCGCTGCGCTCGGGCGTCGAGCGGTCGGTCTCGCTGTCGCGCGACACCGTCAGCGCCAAGCTGAACCTCGACGTGCCGCTGACCAGCAAGCGCAACGACGTGCTGGCCGCCGTCGGCGACCTGTCGTTCAATGTCAACCTGGCGGCCGAGAAGCTGTCGGACTTCGACACCCTGACCACCGTCGGCGCGGGCGCCAACTGGGCCCCGATCGACAAGCTGCGGATCATCGCCTCGGTCACGCTGGACGACGGCGCGCCCACCCTGGCCCAGATCGGCAATCCCGAGCAGCTGACGCCGGGCGTGCAGACCTACGACTTCAAGACCGGCAAGTCGGTGGTGATCTCGCGCCTGGACGGCGGCAACCGCAATCTGAGCGGCCAGGAAGGCCGGGTGTTCAAGCTGGGCCTGAACCTCAAGCCGTTCACCAACCAGAACCTGACCCTGCAGTCGGACTATATCAACTCGCGCACCGACGACCTGATCTCCAGCTTCCCTACGGCGACCAGCCAGATCGAGAACGCCTTCCCCGAGCGCTTCACGCGTGACGGGGCCGGCAACCTGATCCAGATCGACGCCCGGCCGGTGAACTTCGACCACCGCCGCACCGAGGAGCTGCGCAGCGGCTTCACCTTCCGCAAGAGCTTCGGCGTTCCGGCCCAGGGTCAAGGCCAAGGCCAGAACCGTCAGGGCCAGGGGCAAGGCGGTCAGGGTCAAGGCCAGCAACAGGCCCAGGGCGAGCAGCCGCGTCCGCCCGCCGACGGCGCCCCGCCGGCTGACGGTCCTCCCCCCGGCGCCGCAGCGGCGTTCGGCGGCGGCGCGCCCGGCGGCGGCGGCTTCGGCGGCCCCGGCG
>NZ_JBXASK010000011.1:0-164252 GCF_058809215.1 Caulobacter sp. GW821-FHT10F06 | reverse complement strand
GTCTTGCCGTGGTCAACGTGACCAATCGTGCCGATGTTGCAGTGCGGCTTAGTGCGTTCGAACTTTTCCTTGGCCATTTTTCTCTACCTTAGGACCCCAGAGGGGCCTCAAATTAATGGGAAGATCTGGGGTGTAGTTAGGCGTACTTCTTGATCACTTCGTCGGCGACGTGTTGCGGCACCGGCTCGTAGTGATCGTAGACCATGCTGAACTGGGCGCGGCCTTGCGACATGCCCCGCAGGGTGTTCACGTAGCCGAACATGTTGGCCAGCGGGACGAAGGCGTTCACGACCGTCGCGTTGCCGCGCATGTCTTGACCCTGGATCATGCCGCGACGGCTGTTCAGATCGCCGATGACCGAACCCAGATACTCTTCCGGGGTCACGACCTCGACCTTCATGATCGGCTCGAGCAGCTTCGGAGCGCCCTTTTCGCGCAGCTCCTTGAAGGCGGCGCGCGAGGCGATTTCGAAGGCCAGGACCGACGAGTCGACGTCGTGGAACTTGCCGTCCGTCAGGGTCGCCTTGAAGTCGATCAGCGGGAAGCCGGCCAGCAGACCGTTGTCCTTGACGGACTCCAGGCCCTTCTGGACGCCCGGGATGTATTCCTTGGGCACCGCGCCGCCGACGATGGCGTTTTCGAAGATGAAGCCCGAACCGGCTTCGCCCGGCTCGAAGGTGATCATGACGCGGGCGAATTGGCCCGTACCACCGGTCTGCTTCTTGTGGGTGTAGTCGATGTCGACCTTCTTACCCAGGCTTTCGCGATAGGCCACCTGCGGCGCGCCGATGTTGGCTTCGACCTTGTAGGTCCGCTTCAGGATGTCGATCTTGATGTCCAGGTGCAGTTCGCCCATGCCCTTCAGGATCGTCTGGCCGCTTTCGAAGTCGGTCGAGACGGTGAAGGACGGATCTTCGGCGGCCAGCTTCTGCAGGGCGACGCCCAGCTTTTCCTGGTCGGCCTTCGACTTGGGTTCGACGGCGATTTCGATAACCGGAGCCGGGAATTCCATGCGCTCCAGGATGACCGGCGACTTCAGCGGATCGCAGAGGGTGTCACCCGTGCGGGTTTCCTTCAGGCCGGCCAGGGCGACGATGTCGCCGGCATAGGCTTCCTTGATGTCTTCGCGGTTGTTGGAGTGCATGAGCAGCATGCGGCCGACGCGCTCGCGCTTGTCGCGCGTGGCGTTCAGCAGGCCCATGCCGGTTTCCAGCTTGCCCGAATAGATGCGACAGAAGGTCAGCGAACCGACGAAGGGGTCGTCCATGATCTTGAACGCCAGAACCGACAGGGGCTCTTCGTCCGAAGCGTTGCGGACCACTTCTTCTTCGGTCTTGAAGTCGATGCCCTTGGTCGGCGGGATGTCCAAAGGCGACGGCAGGTAGTCGACGACGGCGTCCAGGAGCGTCTGCACGCCCTTGTTCTTGAAGGCCGAGCCGCAGAGGATCGGATAGAAGGCGCCGGTCAGAACGGCCTTGCGCAGGCACTTCTTGATGACCTCTTCCGAGGGCTCTTCGCCGCCCAGATAGGCTTCCATCGCGTCGTCGTCCATTTCGACGGCGTTCTCGACCAGATAGGCGCGGGCCTCCACGGCCTTGTCCATCAGGTCGGCGGGGATTTCTTCGTCACGGAAGTTCGCGCCCAGGGCGTCGTTGTCCCAGATGACGGCCTTCATGCGGACCAGGTCCACCAGGCCGGTCAGGTTCGACTCGGCGCCGATCGGAAATTGGATCGGAACGGCCTTCGCGCCCAGACGATCGCGGATTGACTCGACCGACTTGTCGAAGTCGGCGCCGATCTTGTCCATCTTGTTGACGAACACGATCCGCGGAACCTTGTACTTGTCGGCCTGGCGCCAGACGGTTTCCGTCTGCGGCTCGACACCGGCGTTGCCGTCCAGCACCGTCACGGCGCCGTCGAGAACGCGCAGCGAGCGCTCGACTTCGATGGTGAAGTCGACGTGCCCGGGGGTGTCGATGATGTTCAGGCGCTTGCCGTTCCAGAAGGCGGTCGTCGCGGCCGACGTGATGGTGATGCCGCGCTCTTGCTCCTGCTCCATCCAGTCCATGGTGGCCGCGCCATCGTGGACTTCGCCGATCTTGTGCGACTTACCCGTGTAATACAGGATCCGCTCGGTCGTCGTGGTCTTACCGGCGTCGATGTGCGCCATGATGCCGAAGTTACGGTAGTCTTCGATTTTATGCTGGCGGGCCATGATGGAGCTCTGCGTAGCGCTGCCGTGAGGCAGGGACATTTAAACGTGCGGCGCGGGCGGTTTATCGCAAACCGCCCGCGCCTGAAAGAGTGCTGGTAAGAAAGGTTACCAGCGGTAGTGCGAGAACGCCCGGTTGGCTTCAGCCATCTTGTGGGTGTCTTCGCGCTTCTTCACCGCGGTGCCGCGGTTGTTGGAAGCATCGAGCAGTTCACCGGCCAGCTTCTCGGTCATGGTGTTCTCGCCGCGCTTGCGCGCAGCGGTCACCAGCCAGCGGATGGCCAGGGCGCGACGACGGTCCGGACGGACTTCCACCGGCACCTGATAGGTGGCGCCGCCGACGCGACGCGACCGGACTTCGATCGCCGGGGCGACGTTGTCCAGGGCGGAGTGGAAGGTCTCAAGCGGACCTTGGTCCTTGCGCTTGTTTTCCAGGATGTCGAAAGCACCATAGATGATGTTTTCGGCGACGGCTTTTTTGCCCTCGTACATCACGTAGTTCATGAACTTCGTGACAATCAGATCTCCAAACTTGGGATCCGGCAGGACTTGGCGTTTCTCGGCGCGACGGCGGCGGGACATTCTTCTTTTCCTTACTTCGGACGCTTGGCGCCGTAGAGCGAACGACGCTGCTTACGATCCTTGACACCTTGGGTGTCGAGGACGCCGCGCAGGATGTGATAGCGGACGCCGGGCAAATCCTTGACGCGGCCGCCGCGGATGAGCACCACCGAGTGCTCCTGCAGGTTGTGGCCTTCGCCCGGGATGTAGCAAACGGCTTCGATGCCGGTGGTCAGACGGACCTTGGCGACCTTACGAAGCGCCGAGTTCGGCTTCTTCGGGGTCGTCGTGTAGACGCGGGTGCAAACGCCGCGACGTTGGGGGCAGCCCTTCAGGGCGGGCACCTTGTTCCGGACCGGCTTCGGAGAGCGCGGCTTACGGATGAGCTGGTTGACGGTAGGCATTAAGTCTCTGCTCTGATGGAAGCGTGTGCCTTTCGGCCGGGGCGCTTCAGGTCCTTGTCATTTTTCTTCCGGCTTTCAAGGCTCCGCTTGGAGACCCGATAAACACGAAACTCGCCGGGACGCGGAAAGCGTTCCGGCGGGCTAACCGTCGGTAGGCGACGGGCGTCTATCAGAACGGGCGCAAGACCCGCCTTGAAAAGAGCGCGGTATTTACTCGCGAAGTCGATCCGCGTCAACGACGGTGTTTGCGTCGGTTAACGGCGCCTTAAAGGCCACGCTTTCGCCACTTCCGGTCGAGAGGCTGGCGATGCGATCCCTCTTTTGTCGAGTTCCTGGTGACCCTGTCAACGGCGCGCCCGCGCCTTTCGAGACGAACCGCCGTCACCGCCGCGTCGCTGGCCGCACACGGCGTGGTGCTGGCCCTGCTGGCGCTGCCGCACATCGAGACCTTCCCGGATCGCTCCAATGACGAGGACGCCCTGACGGTCACGCTGGAGCGGCCCCGGCGGCCAATCGCCCAGGCCCCGGCTCCGTCCGCCGGATCGATCGCGGCCGCGCCGTCGACGATCCAGCCGCGCGCGCCGCGCCTGGTTCCGCCCTCGACCGTCGCGCCGCTGAGAATCGCCCCGTCGGCCTCGGCGGGGACCGCGCCGCACCCCGCGCCTCTCCCGGAAGGTCCCAAGGGCGACCTGAAGGCGGCCCTGCGCGGCAGCGGCGTCGGCTGCGCCAACGCACTGGCCGTGGGTCTGAACCGTCGCGAGATCGAGAAGTGCCATGAGCGCTGGGGCGAGGCGGCGCGGACCGCGCCGGTCTACGCCAACGCGCCGGTCAGCGTCGAAGCGGGCCGCGACTTCCGGCGCCAGGCGCTACAGCAGGAGGCCTATCGCGCTTACAAGACCGCGCCCATGGGCCCCGGCGTCGATCATCGCGACCATGGAGGACCTGGCCAGGCCAAGGCCATCCCCTTCGTCGGCGGACTGGAGCAGGACGGTCTGGGCCGCTCCAGGTCCGAGGTCGGCCAGGAGCTCTATCTGATCGGCAAGGCCCAGGAGGTCGAGGCCAAGCGCAAGAAGGCCAAGCGGGACTCCGAGCAGCGCTGACCCGGTCTAGGCAACCCGGCGCGCGCTCGCTGACGGCGCGCCGACCTGGAAGCGTCCGACCATGTCGGCCAGACCGTTGGCCTGCGAGACTAGCGTGCGGCTGGCGTCGGCCGAGCGGTTGACCATGGCCGCGTTCTGCTGCGTGCCCTGGTCCATCTGGTTGACGGCGGTGTTGACCTGGCTGAGGCCGGCCGCCTGTTCCTGGGCGCTGGCGGCGATCTCCGAGACGATGCCGTCGATGGACGCCACCTGGGCGGCGATCTTCTGCAGCGCCTCGCCCGTGCGGCCGACCAGCAGGACGCCGGCCTCGACCTGACGGGTGGAGTCGCCGATGTGGGTCTTGATCTCCTTGGCGGCCTCGGCCGAGCGCTGGGCCAGGGCCCGCACTTCCTGCGCCACGACTGCAAAGCCCCTGCCCGCCTCGCCCGCCCGCGCCGCCTCGACGCCGGCGTTCAGGGCCAGGAGGTTGGTCTGGAAGGCGATCTCGTCGATCACCCCGATGATCTGGGCCACCTGGGCGGCCGAGGTCTCGACGCCGTTGATCGCGTCGATGGTCTCGCTGACCACGCGGCGCGAGCGGTCGGCTTCGGCCTGGGCCTCGCGGACGGCCTCGCGGGCGCCGCGCGCGCCGTCGGCGGTGCGACGGACCGTGGCGGTGATCTCGTCGAGCGCCGCGGCGGTCTCTTCCAGGGAGGCGGCCTGCTGCTCGGTGCGGCGCGACAGGTCGCCGGCTTCGTGAGCGATGCCGCCGGCCCCGGCGTTGAGGCCGCCGACGGCGTCGATCACCGCGCCCATGGCCTCCTGCAGGCGGGCCACGGTCTGGTTGAAGTCGGCGCGCAGGCCTTCGTAGTCGGTCGCGAACGGCGTGTTGAGGCGCACGGTCAGGTCGCCGTCGGACAGACGGCCCAGGCCCTCGGCCAGGCTGGAGACGACTAGATCCTGGGCGGCGGCCTGGCGGGCGTCGCGGTCCTGGGCGGCCAGGCGCTCGGATTGCTCGCGGCCGTCGCGGGCCTGGGCCTCGGCCTGGATGTTCTGCTTCTCGCGCGCGTCGTCGCGGAAGGCGTGGACGGCGTCGGCCATCAGGCCGATGTCGTCGCGGCGACCGGCGAAGGGCAGGCTGACCGTCAGGTCGCCGGCCATCAGCTTGCTCATGGCGTCGCGCAGCGTCGACAGGGGCTTCAGCTGGCCGCGCGCCATCAGCACCGAAGCCGCGGCCCCGGCCGCGCCCAGCAGCAGGCACGCGGCCGCCAGGAAACCCAACTGCTTGTAGACCGGCTGGAAGTAGTCGGCCTGCGGCACGCCGACATAGAGGATGCCGATCACCTGGCCGCTGGCGTCCTTGATCGGGTCATAGGCCACGAAGAACGGCCGCCCCAGGATCTTGGCCTCGCCGCGATAGGGCTCGCCGCGTCCCAGCACCGCGTCATAGACCTTGCCCTTGGCCAGGGGCGTGCCGACCGCGCGGCTGCCGTCAGGCTTGGTGACATTGGTTGTGATGCGCGTGTCGCCCATGAACACGGTGGCCGTGCCGCCGACCAGGGCCTTGACCCGATCGACGCCGTCGAAGTCGCCGTTCAGGGCGTGGTCGCCGACCAGCAGCTTGTCGCCGTCGCGATGGAAGACCTGGCCGCGCTGGCCGATGACGTCCCACGCCACCCGCATGCTGGATTCCTGCTGGGCCTTGGCCTGCTGCTTGGCGAAGCCGAGCGAACCGCTGGCGACGATGGCCAGGACCGCGACGGTCAGGACCAGGAAGGCGGCGGCGATGGTCAGGCTGACCTTGGTGGAAATGTCCGAGCGCATGGGATCCGTGGAGAAGCCGAGACCTCCCACATGCCTAACGCTCGTGAACCAAGACTTAATATCTTGAAAGAACACGGCTTTATAATGAAACCGCGACCTTAAGCCGCCGAATTGGGCGCCTTTGGCCTCATGACCAGCCACGGGGTCGGTCCAGCCCGCCACTCCCAGCACGCCAGCATCATGTCCAGGTGGCTGCGGCCGGTCAGCTGATCGGGCAAATCCGCCTTCTCGATGCTGGGGTCCAGCCGCCGGATGTCGTGGGTGGCGGCGAACCGCTCCATCACCCGCTCGGTGACGCCCGCGCGATGGTCCGGATGGGTCTCGACCACGAGGTTGAAGCCGGCGAGGGCCGGATAGAGGTCGGGCCGCAGGAGATCGTCCTCGAAGCCTTCGGCGTCGATGAACACCAGCACGCGACCCTTGTCCCTAAAGGTCTCGAAGTCCTCGCCGCGAAACTCGCCGCGCACGATGACCTGGTCGGCGACGCCATTGGCCTCGGCCAGCAGGCCGCAACGCCGGCGGGCGGTCTCGTCGATGTCGTAGGCGTTGATCACCGCGCCCGGCATCAAGCGCGCCAGGCCGACGGCGTAGTAGCCCTCGGCGCAGCCGATATCGATCACGTGATCCAGCCCCGCCTCGGCGAAGGCCATCAGATCGGGGTGCAGCTCGCGCTCATAGACGCCCAACAGCCTGGGCAGCAGCGCGCCCTCGGCGGCGTTGACCACATAGTCCATGCCCTTGAAGGGACCGGACCGCACCAGCAGGTTTTCGTTCGCCAGGGTGTTGACCCACAGCCGAGTGCGCCACTTGACGCTGTTCATCAGAGCTTTGCCGAGCAGCTCCGTCTCGGACATTTGGTCGGCGTTGGCCACCAGCTCGCGGAGCTTGGCCACATGGTCCGAGGTCAGACCCATCTTCACTCCCGATTGAACGCCCGGGGAGCCAATGCGGAACCCCGGAAAGGGTTCCCGGACGTTGCGACTTTTTTCCAGCCGGGAACATCGTCGGACGGCGAGCACCGATCGCGCAACGAAAAAGGCCCGGGATCGCTCCCGGGCCTTTCCGTCAGTTCAGGTCGTCAAAGCCTATTCGGCGTCGGCGAGGGCGATGGCCTCGGGCAGAGGCTCCATCGCATCTTCGCGCTGCTGGGCCAGCTGCTCGTCGCGCTTGGCGGCGACGCGCTGCAGGCTGCGCAGGTAGGAACCCGTACCCGCGGGGATCAGGCGACCCACGATGACGTTTTCCTTCAGGCCTTCCAGGGTGTCGGTCTTGCCGTGCACCGAGGCTTCGGTCAGGACGCGGGTCGTTTCCTGGAACGACGCGGCCGAGATGAAGCTCTTGGTTTGCAGCGAGGCCTTGGTGATGCCGAGCAGCACCGGCTGGGTCGTGGCAGGGCGGCCGCCGCGAGCGATGGCCTTGTCCTGTTCGACGTAGAACTCGGGCTTATCGAGGTGATCGCCCTTGATCAGGCCGGTGTCGCCGGGCTCGAGGATCTCGACCTTTTGCAGCATCTGACGAACGATCGTCTCGATGTGCTTGTCGTTGATCGGCACGCCCTGCAGTCGATAGACCTCCTGGATTTCGTCCACGAGGAAGTTGGCCAGGGCTTCGACGCCCAGGATGCGCAGGATGTCGTGCGGATCCGGGTTGCCGTCGATGATGTACTCGCCGCGCGCGATGAAATCGCCATCGTGCACCGCGATGTGCTTGCCCTTCGGGATCAGGAATTCGACCGCTTCGGGCTGGTTGCCGTCGGCGTCGATTTCCGGCGTGATCTTGATCCGGCGCTTGTTCTTGTAGTCCTTGCCGAATTCGACACGGCCGTCCATTTCCGCGATGACCGCGCAGTCCTTGGGACGGCGGGCTTCGAAGAGTTCGGCGACGCGCGGCAGACCACCGGTGATGTCCCGGGTCTTGGCGCCTTCGGTCGGGATCCGCGCGATGACTTCGCCCGGCTTGACCATGTCGCCGTCGGCCACCGAGAGAATGGCGCCGACCGACATCAGGTAGCGAGCCTCGCCGCCGTTGGCGAGACGGACATAGGCGCCGTCTTCACCCAGCACGCCCATGGCCGGACGCAGGTCCGACGCGCGGGCCGAGGTCCGCCAGTCGGCGATCACGCGTTGCGCGATGCCGGTGGCTTCGTCGGTTTCCTCGCGGACGGAGAAGCCGTCCACCAGGTCTTCGGCGCGGATGCGACCGGCGACTTCGGTGATGATCGGGGTGGTGTAGGGGTCCCAATCGGCCAGGCGCTGGCCGCGCTTGACCTTATCGCCGTCCTTGATCTTCAGGCGCGCGCCGTACGGCGGCTTGTAGTTCTCGCGTTCCTTGCCTTCGACCAGGACGCTGACGGCGGTGTTGCGGCTCATGACGACCAGCTGGCCGTCCGAACCGACAACGGTCGCGCCGGTGACGCGGACCGTACCGTCGTTGCTGCTTTCGAAGAACGACTGCTCGGCCACCTGGGCGGTGCCGCCGATGTGGAAGGTCCGCATCGTCAGCTGGGTGCCGGGCTCGCCGATGGATTGGGCGGCGATGACACCGACCGCTTCACCGATGTTCACCGGCGTACCACGGGCCAGGTCGCGGCCGTAGCAGGCGCCGCAGACGCCGATCTTGGCTTCGCAGGTCAGGACCGAGCGCACCTTCACCGACTGCACCGCAGCGGCTTCGATGGCGTCGGCCATGTTCTCGTCGAGATAGGTGTCGGCGGGAACGACCAATTCGCCGGTCGCCGGGTCCTTGATGTCCTCGGCCGAGAAGCGGCCCAGGACGCGGGTGCCCAGCGAGACGAGGACGTCGCCGCCCTCGACGACGGCGCGCAGGGTGATGCCCCGCGTGGTGCCGCAGTCTTCCTCGACGATGATGCAGTCCTGCGCCACGTCGACCAGACGACGGGTCAGATAGCCCGAGTTGGCGGTCTTCAGCGCGGTGTCCGCGAGGCCCTTACGAGCGCCGTGGGTCGAGTTGAAGTATTCCTGAACGGTCAGGCCTTCCTTGAAGTTCGAGACGATCGGGGTCTCGATGATCTCGCCGGAGGGCTTGGCCATCAGGCCGCGCATCCCGCCGAGCTGCTTCATCTGGGCTTGCGAACCACGAGCGCCGGAGTGGGCCATCATGTAGATGGCGTTGATTTCCTTCTCGCGGCCGTTCTCGTCCTTATGCTTCATCTGAAGCTCGGCCATCATCTCGTCGGCGACGCGGTCGGTGGCCTTGGCCCAGGCGTCAACGACCTTGTTGTACTTTTCACCCTTGGTGATCAGGCCGTCGGCGTACTGTTGCTCGTACTCTTCAGCCAGGGTGCGGGTTTCGGCGACGATCGCCTCCTTCCGCTTCGGGATGATGATGTCGTCCTTGCCGAAGGAGATGCCGGCCTTGGCCGCTTCCTTGAAGCCCAGGCCCATGATCTGGTCGGCGAAGATCACCGTCGCCTTCTGACCGCAGTGGCGGTAGACGACGTCGATCAGGTTGCCGATTTCCTTCTTGGTCAGGGCCTTCTCGATCAGTCGGTGACCGATCGCGGTGTGACGCGGCAGCAGGGCGGCGATCTTCATCCGGCCCGGCGTGGTGTCGATCACGCGACGACGGATGACGCCGTCGGCGTCCATTTCCGTGAAGCGCGACTTGATCTTGGCGTGCAGGCTGACGACGCCGGCGTCCATGGCGGCTTCGATTTCGCCGAGGTCGGCGAAGATCTTGCCTTCACCCGGCTCGCCGTCGCGGGCGACCGACAGGTAGTACAGACCCAGGACGATGTCCTGCGACGGCACGATGATCGGGCGACCGTTGGCGGGCGACAGGATGTTGTTGGTCGACATCATCAGGACGCGCGCTTCCAGCTGGGCCTCGAGGCTCAGCGGGACGTGAACGGCCATCTGGTCGCCGTCGAAGTCGGCGTTGAAGGCGGCGCAGACCAGCGGGTGCAGCTGGATGGCCTTGCCCTCGATCAGCTTGGGCTCGAACGCCTGGATGCCCAGACGGTGAAGCGTCGGCGCGCGGTTCAGCAGGACCGGGTGCTCGCGGATCACCTCTTCGAGGATGTCCCACACCTGGGGCTGTTCGCGCTCGACCATGCGCTTGGACTGCTTGACGGTGCCCGACAGGCCCTTGGCGTCCAGGCGCGCGTAGATGAACGGCTTGAACAGCTCCAGAGCCATCTTCTTGGGCAGGCCGCACTCGTGCAGCTTCAGGTCCGGACCCACGACGATGACCGAACGGCCCGAATAGTCGACCCGCTTGCCGAGCAGGTTCTGACGGAAGCGGCCTTGCTTGCCCTTCAGCATGTCGGCCAGCGACTTCAGCGGACGCTTGTTGGCGCCGGTGATGACGCGACCGCGACGGCCGTTGTCGAACAGGGCGTCGACCGACTCCTGCAGCATCCGCTTTTCGTTGCGGATGATGATGTCGGGCGCGCGCAGCTCGATCAGGCGCTTGAGGCGGTTGTTGCGGTTGATGACCCGGCGATAGAGGTCGTTCAGGTCGGACGTGGCGAAGCGGCCGCCGTCCAGCGGCACCAGCGGACGCAGTTCCGGCGGGATGACCGGAACCACCGTCAGGACCATCCACTCGGGACGGTTGCCGGACTCCGAGAACGCCTCGAGGATCTTCAGGCGCTTGGAGAACTTCTTCTGCTTCATGTCCGACGGGTTGCCGGCCAGCTCTTCGCGAAGCTTCTCGGCTTCCTTGTCGAGGTCGATCGCCTTGAGCAGGTTCTGGACGGCCTCGGCGCCGATCTCGGCGGTGAAGCTGTCGTCGCCGTACTCTTCCTGGGCGCGCATGTAGTCGTCTTCCGACAGCAGCTGGTGCTGCTTCAGCGGGGTCAGGCCCGGCTCGGTGACGATGTAGTATTCGAAGTACAGGACGCGCTCGATGTCCTTCAGCGGCATGTCGAGCATCATGGCGATACGCGACGGCAGCGACTTCAGGAACCAGATGTGGGCGACCGGCGAGGCCAGTTCGATGTGGCCCATGCGCTCGCGACGGACGCGGGCCAGGGTGACTTCAACACCGCACTTTTCGCAGATGATGCCCTTGTACTTCATGCGCTTGTACTTGCCGCACAGGCATTCGTAGTCCTTGGTCGGGCCAAAGATACGGGCGCAGAACAGGCCGTCACGCTCGGGCTTGAACGTGCGGTAGTTGATGGTTTCCGGCTTCTTGATCTCACCGAACGACCACGAGCGGATCTTTTCCGGCGAGGCCAGCGAAATGCGGATCTGGTCGAAGGTCGGAGCGGCCTGGACCGGATTGAAGATGTTCAGGACTTCCTGGTTCATCTTGGTTCCTTCTGCGGGACTTCCCGCGAAAATTCTTGAGATACCGCCCCGTCCTTAGACAAGCTCAGGATGAGGGCTACTGCGACGCTGGTGAAATCCTCATCCTGAGCTCAGTCGAAGGACGAGGATTTCACCGCACCGCGTTTATGAGTTCTCGAGTTCCACGTTCAGGCCGAGCGAGCGCATTTCCTTGACCAGCACGTTGAAGCTTTCCGGGATACCGGCTTCGAACGTGTCGTCGCCGCGGACGATCGACTCGTAGACCTTGGTCCGGCCGGCCACGTCGTCGGACTTCACCGTCAGCATTTCCTGCAGGGTGTAGGCCGCGCCGTAGGCTTCCAGAGCCCACACTTCCATTTCCCCGAAGCGCTGACCGCCGAACTGGGCCTTACCACCCAGCGGCTGTTGCGTGACGAGCGAGTACGGACCGATCGAACGGGCGTGGATCTTGTCGTCGACCAGGTGGTGCAGCTTCAGCATGTAGATGTAGCCGACCGTGACCGGACGCTTGAACTGATCGCCGGTCTGGCCGTCGAACAGGATCGACTGACCCGAGCGGTTCACGCCGGCCATTTCGAGGTGGTCCTCGATATCGCTCATGCGCGCGCCGTCGAAGACCGGGGTGGCGATTGGAACGCCCTTGCCGAGGTTCTTGGCCAGTTCGATCAGGCCTTCCTCGGTGTCCGGCAGTTCCTCGTCCGGGCCGTAGATGTCGGTCAGACGCTCGACCAGGGCCTGCTTCTGACCGCCGGCCTGCCAGTCTTCCAGAAGGGCGGTGATCTGCTTGCCGAGATTGGCGCAGGCCCAGCCCAGGTGGGTTTCGAAGATCTGGCCGACGTTCATGCGCGAAGGCACGCCCAGCGGGTTCAGAACGACGTCGACGTGCGTGCCGTCGGCGAGGAACGGCATGTCCTCGATCGGCAGGATGCGCGAGATGACGCCCTTGTTGCCGTGACGGCCGGCCATCTTGTCGCCGGGCTGAAGCTTGCGCTTCACGGCCACGAAGACCTTGACCATCTTCATCACGCCCGGGGGCAGTTCGTCGCCGCGCTGCAGCTTGTCGACCTTGTCTTCGAAGCGACGGTCCAGACGCTTGCGGTTCTCGTCGAACAGACGACGCAGGCTTTCCAGTTCGCCCATCGCCTTCTCGTCCTCGAGGGCGATCTGCCACCACAGGCCGGGCTGGACTTCAGCCAGGCCCTCGGCGGTGATCGCGCCGCGCGACAGGCCCTTGGGGCCCGACAGAGCGACGTTGCCGATCAGCAGTTCGCGCAGGCGACCCGAGATGTTGCGGTTCAGGATCGCGAATTCGTCGTCGCGGTCCTTGCCCAGACGGTCGATCTCGGCGCGTTCGATGGCCAGGGCGCGTTCGTCCTTGTCGACGCCGTGACGGTTGAACACGCGCACGTCGACGATCGTGCCGGCGACGCCCGGGGGCAGCCGCAGGCTGGTGTCGCGAACGTCCGAAGCCTTTTCACCGAAAATGGCGCGCAGCAGCTTTTCTTCCGGCGTCATCGGGCTTTCGCCCTTCGGCGTGACCTTGCCGACCAGGATGTCGCCCGGCTGGACTTCGGCGCCGATCGCCACGATGCCGGCTTCGTCGAGGTTGCGCAGGGCTTCCTCGCCGACGTTCGGGATGTCGCGGGTGATTTCTTCCGGACCCAGCTTCGTGTCGCGGGCCATGACTTCGAATTCCTCGATGTGGATCGAGGTGAAGACGTCGTCACGGACGATGCGTTCGGAGATCAGGATCGAGTCTTCGAAGTTGTAGCCGTTCCAGGGCATGAACGCGACGAGCGCGTTGCGGCCCAGGGCCAGTTCGCCCAGCTCGGTCGACGGACCGTCGGCGATGATGTCGCCGGCGCTGATCTTGTCGCCCACCTTCACCAGCGGGCGCTGGTTGATGCAGGTCGACTGGTTCGAACGCTGGAACTTCGACAGACGGTAGATATCGACGCCCGAACGGGCGCTGTCGGTCTCTTCCGTGGCGCGGACGACGATACGGGTACCGTCGATCTGCTCGACCACGCCGGTGCGCTTGGCCACGACCACGGCGCCGGAGTCGCGGGCGACCACGGCTTCCATGCCGGTGCCGACCAGCGGCGCGTCGGACTGCACCAGCGGCACGGCCTGACGTTGCATGTTCGAGCCCATGAGGGCGCGGTTGGCGTCGTCGTTTTCAAGGAAGGGGATCAGGGCCGCGGCCACCGACACGACTTGGCGCGGCGACACGTCCATCAGGTCCACCTGTTCCTTCTGGAGCAGGGTGGGTTCGCCGTTGATCCGGCCGGGGACCAGGTCCTCGACGATCTCGCCGTTGGCGACCTTGATGTTCGATTGCGCGATGACGTGCTTCGACTCTTCCATGGCCGACATGTAGACGACCTCGTCGAGCGGCTTGCCGTCGGCGACGCGACGGTAGGGGCTCTCGATGAAGCCGTACTTGTTGACGCGCGCGTGCGTGGCCAACGAGTTGATCAGACCGATGTTCGGGCCTTCCGGCGTTTCAATCGGGCAGATGCGGCCGTAGTGGGTCGGGTGAACGTCGCGGACTTCGAAGCCGGCGCGCTCGCGGGTCAGACCGCCCGGGCCAAGCGCCGAGAGACGGCGCTTGTGGGTGATCTCCGACAGCGGGTTGGTCTGGTCCATGAACTGCGACAGCTGCGAGGAGCCGAAGAATTCACGCACCGAGGCCGCGGCCGGCTTGGCGTTGATCAGGTCGTGCGGCATCACGGTATCGATATCGACGGACGACATGCGTTCCTTGATGGCGCGTTCCATGCGCAGCAGGCCGACGCGGTACTGGTTTTCCAGCAGCTCACCGACCGAGCGAACGCGACGGTTGCCCAGGTTGTCGATGTCGTCGATTTCGCCGCGACCGTCGCGCAGGCCGACCAGCAGCTTCAGGACGGCCAGCACGTCTTCCTTGCGGAGCACGCGCATCTCGTCCGAAGCGTCCAGCTCCAGGCGCATGTTCATCTTCACGCGGCCCACGGCCGACAGGTCGTAGCGCTCGGCGTCGAAGAACAGCGACTTGAACATCGCTTCGGCGGCTTCGACGGTCGGCGGCTCGCCCGGACGCATGACGCGATAGATGTCGAACAGCGCGTCTTCGCGGACGGCGTTCTTGTCCACGCGCAGGGTGTTGCGCATGTAGGCGCCGACCGTGACGTGGTCGATGTCCAGCACGTCGATGGTGCTGAAACCTTGGTCGGCCAGGGCCTGGATCGAGGTGACGTCCAGCTCGTCGCCGGCCTCGGCGTAGATCTCGCCGTTCTCGAAGTTGACGGCGTCGCGGGCTAGGTAGCGGCCGGTCAGGGCTTCCGGAGCCAGCAGCAGGGTCTTCAGACCGTTGTCGGCCAGCTTCTTGGCCTGGCGGGCGGTGATCTTCGTGCCGGCCGGGGCGACTTCCTCACCGGTGTCGGCGTCGACCAGGGCGACTTCCGGCTTCACGCCGCGCCAGCGCTCGGGCTTGTACGGGGTGGCCCAGCCGTCGCCGCGCTTCTCGAACGGGACGACGTCGTAGAACGTCGTCAGGATCTCTTCGCCGTCCATGCCCAGGGCATAGAGGAAGGTCGTGGCCGGCAGCTTGCGGCGACGGTCGATGCGGACATAGACCACGTCCTTGGCGTCGAACTCGAAGTCCAGCCACGAGCCGCGATAGGGAATGACGCGGGCGGCGAACAGCAGCTTGCCCGAGGCGTGGGTCTTGCCCTTGTCGTGGTCGAAGAACACGCCCGGCGAACGGTGCATCTGCGAGACGATGACGCGCTCGGTGCCGTTGACGATGAAGGTGCCCTTGTCGGTCATGAGCGGGATGTCGCCCATGTAGACGTCCTGCTCCTTGATGTCCTTGACGGACCGGGCGCCGGTTTCTTCTTCCGTTTCGAACACGATCAGGCGCAGCTTGACCTTCAGCGGCGCCGCGAAGGTCATGTCGCGCTGGATGCACTCTTCGACGTCGTACTTGGGCTCTTCGAATTCGTACGAGACGTATTCGAGCACCGCGCGTTCATTGAAGTCCTTGATCGGGAAGACGGACTTGAAGACCGCCTCGATGCCTTCGTCGCGGCGTTGGCCCGGACGGACCTCGCGCTGAAGGAACTGCTCATAGGAAGAGCGCTGAACCTCGATCAGGTTCGGCATCTGCACAGCTTCGGGGATGCGGCCGAAAGACTTCCGGATCCGCTTCTTGCCGGTGAAGGATTGCGCCATGTTTTTTCCCTGGGCGCGGACGGACTCCGCGCGTGAATTTCGAATGCCTTAGCGTCCACCCTCGCCGTTCCCTCCTGGAGGGAACGCTGGACACTGGAATTCCCCTGTCGGGCGACCGGGATCGGAAGCCTGACGGGCGCCCCTTCGCGCAGATCGGAGGGCGGCTGACCGCGCCTCGGGGCGTTAGATGCAGACACGCGCGTGCGCGTTCCGCCGAAATGTCTTCGTGAACGGGCGGATATAGGCCAACGGAACGGCGATGGAAAGGGGGTTTATCAACAAAACCTTCCCCTGCCCGCTCAACCGTGTCGCGTCCTCACGCCGACCACAGCCCGATCGAGCCCTTTGGCCCTGCCAGCACGCCGGACTTGGGCCCGCTCAGGCGCGCGACGTTGAACGGCTGGGCGGAGACCCGCTCGAAGGGGCCGCCGTCGCGACTGACGATCGTGCCCGCCAAGCCGGTGGCCAGCACCGTGTCACCAACGGCGGCGATCCCCGACAGGTAGCCCGCCGGCGCGTCGACCGCCTCGAACGCATCGCCGCTGGGCGCCAGTCGCGCCAGGTTCACGCCTGACGCGGTCGGGTCCTTGTAGTCGCCGCCGCACACCCAGAGCTCGCCCCGCGGTCCGAAGGCCAGGGCGAAGGCTCCGCGTGTGGGCGCATCGGCCGGGATCGGCGCCTCGAACACCTTGAACAGCTGGCGGGCGCCGTCTCGTGACAGATAGACCCGCGCCCGGCCCGCGCCGCCGGTGCAGAACGCCGCCCGCCCCTTGGGCCCCAGCGCCAGGCATCCGTTGCTGGCCGCGAACGCCGCCTCGTCCTTGGCCGCCAGCGGCAGGGCCGTCTCGGGCGCCCGTGTCCAGCGCGCACCGCCATCCCGGGTGACGAGCAGGGTGAAGCGTCCTTCGGTCGGATCACCCAGGATGAAGCCCGAGCGCTGGTCCGGCGCGAAGACCAGAGCATCCCAGAACCCTTCGGGATCCTGGTTGGTCATGGCCAGGGTCCAGTCGCGGCCGCCATTGCGGGTCCGCCACAGCTGCGAGGCGCCGCCCGGCCCGGCGCTCATCGCCAGCACATGGTCGGCGCTAAAGGCGTGCAGACCGCGAAAGTCGAGCGCCTCGGCCCCGCTTGGTCGCGACACCGTCAGCGCGCGCCCCTCGCAACGATAGAGCACGCCCTTCGACCCGGAGGCCCAGAAGCCGCGCTTGAACATAGACAGACCACGCAACTCGCTGTCCGCGCCAGGCGCGAGCAATTCGACATGACCGCCGCCGAGCGCCAGCGCGGGCGAGGCCAGGGCCGCGACCGTTCCGGCCAGCATCTCCCGACGATTGGAAACTGGAGATCGCATGCCGATTGACCGCCCTACAGCGCCAGCGCCGTCTCGATGGCGGCGCGCAGCTGACGATCCGAGACCGGCTTGAACAGCACACCGGCCGGATGATCCAGCGCGATGCGGTCGATCGTGGCCTGCTCGCGCGAGCCGGTGATGAAGATCACCTTGGAGCCGACGTCGTGATGGATGGTCAGGGCCGCGTCGACGCCGTCCTTCTGGCCGCGCAGCCGCATGTCCATCAGCACCACGGCCGGACGATGCTGGCGGGTGAGAGCGATAGCGTCGTCGGCCGTCGCCGCCGTGGCGCAGACCTGCAGGCCCATGTCCTCGACCTGCAGGCACAGCCCCTCGGCGATCAGGAATTCGTCGTCGACGACCAGCACGGTGTTTTGCAGTTCGCTCATGTCGACGCGGGTCCCGGCGCTCGTATCTCGGTCCGCACACCGTTCTCACGGTTCGTGGCGATTGTCCCGTCCAGCTGCCGAACGAGGCCGGCGATGATGGTCGAACCGAGCGAGGCCCCGGCGTCGGCGTCGAAGCCCTTGCCGTTGTCGGCCACCACCAAGGTGATCCAGCCGTCGGCGCCGCGCTCCAGCACCACTTCGATCTCACCCCGGCCGTCCGGAAAGGCGTGCTTGAGCGCGTTGGTGACCAGCTCGGTGACGATCAGGCCCAGCGGAATGCCGAGGTCCAGCCCCACGGTCAGCGGCGCGGCGCGCACCGAAAGACTGACCTCAGGCGCGCCGCCGCTCTGCAGAACGTTCCGCGACAGCTCCTCCAGGAACGGCGCGATGTCGAAGGTCTCAAGGTCATGCGATTCCATCAGCTGGTGATGAACCAGGCCCAGGGCGAAGACTCGGCTCCGCATCGCCGCCAGAGCCTGCTTGGCGTCGGGATCGGGCAATCGCCGGGCCTGCATCACCAGCATGCCGTCGATGATCTGCAGGTTGTTCTTCACCCGGTGATAGACCTCGCGCAGCAGCAGGTCGCGCTGGGCGAGGGCCTTGGTGCGCTCGCTCAGGGCCTGGACCAGCTGGGCGTTGACGGTCTCCAGCTCGGCCGTGCGGGCGGCGACCAGCCGTTCCAGCGACGCGGCCGACGGCAGGGCGACCGCCTTGGGGATCAGCAGCCACAGAAGGCCGGCGGTGGCGATCGACAGCACCGCCGTGATCGCCTTGATCACGCCCTCGACGCCATAGGCCGGGTACCACAGCGTGACGATGGCCCACAGGTGGGTGGTGCCGCAGGCCAGGATGAAGCCGACGAACAGATAGGCCACCCATCCGTACTGCAGGTCGGACCGGCGCTTGATGAACGAAGCGATGGCCAGCGGGATCGAGAAATAGGCCAGGCCGATGATGCCGTCGGCGATCACGTGGGTCGCCACCAGGCCCGGCGCCCAGCTCAGGCAGAAGCCATGAGGCGTGAGCCCCGAAGGGTTCATCAGCCAGTCCCAGATCGTCATCGACGACACTCCCCCGCGCCCCCACCAAGCGCGAGTGTCGACCGTGCGACAAAGCCGGTCCGTTCGCAACGGACGATGGTCGAGACAGGCCGGCCTCGCCGCCCCCGGCTTGGCGTCAGGTCTTGCGGACCGCCTTGGCGACCAAGGACACGCCCGCCCCGATCAGGCAGATGAAGAAGGCGATCTTGGCCAGGCCGCCGGCCACGTCGACGACGAAGCCGAGGACGCCGAAGATGATCATCAGAACGAGCAGGACGCCGGCGAGCTTGAGCATGTCGGGGAAACGCGGCGCGTGGCGGTCGGTTGCCTCGCCAGGCCCGCCCAAAAGAAAACGGCCCCGGAGGTTTCCCTCCAGGGCCGCTCTTTAGGTCGTGATCCCCAGGCCGAGGCCGGGGAAAACTCCAATCGCCGAAGCGAGTGGAATTCTTACTTCACGGTGACCTTGGCGCCGGCTTCGGTCAGCTTCTTGGCGACTTCGTCGGCTTGAGCCTTCGAGACGTTTTCGACGACGTTCTGCGGAGCGCCTTCGACCAGGTCCTTGGCTTCCTTCAGGCCGAGGTCCGGACGGACGCCGCGGACTTCCTTGATCACGTTGATCTTCTTGTCGCCACCGTCCGTCAGGACGACGGTGAATTCGGTTTGTTCTTCGGCGGCTTCAGCCGGAGCAGCGGCGGCGGCGGGGCCGGCGACGGCGACCGGAGCGGCGGCCGAGACGCCCCACTTTTCTTCCAGCAGCTTGGAGAGCTCAGCGGCTTCCAGGACCGACAGGGTGGACAGTTCTTCAACCAGCTTTTCGAGCTTGGACATGTTCAGTTCCTATAACGAATGAGGGATGTACGCGGAGATGACCGGTTACGCGGCGTCTTTGGTCGCATAAGCGTTGAAGACGCGCGCCAGTTGGCCAGCCGGGGCCTGCAGGACGCCAGCGATCTTGGTCGCCGGAGCCTGGATGAGGCCGATGAGCTTGCCACGGATCTGGTCGAGCGACGGCAGCGTGGCGAGAGCCCGCACCGCGTTTTCGTCCAGAACCGTCGTCTGGCCCAGGATGCCGCCGACGAGCTTCAGCTTGTCGTTTTCCTTGGCGTACTGGGTAACGATCTTGGCGGCGGAGACAGGATCCTTGCCGAAAGCGATGGCGACCGGGCCGGTGAACAGGGCATCGCCCTTTTCGCCGATCGAGCCGTCCAGAGCCTTCTGGACCAGGGTGTTCTTCACCACCTGGAACGTGCCGTCTTCCTTGCGGAGGCGAGCACGAAGTTCAGTCATTTCCGCAACGGTCATGCCCGAATAGTGGGTCACGACGACAGCGCCGGCGCCGGCGAACACGCTTTTCAGCGCCTCGATCGACTCCTGCTTTTGAGCGCGGTCCATTGCGGTCTCCTACTCAATTACAGCGGCCGGACCATTCCGGCAGCCAAACGCCACGAACGTGCGGGATCGCTCCCGCATGCGAGTGACATCAGCCTGTTCCAAGGAAAGTCAGCCGCGCGTCCCATCCGTTGCAGGAGGAATTGCGTGGGCTTGTCCATCCCTGTCTCCCGACGGCGAGGAAGGGCTCTTCCTCGATTATGGCGTTGGTGACCCCACGCCCCGCTGTTCACAAACAGGTCTCCGTCGGGCGAACCCAATGGAGAAGGCGCGGCGTATAGACGGTTTGGGGAAGGATTTCAACCGCTCGCCGCGCGATAGGGCGTCAGGCCGTTCCCAGCCGGCCCTTCACCGCCTCCAGCCCTGCCCCTGCCCCTGCCCCTGCCCCATCGTATCGGCGTCGGCGGCACGTCGGCCGCCCAGATGGCGCGGCAGGCGCTGAAAGTCGCTGGCAATGCAAGCTTCCCCTTCTCGCGGCCGCGCTTTTCTGGATTATCGCCCGGACCTGAGAACAAGGACGGGGCCGCCATGAACCTCAAGCTGATCGCCGGGGCCTGCGCCCTGCTCCTGAGCGCGCTGACCGTCGCTCCCGCCTTGGCCGAGCCCCTGGTCCCGCCGGTGCCCCGCGCCGTGGTCGCCGATCCGGCGCGCGATCCCAAGACCCCGGCCGACATGGCCGCTTTCACGGTCCCGACCGGCGGCGTGGGCGTCAACGCGCTGATGTACCTGGCCTCGGGCGACCAACCGCACCCGACGATGCTGTTCCTGCACGGCTTCCCCGGCAACGAAACCAATATCGACCTGCTGCAGGCCGTGCGCCGGGCCGGCTGGAACGTGCTGAAGATCAACTATCGCGGCTCGTGGGGCAGCCCGGGCAAGTTCAGCTTCGCCAACGCCCGCGCCGACGGCGAGGCGGCCGTCGCTTTCCTGCGCGACCCGGCCAACGTCGCCAAGTACCGCATCGATCCCGCTCGCATCGTCGTGGCCGGCCACAGCATGGGCGGCTTCATGGCCGCCGACGCCTCCGCCGCAGAGCCCAAGGTCGCCGGAACGGTCCTGATCGACGCCTGGGACATCGGCAAGGAAGCCGCCCAGATCACCGGTCCCGAGGCCCGCAAGGCCGCCGCCGAGGCCATGCGTCCCGACACCCTGCCGCTGGCCGGAACCAGCGCCGAAGCGCTGATCGCCGAGATCCAGGCCGACACCGCCAAGCTCGACCTGGAAGCGCTCAGCGCCAAGGTCTCGGACCGTCCGTTGCTGGTGATCGGCGCCGAATTCGCCGGCGCGCCGACCAGCCGCAAGCTGGCCGCCGCCGCCCGCGCCGCCGGGGCCAAGGCCCTGACCGAAACCTACATGCCCACCGATCACAGTTTCTCGGACGCCCGCATCGCGCTGGAGGCCGAGGTGATCCGCTGGCTGGGCCGTTTCGAGCCGGCCTCGGCCAAGCCAGCCGGCGCCCGCGTGCCGCTGACCGCCGCCTATGACCCTCAGAACCCCTTCGCCCGGATCATCCGGGGCGAGTTGCCGGCCTACAAGATCTACGAGGACGACCGGGTGCTGGCCTTCATGGATCGCGCGCCGATGGAGCCCGGCCACGTGCTGGTGATCTCCAAGACCTCCAAGGCCCGCAACCTGCTGGACGTGGACCCCAAGGACCTGGCGGCGGTCATGGCCGTCGCCCAGAAGGTCGGCCAGGCCGAGGTCGACGCCCTGGGGATCGACGGCTTCATGGTCATCCAGAACAACGGCGTCGGTCAAAGCGTGCCGCACCTGCACGTCCATGTCATTCCGCGCGTCGCCGGCAAGCAGGCCTATCTGGTCGACAACAAGCCGGCCGATCCCAAGGATCTGGAAGCCATGGCCGCCAGGCTGCGGGCGGCGATCAAGCCCTAGCCCAGACTGGCCAGCGCCTGTTTCGCCGCCGCCACGCCGGTCGCGAAACAGGCCTGCAGCAGGTAGCCGCCGGTCGGGGCTTCCCAGTCCAGCATCTCGCCGGCGACGAACACGCCCGGCGCGCCCTTGAGCGCCAGGCCGTCAAGGCTGTCGAACGTCAGACCGCCCGCCGACGAGATCGCCCGGTCCAGCGGCTGGACGCCGGTCAGACTGATCGGCGCAGCCTTGATCGCCTTCGCCAGGGCAAAGGGCTCGGCCGGCAGATCCAGACCGTGGGCCTCGCGCAGCAGGTTGACCTCGACCGGCGACAGGTGCGCGGCCTTGCGCAGGACGTTCGCCAGCGACTGGCCGTTGCGCGGCTTGGCCAGCCTGGCCGCCAGGGCCTCGACGGAAAGGTCGGGTCGCAGGTCGATCTCGACGACGGCCCGCCCTGTCGCCACGATGGCCTCACGCGGCGCCGCGCCCAACGCGTAGACCGCGCCGCCTTCCAGGCCATAGACGGCGATCATCGCATCGCCCCGCGCCGTGACCTCGCCGAGGCTCAACCCGACGTTCTTCAGCGGCTCGCCCGCGAAACGGTCCTTGAACACCGCGCTCCAGGCGACGTCGAAACCACTGTTGGCGGCGGCGAACGGCGCGACCGCCGCGCCCCGCGCTTTCAGCAGCGGAGTCCAGCCGCCGTCCGAGCCGAGCTTGGCCCAACTGGCGCCGCCCAGGGCTAGGATCGTCGCGCGAGGCCGTACGACCTCGACGCCGTCCGGTGTGTGGAATTGCAGCGCGCCGTCCTCGGTCCAACCGCGCCACTCGGCTCGGATCCTCAGCGAGACGCCCTGCCCCTCCAGCCGCGCCAGCCAGGCGCGCAGCAGAGGCGAGGCCTTCAGCGCCTTGGGGAACACCCGGCCGCTGGACCCGACGAAGGTCGCCTGCCCCAGCCCCTCGGCCCAGGCGATCAGATCGGCCGGGCTGAAAGCCTCCAGCATCGGCCGCAGGGTCGGACTGGCCGCGCCATAGCGACCCACGAACCGCGCGAAATCCTCGGAATGGGTGAGATTGAGTCCGCCGCGCCCCGCCATCAGGAACTTGCGCCCGAAGGTCGGCATCTTCTCGAACACCGCCACAGATCGCCCGGCCGCGCTCAAGACCTCGGCCGCCATCAGCCCGGCCGGCCCGCCGCCGATCACGGCGACGTCGAGCGTCGGCTCGGCGCTCACGCGGACTCGATGTCGGTCAGGGAAAAGTCGTCGCCCTTGAACAGCAGCGGCACGCCGTGCGTCTTGGCGCAGGCATAGGCGAAGCAGTCGCCCAGGTTCAATTTCGCGGGATGCACGCCCTTGCCGAAGCGAGCGTGGGCTTCGAGGGCCAGAGCCTGCTCGTTCGCCGCAATGGGAACCGACACCGCGCCGAAGATCCATTGCAGATCCTGAAGTCTCCTGGCGGCTTCCCCCTGACCATGACCGGTTGCACGCGTGACGGCTCGCACGGTTTCCCAACCGGCGATGGCGGATGTCAGGACGATGGGCGCGTCAGCCAACTTGGCCCTGAAAGCTTCGGCTTCGGGCTCTTCCAGCAGCATGGCCGTCCAGGCCGAAGCGTCGATAAACATTATTCGTCGTTCAGGCTGTCGAAGAAGGCCTTGTCGGCCTTCAACCCGGTGCGCGGCCAGCTGGCGACCTCGGCGCAGATCGCCCGGGCCTTGGCCAGCTTCTCCTCCCGCGCCTTCTCCCGCGTGGCCAAGGCTTCGGCCGCCGCCAGCTTCACCGCTTCGGTGATACCGACATGCGCCTTTTCCGCCAGTTCACGCACCAGCGCATCGGTTTCGGGATCTCTGATGTGAAACGCCATGGACCGCCTCCGTCTAGCCGAAACATAACACCGGCTAGCCGACCTCACAACGCGGCGCCAAAACGCAAAACGGGCGCTGGATCGCTCCAGCGCCCGTTCCGATAGTCAGAAGCTTTTGAAGGCTTAGGCGACGGTCGAGGTGTCGACCTTGAAGCCCGGACCCATCGTCGAGGACAGGCCGATACGCTTCACGTAGATGCCCTTGGCGCCGGTCGGCTTCGAACGGTTCAGGGCTTCGATCAGCGCCTTGACGTTGACCAGCAGGGCTTCGTCGGTGAACGAAACCTTGCCGATGCCAGCGTGAACGATACCGGCCTTTTCGACGCGGAACTCGACGGCGCCGCCCTTGGCGTCCTTCACGGCTTGGCCGACGTTCGGGGTCACGGTGCCGACCTTCGGGTTCGGCATCAGGCCGCGCGGGCCCAGCACCTTACCGAGGCGACCGACCAGGGCCATCATGTCCGGGGTCGCGATGACGCGATCGAAGTCCATGAAGCCGCCGGCGATCTTTTCGTACAGGTCTTCGGCGCCGACGTGCTCAGCGCCCGCCGCGGTCGCTTCGGCCGCCTTGGCGTCCTTGGCGAAGACGGCGACGCGGACGTCACGGCCGGTGCCCGAGGGCAGGTTCACGACGCCACGGACCTGTTGGTCGGCGTGACGCGGGTCGACGCCCAGGTTGACCGAGATCTCGACGGATTCGTCGAACTTGGCCTTGGCGTTGGCCTTCACCAGAGCGATGGCGTCGGCGAGGGCGTGGGTGGCGTCACGGTCGCCGGTCCAGGCCTGAATGCGCTTGGGTTGCTTAGCCATGATCTTAGGCCTCCACGATCTTCAGGCCCATGGCCTTGGCGGAGCCTTCGATGATCTTGGCGGCGGCCTCGATGTCGTTGGCGTTCAGGTCCTTCATCTTCTTCTCGGCGATGTCGCGCAGCTGGGTGCGCGTCACTTCGCCGACGGTCTCGCGACCGGTCAGCTTGGCGCCCGACTTCAGGCCGGTGACCTGCTTCAGGTAGTGCGTCGCCGGCGGGGTCTTGGTGACGAAGGTGAACGACTTGTCTTGGTAGACGGTGATGACGGTCGGCAGGGGGGTGCCCTTTTCGACGTTCTCGGTGCGCGCGTTGAACTCCTTGCAGAAGCCCATGATGTTGACGCCGCGCTGACCCAGAGCCGGGCCGATGGGGGGCGAAGGCGTGGCCGAGCCAGCCTTCACCTGGAGCTTGATATAGCCCAGGATCTTCTTAGCCATGATATCCTCTCGTGAGGGCTGACGCCCTCGCTGGTGAGCCGTGGTGCGGGCTTGGCGTCCCTTCCACGGATTTGAATTCGCCGGTCTCGAACCGATAACGACGAACACGCCCCGGGACGGTGTCCTGGAGCGAGGCGCGGCGTGTAGCAGGCGGACGGGAGAGAGTCAAAGCCGGCTCCCTCCCGTCGCGACGTCCTAGTAGCGATAGGACAGCGTCACCCCGGTCTTCCGCCGATCGCCCAGGATCGGGATATAGGTCGTTCCGCCGGTCACCAGCAGCAGGAAGGCGCTGGAGACATATTTCTCGTCGAAGACGTTGTCGGACCAGAGCTTCAGGTCGAAGGCGCCCTTGGTCACGCCCAGCGACAGATCGGCGACGGTGCGGTCGGCGATCTTTGCCAGGTTGGTCGGATCCACATACTGCTCGCCGACATAGGACGCGGTCCCGTGGGCGTAGACCGCGTAGCCGTTGGCCAGGGCCCGCTGGTAGTCGAAGCCCAGATGTCCGGTCCAGCGGGGCGAACGCTCAAGCGACTTGCCGCTGATATCGCCATTGGCCGCGCAGACCAAGCCGTCGCAATAGGTGGCGGTGGCGCTGGCGGCGAAGGCCTTGGAGATCACCCCGTCGCCGTACTGGGCGTCGTTGTAGCTGGCCGAGCCGTGGACGGTCCAATGGCGGCTGGCGCGCAGGGCCGCGTCCAGCTCGAAGCCGGTGGTCTCGGTGGAGCCGAGATTGCCGGTTACGGTCGTGGTCGACGCCGCCGGAGCGGCCACTCGCCGCCCCTCGGTGATCTGGATGTCCTCGGCCTCGATCCGATAGACGGCGGCGTTGACGGTCAGCCGGCGATCCAGGAACTGGTTCTTGGAGCCCAGTTCCACCGTGGTGTTGGTCTCAGGCTGATAGGAGGCCTGCGACTTGTCGTAGAGCGTCGAGGCGTCGGCGACGTTGAAGCCGCCCGACTTCACTCCGCGCGCGGCCGACACATAGAGGCTGCTGGTCGGCGCGATCTTCCAGGTGGCCGTGGCGCGGGGCGTGAAATAGTCGAAGTCGGTCTTGGCGCGGGCGGCCGCGGGATAGCGGTCGGCGATCTCCTGCGCCTCATGGGTCTGGCGCGCTTCCAGCGACACCTTCCAGCGCGGGAAGTCGGCCTCGACCAGGCCGAACACCGCCTTGATCGTCGTGGAGGTCGTGCTGTCGGCCTGGAAGGCGACGCCCGACAGGGCCCTTGTCGCGGCCAGGGGTCCGGACGTCTGGGCGGTCGCCGCGCGTGACTGGTAGCGCGTGATGTCGTCGGTCGTGGAATAGTAGCCTCCCAGGAAGGCCCGGAACGGCCCCTCCCCGTCGAAGGTCACCCGCGCCTCGTGCGACTGGCCGACGATCTCGCCGTTGCCGGACAGATCGAACAGGTTCGAGCCCGCCAGGCCGAACAGCCCCGCGAACAGACCCGTATAGCCCGTCGCCTGGTTGCGGGCCGAGACGCCGCCGCCCTGGAAGCCGGCGTCGGTGCGGCCGTAAAGATAGCTCAGCGTCGTCGTCTCATTGACCTTCCAGTCGGCGGCGGCCGTGAAGACCGTGCTGCGCACCGCCCCGCCGCTGCTTCGCGGATCGATGATCAGTCCCGGCGCGCGCGTCTCGCCGGCCACGATCACCGGCTGGGTCGGCAGCGTGCCGCAATAGAGCTTCCGCGCGCCCGCCACCGTCGAGCAGTTCATCGTGTTGATGCTCTCCAGCACGCTCTGGCTCAGCGTGTAGCTGGCCGCGGCTTCCTGGTCGCGATGGGTGTCGGAATAGGTCAGCGCCAGGGTGAAGGCCTCGACCGGCTTGAAATCCAGCGCCGCCAGGAAGCCCTTGGCGGTGTAGCCGCCCAGATGGCCGTCGGTCTTGCCGCCGGCGTTGGCCTGCGGGTGGCTGTTGATCCAGCCGCCGTCATAGGAGCCGTAGGTTCCCGCCACGCGCGCCGTCAGCTTTTCGCCGGCGAGCGGTCCCGACAGGCTGACGAGATACTGGCGATAATCGTCCGCCCCGAAGGCGGCCGAGGCCTTGGCGGTCGGCGTCTGGCTGGGCCGTTCGGTGACGAAGTCGACCGCGCCGGCGAAGGCGTTGCGACCGAGCGCCGCCGACTGCGGGCCCCGCAGCACCTCCACCCGGGCAAGATCCAGGAAGTTGGCGTCGACCTGGTAGCCCTTCTGCAGATAGACGCCGTTGTAGAAGGCCGCGACGTTCTGCACGGGGTTGGTCAGGCGGGTCTGGCTCTGGCCCCGGATCACCGGCGTGCCGAACGGGCCGCCATAGTTCTCGAAGGCTAGGCCCGAGGTCTGCGCGGCCACGCCCTTCAGGTCGTCGATCCCGCGCGCCTCCAACTGGCGGCCGGTCAGCACGCCCACCGAGACCGGCGCGTCCTGGACGTTCTCCGACAGCTTGCGGGCGGTGATCACCACGGTTTCGACCGCCGTGACGTCGCCGGCCGGAGCCGCGACCTGGGCGGCGGCGGGCGTGGCGACGAGCAGCGCCGCCCCGGCCAAGAGCCAAGTCCTGTTCATGCATCCCCCTTCGCCCGCGTTCAGGGAGGCGGCGCCTCCGCGGGCCGAGGAGAAGTGAGAAATGGGAAGTTCAGGCGTGGTCGGACAGTTTCGGACTTGATCGACCTTCGGTTAGAAAGTTCGATCCTGCCCGCCTGGGAAGAGTGAGAGCCCGAATAACGACCACACCCTGTCATCCCGGGCGAAGACCCGGGACCGCCGGACACTCCGAGCTTTCCGGCGGTCCCGGCTCGGCGCGCTACGCGCTTGGCCGGGATGACAGCGGGAGATTGCAGACAGCAAAAACCCCGCGCCGTTTCCGACGCGGGGTTTTCGAAATCTCACATCCAGCGAGGATCAGCTGATCTTTTCGACCTGGCTGTATTCCAGCTCGACCGGGGTCGCGCGGCCGAAGATCGAGACGGTGACGCGCAGGCGAGCCCGCTCTTCGTCGACCTGCTCGACCGACCCGTTGAAGCTGGCGAACGGACCGTCGGTGACGCGGACGTTCTCGCCCACTTCGAACAGAACGACCGTCTTGGGACGCTCGACGCCCTCTTCGATCGCGCCGACGATGCGCTGAACTTCCTTTTCCGACACCGGCATCGGCTTGGAGCCGCTGCCCAGGAAGCCGGTGACCTTCGGGGTGTTCTTGATCAGGTGATAGGCTTCGTCCGAGAGGTTCATCTTCACCAGCACGTAGCCCGGGAAGAACTTGCGCTCGGCGTTGACCTTGCGGCCGCGGCGGATCTCGACGACGTCCTCGGTCGGAACCAGGATCTCGGAGAAGCTGTCCTCGAGCCCTTGGCTCTTGGCTTGCTCGCGGATGCTCTCGGCCACCTTCTTCTCGAAGTTCGAGTAGGCGTGGACGATGTACCACTTGTGGTTCGGGTTGGACGCGGTTTCGGTGCTCATCGTCTTTTCTTATCCCGCGGCGAACTTGAGGAGCGCCTGGACGCCGACACCCAGCAGGCCGTCGACCGCCGAGAAGAACAGGGACGCCATGACCACCATCATGAAGACCATCACCGAGGTGATCCAGGTCTCCTTGCGGGTGGTCCAGGTGATCTTGCGAGCTTCGGCGCGCACTTCACGGAAGAACTGCACGGGGTTCGTGCGCTTCTTGGGGGCGGCGGCGGCCGCGACAGGGGCGCCGCCAGCGGGCGCGAGCGCAGCCGCCGTCTTGGCGGCGCGGCTCTTGATCGCGGACGGGCTCGAACCCGGTTTCCTGGCCATGCTCTTGAGGCTCACGACTTTCCATAACGACAGGACCGGAACCGGACCCATCGAAGACATATAGTGGCAGGAGTGGGGGGACTCGAACCCACGACTTTCGGTTTTGGAGACCGACGCTCTACCAGCTGAGCTACACTCCTGCAGACCATAACCCTTTCGGGTCGCGGTCTCTGGACAAATGGCGGCGCGTCAAAGGCCTTCAAGGCCCGTCGGCGCGCTGGGTCCAATCGCCAGAGCCGCGCCATTTAGCAGGGTCGCCCTCGCCGGGCAAGCGGCGACAGGCCCGCAAAGGACTTCAAGCGGTTGAGCGGCGGAAACGGCGGATGAATCAGGGGCAAGCCGAGGCGTCGCTTCGCCTGGAACCGCTCGGCGGGGATCGAATCCCGAGAGAATCGCGTTGCTAGACGATGAGCCAGGACAAGACCGACAGCCCGACCGAATCCCGCCCCTCCAACCGCGAGGTTGAGGACGAGAACCTGCGACCGACGCGCGACGGCAAGGCCCCGCGTCCCGCCACGGAGCCCCCTGGCGGGGAAGGCAGCACCGACTCGTCCGAGACCCGCACGGATCCTGGATCGGGCGAAGGCTGATCCCGTCCGGAGGCGCTCTCGCGTCTCCGGGGAGATCGTCGACGCCTCTTAGCCCGCCTTCTTGTCGGCCTTGTCGGCCGAGGCCGAGGTCTGCGGCGGCGCGCATTGCAGGCTGAGATACGACCAGGTCACGTCCGTCAGCTGACGTCCGCACTGGGTGTTCTTGCCCAGGTCCTTGCCTTGCAGCGAAATCGCCACGCCCTTGGACGGATCCGGGGCCGGGCTCGCGCTGCTGATGTCGTAATATCCGCCGGCGCGACCGCGCACGACGATGCAAGACGTGGTGGCCACCGGCCGCACGCAACCGGACGCCGTGACGGCCTTCGGCTCTAGAACAACTTGTTGAGCTTGGGCGACTTTCGTCGTCTTCGCGCCGCCTTCGGTGCAACCGGCCAAACCAAACGCTACTAAACTGGCCGCCGCGGCGGCTCCTACGAACCATACCCGCATACGTTCCTCCGTATCGTTGGCTCCGCGAACGAAGCAAATACGACTGTGCGCCCCGTTTCAGTGGGCGGCAATCACATTTTTGACGCATTTCAAAAAAGCGAACGATGAGTTTTGACGAGTTCGTGAAATATTTTCCCAGACCCTGTTCTGAGCGGCGAAGTTGACAGACGCCCCACTCTTCTCACATGAGGTCCCTGTCGCCTCAGGGCCGTGGCGGCGCCCCAGTATTGTCGCGCGTATGACGCGCCGAGGACGAGACCAGAGATGACGGCCACCGAGACCACCGCCCCCGTGAAGGAAGCCGCCCAGCACACCGAGACCGTGCTGTGGGTGAAGCACTGGACGGACCGCCTGTTCAGCTTCGCCATCACCCGCCCGGCCAGCTTCCGCTTCCGCTCGGGCGAGTTCGTGATGATCGGCCTGCCGCCCCGCGAGGAGCTGGGCGAGAAGAAGCCGATCCTGCGCGCCTATTCGATCGGCTCGCCCTCGTTCGCCGAGGAACTGGAATTCTTCTCGATCAAGGTTCCGGACGGTCCGCTGACCTCGCGCCTGCAGCAGATCAAGGCCGGCGACCAGGTCCTGCTGGGCAAGAAGCCGACCGGCACCTTGGTGCTGGACGCCGTCCGGCCCGGCAAGCGCCTGTTCCTGTTCGGCACCGGCACCGGCCTGGCACCGTGGCTGTCGGTCGCCCGCGATCCCGACGCCTACAGCCGCTTCGAGAAGGTGATCGTCGCCCACGGCGTGCGCGAAGTGCAGGAGCTGGCCTATCGCGACCTCTTCACCAGCGAGATCCACGATGATCCGCTGGTCGGCGACGAGGCCAAGGCCCAGCTGGTCTATTATCCGACCGTGACCCGCGAGGCGTTCGAGCGCCAGGGCCGCTTCACCGACCTGATCGAGAGCGGCAAGCTGTTCGCCGACCTGGGCGTCGAGGGCGGCAAGTTCGATCCCGAGCACGACCGCGCCATGCTGTGCGGTTCGATGGCCATGATCAAGGACACCGCCGCCCTGCTCGAGGCCCATGGCCTGAAGGAAGGCTCCAACGCCGAGCCGGGCGACTTCGTCATCGAGCGGGCCTTCGTCGGCTGACCCTATAGACTGTCATCCCGGACAAGCGCGAAGCGCGCCGATCCGGGACCGCCGGGAACGTGGCGCTTGCGGCGGTCCCGGCTCTCCGCTTCGCTGCGGCCGGGATGACAGCAAAGGTGTGGCGTGACTGATCTTACCAGGCTGAAGAATCTCTCCGTCGAGGAGGCGCGGGCCCGGATGCTCGCTGACGCCGCACCGCTCGGCGTCGAGACCGTGTCGCTGGAAAAGGCGCTGGGCCGAGTGCTGGCCGAACCGGTCGACGCCACGCGCGACCAGCCGCCGTTCGCGGCCTCGGCCATGGACGGCTGGGCGATCCGTCGCGCGGACCTGTCGCCGGACGCCCGCTTCACGATCGTGGGCGAAAGCGCCGCCGGACGGGCCTATTCCGGCGTCGTCGGACCGGGCGAGACCGTCCGCATCTTCACCGGCGCGCCGCTGCCGGCCGGCGCGGACATGATGATCATCCAGGAAGAGGCGACGCGCGACGGCGACGTCGTGCGCTTCACGACCGAAGACGATCCCAGGTCCAATATCCGCCCGGCCGGCGGCGATTTCCGGTTCGGCGACCGCCTGCTGGACGCCGGGGTCCGCCTGGATCCCTGGCGACTGTCCCTGGCCGCGGCGGCGGGTCGCGCCGTCCTGACCGTCGCCCGGCGGCCTCGCGTCGCCATCCTGGCCACCGGCGACGAGCTGGTTCAGCCCGGCGGCGATCCCGCGCCCGACCAGATCTTCGAATCCGGCTCCATCAGTCTGGCCGCCCTGGTCGAGACCTGGGGCGGATCGGCCACGCGGCTGACCGCGGCTGCCGATGACGTCGAGGCCATCACCCGGGCCGTCGCCGGGGTCGAGGCCGACCTGATCGTCACCATCGGCGGCGCCTCGGTGGGGGACCATGACCTGGTCAAGCCGGCCATGAGCCGCCTGGGCCTGACGCTGCGTGTCGAGACCATCGCCGTGCGCCCCGGCAAGCCGACCTGGTTCGGAACCTTGGGGGATGACCGCCGCGTACTGGGCCTGCCTGGCAACCCGGCTTCGGCCCTGGTCTGCGCCGAGCTTTTCCTGCGCCCGCTGCTGGCCGCCCTGATCGGACGCGACCCCGCCCTGCCCCTGATCGCCGCACGGCTGGCCGCGCCTTTGTCGCCCACCGGCCCTCGCGAACACTGGATGCGCGCGGCGCTTTCCATCGACGCAGAGGGGCGAGTGATCGTCTCGGCATTCCCCGACCAGGATTCTTCGCTGGTCGGCGTGTTCTCGCGGGCGGATGCTCTCATCCGGCGGCCCAAAGGCGGGGGGGCGGCTCTTGCAGGCGACATCGTCGATGTTCTACCCCTAGGTCGGGGCTGAGCGGGCGACGGCGGCTAGCAAGCATGCTAAGCCCGGTTCGACTCCGGGTTTAGCCCGGGTGGTTGCTGTAGAGGTTTCGCCTGATGGGTCGCGCCGGAAAGATCGCAGCGCATGTGCTGCTAGCCTTCCTGGCGTTCCTGACGGGTTGGATTCTGGCCGCCGTTCCGGCCATCAACACCCATGTTCTCGTCCAGGCCTCGCTGTTCGCCGTCGCGGCGCTGGGGGTCGAACTGGTCCTCAAGGTCGAGCGCACGCCCTGGCGATTCGTGGCGGCCAGCGACATCCTGCGGCTGGTGCGCTCGGCCCTGGCGACGGCCCTGGTGTTCGTCATTCTCAGCTCGCTCGTCTCGTCCAAGTTCGAGGGCCTTCGCGCCCTGACCTGCGCCTTCGTGATCCAGGTCTTCCTGCTGTCGGGCATCCGCGTCATCCGCCGGGGCCTGCATGAGCGCGGCCTGCTGGAAGCCATGCTGCGGCTGCGGCCGGTTCCGGCCCACCCCGCCCTGCCCCACCTGCTGATCGTCGGCGGCACCGCCGAGGCCGAGGAGTTCCTCCGCACCCCCACCACCCTGGGCGAGCGCTATGCGCCGGTCGGCGTGGTTTCGCCGCTGGACAAGGAAACCGGCGACGAGCTGCGCGGCGTCTGCGTGCTGGGCTCCATCAACGCCTTCGACGACGTGATGGCCCAGCTGCGCGAAGGCGGGCTCTATCCGGCCGCCATCCTGTTCCTGACCGACGGACCGATGACCGCCTTTGGCGCCGAGCGCCTGGGCCGGCTCAAGAGCGAGGGGGTGCGCCTGCTGCGCCGCCACGCCGTGATCGAGATGGGTCATTCGGCCGCCGCCCTGCGCGAGATCAGCCTCGAGGAGCTGCTCAGCCGCCCGCCCGTCCGCCTGGACCTGGAGCCCGTGCGGGCCCTGGTCGCGGGTCGTCGCGTGCTGGTCACCGGAGCCGGCGGCAGCATCGGCTCGGAACTGTGCCGGCAGATCGCCGCCAGCGGCTGCGCCCAGCTGACCCTGCTGGACGCCTCCGAAGTCAACCTCTTCCACATCGATCGCGAGATCGGCGAGGCCTGGCCCACCCTGCCCCGCCGCGAGGTGCTGTGCGATGTGCGCGACGCCTCGCGCGTCGACCGCGTCTTCGCCGCCGAGCGTCCTGAGATCGTCTTCCACGCCGCCGCGCTCAAGCACGTCACCCTGGTCGAGAACCACCCCTGCGAGGGCGCCCGCACCAATGTGCTGGGCACCCGCAATGTCGCCATGGCCGCCAAGGCCTTCGGCGCGGCGCACATGGCCCTGATCTCGACCGACAAGGCCGTGGCTCCCAGCAGCGTCATGGGCGCCACCAAGCGGGTGGCCGAGACCCTGGCCCGCCAGTACGGCTCCAGCCACGAGACCCGGGTCAGCATCGTCCGCTTCGGCAACGTGCTGGGCTCGGCGGGGTCAGTGGTGCCGGTGTTCCAGCACCAGATCGCCCGGGGCGGCCCGATCACCCTGACCGACGCCAATGTCGAACGCTTCTTCATGACCATCCCCGAGGCCGTGCAGCTGGTTCTGCGCGCCGTGGCCCTGTCGGCCGGCTCGACCGAACCGCCGGCCGGGGTTCTGACACTGGAAATGGGCGAGCCGGTGAAGATCATCGACCTGGCCCGCCGGATGATCGAGCTGCAAGGCCTGGTTCCCGACCGCGACATCCAGATCCAGATCACCGGCCTTCGCCCCGGCGAAAAGCTCACCGAGGTGCTGGTCGACTGCAACGAGGCCGCGCGCCCCAAGGCCCCCGGCGTGATCGAGGCCGCGCCGCTCACCCCGCCGCCGGTCATCGAGGCCGAGCTCCTGACCGCCCTGGAAGCCTCGGCCATCGCCGGCGACGAATTCGGCGTGCGCACCCAGCTCTTCGCCATGGTCGACCGCATCCGCGGAACCGAGCTGGCCGTCCCGACCAAGACCCGCACGCGGGCCTGATCCCATCCTAATGGAAGTCCCGGCTTCGCTGCAGGCGTCCTGACGTCCGGTGGCGGACGCGCGGCGGCGGGGCGCTTGGATCCTCCTTCAGCCGTCCCAGCTCCGCCGACAGGTCGGTGAAGCGCTCGGCCACCACGTGGATCACCCCATCGGCCGCCTGCACTCGGCCATGCACGACCAGGAACGAGGCGGTCATCACCACATTGCGGTCGGCCTCGAAGCGATCCTTCCAGACCACCGCATTGGCCACGCCGGTCTCGTCCTCCAGAGTGACGAACACCACGCCCTTGGCGGTGCCCGGCCGCTGGCGGATCAGCACGATTCCCGCCACGGCCACCCGCTTGCCGTCCTTGATCGACGGCAGCTGGTCGGCCGTGATCACCCCGCGCTCACGCAGCATCGAGCGGTAGAAACCCACCGGATGCGCCTTCAGCGACAGACTGGTGGTGCGGTAATCCTCTGCCACCTCCTGGGTCGCCGCCATGCCCGGCAGGGCCACCGTGTCCTCGAACAGCGGCAGCCCCGCCAGCAGCGGCGCCTGGACCGGCGCCTTGTTCTCGCCCTTCACGCCCTTGACCGCCCACAAGGCCTCGCGACGGCTCAGCCCCACCGAGGCGAAGGCGTCGGCTTCGGCCAACAGTTCCAGCGCCCGCTGCGGCACGCCGGCCTGGGCGAACTCGACCGGCAAGCGCGCGCCTTCGTCGCGGGCCTTCTGGAAGGGCAACCAGTCGCCCTTTTCCTTGAAGCCTTTGATCTGGCGCAGCCCCAGCCGGAGCGCCTTCCACCGGGGCCGCGTGTCCTGGCAGGCGATCTTGTCGTCACGGATCTTCGGTGCGCGAAAATTGGCGGACATGGGCTCCAGCGTGCAATCCCAATCGCTGGCCATCACGTCGGGCGGCAACACTTCGACCCCATGTTCGCGGGCGTCCCGCACCAGCTGGGCCGGCTGGTAGAAGCCCATCGGCTGGGAGTTGATCAAGGCCGCGCAGAACACGTCCGGCCAAGCCCATTTGATCCAGGCCGAAACATAGACCAGCTTGGCGAAGCTGGCCGCGTGGCTTTCGGGGAACCCATAGGACCCGAAACCCTCGATCTGCTTGAAGCACCGCGTGGCGAAGTCGCGCTCATAGCCGCGCCGCACCATCCCCTCGACGAACTTGTCGCGATACTCGGCCGGATCGCCGAGATTGCGGAAAGTGGCCATGGCCTTGCGCAAGCCGTCGGCCTCGTCGGGCGTAAACTTGGCCGCCTCGATGGCCAGGCTCATCGCCTGTTCCTGGAACAGCGGTACGCCGAAGGTCTTGCCGAGTATGCCCCTTAGCTCACCTTTGCATTTCGGCTCGTTCAAAGGCTCAGGAAAGTCTTCCTTCTCCAGCCCCTGCCTGCGTCGCAGATAGGGGTGAACCATGTCACCCTGGATCGGACCGGGGCGGACGATCGCCACCTCGATGACGAGGTCATAGAACTCGGCCGGCTTCAGCCTGGGCAGCATCGACATCTGCGCTCGGCTCTCGACCTGAAACACCCCGACGGAATCCGCCTTCGACAGCATGTCGTAGACTCCCGACAGCTCCTTGGGCACGTTGGCCAGATCGGTGATCGCCTCGTCGTGATCGGCCCGCAACATGCCGAAAGCCCGCTGGATCGCCGTCAGCATGCCCAGCGCCAGGATGTCGACCTTCATCAGGCCCAGGCTGTCGATATCGTCCTTGTCCCATTCGATGAAGGTGCGGTCCTTCATCGCCGCGTTGCCGATCGGCACGGTCTCGTCCAGCCGACGCTTGGTGAGCACGAAGCCGCCGACGTGCTGGGACAGGTGGCGCGGAAATCCCATCAGCTCGGTGGCCAGGGTCACGGCCCGGGCGATCTCCGGCGCTTCGGGGTCCAGGCCCGCGTTGCGCAGGTGCTCCTCCGGCAGACCCGAACCCCAACTGCCCCAGACCGTGCCGGCCAGCAGCGAGGTGACGTCCTCGGTCAGACCCAGCGCCTTGCCGACGTCGCGGATGGCGCTGCGGGGCCGATAGTGGATCACGGTTCCGCAGATGGCGGCGTAGTCGCGGCCGTAGCGCCCGTAGACATACTGCATCACCTCCTCGCGCCGCTCGTGCTCGAAGTCGACGTCGATGTCGGGCGGCTCGCCCCGGTTCTCGGAGATGAAACGGGTGAACAGCAGGCGGTGCTCGGTGGGGTCGATCGCCGTCACGCCCAGGCAGAAGCACACCGAGGAATTGGCCGCCGATCCCCGCCCCTGACAGAGGATGCCCATCTCCCGCGCCTTGCGGACGATGTCGTGCACGGTGATGAAGTAGTTGGGATAGTCCATCTTGGCGATCAACCGCAGCTCTTCGGCCAGCTGGGCGGCGACCTTGTCCGGCACGCCGCCGGGATAGCGCCAGGCCGCCCCCGCCCAGGTCAGGTCGGTGAGATGCTGCATCGAGGTCTTGCCCGGCGGCACAGGCTCGTCGGGATATTCCTCCCTAAGATCGCCCAGGTCGAAGGCGATGCGCTCGACGATCTCGATGGTCCGCTCGATCGCGCGCGGCCAGCGCTCGAACAGCCGAGCCATCTCGCCGGGGGGTTTCAGATGGCGTTCGGCGTTGGCCTCCAGCCGAAAACCCGCCTCCTGGATCGTGCAGTGCTCGCGCACGCAGGTGATGACGTCCTGCAGGGGGCGACGTTCGGCGGCGTGGTAGAGCACGTCATTGGTGGCGACCATCGGCGCGCCGGCCTCGCGGGCCAGCGTGTCCAGGCGCGCCAGGCGCTTGAGATCCTGGGCCGCATAGGGGCGACTGGCGGCCAGCCATGAGCGGCCGCGCAGGTCGCCCGCCATCCGGATCAGATCGCGCTCGAAGGCCTCGTCCAGCTGGGCGGGCGGCACGATCAGGCCCAGCTGGCCTTCGGAATGTTCCAGGAAGTCGCGCCAGGACAGCTCGCATTCGCCCTTCTTGGCCCGCCTTTGGCCGACGGTCAGCAGCCGGGTCAAACGAGCAAAGGCCTCGCGATCGGACGGATAGCAGAGCAGGCTCGGCGTCCCGTCGACGAAGTCGAGACGACAACCCGTCAGGGCGCGAACCTTCAGGTCCTTGGCCGCCGTCCAGGCCCGCACCACCCCGGCCAGGGTGTTGCGATCAGTGATCCCCACGGCGGTCAGACCCAGGCCTTCGGCCGTCGGCATTAGCTCCTTGGCGTGTGAGGCGCCGTGCAGGAACGAGAAGTTGCTGGTGGTCTGGAGCTCGGCATAGGCCATCAGCCGAACAATCCATGGATCCACCACTTCGGGTCCTCGCCCAGCCCGAACAGGCCCTGGCGATAGATCCAGAACCGGCCGCCGGCCTCGTCCTCGACGCGGTAATAGTCGCGGATCTTGCCCGGTCCGGTCTCGTCCAGCGTCGTGCGCCACCATTCCTGGCCGATACGTTCGGGGCCTTCGGACCGGCGCACGCGGTGCGAGCGGCCACGCCAGGTGAACTGCACCGGCGGCTTGTCGGGCAGTTCGGCCAGGGCGCTGATCGGCTCGGGCCGCTTGAACAGCCGCACCGGCCGGGGACGGTCCGGATCCCAGGTCTTGCCGGACGACGGCGTCAGCGGCGCGACGCGGATCACGGCGCGCTCGGGCACGTGGCTCTCATGCGGATCGGCGCGCCAGACGCGGTTCTCGCCCAGACGGTTGACCAACCGGTCGACCAGCGGGGCCAGGGTCTCGTCCAGACCCGCGCCGACTTCCGCGTCAAGGCGCGCCTGGGCGGCGGCCAGGGGTTCGACGCCGGCGGCGTGGACGGTGACCACCTCGACGCCGAAGCCCGGATCCACGCGATCCAGCTTGGGGACGATCAGCCGGGTCAGGCGCCGGGCGTCGCGACCGATCCGCGCCAACCCGGCCCGCACCGGATAGGCCTTGCCGTCCAGGCGGTGGAAGACGACCTCGAAGCGTCGCGCGCCCTGCCCCTCGACCTCCAGCCGCTTGCAGATCAGGTCCAGCGCGTCGCCGGTCGCCCGGGCCAGGTCTTCGGGCGCGCTGATCGGCTCGGCGAAGGCCAGGCGGTCGAACCAGGGCGTGGCCGGGCGGCGGAACACCAGGGCCTCGCCCGCCGCCCCCAGGGCCTGGTCCAGGCGCTGGGTCAGGACCAGGCCGAACCGCTTGGCCAGCTGGGCGCGGGGCAGGCCCAGCAGTTGCTCGACGCGGTAGAGACCCAGGCGCGGCAGCTGGGCGATGGCCGTCTCGTCCAGCCGCAGGGCGGCGACCGGCAGGGCGGCCAGCAGGGCGCGCTGTCCGCCGGGCGGAGCGATCGCGCCCAATCCCCCGAACCGAGCCAGGCCCCAGGCCGCGCCGGGCGTATCGGCGATCGCCGCCTGGGCCGGCACACCCCAGCGCGCCAGTCGCGCCAAGAGGTCGGCCAACATCGCCGCCTCGCCGCCCCACAGGTGGTCGGCGCCGGTGATGTCCAGGAACAGGCCGTCGTCGCCGTCAATCGCCACGGCCGGCGAGAACCGCACGCACCAGTCGCTCAGCGCCTCCAGCGCCGCGCGGTCAGCGGCGGGGTCATGGTCGGTGGTGACGAGGTTGGGAACCAGGGCCATGGCGTCGGCCGCCTTCTGGCCGGCGCGCAGGCCCAGGGCCATGGCCGCTTCGTCGACGGCGGCCAGCCGGCGGGTCCCGGCTTCGGAGACGAGGAGGGCGAAGGGAGGAGAGGTCGGGGAGGACCCCCTCAGTCGCTCCGCGACAGCTCCCCCAGAGGGGGAGCATCTGCCCGCCGATAGATCCTCCCCTTTCGGGGGAGGTGGCCCGGAGGGCCGGAGGGGGTCCTCAACTGACTTTCCGCCAGGATTGCGCCGCCGCCACGTCGTGATCGGCCAGTTGGGACACCAGACGGAAAGGATGCGGGCCATGGCCGGCCTCCTCTTGCTCGAAAATCCAGGACCCGGGACGTCCGCCCCGGCAACGTTCCAGCTCCACCCGCCAGCGCGACGGGCCCAAGCCCGGCGTATCGGGCGGCGGCTGGCTGGGCGCGCCGGCGATGCGCCAGCGGCTGAAGGCCGACGAGCCCGACACCGTCCGGGGTTTGCCGACCGGCCCGCCATAGGGCCGCCGGTGCAGCAATACTCCGAAGGAGCCGCGCTTCTCGCAGGCCAGCTGCAGGCGACGGCCGGCCTTCAGCTCCGGAGCCTCGGCCTCGCCGATGGCGGCGGCGACTCCGACGGTGGACAGGGCGTCCTCCAGCACCGACAGCACCTCGGCCTCGTCGCGGGCCTTGACCTGGATCAGCCGGTCGGTCGGGAAGCCCAACCCCGCCAATCCAGGCGCATGCAGGTCGTCACGCCGCGTCACCCAGACCACTGCCCCGATCTTCAGGAGCGGCCGGGTCAGCAGGCCGACGAAGGCGGCGGGCGCGGCCGAGGTCTCATCCTCCAGCCCCGCGCCCATCACCTCGTGCCAGCAGCCCGAGGGCAGGCCGCCGGCCGGAAAACAGCCGTCGACGCCAGGATCCCCAAAGCTCAGGACCGGAGTCGGAGTCCGAGTCCCTGCTTCCAGAGCAGCGATCCGGCCCTTCAAAGCCGTGAGGCGCGCCTCGCGCGATCCGGCCATCACTCCAACCTTTCGTTCCCTTTATGTTCTGATCTTGCAGGCTTGGAGAGTCAAGCCGGGGCGGTCATTGTGCGTCAAACGGTCGTATGAACCGTGAGCCCGGAGAGCCCATGTCCTTCAAGCGCGTGCTGATCGCCAATCGCGGCGAGATCGCCATCCGCATTGCCCGGGCCGCGGCCGAGTTGGGGATCGGCTCCGTCGCGGTGTTCGCCGAGGACGACGCGGCCGGCCCGCATGTCGGCGCGGCGGACCAGGCGGTCGCCCTGCCCGGCTCCGGCCCGCGCGCCTATCTCGACATCGACGCCGTCGTCGCGGCCGCCAAAGGCGCGGATTGCGACGCCCTGCATCCCGGCTACGGCTTCCTCTCGGAGAACGCCGGCCTGGCGAGGGCCTGCGCGGCGGCCGGGATCGTCTTCGTCGGCCCCTCGCCCGAGCATCTGGAGACCTTCGGCGACAAGGCCGCCGCACGGGCCTTGGCCGAGCGCCTGGGCGTTCCGCTGATTCCGGGAACCGGCGCCATCGACCTGGAAGCCGCCCGCGCCTTCCTGGTCCAGCACGGCGCGATCATGCTGAAGGCCCGGGCCGGCGGCGGCGGGCGCGGCATGCGTGCGGTGCGAGGTCCCGACGACCTGGACGCCGCCTTCGCCGCCTGCGCCCGCGAGGCCCAGGCCGCGTTCGGCGACGACGGCCTCTATGCCGAGACGCTGATCGACCGGGCTCGTCATATCGAGGCGCAAGTCGTCGGCGACGGGACCCGCGTGCTGGCGGTCGGCGATCGCGACTGCTCCCTGCAGCGGCGAAACCAGAAACTGGTCGAGATCGCCCCCGCCCCCGACCTCTCCGACACGGTCCGGACCGAACTGGCCCGGTGGGCGCGAACCCTGTGCGCCGGCTACCGGGGGCTGGCCACCGTCGAGTTCCTGCTCGACGCGACGACGGGCGAGGCCTTCTTCCTGGAGGTCAATCCGCGCCTGCAGGTCGAGCACACGGTGACCGAGGAGGTCACGGGCCTGGACTTGGTGCGGCTGCAGTTCGAGCTGGCGGCCGGAACCAGCCTGAAGGCCCTGGGCGTGACCGCCGCTCCGCCCGCCTTCGGCGTCGCCGTCCAGGCGCGGATCAACGCCGAAACTCTGACCGTCGACGGCCAGGTGAAGCCGTCGTCCGGCGCCCTGACCGCCTATGCGCCGCCGGGCGGGCCCGGCATCCGCGTGGACGGCGCCGGCGCGGTCGGGCTGGCGGTCGGCGGGGCCTATGACAGCCTGCTGGCCAAGGTCATCGCGCGGGGCCGCACCCAGGCGGAAGCCACAGCCCGGCTGGACCGGGCCCTGGCCGAGTTCACGATCACCGGCATGGCGACCACCGCACCGCTGGTCCGGGCGATCCTGGCCGCCGCGCCCGAGACGCCGAGCACACGGTTCATCGAGGACCACGCCGCCGAACTGGTCGCCTCGATACCTTTGCCTTCGGAAGACACCGCTCAAACCTTCGAGACCCTGGACGGCTCGGTCGCCATCGCCGCGCCCCTGGCCGCCGTGGTCGGCGCGATCGAGGTGTCGGAAGGCGACCTCGTCCGCCCCGGCCAGGCCCTGGCCGTGCTGGAGGCGATGAAGATGGAGCATCTGGTCCACACCACGTCGGGCGGCCGTGTGCTGCGGGTGGCCGCCGTCAAGGGCCAGGCCGTCGCGGAGGGTCAGCCGCTGATCTTCCTGGAGCCGGTCGCGATCGAAGCCGCGGTCGCCGCCGAAGCCGGCGTCGAGGATCTCGACGCCATCCGTCCCGACCTGGCGGAGGTCATCGCCCGCCACCGCTTCACCTTGGACGAGGCTCGGCCCGAGGCCGTCGCCAAGCGCCGCAAGACCGGCCACCGCACGGCGCGCGAGAACATCGACGACTTGGTCGATCCCGGCAGCTTCCTCGAATACGGCGCCCTGGCCATCGCCGCGCAGAAGCGGCGGCGCTCGACCGAGGACCTGATCGCCAACACCCCCGCCGACGGGCTGATCACCGGGATTGGCACGGTCAATGGCGCCCTCTTCCCGCCGGATAGGGCGCGGACGGCGGCCCTGGCCTACGACTTCACGGTGCTGGCCGGCACACAGGGGGCGATGAACCACCGCAAGTCCGACCGGCTGATGGCGGTGATCGCCGACCAGAAGCTGCCGGTCGTCTGGTTCGCCGAGGGCGGCGGCGGGCGGCCGGGCGACACCGACACCACGGCGGTAGCCGGGCTGGACGTGCCGACCTTCAGGAGCTTCGCCCAGTTGTCGGGCCTCGTGCCCAAGATCGCCGTCGTCGCCGGCCGCTGCTTCGCCGGTAACGCCGCCATCGCCGGTCTGTCGGAGATCATCATCGCCACGAAGGACAGCAACCTCGGCATGAGCGGTCCGGCGATGATCGAGGGCGGCGGCCTGGGCGTCTTCAAGCCCGAACAGATCGGTCCCTCGGCGCACCAGTGGGCCAACGGCGTCATCGACATCCTGGCCGACGACGAGGCCCACGCCACGCGGCTGGCCAAGCAGGCGCTGTCCTATTTTCAGGGAACGCTGAGCGACTGGACCGCCCCGGATCAGCGGCGGCTGCGCCATGCGATTCCGGAGAACCGCCTGCGGGTCTACGACGTCCGCGCCCTGATCGCCGGCCTGGTCGACGCGGGCTCGTTCCTGGAGCTGCGCGGCGGCTTTGCGGCCGGGATGGTCACCGGCCTGATCCGCATCGCGGGCCGACCCATGGGGCTGATCGCCAACGATCCGCGTCATCTGGGCGGCGCCATCGACTGCGACGGGGCCGAGAAGGCCGCGCGGTTCCTGCAACTGTGCGACGCTTTCGCCCTGCCGGTGCTGAGCTTGTGCGACACGCCCGGCTTCATGGTGGGACCGGATAGCGAGGACGCCGCCGCTGTGCGCCGGGTCAGCCGCCAGTTCATCGCCGGCGCCAAGTTGCGCTCACCGCTGTTCACCGTGGTCACCCGCAAGGGCTATGGCCTGGGCGCGCAAGCCATGGCGGGAGGGTCCTTCCACTCGCCGGCCTTCATCGCCGCCTGGCCGACGGGAGAGTTCGGCGGCATGGGGCTCGAAGGGGCGGTCAAGCTCGGCTACCGCAAGGAGCTGGAGGCCGAGACCGATCCTGCAAAGCAGAAGGCGCTCTACGACCAGCTGGTCGCCCGCCTCTATGCCGCTGGCAAGGCCGCCAGCATGGCCGCGGCCCTCGAGATCGACGCGGTCATCGACCCGGCCGACACCCGCCGCTGGATCCTCGGCGGTCTCGACGCGGCGACGGGATCGACGCGCCCGTGGTCCGTGCGGGTCGACAGCTGGTAGCCAGCGGAACGCGCGGCGGCCAGCGACTGTCCCGCCCTTTCCCCATGGACAGGACCGGGTCCGCGCCCTATCGGCAAGGCGGCGACGATCCGCCGGCGGTCGGCGTTGAAGGATCGGGTTTTCCGCGCCGCGCGGGACCTGTCGGGACGGAGCTGAAGACCATGACCGCACCTGCACATCGCGGCCGCGTGCTGATCATCGCCGGATCGGATTCCGGCGGCGGGGCGGGCATTCAGGCCGACATCAAGACCGTCACCATGCTGGGCGGCTACGCGGCCACGGCCATCACCGCCGTCACCGTGCAGAACACGCTGGGCGTCACCGGCGTGCATCCGATCCCGCTGGAGATCATCGCCGCCCAGGCGCGGTCCGTGCTGGACGATATCGGCGCCGACGCCATCAAGACCGGCATGCTGGGCGATGTCGACGTGGTCGAGACCGTGGCGACGGCGCTGGACTACGCCAACCGGTCGCGCGAGGGCGGCGTGCCCGTCGTGGTCGATCCGGTGATGGTGGCCAAGGGCGGGGCCAGCCTGCTGTCCTCCGGCGCGATCGGCGCGGTGAAGAGCCTGATGATCCCGCGCGCCGCGCTGCTGACCCCCAACGCCCCCGAGGCCGCGGCCCTGACCGACCTGCCGGTCGAGACCACCGACGACCTGCGCCGGGCCGGCGAGGCCCTGCTGGCCATGGGCGCCAAGGCGGTGCTGATGAAGGGCGGCCATGTGACCGGAGACCGCGTGGTCGACGTGCTGATGACCTCGGCCGGCGAGACGACCTTCGAGGGCGAGCGCATCGACACCCGTCATACCCACGGCACCGGCTGCACCCTGGCCTCGGCCTGTGCGACCGGCCTGGCCCAGGGCCTGCCGCTGGAGCAGGCGGTGGCTCAGGCCTGGAACTATGTCCACGAGGCCATGCTGCGCGCGCCAGGTTTCGGGGCCGGCCATGGCCCGCTGGATCACGGCTGGATGCTGCGGAAATGACGGCTTCGCTCGAGACCCGCCTGATCGACATCGTCCATGGCGTGCCCACGACCATGGAGGTGCTGCGCAAGGTGCGCGACCTTGGCCTGCCCGACGCGATGATCTTCTCCGGGGCGATCTACCAGCCAGTCTGGAACCACCTGACCGGCCGCGCGCCGGACTACGGCATCAAGGATTACGACGTCGCCTATCACGACGCCTCGGACACCTCGTACGAGGCCGAGGACGTGGTGATCCGGCGCGTGGCCGCCGCCTTCGAGCCGCCGCTGCGCGAACTGGTCGAGGTCCGCAACCAGGCCCGCGTCCACCTGTGGTTTGAAAAGAAGTTCGGGGCCGACGAGCCCTATCCGCCGCTGGAGAACAGCGCCGCCGCCCTGAAGCGCTTCGTGGCCACCGCCTTCTGCGTCGGCGTGCGCATGGAGGCTGACGACAGCTTGAGCGTCTTCGCGCCGTTCGGGCTGGAAGACCTGTTCGCCCTGCATCTTCGGCCGAATCCCCTGCGGGTGAAGGGCGCGGGCGGCTGGGAGCGCACCACCGCCTCGGCCAAGGCGCGCTGGCCGGAGATCACGATCGAAGGCGCTTGAAGATCATTGTCACCATGACAATGAAATCTTTGATCCGCATATCAATCGGCAATATCTGGTTCGGCGTCAGTCTCTTCAAGGATCTGCGCCATGCGCCAGTGGACCATCGACGCCTTCGCCGCCGCACCCTTCAAGGGCAACCCCGCTTGCGTGGTCGAACCCTTCGACGCCTGGCCGTCCACGTCCTGGATGCAGGCGCTGGCGGCCGAGAACAATCAGGCCGAGACCGCCTTCCTGCTGAAGACCGCCGATCCGGCCCGCTTCGACCTGCGCTGGTTCACCCCGGCCACCGAGGTGCCGCTGTGCGGCCATGCCACTTTGGCGTCGGGGCACGCGCTGTTCAATGAGATGGGGGTCGACGCGCCGTTGATCACCTTCGAGACGATGTCGGGCGAGCTGACCGTGCGCCGCGACGGCGCGCGGCTGGAAATGGACTTCCCCGCCGATCCGCCGCACCGGACCTCGATCCCCGACGGTCTCGCCGAGGCGCTCGGCGCCGAGCCGGTCGAGGTCTGGGCCGGGGCCTATCTGATCGTGGTGATGGCCGACGAGGCGACGGTGCGCGGCCTGACCCCGGACACGGCCAAGGTGCTGCCGATCGGCGGCGAGGCCACGGGCGCGCCGGGCCAGGTGATCGCTGCGGCCCTGGCGGACCCCGGCCAGCCCTATCAGGTGGTCAGCCGCTTCTTCGCGCCGGGCTGCGGCATCGCCGAGGATCCGACGACCGGCTCGGCCCACTGCCTGCTCATGCCGCTGTTCGGCGACAAGCTGGGCCGCGAGGTTCTGCACTTCCATCAGGCCTATCCCGGCCGAGGCGGGGACCTGGAATGCGAAAACCGCGGCGCGCGCACTCTGCTGCGCGGCCGCGGCTTCACGGTTGTGGAGAGCCGGCTCCGGTTGGAGCCGGCCTGATCCGCATCAGGGCTTACCAGCGCGGGCGGTAGTCGTCGCGGTGGTCACGGTCGCGGCCATAGCCCGAGCCGTAGTCGCGGTCGTGACGCTCGTAGCGGATCGCGGCGCTGATGCGGTCGAAGCGACGGTCGAGGTCGGCGCGCTCCCAGCCGCTCAGGCCGCCGCGGCGATAGCGCGACTCCAGGCGGGCGGTTTCGCGCAGTTCGGACCGCAGGCGGGCGGCTTCACGACGGTCCAGCGAGCCGTTGCGCTGGCCTTGGTCGATGCGGCGCTCAAGCATGTCCTGGCGCTGGTTGATCGATTGGGCCGAGGCCATGGCGGGGACAGCGGCGGCCGCCAGGGCCGTGACCGCGGTGATCGACAGGATGATCTTTTTCATCGGTTCGGTTCCTCTTGAACTCATTCCGTCGCCCCGTTTGACGACGTTGAAGACAAGAGAACACGTTCAGCCTGAAGCGGTTCTGAGCCGCTCGTTGTCTGGCGTTCAGGTTTGAAGAAAGTCGATCAGGCCGCGTCGGCGAGGCGCGCGGCGGTCATGGCCGCCTCGATCGCCGCGTAGAGCTTGGTCACTTCGATCGGCTTGGCGACATGGCCGTCCATGCCGGCGGCAATATAGCCCTCGACTTGGTGGGCCAAGGCGTTGGCCGTGACCGCCACGATCGGCGTGCGGGGACGGTTCTCGGCCCGCTCCAGCTCGCGGATGCTGCGGGCGGCCTCGACGCCGTCCATGACCGGCATGTGGATGTCCATCAGGATGATGTCGCAGCCGCCGCGTTTCCAGGCCTCCACGCAGGCCGCGCCGTCGGCGACCAGCTCGACCTCGGCGCCGAGGGGCGCCAGCACGGCCGTGATGACCTTCTGGTTGGTCGGATTGTCGTCGGCCGCCAGCACGCGCAGGCTCGGAGCCGAAGCGGTGACGGGCTCCTCGGCCTGAGCGGCGACCGGCATGGCGCCTTCGCCGCGCGGCATGGCCAGCAGGACCGTGAAGGTCGAGCCCTGGCCCTCGCGGCTCTGCACGGCGACGCCGCCGCCCATCAGGGTGGCCAGCTCCCGGCAGATCGCCAGGCCCAGGCCCGAGCCGCCGAACTGGCGCGTCGTGGAGCTGTCGGCCTGGACGAACTTGTCGAACAGGCGCGGCAGGATGTCGGGCGCGATGCCGATGCCGGTGTCGGCCACGTCGATTCGCAGGCCCGAACCGTCCTCGGCCGAGGCGAAGCGGACGGCCACCGCGCCCTGCAGCGTGAATTTCAGGGCGTTTGAGACCAGGTTGTTGAGGATCTGCCGCAGGCGATCGACGTCGCCGCGCCAGACGCCCTGGGCCTCGGGGGCCACGGCGACCTCGAAGGCCAGGCCCTTGTCGCGCGCCTGGGCCGAGAAGCTGTCGCGGACCGAGACCGCGAGATTGGCCAAGTCGAAGTCCTCGGCGGCCAGGTCCAGGCGACCGGCCTCGATCTTCGACAGGTCCAGCACGTCGTTGAGCACGGCCAGCAGCAGGCCGCCCGATTCGCGGATCACCGACAGGCGCTCGCGCTGGGCGGGCTTGAGGTCGTCCATCGCCATGACCTCGGCCATGGCCAGCACCCCGTTCAGCGGCGTGCGGATTTCGTGGCTCATATTGGCCAGGAAGTGGGACTTCAGGACGTTGGCGGCGTTGGCGTCGTCGCGGGCCCGAACCAGCTCGGCCATGGCGCCGCGCAGGTCGTGGTCGTTGTGCTCGAGCCGGGCGACCAGGTGGTTGAAGCTGTCGGTCAGGCTCTGGAAGACCTCGTCGTCGCTGGTCTGCTCGACGGGCTTGAAGCGGCCGTCGGCGGCGACGGCCTGCATGGCCTCGGTCAGGCGCTGCATCGGGCGGGTCATGCGACGGGCGAGGCTGTTGGCCAACAGGATGGCCAGGCCGGCCGAGCCGAAGAACAGGGTGCCGGTCAGGGCCAGGTCGCGGGCCAGGATCTGCTCCAGGCGGGGCTCGCGCGCCACCAGGGCCAGATTGCCGATTCGGCGGCCTTCCAGGACGATCTTGCGATTCAGGGTCTGGGTGGCCTTGCCGACACCCTCGTCGCGCGGCGACTCGCCGACCCGGGCGATGATCTTGCCCTGCAGATCCGAGATCTGGATCCCCGCTACGTGCGGAGCCTTGGCTACGGCCTCGAGCGCGTTGCGCACGCCCTGAACGTCGCCGGCGGCCAGCGGCGCGGCGGCGCCGGCGGCGACCATCTGGGCCAGGACCAGGTGATTGGCGCGGGCCTCCTGACGCGCCACGCTCCACTGCTGCACCATGAAACAGGCGCAGGCGGCGATCAGCGCGATCACCGTCGTGACGAGCGCGACCCCCGCAATCCGCGCCTGAAGCGGCGCGTGCGTCGGGGTGTCGGAATTGCGGATCGGTTCAGGCATGGGCCGTCCGGGTGAAATCCAGCGTCCATTGTGCGGGCATGTCCCTAACGCTTCGCTTCCAAGGACCGGATCGAGCGCGACAAAACAACGCTAAGACGTGTTTCTCATTGCCTGCCCCTTAAGACTTCGTTTACCTTGGTTGACAGTTTCTTAACGGGAGATGGGCGTGGAAAAGGTTTTCGTTGCACAACGCGTCGCGACCAAGTTGTTCGCGACGGAGAACGCGGTGGACGCAGCTATGGTTGAAGCCGCCGAACTGATGGCGGACATGCTGAAGGCTCGCAAGGATATCGGCCTCTCGGCGGTTGTCGGCGATCGCGCCAGCGCCAAGCTCGTCGAAGCCCTTGCCGCGCTTGGCGAAGCGCGCTCGGCCATGGTCGAGATGCACAATGAGCTGAACGACGTGAAGCTCCGCATCGGTGTTCGCACCAAGATGATCGGCTTCGAAGATAAACCCGCGGAAACGCGTGGTTCCGCCAAGGACACGGCGGGCCTTCGCAGCGTCAGCTGACGAACATTGCAATAGTTTAACACCTAAGGCCTCTAATCTCGGTTAGAGGCCTTTTTCATGTATACTTCGCTCGCCCCGATTATCGGCTGGACCGTGCTGATCGCCATTCTGGCGTTGGCGTGGGTCAAGGGGGGCGTGTCCGAGCGATACGGCGTCATCATCGTCCTGTTGGGCGCGGCCTTCGCCTTCCTGACCCACATGTTCGCGCCGCAGGGTTTGCAGGCCTTTATGCTTCTGGCCGGGGAGGGCGCGATCGGCGCGGCGTTCCTAGTTCTGGCGCTGCGCTACGCCAGTCCCTGGCTAGGCGGCGCGATGCTATTCCAGGCCGTCCAGTTCAGCCTGCATGCCTATTATCTGGTCGGCGAGTTACCTCGCGACTACGTCTACGCGGTGATCAACAATATCGACACCTTAGGCGTCCTGGCCTGCATCCTGGTCGGCACGCTGCTGGCGTGGCGCAAGCGGACACGCGCCGCAAAATAATTGCCGTCGAGGCGAAAATATCCGCCCGCCGCGACAATTCTCTCCTTGCCTTTCGATCGCAAACGCGGTTTCTCGCCGGCGGGCCACGCCCCCCCAACGGGGCGCTGTCCATCTGTAAGGATGGGAGACATCGCTATGACTACCCTCGCCAAGCCGGCGCAACGCCCGGCTCGTCCCGAGTTCTCTTCCGGCCCCTGCGCCAAGCGCCCCGGCTGGTCCCCCGAAAATCTCAGAAACGCCGTGCTGGGCCGTTCGCACCGCTCGAAGCTGGGCAAGGCGCGCCTGAAGGCCGCCATCGACCAGACGCGCGAAGTGCTGGAAGTGCCGGCCGACTTCCTGATCGGCATCGTCGCCGGCTCGGACACCGGCGCCGTCGAAATGGCGATGTGGTCGATGCTGGGCGCTCGCCCCGTGCAACTGATGGCCTTCGAGTCCTTCGGCAAGGATTGGGTCACGGACGTCACCAAGCAACTGAAGCTGCCGAACGTCGAGGTGCTCGACGCCCCGTACGGCCAGCTGCCCGACACCTCCAAGGTCGATCCGGCCAAGGATCTGGTCTTCACCTGGAACGGCACGACCTCGGGCGTCCGCGTTCCGACTGCCGACTTCATCTCGGCCGACCGTGAAGGCATCACCATCTGCGACGCCACCAGCGCCGCCTTCGCCCAGGACCTGGACTGGACGAAGCTCGATGTCGTGACCTTCTCCTGGCAGAAGGCCCTGGGCGGCGAGGGCGCGCACGGCGTGCTGATCCTGTCGCCCCGCGCCGTGGCGCGCCTCGAGAGCTACACGCCGGCCTGGCCGATGCCCAAGCTCTTCCGCATGACCAAGGGCGGCAAGGTTTCCCTCGACATCTTCGAGGGCGCGACCATCAACACGCCCTCCATGCTCTGCGTGGAAGACGCCCTGGACGCCCTGAAGTGGGCCTCGTCCATCGGCGGTTTGCACGGCATGCAAGCGCGCGCCGACCAGAACCTGGCCGTGCTGGCCGACTGGGTGGCCAAGACCCCGTGGGTCGATTTCCTGGCGGCCACGCCGGACATCCGCTCCAACACCTCGGTGTGCCTCAAGGTCGTCGATCCTACGATCGCGGCCCTGTCGGACGACGCCCAGGCCGACTTCGCAAAGAAGCTGGCCAGCCTGCTCGAGAAGGAGGGCGCGGCCCTCGACATCGGCGGCTATCGCGACGCCCCGGCAGGCCTGCGCATCTGGTGCGGCGCCACGGTCGAGGCTTCGGATCTGGAAGCCCTGACTCCCTGGCTGGACTGGGCGTTCGCCACGATCTCGGCCGAGCTGGTCGCCGCCTAAACCTGCCTCATTGCGGCTGAAATCCTCGCCCTTCGACAAGCTCAGGGTGAGGATTTCAGACTGCCGCATTTCAGCAGCCCTCATCCTGAGCTTGGCGAAGGACGAGGGCGCACACCCAATTCTCCGCAAGGAACACCGCACATGGCTCCCCGCGTCCTCATCGCTGACAAGCTCAGCCCCGCCGCCGTCGACATCTTCAAGAACCGCGGCGTCGACTTCGACATCAAGACCGGCCTGTCGAAAGACGAGCTGATCGCCGTGATCGGCGACTATGACGGCATCGCCATCCGCTCGGGCGCCAAGCTCGACAAGGACGTGATCGCCGCCGCCCACAAGCTGCAGGTCATCGCCCGCGCCGGCATCGGCGTCGACAATGTCGACATCCCCGCCGCCACCGCCAAGGGCGTGGTGGTGATGAACACCCCGTTCGGCAACTCGATCACCACGGCCGAGCACGCCATCGCCATGATGTTCGCCCTGGCCCGCCAGCTGCCGGCGGCTGACGCCAGCACCCAAGCGGGGAAATGGGAGAAGAACCGCTTCATGGGCGTGGAGCTCTACGCCAAGACGCTTGGCCTGATCGGCGCGGGCAACATCGGCGGCATCGTCGCCGACCGCGCCCTGGGCCTGAAGATGAAGGTCGTCGCCTACGACCCGTTCCTGTCGCCGGAGCGCGCCGTCGAGATCGGCGTCGAGAAGGTCGAGCTGGAAGAGCTGCTGGCCCGCGCCGACGTCATCACCCTGCACACCCCGCTGACCGACAAGACCCGCAACATCCTGTCGGCCGAGAACCTGGCCAAGACCAAGAAGGGCGTGCTGATCGTCAACTGCGCCCGCGGCGGCCTGGTCGATGAAGTGGCCCTGCGCCAGCTGCTGGACGACGGTCATGTCGGCGGCGCGGCCTTCGACGTGTTCGTCACCGAGCCGGCCAAGGAAAACCCGCTGTTCGGCTCGGATAAGGTCGTGGCCACCCCGCACCTGGGCGCCAGCACCAACGAAGCTCAGGAGAACGTCGCCCTGCAGGTCGCCGAGCAGATGAGCGACTACCTGCTGACCGGCGCCGTCACCAACGCGCTGAACAGCCCGTCGATCACGGCGGAAGAAGCCCCCAAGCTGAAGCCGTTCGTGGCCCTGGCCGAGAAGATCGGCGCCCTGGCCGGCCAGATGGTCGACTTCGGCATCAAGGCCATCGACATCGCCTATGAGGGCGAGGTCGCCAACCTCAACGTCAAGCCGATGACCTCGGCCGCCCTGTCGGGGATCCTCAAGCCGATGCTGGCCGAGATCAACATGGTCTCCGCGCCGGCCGTGGCCAAGGAGCGTGGCATCACCGTCTCGGAGAGCCGCCAGGAAGTCAGCCCCACCTATGACAGCCTGATGCGCATCACCATCACCACCGAAAAGGGCAAGCGCGCCTTCGCCGGCACGGTGATCGGCGGCGCGCCGCGCGTGGTCGAGGTCAAGGGCATGGAGCTGGACGCGGCCTTCTCGCCGGCCATGCTGTACGTCAACAACCTCGACAAGCCGGGCTTCATCGGCGCGCTGGGCATGCTGCTGGGCGAGGCGGGCGTCAACATCGCCACCTTCAACCTGGGTCGCGTCTCGGCCGACGAGGACGCCATCGCCCTGGTCGGCGTCGACCAGGCCCCGACGGCCGAGCTGCTGGGCAAGATCCAGGCCCTGCCGCACGTCAAGGAAGCCCGCGCGCTGACCTTCTAGGCGCTTTGCGATTTCGTCACCCCGGGGCGGCATACTGGCTGTTCCCGGGGTGACGAGCGCTTTCAAGGTTGGGCATGGATCTGTTTCGCAATCGCAGGGTCAACCGTCTGGCCTTCGTCGTCTTCACGGCGGCGGCGCTGTTCACCCTGTGGCGCGCCCTGCTGCCCGATGATGGCGGCCTGGGCCTGATCCCGTGGGACAAGGCCAAGCATTTCCTGGTCTTCTACGTGCTGACCGCCCTGGGCATGGCCGCCCTGCCCGCCAGCCGCTTCTGGCGGATCGGCGTGGTGCTGCTGGGCTTCGGCGCGGCCATCGAAATCTTGCAGTTCTTCGTCGGCCGCGACGCCTCGTGGGGCGACCTGCTGGCCGACGCCTGCGGCATCTGCGCGATGTTCGGCCCGATCATCCTGCGCGGCCTGACCCTGGAGCAGATCCAGGCGCCGCCCGAGCCGGCGTCAGGCGTAGGCCAGGTGCTCGGCCAGGAAGTAAAAGCGCCAGTCCAGCTTCAGGACGTTCTGTAGCTCGCGGAAGCTGGGCGGCTCGTAGCGCGAGACCACGTGCAGCGGCCGGTCGCGGATCTTCAGCACCTCGACCAGCAGCACCAGGGACGTATCGACCGAGGCGATCCGCGCGGCCCGCTCGACCACCGTGCTCCAGTCGATCAGCGAATAGCCCTCGACATAGCGCAGCCGCACCTCCTTCTCCGGCGCCTTGTGCGGGAACGGGATGGTGCGCTTGCTGCAGGTCTCGTTGATCAGGGCGTAGGGCTCGCCGTCGTCCAGGCCCAGCAGCCGGAACAACGTCTCTTCCTTCTCCCGATCGCGCCGCAGCTCGACATAGTCGGCCCAGTCGTCCATCGCCATGCCGGCCACCTGGTACTTCAGGTCCATGGTCTGCTCGGGGGCGTAGCGCCAGCTGAAGAATAGCGACAGATAGGTGTAGTTGGGCCCCTCGATCGGGCTCATGGCGATCTTGTCGCCCAGGAACAGGACCTCGTCCTTGAACTCGAAATCGCTCTCCAGCAGGGGCGTCTCGATGTTGTCGGGCATCACCAGGGCGTCATAGACCCAGGCGTGCTGCTTCAGCACCGGCATGATCACCTGGCGGCCCTGGGCGGCGTAGGTCTTGGCGATCTTCTGAACGAACAGCAGATCGCCGGCCATGCCGGGCTGGAAGATGATCACGGGATTCATGTCGGGCTCGCAGAATCAGGCAGGGCGTCAGTTTCGCACAACTTCATCGCGGGGCCTCCTGTGGCGCAGACGCGCGGCTTCGCCGCTTCACGCGGATCGCCGCTGAAGGCATGGGAGGGGTCGCGGAGCGCCCGGGCCTCGCCCGGAAGATTGGATAGTGAGTACCGTTTCGACGAAGACAGACGCTCCGCGTGACCGTTTTCCCTCTGGCCGGGGCGCGCGGGTCTGGTTCAACCCTTTGCCCCACCCGGATTTGTCCTCCTCGCGACGGACCCAGCTCGAAAGCTGCAAGCACGCCGATTCCGGAGGGACCCGGAGCGAACCTTCGGACGGGCGGGGGCTTTAGCTTTCCCCCGATGGATGGGTTTACGTCCCCCATCCTCGCTCCCGCGCGATCACCCCTGACAGCCGTCGCAGTCGCCGGCCGGACGCCCTTCCCGTGCCGTCAGGTGAGATCGAGTATGGGGGTGGTTCTGAGTGCGTTCGAAAGCGCGATGCGAGAAAGTTTCAGGGCGTTGAAATCGTTGGGGTTCACCTTGAAAACGCACGGTGTTCACGGCGATCTATCCCCTCTCCCTATGGGGAAGGGCTTCTCCCGCACGCCCCGCTCCTTCGATCGCGGCCCACACCGTCAGCGCCTGGGTCGTCTCGCGCACGTCGTGGACGCGAACCGCCGCCACGCCCGCCGCCGCGCCGGCCAGATGCGCGGCCAGGGAGCCGCCCAGGCGATCGGCGGCGTCGGCGGCCTGAGCGTCGAGGCCGGCGATGAAGCGTTTGCGGCTGGCGCCCAGCAGGATCGGATAGCCCAGGGCCACGAAGCGCGGCAGGGCGGCCAACAGGGCCAGGTTGTGGTCGACGGTCTTGCCAAAGCCGATGCCCGGATCCAGCCAGATCTTCGCCTTGGCCACGCCGGCCGCCATGGCCGTGAAGGCCCGGGCCAGCAGGAAGGCCTCGACCTCGGCGACGACGTCGTCATAGCGCGGGGCGTCCTGCATGGTCCCCGGCTCGCCCAGCATGTGCATCAGCACCAGCTCGCAGCCCAGCTCGGCGGCGGTCTCGGGCGCATCGGGGGCGAAACGCAGGGCGGCGACGTCGTTCCAGATATCGGCTCCCGCCGCGACAGCGGCGCGGGCCACGGCCGGCTTCATGGTGTCGACCGACAGAACGATGTCGCTTTCGGCGCGGATCGCCGCGACCAGCGGGACCACCCGCGCCAGCTCCTCGGCCTCCGACACCGGCGCCGCGCCCGGGCGGGTGCTCTCGCCGCCGAGGTCGAGGATGTCGGCGCCGTCGGCGATCAGCCTGCGGGCGTGATCCAGCGCCGCCCCGCCGTCGAGAAAGCGGCCGCCGTCCGAGAAGCTGTCGGCCGTGACATTGACGATGCCCATGACGCGGGGGCGGGAGTTGTGGATCATGGGTCTTCTTCTACGGCCGGACGCCCCCTCCGTCATGTCGCGTATTCGCGCCATGCCACCTCCCCCGTTTCACAGGAGAGGAGAAGATCAGCTGCCTCCCTCCTCCCCTGTGAAACGGGGGAGGTGGCGCGATGCGGATACGCATCGTGACGGAGGGGGCGTCCCACCGCCCACCGCCCAAAGAAAAAGCCGGCCCCGCGAGGGACCGGCTCTTCTCATTCCAAAAGCCCGAAAGCCCTAGGCCGTAACGCCCGTGGGCGAGATCGGCACCGAGGCGGCGAAGGTCGCCGGCTTCTTGTCGTCCTCGACCTCGCGGACCGGGACGACGCCCTTCATGACGCCGATGATCTCGTCGCCGCTCAGGGTCTCGAACTCCAGCAGGGCCTTGGCCACCGAGTGCAGGTTGTCCAGCTCCTCGGTCAGGATGCGGCGCGCCTCGTCCTCGCCGCCCTTGACCAGGCGACGGACCTCGCTGTCGATCTTGATCATGGTCTCAGGCGAGACGTTCTGGGTGCGGGCTACGGAGTGACCCAGGAACACCTCGTCCTGGTTGTCGCCATAGGCCACGGTGCCCAGCTCGTCGGAGAAGCCCCAGCGGGTGACCATGTTCCGGGCCAGGCTGGTGGCGGCGCTGATGTCGCTGGACGCGCCCGAGGTGATCTTCTCCTTGCCGAAGATCAGCTCCTCGGCGACCCGGCCGGCCATCATGATGGCCAGGCGCGAGGTCATCATGTCGAAGCTCATCGAGTAGCGGTCGCCCTCGGGAAGCTGCATGACCATGCCCAGGGCCCGGCCGCGCGGCACGATCGTGGCCTTGTGGACCGGATCGGCGACGGGGACGCGCAGGGCCACCAGGGCGTGGCCGCCCTCGTGATAGGCGGTCAGCTTCTTCTCGGCGTCGCTCATGGCCATCGAGCGGCGCTCGGCGCCCATCATCACCTTGTCCTTGGCGTGCTCGAAGTCGTGCATGGTGACCATGCGGCGGTTCTTGCGCGCGGCGGTCAGGGCCGCCTCGTTGACCAGGTTGGCCAGGTCGGCGCCCGAGAAGCCGGGGGTGCCGCGGGCCAGGGTGCGCACGTCGACGTCGGCCGACAGCGGCACGTTCTTCATGTGGACGCGGATGATCTTCTCGCGGCCCGAGACGTCCGGATTGGGCACCACGACCTGGCGGTCGAAGCGGCCCGGACGCAGCAGGGCCGGGTCCAGCACGTCGGGACGGTTGGTGGCCGCGATCAGGATGATGCCTTCATTGGCCTCGAAGCCGTCCATCTCGACCAGCAGCTGGTTGAGGGTCTGCTCGCGCTCGTCGTTGCCGCCGCCCAGGCCGGCGCCGCGGTGGCGGCCGACAGCGTCGATTTCGTCGATGAAGATGATGCAGGGGGCGTTCTTCTTGGCCTGCTCGAACATGTCGCGCACGCGGCTGGCGCCGACGCCGACGAACATCTCGACGAAGTCGGACCCCGAGATCGTGAAGAACGGCACGCCCGCCTCACCCGCGACGGCGCGGGCGATCAGGGTCTTGCCGGTGCCGGGCGGGCCGATCAGCAGCGCGCCCTTGGGGATCTTGCCGCCCAGGCGCTGGAACTTGGCCGGATCCTTCAGGAAGTCGACGACCTCCTGCAGTTCTTCCTTGGCCTCGTCCACGCCGGCGACGTCGTCGAACACGACGCGGTTCTTGTTCTCGGTCAGCAGGCGGGCCTTGGACTTGCCAAAGCCCATGGCGCCCTTGGCCCCGCCCTGCATCTGACGCATGAAGAACACCCACACGCCGATGACCAGCAGGATGGGCAGCAGGTTCACCAGGATGGCGAACAGGCTGATGCCGCCGCCCTTGAACTTGACGTCCGCGCCGCGCGCCACCAGGCGGTTGACCAGTTCGTCGGAGTTGTTCGGCGCATTGACGGTCAGCACCTTGCCGCCGTTGTCCTTGGCCGAAACGACCGAGCCGGCGATGTCGGCGGATTTGATCTCGCCGGCGTCGACCTTCTTGAGCAGCTGAGAATAGCTGATCTCGCCGCCGCTTTGGGTGTGTGAGGTCTGGTTCACGACGAACACGCCGACCAGCACCGCCACGATCACCAGCCAGATGGCCAGGTTCCTGAAATTCATACGCGTCGTCTTCCCAACGATAGCCTTCGACCTCCCAAGATAGGGGGTCGCGAGCGCTTGCGCCACGCGTGCGTCGTCAGGTCACGCATTCTTGGTCGATGAAGCCGGTCGCGGCCTTGAACCGATCCAGAAAGAGAGGCCCTGCAAGCCCGCCATCGCTCATAGCAAAAGCCGGGCCGTCCAGCATGGGACAGCTTACGGCCCCGCTTTCGTCGATGATCGCAGGCAAGGCCGGGCGTGCGGCGGCGGGGACGGCCTTCAAGGCGGCGCGCTGCGCGGGCGGCAGGCTGGCGGCCAGGCCCTTCAGCGGTTTGACGGAAATCGGGGCGCTTGCGGCGCGGATTTCGTAGCGGCCGTCCCAGACGCCGGTCTCGCCCGGGGCCAGGCCCAGCGGCGCCAAGCCGTCCCGCGCCGTCTCGCCAGCGTCGCGGAAGACGCGGACGGCGTCGCCCTCGGCCTCGACCCGCGCCCCGGCCAGGGTGGCGGTGAAAGCCTCGCCGGCGCGCAGGCGGACGACGAGGCGCTCCAGCCGCTCGCCGCGCGGCGGGCGCTCGGTTCCCGCCGCGCACAGGCAGGCCGCGGCGAGATGGGCGGCGGCGACGTCGCGTCGAAGCTGGATGACGCCCAGCGGGTCGCCCTCGAAGGCCGGCGGCGGGATCTGGGTCGTGGGCGTTGCCGCCGACGCCGATCCCGCCAGCGCCTGCCGGGCCCGGGCGCGGGCCGAGCGGGGATCGTCATTGGCCGGATCGTCCAGCCAGGTCTCGCCCTGCCCCGCCAGCCAGGCGCGCAGCTCGGCCCGGCGCTGGTCGAGCAGAGGGCGCAGCAGCATCACGCCCCGCCCCTCGGGCCAGACCGGCGACGGGGCCCAGTCTCGCGGATCCGACACCGTCGAGCCCTCGGCCCGCATGGCGGCGGCCTCCGCGCGGTCATCGGCGGTGTGGCCCAGCAGCAGCACCCTGGCGCCGGCCTCGCGGGCGGCGGTGGCCAGCAGGGCGTGGCGGGCGCGGCGGGCGGCGGCGGAAAGGCCCGTGGCGGGCTTGTCGCCGGTCCAGGCCAGGGCGCGGGCGTCCGCCCCGAGCGCGGCGGCCTTGGCGACCGCGTCGCGGGTCCAGGCGGCGCTGGCCGGCTGCAGCTGGTGGTCGACGGTCAGGCTGAGCACGGGGCGGCTGCGCGCCCTCGCCCAGGCGAGGGTCAGGCGCAGCAGGGCCAGGGAGTCGCCGCCGCCGGAGAAGCCGACGACGACCGGGGCGAGGCTGTCAGCGTCGAGCCGCCGGTCGAGGGCGGCCTGGACGCTGTCTAGGCGCACTTGGCCGCGACGCGGGTCGAGGCCGCGCGCGACAGGACGGCCGGCGGGGCCTTGGGATAGCGCTTGCCCAGCTCGTCCAGCGCCTTGCAGGCGTCGGCAGGCTTCTTCAGGGCCACCAGCGAGCGCGACAGCTTCAGGGTGGCGTCGGGCGCCCAGCTAGTCTGCGGCCAGCCGCGCACGGCGCCCAGATAGGCCCCGGCCGCGTCACCATAGGCTTCGCGCACGAACAGGGTTTCGCCCAGCCAGTAGCGGGCTTCGGGCGTCCTGGCGTTGTCGGGATAGTTGTTCACATAGGCCGAGAAGGCGGCCTCGGCGTTGACGTAGTCGCCGTCCAGCAGCAGCTGGCGGGCCTGCTTGAAGGCCAGGGCCGGGTCGGCGGGCGGGGCCGGCGGCGCGGGCGTGGCGGCGGCTTGCGCGGCCTGGGCCTGGGCGGCGGCGTTCATGTCGGCCAGCGTCTTTTCCAGCGCGGCCAGGCGGGTCTCCAGCGCGTCGGCGCGGGCCTTCTGGTCGCCGGTCGCCTTGCGGGCCTGGTCCAGGTCGTGGGTCAGGACCTCGTTCTGGCCGTTCAGCTTCTGCAGCGTCTGCTCCAGATCGCCCAGGCGCTCGCTGAGGCTGGCGATCTGGGCGTCGGTCTCGGCCGGCTGCACGACGACGGGCTTGCCGGTGTCGCGGCCCTGGAAGACGATCGACCGCAGCTCGCGCACCACCTTCTCCATGCGCTCGATGCGCTTGGCCGAGCGATCGTCCAGCGGATCCTCGGGCATGGGCGTCTGGGCCAGGGCCGGAACGGCGGCCGAGGCCAGCAGGGCGGCGAACAGGACGGATTTCAGCTTCATGTCGGCGATTATGCCCTGATTGCGGACAAAAGTGGGGCGACGAAAAAGCGCCAACCGAGGGCAGCGATCATCACGCCCCAAAATAATTTGTCATCCCGGCCGCAGCGAAGCGGAGAGCCGGGACCCAGGGGCAACCGCAATGCAGTGGCCCCTGAGTCCCGGATAGCCTCTGCGAGGCTTCCGGGATGACAAGATTTGCTTTAGCGCGCGCCGTCGGTGATGGCGGTGCGGGCGTTGCGGTTCTTGGCCCAGGCGTCTTCCGACGAGCCGGCGTCGATCGGGCGTTCCTTGCCGTACGACAGGGTCTCGATGCGCGCGCCCGACACGCCCTGGGCGACCAGGAAGTCACGGACGGCGTTGGCGCGGCGAGCGCCGAGGGCCAAGTTGTACTCGCGAGTGCCGCGTTCGTCGGCGTTGCCTTCGATGCGGACGCGGACGGCCTGGTAGCGGTTCAGCCACTGGGCCTGGGCCGCCAGCACCGGCTGGGCGTCGTTGCGGACGGTGTATTCGTCCGTGTCGAAATAGATGCGCTCGCCGATGTTGATGACGAAGTCCTGCACCGAACCGGGCAGGATGTTCGAGCCGACGGGCGGCTGGGTCGGCGGGGTGTAGGGGGTGCTCGGGCCGGTCGGCGTCGGGCCGACGGGAGCGGGACCAGCGGGCTTCGGACGCGAAGCGCAGGCGGCGAGAGACGCGGCCGCCAAACCGATCAGCGCCAGTCTAGCGGCGCGCTTGGTGTCGAAGTTCATCCAGTTTCTCCTCAAAACCTCGGTTCGGACCTGATGGATAGCCGCCGATGACCTCGACAGCACAATGAAAACGCCAGACCAAACCTCACAATGGCGTCAGATGCCCCCGTCGGGACCTTGATTCACTTGCCAGGCGAGCGGGCAAGGCGAACGGAGCAAGGCGAACAGGGACAGCAACGCTTACGCACGGCCGGGGTTTCCTAATCCCGACCGATTGTCGTTTTCCTCGGTCAGTCCAGCAGCGGCGACCAGGCCGGATCGGACGCTGCGCCCTGATAGGCGGCCGGGCGCAGGATGCGGCCGGTGATGTCCACGGTCCAAAGGCGCGGATTGCCGCTGGAGACTTCGCGGAAATACATCAGCACCCGGCCGTTGGGGGCCCAGGTCGGACCTTCGTCCAGATAGCTGGTGGTCAGCAGGCGCTCGTCGCTGCCGTCGGTGCGCATGACGCCGATGTGGAACTGGCCGCCGGTCTGCTTGGTGAAGGCGATGAAGTCGCCGCGCGGGCTCCAGACCGGCGTCGTGTAGCGGCCGCCGCCGTACGAGATGCGGCGCACGCCCGAGCCGTCGGCGTTCATCACATAGAGCTGCGCCTGACCACCCCGGTCGGAGTTGAACACGATCTTCGATCCGTCCGGCGAGAACGACGGCGAGGTGTCGATCGCCGGGTCGGTGGTGATGCGGGTCGAGCTGCGGCTGCGCAGGTCCAGCACGTAGATGTCGCTGTTGCCGCCCTTCTCCACCGAGAAGGCCACCTTGGCGCCGTCGGGCGAGAAGCGCGGGGCGAACACCATGCCCGGGAACTTGCCGACCGTTTCCTGGCGTCCGGTCTCCAGGTTCAGCAGGTAGATCGACGAGCCGGTCGGCCGCAGGGCCATGAAGGTCAGCTCCTGGCTGGTGGCCGAGAAGCGCGGGGTCATGACGATGTAGGAGCCGTCGGTCAGGAACTGCGGGTTGGCGCCGTCCTGGTCCATGATCGCCAGACGCTTGACGCGGGCCAGCTTCGGACCGCTCTCGGCGACGAAGGCCACGCGGGTGTCGAAATAGCCCTTCTCGCCGGTCAGGCGCTCATAGACGGCGTCGCTGATCTTGTGGGCCACGCGGCGCCAGTTGTCGGGCGTGGAGCTGAACTGCAGGCCCAGCAGCTGCTGCTGGCTGAACACGTCCCACAGGCGAAAGTCGACGCGCAGGCCGCCGTCGGGGCCGACCGTGACCTGGCCGTTGATCAGGGCCTGGGCCCCGGTGGCCTGCCAGTCGGGGAAGCGCGGCTGGACGTTGACGTCGTTGAGCTTGTCGGCGACGCCCGAGACGTTCAGCGGCTGGAACAGGCCCGAGCGCTCCAGGTTGCCGGTGATGACTTGGGCGATCTCGGCGCCGCGCGGCGTGCCCGAGAAGGCCGGCACCGCGATCGGCAGCGGCTTGACCGCGCCGGCGTTGATGTCGACCTCGATCTGGGCGGCGGCGGGCGAGGCCATGGCGCCGCCGAGCAGGGCGGCCACCATCAGGAGCAAGGCCTTCAAGCGCATCACGTTTCCTTTCGGCGACATCATCCGGAGCAAGCCTGTTTAGCGTTGAAGTTCAGGGCGATTTTCTGACCGTAGAGGTCGGACGGCAGATAGGCGAACGGCGAGGCCTGTAGCAACGCGCGAACCGCCCGATCGGACGCGGCCTTGACCACGGGATCCGGCGACGACGTGCCCGGCGACTCCGGCTGGCCGACCACGCGGCCGCCCGGGCCGATCACGAAGACCACCCGCACATTGACGTTGGCGCCGCCCTCGACCTCGCAGTTGGGATTCCAGCGGTCCTGGACCTCGCCCTGCAGGCGGCCGAGCGCGGCGGCCGACAGGCCGGTGGCCGCGCCGGCGGCGGGTCGGGCCGAGACCGAGGTCTCCTGCCGGGCCGGCCCCTTGGCGGCGTTGGCCGTGGGCTTGCCGGTCGACTTCTTGGTCTTGGCCAGCGAGGCTTCCAGGGAGGCGAAGAAGTCCTCCTTGGGCTTGGCGGGCGTCGGCTTGGCCGGCGTGGGTTGCGGGCTGGGCTTGGGCGTCGGCGGCGGCGGAGCCTTGGCCGGCGGCGTCGGGGCGGGCGTCGGCTTGGGCGCGGGAACGGGCGCCGGCGGCTGCGGCGTCGCCTCGGGCGTGGGCTCCTCGACCTGGGCCGTCTGCTCGACCGGCGCTTCCTCGGCCGGCCGGACATTGGTCGGCCCCTCGGTGACGATGGTCACAGGCACGCTCTCGCCCAGGGTGATCGGCTTGGGCGTCTTCCACGGCCAGCCGATCAGGATCGCGGCCGCCACCAGTCCGTGAAAGGCGACCGACCCGATCAGGGCGGGCGAGAATCCGGGGTCTCTGGATTGGCTCATGCGCGGCCTATTGCGCGGGCCGCAGGTCGCCCGAGCCCTCGGGCTGGGCGTCGCGAGGCACCGCGCCCGAGGACGGGCCGCCCGTCTCGGTGATCAGGTTGATCTTGCCGAAGCCGGCGTTGGACAGGGCGGCCATGGTCTGGGCGACGATGGCGTAGGTGGCCTTGCCGTCGGCGCGCACGAACAGCGGCTTGTCATAGCCGTCGCCGGCGATGGCGGTGATGCGCGGGGCCAGGTTCTCGAACGCGACCTCGGTCTCGCCCACGAAGATGTGGCCGTCGGCGCGGATCGACACCGTGATCGGCTCCTGCTGGTTCTGCAGGGCGGCGGCCTCGGTCTTGGGCAGCTCCAGCGGCACGCCGGCGGTCAGCAGCGGGGCGCTGATCATGAAGATGATCAGCAGCACCAGCATCACGTCGACCAGCGGGGTGACGTTGATCTCGGACAGGGCGCCCTTGCCGCGGCGGCCGCGACGACGGCCGCGACGGCCGCCGGTGGCGAAGGCGTCGTTGGCGGACATGGCCATCGGGTCAGACCTTCTCGGCCAGGCGACGCTGGATCGCGGTGGAGAGGTCGTCGGCGAAGCCCTCGAGGCGGCCCGAATACTTGCCCGCGTCGGTCGAGAACTTGTTGTAGGCGATGTAGGCCGGGATGGCTGCGACCAGGCCGATGGCGGTGGCGAACAGCGCCTCGGCGATCGACGGGGCCACGACGGCCAGCGAGGTGTTCTTCTGGATCGCGATGTTCTGGAAGGCGTGCATGATGCCCCAGACGGTGCCGAACAGGCCGATGAACGGGCTGGCGGTGGCGACGATGGCCAGGCTGCCCAGGCCCTCTTCGACCTTCGCGCTCTCGCGGGCGATCATGGTGTCCATGATCCGATCGATGCGCTGGATCAGGAAAGCGGCCTGGTTCTCGTTGATCACGCCCCGGCTCTTGGCGTCGCGCCATTCCTTCAGGGCCGCCTGCAGCATGCGCGGCAGCGGATGGCGCGGATTGGCGCCGGCCTCGCCGGCCACCTCCTCCAGCGACCGGCCCTGGCTGACCTGGCCCTCGAAGCGATCGGCGGCGCTGTTCAGGGCCGAGAAACGGAACAGCTTGTCGAAGATCACCGCCCACGAGCCCAGCGAGGCGAGGATCAGGCCGACCATCACCCCTTTGACGACCCAGTCGGCCTGCATGAACAGGGCGACGAACGAGAAATTGGCGGGGGCGGCTGCTGCGGCGTCCATGCGGGAATCCTGCTCCGTATCGGGCGTCAGTACTGAGGTGTAGCGCCTTACTGGCATGAAGCGGCGCTTTGGTGAAACTATGACAATCGTCGGGGGATGTTGTTTTCGTCTACCCAACCGAGTCATCCCCCGACTTGTTCGGGGGACCCAAGCCGAGCTGACAGGTAACTCTCGGCGCCGCCGCTTGGGTCCCCCGCGTGAAGCGGGGGATGACGCAGGGGGTAACCCTAGCCCTCCAGCCAGGGCGACAGCTGAGCCAGCATCTCGGCCGTGGGTTTTCGCGGCCGGCCGTCCAGGCTGATGCACACCGCCTCGCCCGCCGCCTGGCAGATCAGCTCCTCGCCGCGGGTGATCCTCTGGCTGACATAGAGGCGCGGCCCCTTCACGCGGTCATAGGTGGTGCGCACCAGCAGGGCGTCGTCGACACGGGCCGAACGCTTGAAGTCCAGTTCCATGCGGATGATCGCGAACGCGGTGTCGGCCTTGGCCAATTCGGTGTGCGAGATCCCGACCAGCCGGAAGAAATCGCTCCGCCCCCGCTCGAAATAGCGCAGGTAGTTGGCGTGGTAGACGATGCCCGAGAAGTCGGTGTCCTCGTAATAGATCCGGACGGGCAACTGGTGCTCGCGGCCGGAAAAGACGCCGGCGGTGGGGGCGGGGGTGGTCATCTCATAAGCTCTCTTCGACTTGCCCCCTACGGATCGCTTCGCGATCGTCTTCCCCCATAGGGGGAAGATGAACCGCGCCGACCTCATCTTCCCCCTATGGGGGAGGAGGGCCGCAGGCCCGGAGGGGGCAAGTGACCAGACTACTCGTCCCCGAACAACCCCGCCTGTCCTTGCGGCGGCGGCGGGGCCTTCAGGCCCAGGTGCAGATAGGCCTTGCCGCAGGCGACGCGGCCGCGCGGGGTGCGCTGGATGAAGCCCTGCTGCATCAGATAGGGCTCGATGACGTCCTCGACCGCGTCGCGAGCCTCGGCGATGGCGTAGGCGATGGTTTCGACCCCGGCCGGGCCGCCGCCATAGTGCTCGATCAGCGCGCGCAGGTAGCGGCGGTCCAGGCTGTCGAGGCCGACCTCGTCCACTTCAAGTCTCGCAAGGGCCAGGCTGGCGGCCTTGCGGTCGATCACCGCCGCGCCGTCGGCGGTGGCGAAGTCGCGGACGCGGCGCAGCAGGCGGCCGGCGACGCGGGGCGTGCCCCGGGCCCGGGCGGCGATCTCGGCGGCGCCGTCTTCCGACAGCGGCGCGCCCATCTTGCGGGCCGCGCCCATCAGTACGTGTTTCAGCTCGGCGTGGGTGTAGAATTCCAGCCGGATCGGAATGCCGAAGCGGTCGCGCAAGGGCGTGGCCAACATGCCCGCCCGCGTGGTCGCCGCCACCAGGGTGAAGGGGGCCAGGTCGATGCGGATCGAGCGCGCGGACGGCCCCTCGCCGATCACCAGGTCCAGAACATGGTCCTCCATGGCCGGGTAGAGGATCTCCTCGACATTGGTCGAGAGACGGTGGATCTCGTCGATGAAGAGAACGTCGTTGGCTTCCAGATTGGTCAGGATCGCCGCCAGGTCGCCGGGCTTGTTCAGCACCGGGCCCGAGGTGGCGCGGAAGTTCACCCCCAGCTCGCGGGCGACGATCTGGGCCAGGGTGGTCTTGCCCAAGCCGGGCGGGCCGAACAGCAGCACATGGTCCAGGGCCTCGCCCCGGCCCTTGGCGGCCTCGATGAAGACCCGAAGATTGCCCTTGGCCTGTTCCTGACCGACGAACTCGGCCAGGGTCTGGGGGCGCAGGGCCTTGTCGGCGGCGAAGGGCGCGGCTTCGTGCGGTTCGGCCTCGCCGGAGATGATGCGGGTCATGAACTTGCCCCCTCCGGGCCTGCGGCCCTCCTCCCCCATAGGGGGAAGAAGAGGTAAGCGCCGTCCATCTTCCCCCTATGGGGGAGGACGACCGCGAAGCGGTCAGGAGGGGGCAAGTGGCTGGCCCTCATCGCCCCAGCTCCTGCAATCCCGCCTTGATCAGCGCCTGCACGCTGGCCTCTTCACCCAGCTTGGCGGCCGCCGCCTCGACCACGCGGCGGGCGTTCACTTCCGCCACGCCCAGGCCCATCAACGCCGCCACGGCGTCGCCGGTAGGAGCGGGCTTGGCCTTGGCCGGCGCGGAGCTTGAGGTCGGCGCGGTCATCAGCACCGGCCCGTCGGTGATCGGCTTGTCCTTAAGCTCGGTGACGATCCGCAGGGCCAGTTTCGGCCCCACGCCCGACGCCCGCCCGACGGCGGCCTTGTCCTCGCGCGCCACCGCGGACGCCAGCTCGGCCGGCGACAGGATGTCGAGCACCGCCATCGCCGCCTTGGGGCCCACGCCCTGGATGGCCTGCAGCAGCACGAAGGCCTTGCGGTCCTCGCGCGTGCCGAAGCCGTAGAGGCGCAGGCCAGCGCTTTCGCTCCACTGGCTTTCGATGTGCAGCAGGGTCTCCTCGCCCAGGGCCGGCAGGCGCGACAGCGTGCGGCCGCCGCAGCGGACGACGTAGCCCACGCCCATGACGTCGATCAGGGCTTCTTCCTCGCCGACCTCGGCGACGGCGCCTCTCAAGCGACCGATCATGCCACTCTCCGGTTGGCGACGCGCAGGTTGGCGTGGGTGATGGCGACGGCCAGGGCGTCGGCGCAGTCGGCCGTGGTCTTGCCGGCCGTCGGCAACAGGCGGGCGATCATGAAGCCGATCTGGGCCTTGTCGGCCGCGCCGGTGCCGACCACCGCCTTCTTGACCAGGCGCGTGGAATATTCTGCCACCAGCAGGCCGGCGCGCGCGGGCGCGATCAGGGCGGCGGCGCGGGCGTGGCCCAGCTTCAGCGTCGACTGGGCGTTGGTGTTGAGGAACACCTCCTCGACCGCCGCCTCGTCGGGCCTGTGCTGCTCGATCACCGCGCAGATGCCTTCGAAGAGATGCAGCAGGCGCTGGGCGAAGTCGGCCTTCTCGTCCGGGGCGATCACCCCGTGGGCGACGTGGCTCATGCGCGAGCCCTCGACCGTGAGCACGCCCCAGCCGGTGCGGCGCAGGCCGGGATCGAGGCCCAGGATCCGGATCGGAGTGCGATTCATGTTCATCATGTGTTCTCGCAACATCGCCTGTTCCGCGCCCGAGGAAAAGCCCCTGTATCGCTAACGACTCGTAAACGCCGGCCCTTGCGCAGCGCGGCTTTGCGGGCTCTCCTCCGGTTCAGTTCCTTGGGAGAGAAAAATAATGCGTATGGTCGGATGGATGACGACGGCGGCTCTGCTCGCCTTGCCGGTGCTCGCGAACGCCCAGACAGCAACGCCGCCGGCCAATGTCCGTCCCGACCAGCTGAAGTTCCGCGACCTCTACAAGGAACTGGTCGAGATCAACACGACGCTGTCGGTCGGCAGCTGCACGACGGCCGCGCAGGCCATGGGCGCGCGCCTGAAGGCCGCCGGCTATCCCGACGCCGACATCCAGATCGTGGTCGAGCCCAAGCACCCCAAGGAGGGCTCGCTGGTGGCGATCCTCCACGGGACCGATCCCAAGTCCAGGCCGATCCTGCTCCTGGCCCACATCGACGTGGTCGAGGCCAACCGCGCCGACTGGACCCGCGATCCGTTCAAGCTGGTCGAGGAGAACGGCTATTTCTTCGGCCGCGGCACGTCGGACGACAAGGCCCAGGCGGCGATCTGGGCCGACAGCATGGTCCGGCTCAAGGAACAGGGTTTCAAGCCCAAGCGCGACATCAAGATGGCCCTGACCTGCGGCGAGGAGAGCGAGGGCTATAACGGCATCGAGGACCTGGTGAAGAACCACCGCGCCCTGGTCGACGCCGAGTTCGCGCTGAACGAGGGCGCCGACGGCCTGCTGGACGAGAACGACAAGCCCGTGGTGCTGGAGGTCCAGGCCGGCGAGAAGGTCTATCAGGACTTCACCCTGACGGTGACCAATCCGGGCGGCCACTCCAGCCGTCCCGTCGCGGCCAACGCCATCTACCAGCTGACGGCGGCTCTGAACCGGATCGGCGACTACAGGTTCCCCACCCGCTTCAACGACGCCACCAAGGGCTACTTCACCCAGATGCAGCCGCGCGTGCCGGCCGAGCAGGCGGCGGCGATGAAGGCGCTGGTGGCCAATGTCGAGGACCCGGCGGCGCTCGCCGTGGTGACCAAGGACCCGATGTGGAACTCGATGCTGCGCACCACGTGCGTCGCCACCATGGTCAGCGCCGGCCACGCGCCCAACGCCCTGCCCCAGCGCGCGACGGCCAACGTCAACTGCCGCATCCTGCCGGGCACGCCGGTCGAGGAGGTGAAAGCCAAGCTGACCGAACTGGCCGCCGATCCGGCCGTCGCCGTGACCCTGGCCCACGAGGCCAAGGCCGCCTCGCCTCCGCCGCCCCTGACGCCGGCGATCATGGGCCCGATCACCAAGGAAGCCGCCAAGCTGTGGCCCGGCGTGCCGATCGTGCCGATCCTGCTGACCGGCGCCACGGACGGCGTGCACACCAACGCGGCGGGCATCCCGACCTATGGCGTTTCGGGTCTGTTCGGCGGTTCGGACGGGGACGGCATCCACGGGCTGAACGAGCGCATCCGCGTGAAGTCGCTCTATGACGGTCGGGATTTCCTGTTCGGGCTGATCAAGGACTATGCGGGCGGGAAGTAGGGGCTCGCCGCGCCATCTAGATGCTCCCCCTTTGGGCGAGCTGTCGCGGAGCGACTGAGGGGGTCCTCAACGGCATGGACCGGAGAGGACCCCCTCCGGCCCTCTGGGCCACCTCCCCCAAAGGGGGAGGATTTACGCCGCCACCGCCTTGGCCCCAAACAACGTCGCCAGGATCAGCCGCTCGACCACCCCGGCCTCGAGGCCCACGCAGACCTCGGCGTTGGGCTCGCCGTCGATGCGGTCGATGCGGCCCTGGCGGACGCCGTCGACCGTCACGCGCAGCCGGGCCGGCTCGAACACGAAGGCCTCGGGCGCCACCAGCGTCGCGGCGGCCACAGCGTCGTGCGGGTGGCAGGCGTCGGTGACACCCCAGGCCTGGGCGTGGAAATCCATATAGGGCCCCGCCGCCCTGGTCAGGCGCGCCGACAGCGGCGAGCCGCAGCAGGTCGAACCCGCCTCCAGCGCCGCCTTGGTCAGGGTCACCTGGCTAGAGATGTCCAGCGGCACCAGACGCGGCCTGACCCCGGCCTCCAGCACCCGCTGCAGGGCTTCCGGATCGCTCCAGCTGTTGAAGTCGGCGCCGCCCTGGGCCTTGCCCTCGACGGCGAAGGCGCCGGCCATGATCGTCGGGCGCCAGTCGCGGAAGGCGGCGGGATCCTCCAGCAGGCCCTGGGCCAGATTGGTCAGGGGACCCAGGAACAGGCCGGTGATCTTGCGGCGGGCGACGAAGGCCAGGAGGCTGGTCCCGTGGCCGCGATCCAGCTCCGGCAGTTTCCAGCGCTGCGAGAAGCCCACCCCGTTCAGCCCGTCGACGCCATGGGCCGGCCGCATGCGCTCGACCCGGCGCTTGGCCAGACCCGAACCGGCGCCGATATAGACCTCGGCCCCGCAACCGGCCAGGCGCAGCACGCCGCGGGCGTTGGCGGCGGCCTGGTCGACATAGGTGTTGCCGAACACCGCCGACACCGAGCCCACCTCGACCACGTCGCGGGCCCGCGCCAGCATGGCCAGGGCCAGGGCGTCGTCCACGCCGCAGTCGGTGTCGATGTGAACGCGGAGCGTCATTCGCCCAGTGTAGAGCAAGGGATGTGACGGGGAGAAGACCGTGATTGCGGAGGGGGCGCTCGGGCGGTTGACGCCGCGCCGGCCGCAGGCCTTAGCTTCACCGCATGAGCACGCCCGACGACCAACTCGCCGCGTTCATCGCCAGGTTCACGCCGGAGGTCGCCGCGCGCGGGACCGCGATCCTGGACGGGATGATCCGGCGCATCCCCCAGGCCGACCGCCTCGTCTACGACAACTACAACGCCCTGGCCGTGGCCTTCGCCGCCGGCGACAAGGTCTCCAGCGCCATCTTCTCGGTCGCCTTCTATCCGCGCTGGGTCAGCCTGTTCTTCGGCCGCGGGGCCGAGCTGAACGATCCGCACGGCCTGCTGAAGGGCGAGGGATCGGTGATGCGCCACATCGTGCTGGCCGGCGCCGACGACCTGGACCGCCCCGAGATCGCGGCGCTGATCGACCAGGCGCTAACCATCGCGCGGCCGCCTCTGCCGGCGGACGGCCAGGGGCGGCTGATCATCAAGTCGGTCGCGGCCAAGCAGCGCCCGCGCCGCCCGGGGCCGGATATTCGCTAGCCGCTCAATCCTTCCGGGGCAGGATGTCGAACTCCACCACCCGGGGATCGCCGCGCAGGCGTTCGGCCAGGTCGGTCAGGCGCAGGACGCCCTTGCCCGAGAACGGTCCGGCCAGCTCGACCGTCGCGCCGCCGTCCAGCAGCCGGTGGTTCAGCCGCTCGCCATGGAGATCGCACTGCCCCAGGACGCCGCGCAGTTCGGCCTCGTCGATCAGGGCCTCGCGGCGCGAGCGCACGGCGATCTCGACGAAGTTCTTCTGCGGCATGTGCTTGTCGAGAAGACGGGCGGCGCTGAGCACGGCCACGGTCAGCAGCGTGCCGCCGACGGCCAGGTCATAGAGCCCGACCCCGAACAGGGTGCCGATCGCCGAGGTGATCCACAGCGACGCCGCCGTGGTCAGGCCGTGCACCGACACCCCCTGCTGGAAGATCACCCCGCCGCACAGGAAGCCGACGCCGGTGAGAACGCCGTGGGCCATGCGCACCGGATCGATACGCATCACGTCCATCGGAGTGTCGGTCATCCACTTCACCTGGTGAACGGCGGCCAGCATCAACAAGGCCGAGGCCAGGGCGACCAACATGTGGGTGCGCAGGCCCGCCGGCCGGCTGCGATACTCGCGCTCGAACCCGATGGCGCCGCCGGCGACCAGCGCGCCGAGGATGGGGAGATAGTCGGAGGGAGCCAGCCCGTGCATGACGAACTTAACGGGCGAGACGGCGGTGAAGCTCCCTGGCCCGATCTGTCATCCCGGGCGAAGCGCAGCGTAGACCCGGGACCACGGCGAGCTCATGCGTTTCCTGCGGTCCCGGCTCGGCGCGCTGCGCGCTTGGCCGGGATGACAGTTTTAGCGGCTAACCCAGCGCCGCGGCGTCTTCGTCGCTGATCTCTTCGTTCGAATAGACGGCCTGGACGTCGTCGTCGTCGTCGAGCAGGTCCAGCAGCTTCATCAGCGTGGCCACCGACTCGCCGGTGACCGGCACCTGCATCTTCGGACGCCAGGCGATCTTGGTGTTGTTGGCCGCGCCGAACTTGGCTTCCAGGGCGGCGGCCACGTCGTTGAGATCCTCGAACGCAGTGTAGACGGTGTGGCCTTCGCCTTCCTCGTCCATGTCGGAGACGACATCGTCGGCGCCGGCCTCGATGGCGGCTTCCATCATGTCGTCTTCGCTCGCGGCCTTGGCCGGATAGGTGATCTGGCCGACGCGATCATAGTTGAACGTCACCGAGCCCGAGGCGCCCATGTTGCCGCCCATCTTGGTGAAGTAGGAGCGGACATTGGCGGCGGCGCGGTTCTTGTTGTCGGTCAGCACCTCGACGATGATGCCGACGCCGCCGGCGGCGACGCCCTCGTAGCGGATTTCCGAATAGTCGGCCGCGTCGCCCATCTGCGACTTCTTGATCGCGCGATCGATGACGTCCTTGGGCAGGCTTTCGGCCTTGGCGTTGTTGACGGCCAGGCGCAGGCGCGGGTTCATGGCCGGGTCGGGCAGGCCCGCCTTGGCGGCCACGGTGATCTCCCGCGACAGCTTGGAGAACAGCTTGGAGCGCGCGGCGTCGGCGCGGCCCTTGCGGTGCATGATGTTCTTGAATTTCGAGTGGCCGGCCATTCGCGGGGCTCTTCTCTGATCTGACGATGGTGGAGTGGGGGCGCTTCTAGCCGCTGAGACGGGGTTTTGTCACCCCGGCTTGATCCGCCGACGGCTTGCCAAGCGAGAGAGGTCGATTATAGTTTAGCCATCACTTCAGTTTTAGGCCGAGGTCGCCGGTGTCCCTGACCCTGCATTTCCACCCGCTGTCGTCCTTCTGCTGGAAGGCGCTGATCGGGCTTTACGAGAACGACACCCCGTTCACGCCGCTGGTGGTCAATCTGGGCGACGAGGCCTCGCGGGCCGCCTTCCTGGCGCTGTGGCCGCTGGGCAAGTTCCCGGTCGTGCGCGACGAGGCGCGCGGCCTGACCGTGCCCGAGAGCAGCGTGATCCTCGACTATCTGGACCTGCATTATCCAGGCCCGACGCGCTTCACCCCCGCCGATCCGGACGCGGCCTGGCGCACCCGGCTGTGGGACCGCTTCTTCGACTTCTATGTGATGATCCCGATGCAGAAGGTGGTCGGCGACCGCATCCGGCCGTCCGACGCCGATCGCGACCCGTTCGGCGTGCGGCAGGCGCGCGACCAGCTGACAGCCTCCTATGGTTTGCTGGAGGCGGAACTGGCCGGACGCACATGGATGTCGGGCGAGGCCTTCGGCCTGGCCGACTGCGCGGCGCTGCCGGCCCTGTTCTACGCCGACAAGGTCCAGCCGCTGGGCCAAGACTATCCTGCGGTGTCGGCCTATCTGGACCGGCTGAAGGCGCGGCCGTCGGTGGCGCGGGTGCTGGCCGAGGCCGAGCCCTACTTCCACATGTTCCCGGGCTGAGTCCCGGGCTGACCCAACCTTGTCATCCCGGCCGGAGCGAAGCGGAGAGCCGGGACCCAGGGCAACCACAGTGCGCCGGCTCCTGGGTCCCGGACAGCCTCTGCGAGGCTTCCGGGATGACAAGAATTATTGGAGCGGCCTCAGGCGACCGTCAGCACCACATCCACATTGCCGCGCGTCGCCTTCGAATAGGGGCAGACCTCATGCGCCGCGTGCAGCAGCTTCTCGGCGGTCTCGCGGTCCAGCTCCGGGGCGTTCAGGGTCAGGCGCACGCCGACATGGAAGCTGGTGTCGTCCTTGATCAGGTCGACCTCGCTGTCCAGGCTGTGCTCGCCCAGCTTGATCCCCTGGGTGCGGGCCACAAGGCCCAGCGCGCCGAGGAAACAGGCGCTGTAGCCGGCCGCGAACAGCTGCTCGGGATTGGTGCCATTGCCGTCGCCGCCCATCGACTTGGGGAAGGCCAGCTTGACGTCCAGATGGCCGTCGTCGGACTTGGCCGTGCCCTGGCGTCCGCCCACGGCGTGGGCGTGGGCGGTGTAGATGGCGTCGGTCATGGGAGCGCTCCTGTCAAAGTTGGAGGAAAGACTGTGCTCCAACGCGTGACAGTCGCAAGCGTCTCCGGCTTGTCGATTCCGACCTAAGCGGGCCGAGAGGCCGTGCGCACGAAGGTGGCGATGTGCTCGGCGCTGGCCTGCGGATGCTCGTGCTGCGGCCCGTGGCCGGCCCGGGGGAAGGTGATCAGCTGCAGGGTCGGCAGGACCGGGTTCAGCGCGTACCAGTTCTCGACCGGGAAGCTGATGTCGTGGTCGCCGCCGACATGCAGGATCGGGACGTCGGTGGTCTTCAGAAGGTCCAGGATCGGCTGGGCGGGAAACGGGTTGGGCTTGGGCGCGCCGCCCAGCATGTCGGCGGCCCAGTCGCGCGGGACGGGCGGGCTGAGATCCGTCGTCCGGGCGGCGATGCGGTCGTGCGAGGCGCGAGCGGCGGCGCGGCTGGCCGGCGACTTCGGCTCGAAGAACAGGATGACCTCATCCTCGAAGTCGTTGTCCTTGCGGGCGGTGTCGTAGAACAGCTGCTCGGCCATCTTGGCCAGCGGTCCGGGCGGGCCCGTGCCGATCAGCACCACATGGCTGATCTGGTCGGGGAACAGGGCCAGGGCCGCCTGCGCCGCGAGGCCGCCCAGCGACCATCCGCCCAGCACCGCCGATTTCAGGCCCAGGGCCTTGATCAGGTCGCCGGCGTCCTTGGCCAGGGCGAACGGGTTGAGGGTCTTCTCGCCGGTCGAGGCGCCCATGCCGCTGTAGTCGAAGACGATGACCCGGAAACCCTGGCCGGCCAGGGCGTCGAGAAAGGCCGGGTCCCAGACGTCCATCGTCCCGCGAAAGCGCACGCACAGCACCAGCGGCACGCCGGCCCCGATCGACCGATAGGCCAGGCGTCGCCCCTCGACCTCGACATATTGGGTGGGCGCGTTGACGGCGCTGGGCGTGGGCGTGATGGCGTTCATGACCGGGCTCCTGTTGGAGACACAGGCTTAGGCCGCAGTCCGTCGCGGGGCTTGAACGGGCTTGTCGACTCTTAGACGGCCGGCACGCTCTCCTTCAGCCGCCCGCCCACCCGGATCGGCTCGACCCGCACCGCCAGACCCGTGCGGTCGTCGGTCTCGACGAACACGCCGCAGACCGTGGCCGGGCCGCTGGCGGGGGTGTAGCGGCCGCCGCTGATCTTGGTGGTGAAGCGCCGCAGGGGCTCTTCCTTCTGGTTGCCGATGACGCTGTCATAGTCGGCGCAGGCGCCGGCGTCGGTCTGGTAGGCGGTGCCGCCGGGCAGAATCTGGGCGTCGGCGGTCGGAACGTGGGTGTGGGTGCCGACGACGAGCGAAGCGCGGCCGTCGCAATAGTGGCCCATGGCCATCTTCTCCGACGTCGCCTCGCAGTGCATGTCGACCACCACCGCATCGGCCACCTGGCCCAGCGGTGCCTTGTCCAGCTCGCGGTCGGCGGCGGCGAAGGGGTCGTCCATGGCGTCCATGTGGACGCGGCCCAAGAGGTTGATGACCATGATGGTGCGGCCGCGCTCAGTCTGGAACAGGTGGCTGCCCTTGCCCGGCGCGTCCGACAGGATCGGATAGTTGGCTGGGCGGATCAGGCGCGGCTCGCGGACGATGTAGGTCAGGGCCTCGCGCTGGTCCCAGCTGTGATTGCCCAGGGTCAGGCAGTCGGCGCCGGCCTCGAACAGCTCGCGCGCGGTGTTCTCGGTGATGCCGAAGCCGGCCGCGGCGTTCTCGGCGTTGATGATCACGAATTCCAGGTCGAGCTGGCGGCGCAGGGCGGGCAGATGGTCGGCCAGACCGTCGCGGCCGGACTTGCCGACGACATCGCCGAAGAAAGCAAAACGCATCGAAATTCCTTAGAAGGACCCTTTCGGTCCCGTATCGTTCACCGCGATATACTCTTTTTCGGTGAGGATGGCGTCCAGCGCTTGATCGTGCGGTTCGTGCGGCAAATTCGCCGTCTCCTGACCGCCATAGGCCAGGCCCAGCACAAACACCTCGCCCCGCGCCTTCAGGGCCGCCAGCGCGCGGTCATAATAGCCGCCGCCCTGCCCCAGCCGCCGGCCGGCGCGGTCGAAGGCCAGCAGTGGCACGATCACGAGGTCGGGCTGGAGAATCTCGGCGTCGCGCGGCGGGGCCCGCATGCCGATCTCGTCGCGCTCCAACGGCGCGGCGCGGTCCCAGCGGCGGAACACCATGGCCCCGGCCTTGCCCTCCACCGACGGCAGGGCCAGCGTCCAGCCGGCCTGCGCCAGGGCCTCGGCCAGGATCGCCGGCGAAAGCTCCGAGCCCCAGCCCTGGTAGACGGCGGCCACCTTGCCGGTGGGATTGGGGAAGCGCTTGGCCAACGTCGCGGCGCCGATGTCGGCGGCCCGCTGGTCGGCGTCGGGAAACTCCTGCGCCAGTGCCTTGCGGCGGTCGCGGATCAGGACCCGCAGGGCGGTCTTGGCGGAGGCGGCGTTGGCGATGACCATGCCCTAGAACTGTCATCCCGGCCCCACGACCGCAAGGTCGCGCCGAGCCGGGGCGGCAGGAAGCGCCTGCGCTTGCCGTGGTCCCGGGTCTACGCGCTGCGCGCTTGCCCGGGATGACAGCTTCTATGGAATGAGGTGGCGGCGCCGCGAAGAACCGTGAAGACGTTTCAATCCACTCGAACCTGTTAGTTACAGGTGGGCCCCGTGTTCCCGCAGCCACGGCCACGGGAGGGAACAGGTCCCGATAGAGAGATTAAGGTCCCTGGGAATAGAAATCTTCGACGAGGGCCACAGCAAGACCCGCCGTTGAACAAGATAGGCGCTCGGGAGCCCCGGCGCCAGCGCCGCGGTGTCGCGGAAGGCGAATAGATTGGCACTCGCCCCCTCCGCGCTTCGCGCTCCTCCCCCATAGGGGGAAGATGACCGCGAAGCGGTCAGGTAGGGGCAAGTTACTCCGCCGCCAGCTTCTCGATCTTCTCCGCCGCCGCGTCCAAGGCTTTGATGGCGCGGATCTCGGCGCGGGTGGTTTCGTTCTGAAGCTTGGCCAGTTCGCTCTGCGCATGGGCCAGGCGCAGCTTCAGGTCGCTCATCTCGTCGGCCAGCAGCAGGGCGCCCATCAGGAACAGGCGCGTCTCGCCCAGCTGGCCGACGTCCTGGCTGACCTGGCGGACCTGACGGTCGAACAGGCGCGAGATCTCCAGCAGGTGGGCCTCCTGGCCGTCCTCGCAGCCGACGGTGTAGGGGCGGCCGTTCACCTGGATGGTCAGTTGCGCCATGCTCAGGCCTTCCCCGGCTCGTCGAACAGTTCGTCCGTCTCCGGATCGTAGTCGGGCTCGCCTTCCGGCGTGTCGTCATTGGCCGTGCCGGCCTCGTCACCCAGGGCGGCGCGGATCTCGGCGATGGCGCGGCCCAGGGCCACCGAGGCCTGGGCGCCGGCTTCCTCAAGGGCGCGCTCACGCTCGCGGGCGGCGTCCAGCTCGGCCTTCAGGCGCGCGCTGTCGCCGTCGAACAGGTCCGGGGCCGAGGCGGCGGCCGCCACGGGCTGACGCGCGGCCAGCCGTTGCTCCAACTGCGCCACGGCGCGCTCGAGGCGACGCGCGGCGAGGTCGAGGGCGCTGGTTTCGCCCAGGGTCATCGGCGGGTTCCAATCATGCGGTGCAACATATAGATCAGCAGCAGCTTCGCCACCCGGCGTGGCGAGATTTGGGTGAGGAATCGCCCATAGCAGTATTCCGTCATGCGTTGTTACCCGAGCTGGGGTTGACTTCCCGGCCACCGCCCGCAAAACGCGCTGCAAAATCAGGGAACGCCGGTCGCCTCTGGCCGCGTCCGATCGTTAGGAGAAAGACCTCATGGCTCTTCGCGTCGCCATCAACGGCTTTGGCCGTATCGGACGTCTGGTTCTTCGCTCGATCGCCGAGCACGGCCGCACCGATATCGAGGTCGTGGCGATCAACGATCTGGGTCCGGTCGAGACCAACGCTCACCTGCTGCGCTACGACAGCGTGCACGGCCGCTTCCCCGGCACGGTGACCTCGGGCGAGGACTGGATCGACGTCGGCGCGGGCAAGATCAAGGTCACGGCGATCCGTGATCCGAAGGACCTGCCGCACAAGGAGCTGAACGTCGACATCGCGTTCGAGTGCACCGGCATCTTCACCGCCCGCGACAAGGCCGCCCTGCACCTGGAAGCCGGCGCCAAGCGCGTGCTGGTCTCGGCCCCCGCCGACGGCGCCGACAAGACCATCGTCTACAAGGTCAACCACGAGACCCTGACCGCCGACGACATCGTCGTCTCGAACGGTTCGTGCACCACCAACGCCCTCGCCCCCGTCGCCAAGGTCCTGCAGGACCTGGTCGGCATCGAGCGCGGCTACATGACCACGATCCACAGCTACACCGGCGACCAGCCCACGCTGGACACCATGCACAAGGACCTCTACCGCGCCCGCGCCGCGGCCCTGAGCATGATCCCCACCTCGACCGGCGCCGCCAAGGCCCTGGGCCTGGTGCTGCCGGCCCTGAAGGGCAAGCTGGACGGCTCGTCGATCCGCGTCCCGACGCCGAACGTCTCGGTCATCGACCTGAAGGTCGTGCCCTCGCGTGACACCACGGTCGACGAGGTCAACGCCGCGCTGCAAGCCGCCGCCGACGGCGACATGAAGGGCGTGCTCTTCACCACCACCGAGCCGCTGGTCTCCTCGGACCTCAACCACATCGCCGCCAGCTCGACGACCGCCCTGCCCCAGACCCAGGTCATCGAGGGCAAGCTGGTCCGCGTGCTCAGCTGGTACGACAACGAATGGGGCTTCGCGACCCGCATGAGCGACACCGCTCTGGTGATGGCGAAGTTCCTCTAAAGCCTGCCAAAACCCCCGCCCTCTCCGAGGCGCGGGGGTTTTCCTTGGCCTCTCGCGGGGCCGCCCTCGTCCTTCGACAGGCTCAGGATGAGGGCTAATTCGACGCCTGATCTCTTGGACCTCACCCTGAGCCCGTCGAAGGGCGAGGGCCAACGCACGGACGAGCACCCATGACCTTCCGCACCCTCGACACCGCCGATCTCGCCGGCAAGATCGCCCTGGTCCGCGTGGACTTCAACGTCCCCGTCGAGGGCGGCAAGATCACCGACGACACCCGCCTGCGCTCGGCCCTGCCGACCATCCACTACCTGTCATCGAAGGGCGCCAAGGTGGTGCTGCTGGCCCACTTCGACCGGCCCAAGGGCAAGGTGGTTCCCGAGATGAGCCTCTCCTTCGTGGCCGAGCCGCTGGGCAAGCTGCTGGAACAGGAGGTGGCCTTCGCCAGCGACTGCGTCGGCGACAAGGCCGCCAAGATCATCGAAGGCCTGGAAAAGGGCGGCGTCGCCCTGCTGGAGAACGTGCGCTTCCACGCCGGCGAGGAAAAGAACGATCCGGACTTCGCCGCGCAGCTGGCCAAGCTGGGCGAACTCTATGTCAACGACGCCTTCAGCGCCGCCCACCGCGCCCACGCCTCGACCGAGGGCGTGGCCCGTCTGCTGCCAGCCTATCCGGGCCTGGCCATGCAGCGCGAGCTGGAGGCCCTCGACTCGGCGCTGGGCAATCCGCAGAAGCCGGTGATCGGCATCGTCGGCGGCTCCAAGGTTTCCACCAAGCTCGATTTGCTCAACAACCTGGTCGCCAAGCTGGATCGCCTGGCGATCGGCGGCGGCATGGCCAACACCTTCCTCTACGCCCAGGGCCACGACGTCGGCGCCTCGCTCTGCGAGAAGGACCTGGCCGACACCGCCCGCCAGATCATCGAGAAGGCCAAGGCCGCCGGCTGCGAACTGCTGCTGCCGGTCGACGTTGTGGTGGCCAAGAAGGTCGCGCCGGGCGTCGACGCCCAGACCCGCGCGCTCTCCGAAGTTGAGTCCGACGACCTGATCCTGGACGCCGGTCCCGAGACCGCCAAGCGTCTGCTGGCGGCCATGGACGACAGCAAGACCCTGATCTGGAATGGCCCTTTGGGCGTTTTCGAGGTCCCTCCGTTCGACGACGCGACTGTTTCGGCGGCAAAGCACGCCGCAACCTTGGCGAAATCCGGTAAGATCGTGGCCGTCGCCGGCGGCGGTGATACTGTGGCGGCGTTGAACCACGCCGGCGTGGTGGGCGACATGACGTTCGTGTCGACCGCCGGCGGCGCGTTTCTTGAGTGGATGGAAGGCAAGACCCTGCCGGGTGTGTCAGCCCTGGACAGCTGAGGTCGAGCCTGACGCCGGGCGGCGCCGTTCCTGGACAGGACGGCCTCGCCGGGCGGAACGACAGGATCTGTGGGAGGAGAAGGACCGCGACCAAGTCGGTCCCGAGGAAAATTGGAAGACCGGGCAAAGAGCGCTTCAGCGCCGGGCCCCAAAAACAAGAAACGACCCAAAACCTTTCAAGCTTGCAGGAGAGACATACGTGGCGAGGATCACGCTGAGGCAGTTGCTGGACCATGCGGCGGAGCATGAGTACGGGTTGCCGGCCTTCAATATCAACAACATGGAACAGGGTCTGGCGATCATGGAGGCGGCCGACGCCGTCAACTCGCCGGTCATCATCCAGGCGTCGCGCGGCGCGCGAAACTACGCCAACGACATCATCCTGACCCGTCTGATCGACGGTCTGGTCGAGCTCTACCCCCACATTCCGGTGTGCATGCACCAGGACCACGGCAACGGCCCGGCGACCTGCGCCACGGCGATCCAGTACGGCTTCACCTCGGTGATGATGGACGGCTCGCTGATGGAGGACGCCAAGACCCCGGCCTCGTACGACTACAATGTCGAGGTCACCCGCAAGGTGGTCCAGATGGCCCACAGCTGCGGCGTGTCGGTCGAGGGCGAACTGGGCGTGCTGGGCTCGCTGGAAAGCGGCATGGGCGAGGCCGAGGACGGCCACGGCTTTGAGGGCGTGCTGAGCCATGACGAACTGCTGACCGATCCCGACCAGGCGGTCGACTTCGTGCAGCAGACCGGCGTCGACGCCCTGGCCATCGCCATGGGCACCAGCCACGGCGCCTACAAGTTCACGCGCAAGCCGGACGGCGACGTCCTGGCCATGAACGTGATCGAGGAGATCCACCGCCGCCTGCCCAACACCCACCTGGTGATGCACGGCTCGTCCAGCGTTCCGCAGGACCTGCAGGACATCATCAACCAGTACGGCGGCGAGATGCCCCAGACCTGGGGCGTGCCGGTCGAAGAGATCCAGCGCGGCATCAAGCACGGCGTGCGCAAGATCAATGTCGACACCGACAACCGGATGGCCATCACCGGCGCGATCCGCAAGCTGCTGACGGAAAAGCCGCAGGAATTCGATCCGCGCGCCTATCTCAAGCCCGCCAAGGAAGCCATGCGCAAGGTCTGCGAGGCTCGCTTCGTCGAGTTCGGCTCGGCCGGCCACGCCAGCAAGATCAAGCCGATCTCGACCGCCGTGATGGCCAAGCGCTACACGTCCGGCGAATTGCACGCCAAGTTCGGCGTCGCGGCCGGCAAGGTCGCCGCCGAATAGGCGTTCGCCCACCGAAGATCCAAGGGCCTTCCGGAGCGATCCGGGAGGCCTTTTTCTTGGCCGCCCTAGTCGATCGCGATCGGCTCGCCGGCCGGGTCCGGGCCCCGGTGCAGCAGCTTCAGCCCGACCGCCCCGACCGCGCCGCACAGCAGGATCGCGCCGGTGTACCAGAGCGCGACGAAGACGAAGGTCGAGTCCTGGCAGTGCAGGCCATAGATGGTCGCCGCCACCGCGCCGCAGAACAGGCCGACGAACAGGCCCATCAACCCTGGGCGCTCCAGCTCGACCCGTCGCAGGCCGATGCCGGCGATCGCCAGCATCGGAACCGACAGGCAGGCGACGTTGAACAGGCAGGCGGCCAGTCCGGCGGGCTCGAAGACATGGGCGAACAGGGCCGGGCTCAGCCGCGGCGTCTCGATCAGGGCGATGGCCAGCATGGCCGCCACCAGGGCGGCGCCCACGGCCAGGGCCGGCCGGACTGAGGCGCCGGGATGCGCCAGGGCCGTCGCGGCGGCCAGGGCCGTCGCGGCCAGGCCGGCGGTGTAGAGGCCCTTGAGCCAGAAGAACGGGGTCGTCGTCGCGGTCCCGATATCGGGCCGCAGATGGAGCCAGACCAGCACCAGCAGCACGGCGGCCAGCGCGCCCGCCGCCGCCACCTCGAGGAGGCGGGTCCGGAGCGTCGCGGTCGACCAGGCTGGCATGGCCGTCGGCGCCTCGCCGGGGAGGGCGAGCGCGTCGTCTATCGTCACGGGCGACCCTCCCCACAAGGCGTCAGAACCGATTATGAAAACCCCGCGTCTGCGTATCGATCGCAATCAGGGCGCGCGCACTTGATGAGCTTGCCGGGCGCTTGTCAATCAGCGTTATGGGAACGGTAACGAGACGTGACCACGGCGAAAGCCCGCCGGTCGCGAGCGCTCACCAGCGCAGCGCCCAACGCCCAAGAATTGCGCCGAGCCCGCCGCACAGGGCCACGCCCAGCGTGTACCAGGCCCCGACGAAGGCCATGGTGCTCTCGCCGCAATGCAGGCCGTAGACGGTGGCGCAGATCGCGCCCGACAGCACCCCGGCCGCGAAGCCCGTAAGGGTCGGCCGGGTCGGCGCCAGGCCGCGCAGGGTCCAGAGCGCCAGCACCAGGACCGGCGCGCCCAGGGTGACGATATAGGCCAGGCAATGCAGGCTGGAGCCGCCCATCAGCATCGGCATGCGCGCCTCGGGCTCGGCGGCGGCCAGCTTGGCCAGGGCGATCCCGATGTAGAGGACCAGCACCGCGCCGCCCAGCCACCCGGCCCTGCGCCCCGACACGCCCGGCCGGGCCAGGCGTTCGCAGGCCCAGAAGGCGGCGACCGCCAGCAGGGCGGTGTAGCCGGCCTTCATCCAGAAGAACCGCGTGCCCATCGCCTCGGCCAGGTCCTGGCGCGCGTGCAGCCAGCCCAGCACCAGGACGACGGCGATCGCCGCGCCGATCAGCACGGTCAGGGCCAGCTTGCGGGCGGGCGCGCCGCCGGGCGCGGGGCCGGCGTCGGCGGCCAGGCTGTCGATCAGCTCATCGGTCCGCATGGCGCATCCTCTCGGCCAGGGACTTCAGGGCCCGGTGCAGGGCGACCTTGGCCGCGCCCTCGGAAATGCCGGCCCGCGCGCCGGCCTCGGCCAGGCTCAGGCCCGCCAGCTTGACGTCGCTGACCAGGATCCGCTGGCGGTCGGGCAGGCTGGCCAGGGCGCGGTCCAGCTCAAGGCCGACGCCGGGATCGTGCTCCTCCGCGGCCAGGAACTCGGCATGATCCTCGAGCGGCAGGGTCTGGCGGATTTTCCGGCGACGCCAATGGTCGATCAGCTTGTAGCGCGCCACGGCGTGCGCCCAGGCGGTGAACGGCTGGGCGGTGTCCCAGGTCGCCCGCTTGATATGCACCGCCAGCAGCGTCTCCTGCACCAGATCCTCCACATCGCCGGGCGCGCCGGACATTCGTCGCGCGAAATAGGCGCGGAGCCGCACGCCGAGGAGCGACAGACACTCCCGATAGGCCGGGGCGTCGCCCGCCAGCCCGCGCAGCATCAGCGCCTTCATTCGGGTCTCGGTGTCCGTCACGCCTCCCCCTATTCGCGCGTGGGCGGCCGATGGTTACACGGCCCGTGTCCGTGCTGAAACCGTTGCTCGACACAGGTCGGATATTTTGTTCGCCGACCGGTGTAACCTTCCGCCGCCCGCCGCCGTACTTCCTCTCGAACCGGCCAAGCGAGGCCGGTCGGAAACGTCCATCCAAGGAGCCACCCCATGAACCGCACCGCTTCCGCCGCCGCCCTGGCCGCCGTCTTCGCCCTCTCGGCCGGCGCCGCCCTGGCCGACAACATGGCCGCCAAGAAGGCCGAGACGGAAAAATGCTACGGCGTCGCCAAGGCCGGCGAGAACGACTGCAAGGCCGGCGCGGGCACCTCGTGCGCCGGCACCTCGAAGGTCGATTACCAGGGCGACGCCTGGAAGAGCGTCGCCAAGGGCGCCTGCACCACGATCAAGACCCCCAAGGGCATGGGCTCGCTGACCCCGAAGGCGATGTAGGCTGCTGTCACTGTCATCCCGGCCAAGCGCGAAGCGCGCCGAGCCGGGACCGCAGGAAGCGATGAGCTTGCCGTGGTCCCGGGCCTGCCCCCGGCTTTCGCCGGGGTTCGCCCGGGATGACAATGATTTTTGGATACTGAAAATGACCCCCGCCGCCGGCCTCGGCCTCAAATCGCAGCACTACGACGAGGCCCTGGCCGCGACGGCGCCGGGCCTGTGGTTCGAGGTTCATCCCGAGAACTACATGTCGGCCGGCGGACCCCGCCTGTCGGCCCTGGCGGCGGTGCGCGAGCGCCATCCGCTGTCGCTGCACGGAGTGGGCCTGTCCCTGGCGGCCGACGCCGATCCGGACCCCGCGCACCTGCGGGCGCTGAAGGACCTGGTCGACCGCTTCGAGCCGTTCCTGGTCTCAGAGCACCTGGCCTGGTCGACCCATCGCGGCTTCCACCAGCCCGACCTGCTGCCCTTCCCCCGCACCCGCGCCGCCCTGGCCCGCATCGCCGGCAATGTCGGCCGCATGCAGGACGCCCTGGGCCGACAGGTGCTGGTCGAGAACCCCTCGCTGTATATGCCCCTGACCGGCCATGACCTGGACGAGACCGCGTTCCTCGACGCCCTGGTCCAGCGGACCGGCTGCGGCCTGCTGGTCGACGTCAACAACGTCTTCGTCAGCGCCAACAATCTCGGCTATGCCGCCGAGGCCTATCTGGACGCCCTGCCCGCCGCCGCCATCGGCGAGATCCACCTGGCCGGCCACGGTCGCGACGAGGGCGGCCCGGGCGGGGAAGGCTCCGGCCTGCTGATCGACACCCACGGCGCGCCGGTGGCCGAGCCGGTCTGGACGCTCTATCGCCGCCTGATCGACCGCATCGGTCCGCGTCCCACCTTGATCGAGCGCGACGACGACATCCCCGCCTTCGCGACCCTGATGGCCGAGCGCGACCGCGCCCAGGTCGAGCTGGACGGGGCCGGCCTGCGTCGCCCGGAGCCGGCCCATGTCTGAGCTGCTGGATTTCCAGGACGCCTTCGTCGCCGCGCTGGGCGGATCGCCCTCAGCCCTGTCGCCGTGGCTGGCGTCGCGCGAGGCTGGGGACACCGGGCTGGCGGTCTATCGCAACACCATCGCCAAGGGTTGCGTCGACGCCCTGGCCGCCAACTTCCCGACCGTGCGGACCATGGTCGGCGAGGACTGGTTCCGCGCCGCCGCCGCCCTCTTCGCCCGCGAGGCGCCGCCGTCCAGCGCCGCCCTGCTGGACTATGGCGAGGATTTTCCAAGCTGGCTGGACCGCTTCCCGCCCGCGCTGGACATGCCCTATCTGGCGGCCATGGCCCATCTGGACCGGCTGTGGACCGAGGCCCTGTTCGCCGCCGAGGCCGAGCCGCTGGCGCCCGACGCCTTCGTGCGGCTGCCGCTGGACACCCTGGCGCAGACGCGCGTCGCCCTGCATCCCTCGGTCCGTTTCGCCGCCTTCGAAGCCGGCGCGCCCAGCCTGTGGGCGGCCTCGCGCGACGGCGCCGAGGCGCTGGAGCTTTCGGAGACGCCCGAGGGCCTGCTGCTGGTCCGCCCCGCCGATCGCGTGGTCCATCGCGTGGTCGGGCTGGCCGACATCGCCTTCCTGACCGCCTGCCGCGCCGGCGGCTCGCTGGCCGAGGCCATCGACCGCGCCACCGAAGCCGCGCCCGAGGCCGACCTTCGCACCCTGTTCGCCGCCCTGATCGCCGACGGCGCCTTCAGCGGCCTCAACTCCGGAAGCCCGCCATGACCGCCGCCCTGCTCAGGCCCTTCGACCGCTTCGGCGAAATCGCCGGCAAGATCCTGCCCGACGACGTCCTGACCCTGGTCGCGCGCCTGGGGGTGGCGGGGGTGTTCTTCCTGTCGGGCCGCACCAAGGTCGATGGGCTGCTGCACATCACCGACGGGACCTATGCGCTGTTCGCCGACGAATACGCCTTGCCGCTGATCCCCTCGGAGATCGCCGCCCACCTGGCGACCTATAGCGAGCACCTGTTTTCGATCCTGCTGGTGCTGGGCCTGTTCACGCGCCTGTCGGCCCTGGCTTTCCTGGGCATGACCCTGGTGATCGAGGTGTTCGTCTACCCCGACGCCTGGAGCACCCATCTGTCCTGGGCGGGGCTGCTGCTGCTGATCCTCGCCAAGGGCGGCGGCAGGTTCAGCCTGGATCGCCTGCTGAAGATCGCCTGAGCCCCGGGGTCGTTGACGTCTCGACGCCCGCCGAGCCTAGTTCCCCGAGGGATCGAGGGAGACGGCGACATGTCACGCGGCCAGATCTATTGGGCGCTCTGCGTCCCGGGCCTGCTGGCGCCCTACAGCGCCTTTCTGCCCTGGCTACGTGAGCATGGCCTGGACCTGCCGCTGTTCGTCGCCGAGCTGTTCTCGACGCGGATCGGCGCGTTCTTCGGCTGGGACGTGATCGTCTCGGCGGTCGTGCTGCTGACCTTCGCGGCGGTCGAGGCCCGACGGATCGGCGGACGCGCATTCTGGCTCACCGCCGCGGCGGTGTTCCTGGTCGGCGTGTCGCTGGGATTGCCGCTGTTGCTGGCCCTTCGGGAGCGTCACAACAAGAGCGCCTCAATTTAACGCTCCGTCATTCCCGCCCTTGTGGCGGGAACCCCTGGTTCAGCTGAGACATGAAGCGCGCGTCGCGCTTCGCATGCCCCTCACCTGCGGCGGACAGAGGGGTTCCCGCCACAAGGGCGGGAATGACGGAAAGAAATAGTGAGGTCGGTTGACCTCGATCCGCCCTAATGCAGCGTCGGACCGGCGACCGGTCCCCGCCGCCACAGTTGAGCAGTGATGGCGTTGGCCACGCCGAGCCAGCCCAGGTCCGGCGCGGTGCCGCCGCCGACCTTGCGGGCTTCGATGGCGTAGGCGGTCGAGGCAGCCAGCGAGGCGGTCGCGGCGGCGGCCTGTCCGCCCAGGCGACGCGCGCCCAGGCCCAGCCACAGGGCGTTGAAGCCCTGGGTCAGGCTCCACAGGGTCAGCGCGCGAGTGCGGGCCGGGCTGGACGGCGCGTTCCAGGTGCGCAGACCCGACAGCGTCATGGCGATGAACAGGGGCGGCAGGATCAGGCTGGTCAGCGGCTTGGGCTGATGGGCGACCGGCTCGTGCATTTCGGCGAACTCGACGGCGTACATCTCGTCGTCCAGCACCGACTCGTGCCGACGCCCCATGGCCAGGGCCGCGATGATCGCGCCGCCGGCCAGCAGGGCGCCGAGCGCGATCTGGCTGGCGGGATGGCTTTCGGCGGCGAGCTCGGCCTCGAACGCTTCACGGCCGGCCCGCGCGGCGCGGTGAGATTTGCCGTTCAAGATGTTCATGCCGGACTCCTCGCTAACACGGCTGCTTAACCGACGAAGCCGGCCTTGGTTCCACCTTGTCGGCTGCCCGACACGATGGATGGGATCGGCGCGCGACGCCAGCTTCAGGTTGCGTCGATTTTGCCGCGACATTCCAACGCAGGTCGCGACGTTAACTAGACCAGCGAGTCCAAAAAATTGCCATACCCTTGAATATGATGATCTTTTTCCGCCATAGACCAAAGTCTAATGCGACGAGTTGGCCGCCGCCAATTAAGGATATGTTGAGCAGCGACGCGCAACCTGATCACGAGCCGAGCGTGAAGTACCGCCTTGGTGGTGTTCAAGTCATCGCACGAAACCTCGACAAGGACCGTCGTTCGTCATGCCCTTCCTTCGCCCCCGCGCCGACGACAAGGCCTCCGCGCACGTCGAACAGCTCGAAGCCACCATCGCGGCGCTGCATCGCTCGCAGGCGGTCATCGAATTCAGCCTCGACGGCACGATCATCACCGCCAACGAGAACTTCCTGAAGACCCTGGGCTACGGCCTGACCGAGATCCAGGGCCGACACCACAGCATGTTCGTCGACCAGGCCTATGGCCAGTCGGGCGAGTACCGCGAGTTCTGGCGGCGCCTGAACAGCGGCGAGTTCTTCGCCGACAAGTTCCGCCGCGTCGGCAAGGGCGGGACCGAGATCTGGATCCAGGCGTCCTACAACCCGGTGTTCGACAAGGCCGGCAAGCCCTGCAAGGTCATCAAGTTCGCCACCGACATCACCGCCATCGAGCAGGAGCGGGCCGCCAACGAGGAGATCCGCCGCAAGGCCGACGCCGACAACAGCGTCGTCGAGATCCTGGCCGAGAGCCTGCAGCGCCTGGCCAAGGGCGACCTGACGGCCCGCATCGTGGCCGAGATGCAAGGCCGCTATGCCCAGATCAAGCAGGACTTCAACGTCGCCATCGACAGCCTGCGCGAGACCATGGCCTCCATCGCCGTCAACGCCACCAGCGTGCAGGGCAGCACCGACGAAATCTCGATCGCCACGGACGATCTGTCCAAGCGCACCGAGCAGCAGGCCGCCTCGCTGGAAGAGACCGCCGCCGCCCTGGACGAGATCACCGCCACGGTCCGCCGCAGCGCCGACGGCGCCAAGCTGGCCACCCAGATGGCGGCCGGCGCCAAGGTCGAGGCCGCCCGCTCGGGCGAGGTCGTCCGCGAGGCCGTCGCCGCCATGGGCGAGATCGAGAAGAGCTCGGGCCAGATTACCCAGATCATCGGCGTCATCGACGAGATCGCCTTCCAGACCAACCTGCTGGCCCTGAACGCCGGCGTCGAGGCGGCCCGCGCGGGCGAAGCCGGTCGCGGCTTCGCGGTCGTCGCCCAGGAAGTCCGCGCGCTGGCGCAGCGCTCGGCGGAAGCGGCCAAGGAGATCAAGACCCTGATCGCCAACTCGACCGCCCAGGTCGATCGCGGCGTCAAGCTGGTCGGCGAGACCGGCCAGGCCCTGACCGGCATCGTCGGCAAGGTCGACGAGATCGACATCCTGATCATCGAGATCTCGCAGTCGTCGCAGGAACAGGCCACCGGCCTCAACCAGGTCAACACCGCCGTCAACCAGATGGACCAGGTGACCCAGCGCAACGCCGCCATGGTGGAAGAGACCACCGCCGCCGCCGCCAACCTCCGCACCGAGGCGCGCGACCTGGCCCAGCGGGTCTCGGCCTTCGACGTCGGCGACGGCGCGCCGCGCCGCGCCGCCCCGGCTCCGGCCCGCGCTCCGGCTTCGGCTCCCGCGCCTCGAGCCTCCAACCCGGCCCTCGACCAGGCCCGCAGCCGCATCGCCAGCTTCTCCCGTCCGGGCAATACGGCCGTCGCCGTGGCCCCGAGCCAGGACTGGGAAGAGTTCTAGACCCGGACTCGTGATCGGCGCGGGATCGGGCCAGCATGGCCACATGATCCCGCTCCGCCCCGCCCTTTCGGCTGAAATCCCGCTGATCCGCGCGATCGAGCGGGCCTCGGCGCAAAGGTTCGTCGGCCTGATGGACGCCCTGGCGGCCGACGAGCCCTCGCCCGCCAAGGTGCTGGCCGCGCGCCTCGCGGCGGACGGCCTGCTGGTCGCCGTCGAGGCCGATCAGCCCGTCGCCTTCGTGATGTTCCGGCCGGTGGAAGACGGTCTCTATATCGAACAGATCGACGTGCTGCCCGCCTCTGCCGGCCGTCGGATCGGCGCGGCCCTGCTCGACGCCGTGGCCGAACGAGCGCGGAGCCTCGGCCGTCGACGCCTGACGCTGTCGACGTTCCGCGACGTGCCCTGGAACGCGCCGTATTACCGGCGGCTGGGGTTTATCGAAATTTCCGACGAGGCTCTGACGCCGGGCCTGCTGGACATCCGGCGCGAGCATCTGGCGCGCGGGCTGGACGAGAGCCAGCGGGCGTTCATGGGGCGGGGGGTCTAGAACTCCGCTCCCCACCCTTGTCATCCCGGAAGCCTCGCAGAGGCTGTCTGGGACCCAGGACAACCGCACTGCGGTTGCCCCTGGGTCCCGGCTCTCCGCTTCGCTGCGGCCGGGATGACAAGCTTTTGGAGTTGGCTAGATCAAGCCGGCAGCTCGCCCATGGCGCTCTGTAGGTAGTTCTGCTCGCCGATCGATTTGACCAGGCCGATCTGCATTTCGAGGAAGTCGATGTGCTCCTCGGTGTCGCTGAGGATCTCGCGCAGCAGCTCGCGGCTGACATAGTCGCGGACCTGCTCGCACTGGATGATGCCGGGGATCAGGGTCTCGCGGCCGCCCACTTCGACGGCCAGGTCCGAGGCCAGGCATTCGGGCACGGTCTCGCCGATCTTCAGCTTGTGCAGGTCCTGCAGGTTGGGCAGGCCTTCCAGGAAGAGGATGCGGTTGATGAGCTTGTCGGCGTGCTTCATCTCGCCGATCGACTCGTCATAGGTGATCTTGCCCAGGCGCTTGAAGCCCCAGTTGTCGTACATCCGGGCGTGCAGGAAGTACTGGTTCACAGCGGTCAGCTCGTTGGTGAGCACCGCGTTGAGCAGGCGGATGATGCCAGGATCGCCTTGCATGGCGCGCCTCCTAAAAATTGAGTCGGCGCGACCGTGAGGCAAGCCGACCAAGGCTTCAACCGCAATGTCTGCAAGTGTTTCGCGCTTTCACGGATATCTTCGCGAGCGCAAATCGTTCTCAGGATTTGACCGGAAACGGGCTTTATTCGGCGGCGTAAGCCAGGGCCTGACGGCTTTCGTCGATCATCTGGCGCATCTCGCAAACGCACTTGGCGCACTGGGCCTGGCAGCCCTTGTGACGGAAGATCTCGGCCGGACGGCTGGCGCCCGCGTCGATGGCGGCGCGGACTTCGCGCTCGCGGATGCCGTTACAGTTGCAGACGTACAAGGAAACACGCCCTACCCGAATGATTGTCATTCTCATTTAGCGAAGGCCGGAGTCTTTTGCAACTGACTCTCACTATGGTTAGCAGCGGCGAGTGGTCGCGGCTGATCCTCCCTCCGAAGGGGGAGGTGGTCACGAAGCGACCGGAGGGGGAAGTCACCTCTGTTCATGGCAGCCCCTCTCCGTCGGGTGCGCCGACACCTCTCCCACAGGGAGAGGATCATGCTATTCCGCACCCATGACTCTCGATTGCCGCCTCTACCTGATCACCCCGCCCGCCCTGACCGACTTGGCCGCGTTCGGCCAGACCCTCGCCAAGGCGTTGAGCGGCGGCGACGTGGCCGCGCTGCAGATCCGCCTCAAGGACGTGTCGGACGCCGCCATCGCCGAGGCCGTGGCCGCCATCGCGCCCGTGGCCCGTCAATACGATGTGGCCGTGATCCTCAACGACCGTCCCGACCTGGCCGCCCAGCTCGACTGCGACGGCGTGCATGTGGGCCAGGGCGACATGCCGTTCGCGGCGGCCCGCAAGCTGATGGGCAAGGACCGCATGGTCGGCGTCACCTGTCACGACAGCCGCCACCTGGCCATGGAGGCCGCCGAGGCCGGGGCCGACTACGTCGCCTTCGGGGCCTTCTATCCGACCACGACGAAAGAGGCCCCGACCACCGCCGATCCGGAGATCCTGTCGATCTGGCAGGAGACCATGGAGGTCCCGTCGGTGGCCATCGGGGGGATCACCGTGGCCAACGCCGCGCCCCTGGCCACGGCCGGCGCCGACTTCCTGGCCGTCTCGGCCGGGGTCTGGGCCTATCCGCAAGGCCCCGAGGAGGCGGTGGGCGCTCTCAACGCCGCGATCGCCGAAGGCCTGGCGGCCCGCGCCTGACGCGACGGTATTGCCGAGCTTCGGCGACAGGCATAGCGTCCCCGCAACGATAAGTTACGGGGAGGAGCGCTGTGAAAAAGCGACTCGTGCTGTGTGTGCTTAGCGTAATGGCCGTGTCCGTGGCGACCTACGCCCTGGCCGAGACCTGGAAGCCCGCGCCCGGCGAGGCCAAGACCTTCTACGACGCCGACTTCATGCGGGTCGACAACGCCTCGGGCCTGGTCGTGGTGCGCATCGCCGACGGCAAGCCCAACGGTCCCTACAAGTCCTGGCCGGCCAGCAAAGGCCCGATCATGCTGTTCGCCCTCGACTGCGCGGCCAACAAGTGGATCGACCTGGGCATGGACTTCAACGGCGACCAGCCCATCGCCAAGGGCTGGCGCAAGGGCGAGAAGATCGACGACATCAGCGGCGCCGTCGGCGGCGCGGGCAAGCTGGCCTGCGAGACCAAGGACAGTCTGCCCAAGGCGGATCTGCCTTAGCGATCCTCCCCCTCTAGGGGAGGTGGCCCGGAGGGCCGGAGGGGGTAGCTCCGCTTAGGCCCAGAAGCCCCCTCAGTCGCTCCGCGACAGCTCCCCCAAAGGGGGAGCATCTATCCGCGCCAGCTTGTCGGGATTGCGCATCGTGTAGACCGCAGCGATGCGACCTTCGACGATCTCCAGCCCCATGGTCTGGAACACCTTGCCTTCGTGCGACATCACGATGCCGGGGTGACCGTTGATGCGCGCCAGGCGCACCGTCGTGTCCTGGGGCGGCGGCCATTTCCTGTTGATGCCCACAAGCAGCCGCACGGCCTTCTCCAGCCCGTAGACCGGGTTCATCGTGGCCGAGACCTTGCCGCCGCCGTCGGCGTGCATGACCACGTCCTGAGCCAGAAGATTGCGCAGCGAGACCTCGTCGCCGGTCAGGGCCGCCGCCAGGAACGCCGCCGTCAGGGTCCGCTCCTCGTCGGCCGAGGGCTTGTAGCGCGGGCGCTCGGACCGCACGTGCTGGCGGGCCCGGGCGGCCAGCTGCCGGCACGCCGCCTCGCCCCGGCCCAGGGCCTTGGAGACCTCGGCGAAGGGCGTGTCGAAGACGTCGTGCAGCAGGAAGGCGGCGCGCTCGAGCGGGGTCAGGCGCTCCAGGGCCAGCAGGAAGGCCACCGACAGGTCCTCGTCGATCGGCGCCTCGAAATCCTCCTCGACCACCGGCTCGGGCAGCCATTCGCCGACATAGATCTCGCGGCGGGCGCGGGCCGACTTCAGCCGGTCCAGGCACAGGCGGGCGACCACGCGGTTGAGGAAGGCCGCGCCGTCGTCGACCGTGGCGGTCTCGACCTTGCGCCAGCGCAGCCAGGCGTCCTGCACCACGTCCTCGGCGTCGGCGCGCGAGCCCAGCATGCGATAGGCCAGGCCGGTCATGGCCGGCCGCCGCGCCTCGAACATCGCCTCCGGGGTCATGCCGCCCTCGCCTTTCCGGTCCCGCGTCCGTCATAGCCCCGCAGCGCCGCCGCCGCGACCCAGGCCGACAGCAGGGTGGGCAGGAAGACGCCCGGGAAATCCCGCGCCAGCAACGGCCACGGCAGTCCGCCGCCGCATAAGGGGGTGATCAGGTGGATCGCGGCGTGGACGACTTGGAAGGTCGCCGCCACGGTGACCGCCCCGGCGTGGCGGGAGAGATCGCGCGCCCCAAGCGCCATGCCGACTGCGCAGGCCAGGTAGGTCGCCCCGACGTCACGCACGAAGTGGTCGTTGAACGGCCCCGTCTCGACCACCCCCGGCACGGCCATGAACCATCCGTAGGGCCCCAGCAGCATCGCCAGGCCGTTCAGTCCGAACAGCACGACCAGAAACCAGCACGTCCAGCGAACCATGATCGCCCTCCTCCATCGTTTCGCGAACAGGACGAGACCGGACGGCCGGATGTGACATGGCGGCGCGGAAAATCCGCCTGTCTTGCTTTCGGATGCGTCCGCGACTAGGTTCCGCGCCCAATTTCCCGATCTTTCTGACCGCCGCTCGCATATCCCCCGCCGTCCCTCCAGGACGCTGCGCAGGGGGACCTATGAGGAAAACCGCTTTGGCCACGCCTTCCGCCCTCCTGAACGTGATGATCGACGCCGCTCGCAAGGCGGCTCGCGGCCTGGCTCGCGACTTCGGCGAAGTCACCGAGCTGCAGGTTTCCAAGAAGGGCGCGGCCGATTTCGTCACCAACGCCGACCTCAAGGCCGAGCAGACGATCTTCGAAATCCTGGAAAAGGCCCGCCCCGGCTATGGCTTCCTGGGCGAGGAGCGCGGCCTGATCGAGGGCACCGACAAGACCCACACCTGGATCGTCGATCCGCTGGACGGCACCACCAACTTCATGCACGCCATCCCGCACTTCGCGGTCAACATCGCCCTGCAGCGCGAGGGCGAAGTGGTGGCCGGCGTCACCTATAACCCCATCACCAATGACCTGTTCTGGGTCGAAAAGGGCAAGGGCGCCTTCCTGGGCGCCGAGAAGCGCCTGCGCGTCGCCGCCCGCCGCCACCTCGACGAAAGCGTGCTGGCCACCGGCGTGCCGTTCCTGGGCAAGCCCGGCCACGGCCAGTTCCTGAAGGAGCTGCACCAGGTCAGCCAGAAGGTCGCCGGCGTGCGCCGCTTCGGCTCGGCCGCCCTCGATCTGGCCTGGGTCGCCGCCGGCCGCTTCGACGGCTACTGGGAACGCAACCTCAACAGCTGGGATGTCGCCGCCGGCGTGCTGATGGTCCAGGAATCGGGCGGCAAGGTCACCACGATCGATGAACACGGCGATCCCGTGCAGGGCGTCTCCATCCTGGCCGCCAACCAGGAACTGCACCCGCTGGTGCTGGAGAAGCTGCGGGCGGCCTGATCCGTTAAAAACTGTCATCCCGGCCAAGCGAAGCGCCGAGCCGGGACCGCCGGAAGCGCTGAGCTATTTGCGGTCCCGGGTCTTCGCCCGGGATGACAGGATTGGGCGCTGGCCAAACCGTCACATCCGCGCGCTAAATCGCCGGCATGACCCTGCTGACCCGTCGCGCCATGACCACCGCCGCCCTCGCCGGCACCTTCCTGCCCGGCCTCGCCCGCGCCCAGGGCAGGAAGCCCATCGTCATCGGCCATCGCGGCTGCAGCGGCGAACGGCCCGAGCACACGGTGCTGGCCTATGAGCGCGCCATCGAGCAGGGCTGCGACTTCATCGAGCCCGACCTGGTCCCCACCAAGGACGGCCACCTCGTCGTGCGCCACGAGAACGAGATCGGCGGCACGACCAATGTCGCCAGCCATCCCGAATTCGCCGACCGCAAGACCACCAAGACCATCGACGGCCAGAGCCTGACCGGTTGGTTCACCGAGGACTTTACCCTCGCCGAGATCAAGACCCTTCGGGCCCGCGAGCGCCTGCCGCAGTTGCGCCCGACCAGCGCCGCCTTCGACGGCCAGGCGCAAGTCCTGACCTTCGACGAGGTGGTCGCCATCGCCAAGGCCGCCACCAAGCGCACCGGCCGCGTGATCGGCGTCTATCCCGAGATGAAGCACCCCAGCTATTTCGCCTCGATCGGCCTGCCGGTCGAAGAGCGGATGCTGGACGCCCTAAAGCGCAACGACCTGAACTCGGCCGCCGCGCCGGTGTTCGTGCAGTGCTTCGAGGTCACGCCGCTGAAGACGCTGCGTCCCAAGACCCGCGCCAAGCTGGTGTTGCTGGTGGCCGGCGAAGGCGGCCCGCCCGACCTGCCGGGCGTCAAATACGCCGACCTGGTCACGCCGGACGGCCTGAAGGCGGTCGCCGCCTATGCCGACGCGCTGGGTCCGGAAAAAACCATGGTCATCCCGCAGGACGCCGAAAAGCTGCTGCCGGCCACCAGCCTGGTCAAGGACGCCCACGCGGCCGGCCTGCAGGTCCACCCCTGGACGGTGCGGGCCGAGAACTACTTCCTGCCCGCCAGCCTGCGCCGCGGCGACGCCCAGAGCCCGACCTATCTGGCCCAGCACGGCGACGTGGCGCCGCTGTTCAAGGCGCTGTACGCCGCCGGCGTCGATGGGATCTTCAGCGACTTCCCGGGCCTGGCCGTCGCCGCCCGCGGCTGATCGCGGGAAAGTCTTCCCACGGACTTGCCGAACCGGGGCGAGGCGGTGCAGCGTGACCGCCCTCGACCCGCTGGAAAAGTCCATGAAGATCCGTCACGCCGCCCTCGCCCTGGCCAGCGCCGCCACCCTGCTGCTGGGGGCTGCCTCCCCCGTCCTGGCGGGCCCCTCCACCGGCAAGCTGAACCAGATCGCGGTCGACTTCGTGAAGCTGACCCTGGAGGCCGGCCAGCGCGAGGACGGCTATGTCGACGCCTATTACGGCCCCAAGGTGCTGGCCGATGCGGCCAAGGCCCACCCGCGCGAGGTCAAGGCCTTGCGCCAGGAAGCCGACCGCCTGGCCGCCGCCCTCGCCGCCGTGCCGGCCAAGGGCCTTTCGTCTGACGAGGTCCGTCGCAAGGCCTTCCTGAAGGGCCAGGTCCGAGCGGCCCAGACCCGGCTGGCCATGCTGGACGGGGTGAAGTTCAGCTTCCAGGACGAGGCCGAGGGCCTGTTCGGCGTCCGCCCGCCGCTGAAGCCGCTGAAGAGCTACGACCCGATCCTGGCCAAGATCGACAAGCTGGTCCCCGGCCAGGGGGATCTCGCCGCCCGCGTCGACGCCTTCCAGAACCGTTATGTCATCCCGACCGACAAGCTCGAGCCGGTGATGAAGGCCGGCATCGCCGCCTGCAAGGCGAAGACGCAGGAGCACATCAAGCTGCCGGCCGGGGAGAAGTTCGACCTGTCGTTCGTCACCAAGAAGCCCTGGAGCGGCTACAACTGGTATCAGGGCGGCGCCCACAGCCTGATCGAGATCAATACCGACCTGCCGATCTATATCAGCCGCGCCCTGGATCTGGGCTGCCACGAGGGCTATCCGGGCCACCATGTGCTCAACGCCCTGCTGGAAGAGAAGCTGACCAAGGGCAAGGGCTGGATCGAGTTCAGCGTCTATCCGCTGTTTTCGCCGCAGTCGCTGATCGCCGAGGGCTCGGCCAATTTCGGCATCGAGCTGGCCTTCCCTGGCCAGGCCAAGACCGGCTTCGAGCGCGACAAGCTCTATCCCCTGGCGGGCCTGGATCCGGCGAGCGCCAAGGCCTATGGCGAGCTGATGGAGGCCAAGGGCGCCCTGGGCAGCGCCGGCAACACCGTGGCGGCCGAGTACCTGGCCGGTCGGATGAGCAAGGAAGACGCCGTCCTGGCGCTGATGAAGTACGGCCTCTATTCGCGCGGCGGGGCCGAGAAGCGGGTGTCGTTCATCGAGACCTACCGGTCCTACGTGATCAACTACAACCTGGGCCAGGACATGGTCCGCGCCCATGTCGACCGCGCGGGCAAGTCCCAGGCGGCGCGCTGGAAGGCGATGGAGGCGGTGATCAGCGAGCCGACGACGCCGGCCGACCTGGCGAAATAGGCGATCAGGCCTTGGCCAGCTCGCTGCCGCCGCGATAGCCGGCCATGAACAGCAGCAGGGCGATGACGTTGAAGACCACGCCCACCACCTGATACCAGAGGGGCATCTCCGACGGCATTCGCCGGAACACCGCCCAGAAGGCCTCGAACACGTTCCAGGCCGCCAGGACGGTCAGGACCAGCGGGATCAGCTTGGTCATGCGGATCCACTGAAACCCGCCGACCCCGGCCAGGACCAGCGCCCGGATCACGCCGGCGGTCAGCACGCCCTGCGGGTCGGTCGCACTGGTCGAGATCGCCACCAGCGCGTCGATGATCGACGACGCCGCCATCACGAACGTGCCGACCGCGCCGGCCTGGGCGGCGGTGATCGCGTCTTCCTCGGTGTCCAGGCGCTTGAACGGATTGAGCAGCGGCAGCACGTCGGCCATGGCGTCCTCGCGACGGCGGAAGACCCGCCCTCACTCAACCCTAACGCAAGCGCCTAAACCATTCGTTTCGGTCGCCTAGCGATTTTCGAGCGTGCGCCAGATGCGCAGGACATAGATCGTGTCGTCGCGGATTTCGTATCGCAGCGCCGTTCGCCAAGACGCGGCGTCGCTTCAAGCCGCTTGGGCGCGACCACGAGCTTGCGCGCCACTTCGATCGCGGCGGGCGGATTGGCCTCGGAGAGAAAATCGTACAGGCGCGCAACGTCCGAAGACGCCTTGCTGGTCCAGACCAACCGCATCAGCGGGGCGTGGCCGCCGACTTGTCGGGCTCCAGGCCATCCACCCAGGCTTCCATCTCGGACTGATCGATGAACCGGCCCGCGTCCACGTCGGCCATGCCTTCGAGCGTCATGGCGCGATGGCGCTCCTCGCGATCGATCCACGCGTCAAGCGCCTGTTCGACCACCCAGTCGCGAGACCGGTCAAGACGCTTGGCCAGACGATCGACCTTTTCGGCGAGCGGCGTGGGCAGCTGAGTCTTGCAGGACGGTGGTGTCCATGGATAGCTCCAGACTTCAGCCGGGATCATAGCCCATTGCTAAGCCGCCTCCACACCGAACTGCAGCTTGGCCAGGCGCGAATAGAGCCCGCCGCGGGCCGAGAGTTCGGCGTGGGTGCCCTGCTCGACCACCTTGCCGTCCTCCATGACCACGATGCGGTCGGCCTTCAGCACGGTGGCCAGGCGGTGGGCGATGACCAGGGTGGTGCGGCCGCTCATGGCCGCGTGCAGGGCCTGCTGGACCAGGCGTTCGTTCTCGGCGTCGAGCGCGCTGGTGGCCTCGTCCAGCAGCAGGATCGGAGCCTGGCGGACCAGGGCCCGGGCGATGGCCAGGCGCTGGCGCTGGCCGCCCGACAGGGTCTTGGCGCGCTCGCCCACCGGGCTGTCGAAGCCCTGCGGCAGCGCGTTGAGGAAGCCGGAGGCCTGGGCGGCCTCGGCGGCGTCGCGCGCCTCCTGCTCGGTGGCGTCCTCGCGACCGAAACGGATGTTGTCCAGGGCCGAGCCCGAGAACAGCGGCGAGTCCTGGGCCACCAGGGCCATGCGCTGGCGCACCTCGGCGGGGTCGGCGTCGCGCAGGTTCACCCCGTCCAGGGTGATGGCGCCCCCTTGGGGGTCGTAGAAGCGCAGGAGAAGGCGCAGGACGGTGCTCTTGCCCGCGCCCGAGGGCCCGACCAGCGCGACGGTCTCACCGGGCCTGACGGTCAAATCAAAGCCGTTGAGGGCCGGCAGGTCCGGACGGCCCGGATACGAGAACACGACATTGTCGAAGGCGATGGCGCCGGTGGCGGGCGTCGGCAGGGTCGAGGGCTTTTCCGGCGCGGCGATGCCGGGCTGGGAATTGAGCAACTCGGAGATCCGCTCCATGGCCCCGGCGGCCTTCTGGACATCGCCCCAGACCTCGCCCAGGGCGCCGATCGAGCCGGCGGCCATGATCGCCAGCAGGGCGAACTGGGCCAGAGTGCCGGCGGTCATCTCGCCCGACAGCACCAGGTGCGCGCCGGTCCACAGCAGCAGGGTGATGCCGCCGAAGGCCAGGACGATGACCACGCCGGTCATCCGGGCCCGGGCGCTGATGCGGCGCACCGAGGCCTGGTAGGCGGTCTCCACCGCCGCTCCGAACCGGCCCATCGAGGCCTGCTCACGCCCGAAGGCCTGGACGGTGTCGAGCGCGTCCAGGCTCTCGCCGGCATAGCCCACGGCGTCGGCGAAGCGGTCCTGGGCGGTCACCGACAGCTTGCGTACGTTGCGGCCCAGCAGGAACATCGGCGCCAGCACCACCGGCACCATCAGCACGATGAAGCCGGCCAGCTTGGGGCTGACCACGGCCATATAGCCCAGGCCGCCCAGCAGACTGAGCGTGTTGCGCAGGGCGATCGACGCCGACGAGCCGACCAACTGCTCGACGATGGTGACGTCGGTGGTCAGGCGCGACAGCACCTCGCCGGTGCGGGTCTTGAGGAAATAGGCAGGGTCCAGGGTCAGGGTGTGGCCATAGAGCGCTCGACGCAGGTCGGCGACGACCCGCTCGCCCAGCCGCGTGACGAAGAAGAATCGCATGGCCGTGGCGACGGCCAGCACCAGCGCCACCGCGCCCAGGGCCAGGAAGGCGCCGTTGATCGCGCCCGACTCGCCGGCCGCGAAGCCCTTGTCGATCACCTGCTTGAAGGCCGCCGTCAGGCCCAGGGTTGCCCCGGTGGAAAACAGCAGGAAGAAGCCGGCCAGCAACGCGTCGGCCACGTGGGCGCGCACGAAAGGCAGCAGATGGGCCAGCGGACGGATGTCCTTGCGGCGCGGTCTGCGGTTGGCCGCCTCGGCCATTCCCTGAACCAATTCAGCGCCGGCGCCGGGGCGTCCCTCGACCGAAACTTCCCCGCCGTTCACGTCGGTCATCAACTGTCCCTTGCCAAAATCGCGCGGGTTCTTTATAGCCGCGCGTCTTCGAGCGCCACCCGCACGTCGCGGCGCTCACCCACAATTCTAACGCCGCCCTCAAGTCGGTTGGATCGCCCGATGAAACAAGACATTCACCCCGACTATCACTTCATCACCGTTACGCTGACGGACGGCACGAGCTATCAGACCCGTTCGACCTACGGGAAAGAAGGCGCGACGCTGGCGCTCGACATCGACCCGCGCGTGCACCCGGCCTGGACCGGCGGCAACGCTCAGCTGCTGGACCGCGGCGGTCGCGTCTCGCGCTTCAACGCCAAGTTCGCTGGCTTCACCGCCAAGAAGTAAGCGTTCTCGCCGTAAGGGCGACGAAAAGCCGGCTCCGCGGTTCGCGGGCCGGCTTTTTCTGTGTCTGACGCCTCAGGCGTCAAAAAGCCCGCATGGCGATCGCCATGCGGGCTTTTTATTGATCGATCGAAGCTAGCCTAGATCCCGAACGCCGCCGCGAGGCGGTCGAAGTGGGCCTGGACGGGACGGGGCGCTTCCTCGGCCGCGACCTCGACGTACATGCGGCGGTCCAGGTGACGGACGCGCTCGTAGAGGCGTTCCGAGCGCTGCAGCAGGTTGACCAGGCCGAAGGGCAGTTCCTCGACGGGCGAGCCGACGCCGGCGGCTTCCTCGGCCAGGCGGTAGCTTTCCGCGCAGGCGGCCTCGGCGGCCATCTCGCCTTCGCGCACGGCGCGCTGGACCAGCAGCCAGGACGCCACCTGCATCAGGCGGGTGGTCAGGCGCATGCTTTCGGTGGCGTAGGCGAGGGCCGCGTTGCGGGAAAGGATCTTGCTGTCATGGCGACCGGCCCCGTCGAGATAGGCGGCGGTCTCCTCGACCAGCATCATGCCCTCATCGAACGTGCGGTCGAAGAGCTCCGACTTCGCGAAGTCCTGGATGACCCCCGCGCGCCAAGGCGCCGCCGCGGATGCGTTCAGATCGGTCATAGGTACTCAATGCCCCTTCGAAAGGCCGCGAGAACATCTCGCCTGGCGACAGGGCTGCAACCCTCGTGCCAAACGAAGCCGTCCCGTTTCGCGACCCACCCCCTTCGAACTTTCGACACGATCCGAACAAAGGCGGCTTACCGCCTTAAACAGTGATTACGGTAAATGAGTTCTTAGTCGAGGCGACCAAACAGCGCATTGGCCGCGTCGCGCCCGGCCCGCTTCTTGTCCAGCTGGGCCTTGGTGCGGACGATCTCGGCCTGCAGGGCCTCGATCCGCTCTTCCAGCTCGGCCACGCCATAGGTTTCGAGGTCTTCGTGCGTGGTCTCGCTCAGTGCGCCACGATTGAAAGCGCGCGGCTCGACGGGTTCCTCGAACATCGACTGGCTCCCTGAAAGGCTTGAGAACGTCCTTTTCGATCGCCCATCTGACGCCTACCTAGGGTCCAAGGCAAGCTTGAGGGACATCAGACCATGTCGGACGCCATGACCGTGATCGCCGTCGAGGGCGGCAAGGGGCCGGCCGAGGCGCTGTTTCCCACCCAGGCCGATCGTCCGGTTCCGCCCCCCGGCCAAATCCTGATCAAGGTCGCCGCCGCCGGCGTGAACCGCCCCGACCTCTTGCAGCGCCTGGGCTATTACCCGCCGCCTCCCGGCGCGCCGGCCACCCTGGGCCTGGAGGTCGCCGGCGAGGTCGTGGTCGGCTCCGGACGCTGGAAGGCGGGCGACAAGGTCTGCGCCCTGCTGGGCGGCGGGGGCTATGCGCAATACGCCGTGGTCGACGCCCGCCACGCCCTGCCCCTCCCCGCCGGCTTCGACATGGTCCATGCGGCGGCTCTCCCCGAGACAGTTTTCACCGTCTACGCGAATGTGTTCGAGCATGGCGCGCTGAAGGCGGGAGAAACCCTGCTGATCCACGGCGCGACGTCCGGGATCGGGACAACGGCGATCGCCATGGCCAAGGCCGCCGGCGCCAAGGTCATCGCCACCGGCCGCGGGGCCGACAAGAAGGCCAAGGCCCTGGAGCTGGGCGCCGACATCGCCGTCGACGCCAAGACCGAGGACTTCGCCGAGATCGCCAAGGCGGCCGGCGGGGTCGACGTGGTGCTCGACATGGTCGGGGCCAGCTATTTCGACAAGAACCTCGAGGCCCTGAACATCGGCGGCCGCATCGTCTACATCGCCAGCCTGGGCGGGGCGGTGCTGGAAGTCCCGGTCATGAAGATCATGCAGAAGCGGGCGGTGATCACCGGCTCGACCCTGCGCCCGCGCCCGGCCGACGAGAAGGCCCGCCTGGCCGCCGAGATCGAGCGCGTGGTCTGGCCGTGGATCGCGGCGGGCCAGCTCAAGCCGATCATCGACGCGACCTTCCCGCTGGAAGAGGCCGCCAAGGCCCACGCGCACCTGGAGGCCGGCGAGCACGTGGGCAAGGTGGTGCTGACGGCCTGATCGTCGCCGAGAGGGCGAGGACGGGCATCGGCTTGGCGGGACCGGACACCCGAAGGCAAGTCGGTGCGCATACACCAAGTTTCGCGCGAAGATTGCGTCGTCACAAACTCTTTATCGAACCGAGAGCTCAGGGTCACTGAACGCCCCTAACGCCCGGCCACGCGCCGGACGCCCGACAGGGCCTCCTCCTTCCGGCGCAAGTGCAGGGGGTTTCCATGTCATCCACCAAGAAGGCGCTGGCCATGAGCGCCGCGTCGACCGTCATCGCCTTGGCCTTGTTCGGCGCGGCCCAGGCCGCCGAGGTCGCGCCGGCCGCCGAAACGTCCGCTGACGCCAGCGCGGACTCCGTCGACGCCGTCGTGGTAACCGGTTTCCGCAAGTCGCTGGGCGTCGCCCGCCAGATGAAGCGCGACAGCGCCATCGTCGCCGACGTGATCGTCGCCGAGGACATGGCCAAGTTCCCCGACCTGAACCTGGCGGAATCGCTCCAGCGCCTGCCCGGCGTGGCCATCAACCGCGAAGGCGGCGAAGGTCGTCGCGTCAGCCTGCGCGGCCTGGGCCCCGACTTCACCCGCGTGCAGCTGAACGGCATGGAAGTGCTGGGCAACGTCGACTCGCCGATGGACAGCCGGGGCCAGACGTCCCGCGACCGCGCGTTCGACTTCAACATCTTCGCCTCGGAGCTGTTCTCGAAGATCGACGTGCGCAAGTCGTTCTCGGCCGAGCAGGACGAAGGCGGCATGGCCGGCACCGTCGGCCTCTACACCGCCAAGCCGTTCGACTATTCGGGAACCAAGGCCGCCCTGTCGCTGCAGGCCGGCACCAACAGCGCCACCAAGGACACCCAGCCGCGCGGCGCGGCGATGTTCAGCAAGACCTGGGACGACACGTTCGGCGTCCTGGTCTCGGTCGCCTATTCCAAGCGCAAGACCGAGGAGCAGGGCTACAACACCTACGCCGCCCCGACGACCAAGGCCCTGGCCGCCAATGTCGTCAACCTCAGCGCCGCCGACCAGGCCAAGGCGATGAACGGCGAGCTGATCTTCCAGCGCGGCAACCGCCTGACGGTGTGGGGTTCGGACCAGGAGCGCCTGGGCCTGACCACGGCGCTGCAATGGCGCCCGGTCGAGAACGTCACCCTGACCCTGGACGCCCTGCACGGCAAGTTCACCAACCACCGCAGCGAAAACAGCCTGGCCACCCGCGCCACGCTGAACTCGACCATCCTGGGCGCGGCCACGCCGCACTCGGGCACGCTGGTCAGCGCCCCGCCGGTGCTGAACTCGATCCAGTACGACCAGTACAACACGGTGATCTACGCCGACGTCGACAACACCGTCTTCGCCACCGAGACCCGTCGCCAGCAGACCAAGAACACCTTCGACCAGTTGGTGCTGACCGGCGAATGGAAGATCACCGACAAGCTGACCGTGGACGGCCACATCGGCCAGGAGAGCTCGGACTACGACATCCCGATCTCGGACAAGTTCTACACCGAGGCGTTCGGCGGCCTGATCACCGACTATCGCGGCGACACCGGCAAGAACACCTACAAGTGGAACACCACCGACCCGAACAATTACCGCGCCCACGAGATCGACTTCTCGGCCACCTATCAGAGCACCGAGCTGAAGAACGCCGAGCTCAACGGGGCCTACGCCTTCAACGACGACGTCACCCTGAAGGGCGGCGCCTCGTATCGCGCCTTCACGAACGCGGGCTACACCCAGACCAACGACGACGTGAACAAGACGGCCTGGGAAAAGGGCACGCTGGATGACCGCGTCACCAGCTACTACACGATCTTCAACCAGCACCACGACCAGTCGTGGGTGAATGTCGACTGGGACAAGGCCCTGGCCGCCTACGGCGTCACCCGCACCCTGGGCGCGCCCAAGTCGATCTATGAGGTCGAGGAAGACACCACCGCCGGCTATCTGCAGCTGGACTGGAAGGCCCAGCTGTTCGGCAAGCCCCTGCGCGGCAACGCCGGCCTGCGGGCCTACGAGACCGAGCTGACCTCGTCGGGCGTGATGGCGGTCAAGGGCGTCAACACCCCGACCACGGCCAAAAAGAAGTATTCGGGCGTCCTGCCGGCCTTCAACGCCGTGCTGGAAGTGTCCGACCAGTTCCAGGTTCGCGTCGCGGCGGCCCAGAACATCAACCGCCCGTCGCTGGGCGCCTACGCCATGAACGGCACGATCAGTGTCGACGGGACCAACATCTCGGTGTCGACCGGCAACCCGAACCTGGATCCCTACACCTCCAACGAATACGACCTGTCGGCCGAGTGGTACTTCGGCAGCGTGGGCATGCTGACGGCGGGCGTGTTCCACAAGGACATCGACGGCCTGGTCGTCAGCCAGACCACAACCAATGTCAGCTACGCCAGCACGGGCCTGGCCGAGGGCCTCTATGCGGGCGTCACCGGCTCGACCAACGTCTCGACCTACACCCGCCAGGTCAATCTCAACGACGCCAAGCTGACCGGCCTGGAGCTGAGCGCCCAGAGCGACTTCTTCTTCCTGCCCGGCCCGCTGAAGAACCTGGGCGTCGTGGCCAACGCCACCTTCATCGACTCCGAGACGACCAACCTCGTCAACGGCAAGAACCAGAAGGGCGCGATCTACGGCCTGTCGGACCGCAACTACAACGTCACCCTCTATTACGAGACGGCCAAGTGGGGCGCGCGGGTGTCGTCGAACTACCGCTCGGACTACACGATCGACAGCGGCGGCTTCAACGCCACCACCTATGTCGACGCGGCGGCCTTCTATCAGCTGAGCCCGCGCATCCGCCTGTCGCTGGACGCCATCAACCTCAGCGACGAGCGCGAAGAGCAGGTCAACAGCTACAACAACGGCTTTGGCCAGACCGGCGCCACCCGCCTGTGGAACTACACCACCAGCGGCCGCACGGTGTTCATCGGCGCAAACCTGCAGTTCTAGACCCGATCGACATTCAAGCCCGGGGACCGTCCTCGCCCTTCGACAGGCTCAGGGTGAGGACGAATTCAAAGCCGCCTCGGTAATCGCCTCGGTAGAAAACCTCATCCTGAGCTTGTCGAAGGACGGGGTTTTCGGTCCCTCCGGCTGAATGTCGATATGCATGGCCCTCGGGAACGTCGCCCGTTCCCTTTTTCCGTGAACCGGATTATAGCGTTCACCAACATCCCGCCCGGCCGAAAGGCCGGGCGCCGTCATTTCTGGAGGACCGCATGTCCGACATCCTGATGCCCAAGGCGACGGCCGTCTGGCTCGTGGACAACACGTCGTTGAGCTTCGAGCAGATCGCCGACTTCTGCAATCTGCACCCGCTGGAAGTGCGCGGCATCGCCGACGGCGAAGTGGCGCGCGACATCCGCGGCGCCGACCCGATCGGCAATGGCCAGCTGACCCGCGAAGAGCTGGACAAGGCCCAGGCCAACGACGCCTATCGCATGAAGGCCCAGGTCAGCCGCCACGCCGAGCTGCTGAAGCCGCAGAAGAAGGCCCCGCGCTACACCCCGGTGTCGCGTCGCCAGGACCGTCCGGACGCCATCGCCTGGTTCCTGCGTCACCACCCCGAAGTGACCGACGCCCAGATCTCCAAGCTCTTGGGCACCACCAAGTCGACCATCGAGCAGGTTCGCGCCCGCACGCACTGGAACGCGGCCAACATCAAGCCGGTCGATCCCGTGACCCTGGGCCTAGTGGGCCAGCTGGAGCTGGACGCCCTGGTCAAGAAAGCGGCCGAGAAGAAGGCCAAGGACGACCTGAAGAAGGGCATCCTGCCGGAAGACCCCACCCTGCGCCCCGCCTCCGAGACCGGCGCCGTCGAGGCTGTCGAGGAAGAGGAAGAAATCGACTACCGCGCCTCGCGCGCCGAGCCGAAGGCCGAGGACGTCTTCGGCAAGTCGACCTACGTGGCCGACGACGAGGAAGACGAGGACTAGTCCTCGCCTCCGGGCTCGCCCCGAACGAAAAAGGCCCATTCCGCGATCACGGAATGGGCCTTTTCTACTTTAGAAGGGCGTCAATGCAGCTGTGCTCGAAGTCCCTCTATCTCCTCCTTCAGCCTGAGCTTCTGCCGCTTTAGCTCCCTAAGTCGGGTTCCATCGCTGGCGGGACGCTTGGTCTCTTCCTGGATCGAGCGATCAAGCGTCTCGTGACGGGACCCAAGCTCGCGGATACGGGATTCGATCGCCATGGCTGTCGGCTCCTTGCTGTTGAGAAGGATAGTGAACACCCGGTGCGTCCGGCTGTCAGATCACATATCGTTGCACGCGGCGCCGCTTGACTTGGCTCCGCTTCCTCCCGTGACGGACGAAAATTCACCATGTCGGACCTGACCACGACCGATGATCGGCCCCAAGGGCGCCCCCGACTGATCGTCGGAATCTCCGGCGCTTCGGGCGTTATCTACGGCGTCCGGACCCTGGACGCCTGCCGCGAACTGGGGATCGAGAGCCACCTCGTCCTGTCGAAATCGGCGGCCCTGACCCTGTCGCAGGAGACCGATCTTTCGGTCGCCGACCTCAACGCCAAGGCCGATGTCGTGCACCGCGCCGCCGATGTGGGCGCCGCGATCGCCTCGGGCTCGTTCCGCACCCTGGGCATGATCATCGCCCCCTGCTCGGTGCGGACGATGAGCGAAATCGCCAGCGGCGTAACGTCTTCGCTGCTGACGCGGGCCGCCGACGTGGTGCTCAAGGAGCGCAAGACCCTGGCCCTGATGGTGCGCGAGACGCCGCTGCACCTGGGCCACCTGCGCACCCTGACCAAGCTGTCGGAAATGGGCGCGGTGATCGCCCCGCCGCTTCCCGCGTTCTACGCCAAGCCGCGAACGATCGGCGAGATGGTCGACCAGTCGGTGGGCCGGGTGCTGGACCTGTTCGACTTCACCTGGACGCCTGTCAAACGGTGGGGCGAGGACATCGCGCCGATCGCCGGAAAAGAGTGAAGGTTAACGCCATGCGGCTCTGGGACTGGGCGCTCGAAGTCTATGCGCGACAGCTTGTCGCGGACGCCTGCCTGCACTTGCAGGACGCCCACGGCCAGAACGTGCCCTACCTGCTGTGGGCCGCCTGGGCGGCCGGCGAGGGCCGCTCGGCCGACCTCAAGCAGGCCGCCGGCCTGATGAAGACCTGGGACCGCGAGGTCGGCGCGCCGCTGCGGGGCGTGCGCCGCGCGCTGAAACCCGCCCGGCCCGATGTCGCCGACGACGGGCGCGAGGGTCTGCGCGAGGCGATCAAGGGCGTGGAGCTGCACGGCGAGCGCGTCCTGATGGAGAGTCTGGAGGCGCTTTGCGGCCCCGCGGGCCCGCCGGCGGACGTTCTGGAGGGGTTGAAGGCGGCCGCCGCGGCGTCGGGCGATCCGCCCCGGACCAGAGCCCTCGAAAGGCTGGCGGCGGCGCTGGGTTGAATCCCTTTACGGCCCGTCAGCCTTTGCTATCTATCTCCCCTTAAGGGCCGGTCGAGGAACATCCATGAGCGATGGCACGTCCATCAATGACGACGATCCGTCGGACGAGTCGGATGTCGCCATCGAGCGCCAGCTCGCGGTCCTGCGCGAGGAACACAAGGATCTCGACGACGCGATCCGCGCGCTCGAAGAGCGCTTCCAGCCCGACATGCTGCAGGTGGCGCGCCTGAAGAAGAAGAAGCTGGCCCTGAAGGACCAGATCGGCCGGCTGGAAGACCGCCTGATGCCGGACATCATCGCTTGAAGATGCTCCCCCTCTGTGGGGAGGATCTAGGGCTCAGCCTTTCACGCCGCCAAAGGGCAGTCGGTCAGCGACCTCACGCCGTTGAGCAGACGCGCCGGGGTGATCGGCTTTTCCAGGCGGCCGTCGGCGCGCTGGTCGGCGTCGAGGCGCTCGGGGTCGATGGCGGAGGCCAGCAAGGTGGCCGTCTGGCCGCCGCGACGCTGGCGGATGGCGCGGATCAGCTCGCCGCCGGTCATGCGCGGCATGTAGTAGTCGGTGATGACCAGGTCGGGGGCGAACGCGTCCAGGCTGTCGAGAGCCTCAACGCCGTCACGGCAGACCATGACCTCGAACCCCGCCTCGCTGAGCGTGATCTCGTAGATGGTCGCCAGCAGAGGATCATCCTCGGCGATCAGAATACGCTGCATGTCGTGCCGTCCCGCACCAGAACCGGCCCTCGTATGTTTAACGGGCCGTTAATCTTGGTACCGCGCACATCGGCGGGAGTCCCTGCGCGAAACGTCGCAAGACCTAGGGGTGATTCCCCGTGCGACTACACCTAGGAAGAAATCAGGCCTGGCGGCGCTTGCGCACGAACATCGCCGCGTCGGCCTCGGCCAGGGCGGCTTCCGGGTCGGACCCCGGCTGGATCTCGCGCACGCCCCACGAGATGTGCAGCGGCGCGGACCACTCGCCGAACTCGACCGGGGTGTCGGTGATCGCGGCGGCCAGGCTGGCGGCCTTGCTGAGGGCGGTTTCCTTGTCGGCCTGGGCCAGCAGCACGGCGAACTCGTCGCCGCCCATGCGCCCGACCACGTCGCTCTCGCGGACATTGGCCAGCAGGCGGCGGGCGACGGCCTGCAGGGCCGCGTCGCCGGCCGCGTGGCCGAAGCGGTCATTGACGGTCTTGAAGCCGTCCAGATCGAAGAACACCACGCTGGCCGGTGAGCCGTAGCGCTGGGCGAAGGCGGCGACGCGCTTCATCTCGCGCAGGAAGGCGCGGCGGTTCAGCACCGGGGTCAGCACGTCCTGGTCGGCCTGGTTCTGGGCCTCGTTGAGGCGCAGCTTCAGGATCGAGACCTCATTCCGCAGATCGTCGATCTCGGTCATCAGGGTAGAGAGGGCTTCCTGCACCTGGGGCGTCAGGTCGGCCTCGGTCAGGCCCAGGAACGACGCGGCGTCGGGCGCGGCGATCTCGCGCGAAGAGACCTGCGCCCCCGCACGGGCGAGCGCCCGCTTGCGGATGGCGGCGAAGGGTTCGGTCCGGGCGCCGGAAATCTTCATGAGCTCAGGGAATCGTTCGGTTACGCAGCTATGGTTAAGTCTTAACGGGAACGTCGTTCGGCGCAATCCAGGCGCGTTTTAGTCGCAGGGGCTTGTGGCCACACCTGTCAGGTGGGGTGTCGCGGCGCCCGTTTCCAAGGCGGACATGGCGTTTTGGACTTGCGCTCGCGCGATTGACGCGCATACGGGGCGGCTTTCAGGCCCGCCGCCGACCAAGGGGACCTCGACGCCATGCCCGCCACCTCGCCTCAAGTCGCCATCATCATGGGCAGCCGCTCGGACTGGCCGACCATGAAGGGCGCCGCCGACGCGCTCGCCAGCCTGGACGTCGCCTACGAGGCCAAGGTGATCTCGGCCCACCGCACGCCCGAGCGCCTGTTCGACTTCGCCAAGGGCGCGGAGGCCGCGGGCTTCAAGGTGGTGATCGCCGGGGCCGGCGGCGCGGCCCACCTGCCGGGCATGGCCGCCTCGATGACCAACCTCCCCGTCCTGGGCGTGCCGGTGCAGTCCAAGGCGCTCAGCGGTCTGGACAGCCTGCTGTCGATCGTCCAGATGCCGGGCGGCATCCCCGTGGCCACCCTGGCCATCGGCGAGGCGGGCGCCAAGAACGCCGGCCTGCTGGCCGCCCAGATCCTGGCCCTGTCCGATCCCGCCCTCGCCGCCCGCCTGGCCGCCTTCCGCCAGGCCCAGACCGACAGCGTCGCCGAAAGCGTCGAGGACTGATCCGCATGACCGACGCCGCCTTCCCTCTCGTTCCCGGCTCGACGATCGGCATCCTGGGCGGCGGACAGCTGGGCCGCATGCTGGCCCTGGCCGCCGCGCGCCTGGGCTTCGACGTGGTGATCCTCGATCCCGAGGAAAACAGCCCCGCCGGCCGCGTCGCCGCCCGCCAGATCGTCGCCGCCTATGACGACCGCTGGGCGCTCAAGCGCCTGGCCGAGGCCTGCGACGTCGTCACCTACGAGTTCGAGAACGTTCCCGCCGACACCGTCGCCGAGCTGGCCGCGCTGGGTTGCGTGGTGGCTCCGGGCGCCAAGGCCCTGGCCGCCGCCCAGGACCGGGTGGTGGAAAAGAGCTTCCTGGCCGAGATCGGCGTGCCCACCGTGGCCTTCGCCGCCGTCAACGACGCCGAGACGCTTGCCGCCGCCGTGGCCAAGATCGGCGCCCCGTCGCTGCTGAAGACCCGCCGCGAAGGCTATGACGGCAAGGGCCAGGCCTGGATCCAGCGCGCCGGCGACGCCGAAGCCTCCTTCGCCAAGATCGGCCAGCTGGCCGCCATCCTGGAAGCCCCCGCCGACTTCGGACGCGAGCTTTCGGTGATCGCCGCGCGCAGCCGCGACGGCGAGATCGCCTGCTACCCCCTGTCGGAAAACCACCACGAAGGCGGCGTGCTCAAGCGCACCTCGGCCCCGGCCAAGGTGACGACCGCGACGCGCGACCAGGCCGAGACCATCGCCATCAAGATCCTCACCGCCCTCGACTATGTCGGCGTCATCGGCGTGGAGCTGTTCGAGCTGGCCGGCGGCAAGCTGCTGGTCAACGAGTTCGCCCCGCGCGTCCACAACACCGGCCACTGGACTCAGGACGGCTGCGAGGTCGACCAGTTCGAGCAGCACATCCGCGCTGTGGCCGGCTGGCCTCTGGGCCCTACCCAGCCCCACGCCCACGTGGAAATGACCAACCTGCTAGGCGCCGATGTCGAGGCCTGGAAGAAGCTGGCCGGCGAGCCCGAGACCCGCGTCCACCTCTACGGCAAGGGCGAGGCCCGGCCGGGGCGCAAGATGGGCCACGTGAACCGGCTCCGGCCGTTGAAGGACTGACCGTGCCCGCGATCATCGGCCTGATCGGCGGCATGAGCTGGGAAAGCTCGGCCCAATACTATCGGCTGATCAACGAGGCGGTGCGCGAGCGCGTGGGCCGCGTCGCCTCGGCCCAGTGCCTGATGTGGTCGTTCGACTTCGCCGAGATCGAGGCCCTGCAACACGCCGGGCGCTGGCCGGAGCTGGCCCGCCGCCTGGCCGACGCCGCCCGGGCCCTGGAGGCCGGCGGAGCGGAGTTCCTGGTGCTGTGCACCAACACCATGCATCGCGAGGCCGACTCGCTTGAGGCGGCCGTGCATATCCCGCTGCTGCATATCGCCGATCCGACCGGCGAGGCGATCCAGGCCGCCGGAATCCGCAGGATCGGCCTGCTGGGCACCGCCTTCACGATGGAGCACGACTTCTATCGCGGTCGCCTGGAAAAGCGCTTCGGCCTAGAGGTGCTCACCCCCGACGCCGACGACCGCAAGGCCGTGCACGACATCATCTATCGCGAGCTGGTGGCCGGGCAGGTGCTGGACGCCTCGCGCGAGGTCTATCGCGGGGTGATCGAGCGCCTGGTGGCGCGCGGGGCCGAGGGGATCATCCTGGGCTGCACCGAGATCATGCTGCTGGTGGGCCAAGACGACAGCCCTGTGCCGGTGTTCGACACCACCACCCTCCACGCCCTGGCGGCGGTCGAGCGGTCGCTGGCGGGTTAGGTCTCGTCGAAGCCCGAGAAGCTCCGGGCCTCGTCCTCGCGGCGGCGGATACGCTCGCCCACGTTCAGGATGGACTGGGCCGAGGCGCACATCGCGTGGGCGGCGGCCGAGCTGTCGGAATAGAAGAGCACATCGTCGCCCGAGACGACGGCCCAGCGATCGCCGAGCTTGCGCACTTCCAAGCTGTTGTCCTGTTCGAGCATGCGGCCTCTTTGACGTCGATGTCGGCTATCCGACGTCAAAGAGGCGCCAGCAAGGCAGCTGAGCCTTGGGAGGCTAGCCGCGGCCGTAGCGCATCTTGGCCAGGGCGGTGACCAGCTCGCTGGCCAGGTCCATGGGCTTGAGGCCAGCCTTCCATTTCTCGAAGGCCATGACGTTGTCGATGCGGGCGTCCAGGTGGGCCAAGGCCGAGTCGCGGCCCGAGGCCATGTCGACGGCCAGGGTCGAGACCAGGATGCCCGACAGGATGGCGCGCTTGGAATAGTGGTTCTCGTCGGTGGCCGTATCGCCGGCCCAGCGCCACAGCTTGTCGGCGCTTTCCCACGTCAGGCGCAGGGCCAGGGCCAGGTTGGTCGGGAAGGCCAGGAAGGCGGCCAGGGCCCGCATCACCTCGGAATCGGCGGCGACGGCGTCCAGCCGCGCGACGACGCCGGCCCGGATCTTCTGGCGAATCTTCATCGCATTGGGGTCGTGGATGGCCAGATTCTCAAGCGCGACCGCGTCATGGCGCCGCGACAGCAGGGCCGCCAGGTCCCGCGCCCCTTCGGGCAGCAGCAGCTGGGTTTCGCCGGGCGAAAGGCCCGCGGCCTGGGCGGCGCGCTCGGTCAGGCGGGCGTTCCAGCCGGCGGCCGGCGCCAGGCGAACGGCCTCGTCCAGCACGCGTTGCTCGGCCTCCTCGGCCCAGCGGCTTCCCGTCTTGTTTTCGTCCTGGGCGAAATTGCTCATGAATCCGAGTCTACACCGTGGTTTAGGCCGCGTCGCGCATGGACAGAGCCCATTCACTCTGCTATCAGCCGCCCCTCGTTTCCTGGAAGCCCCCCTTCCAGGTTTATCAGGTTTTGTTCGCCCGCCCGGCCCCTGAGAGGGACTCGGGACATTGGTCGGGCCGTCGAATGGAGAGAGACCCCTGGTCCAGATTTTCGTCCGCGACAACAACGTCGATCAGGCCCTCAAGGCCCTGAAGAAGAAGATGCAACGCGAAGGCTCGTTCCGCGAAATGAAGCGGCACGTGCACTATGAGAAGCCGTCGGAAAAGCGCGCCCGTCAAAAGGCCGAAGCCGTTCGTCGCGCTCGTAAGCTGGCCCGCAAGCGCGCTCAGCGCGAAGGTCTGCTGCCGATGCCGAAGAAGCCGGTCGGCGCGCGGTAGGCTTCACAGCCTCACTGACGTGAAGATTTCGAAAGCCGCGCGGCGATCCGCGCGGCTTTCGTCGTTTCTGGGGTTGGGTTTGGGGGACTCACCCCCTCCTGACCGCTTCGCGGTCGTCCTTCCCCATAGGGGGAAGATGAGCAGCGCCGACCTCTATCTTCCCCCTATGGGGGAGGAGCGCCAAAGGCGCGGAGGGGGCAAGCCTCAGCCGGCGTCACGCCGAACCATCCGCCCCACCAGCCCCTTCAGATCCACCTTGCCCGTGGCCAGCGCCCCGGCGCGGAAGGCCCGGCCCGAGCCCCAGACGATCAGGGCCGTGGTCGCTAGCATCAGCACTGTGGTGCCGATCACCTGGGCCAAGGGCGGATCGCTGGCGATGCGGGCGGGCATCAGGAACGGCGTGAAGGGCGGGATCCAGGACAGAGCGTTCAGGATCGGGGAATCGGGCGTGCGGATCGCCTGGCTCATGAAGATCACCGGGATGCTCATCACCAGCATGATCGGCCCCAGCAGGGTCTGGGCGTCGCGCTGGCTCTCGCAGAAGGCCCCGATGCCGGCGAACAGCGAGGCGTACATCAGGTAGCCGCCGATCAGATAGGCGGCGAAGTAGAGCAGCAGGCCCTTGCCCACCAGCACGGCCCCCAGGTCGCCCGCCAGGCCCGGGGCGAAGGCCAGCATGGCCACCGTCCCCGCCACGGCCCAGACGCCGATGACGGTGCCCGTGAGCCCCGCCACGCCCAGGATCTTGCCGCCCATGATCTCGGGCACCGAGGCCGAGGACAGCAGGACCTCGAGGATCTTGGTCGACTTCTCCTCGATGACGCTGTTGAGCAGGATGCCGGCCCCGGTCATCACCATCGACCAGAGCAGGAAGCCCATGGCCAAGCCCACATAGGTGGGCAGGCGGTCGCGCAGCGAGATCTTCGCGCCCGAGGCGGCCTTGGGCGACAGGCTGTTGAGCGTGGGCTTGAGGTCCTCGACGGCCGCCAGGGTGGCGGCGTCGACGCCGGCCCGGGCCAGGGCCCGCTGGCGCATGATGTCGCGCACGTGGTTGCGCAGCTGGTTCTCCAGCACCGGCGCGGCCAGGTTGCGGCTCCACAGGTCCATCACGATGGCGTCCGGCGGCCCCAGAAGCACCAGCCCGGTGTCGAGCTGACGGTCGGAGATCGCCTGGCGAACCACCTGGCCGGCGTTGCGGGGATCCTTCAGGGCCTCGGCCGGCGGGGGCTGCAGCACGGCCGGCGGCTTGGGCGACTTGAAGCGCGCGGCGACGGCCGGATTGATCCTGGCCAGGGCTGCGCGGCCCGCAGCCTCGCCGCCCCGGTCGTGCGCCGCCTTGACCCTGTCGCCGGCCTTGGGTCCGCCGGCCGCCACGGCGGCGGCGCGCAGGGCGCGGCCCACGGCCCGGGCCTGCTCGTCGTCGAGGCGCTGGGCCAGGGCCTGCCCCATCCCCTGGCCGGTCAGGTCGACGATCGCCAGCCGCTCGGGCTGTGCCGAGCGCATCATCAGCATCGGCGCGCTGATCGAGACGGTCATCACCAGCGGCAGGGCCAGGATCGATAGCCAGAAGCCGGCGGTGCGGACATAGGCCAGGTATTCGCGGCGGGCGATGCGCAGCAGCCGGCTCATGCCTGGCCTCCGGTCAGGACGATGAAGGCGTCGTGCAGGCTGGGCTCTCGGGCCTCGAACCGCTTGAGCGCCAGGTCGCGGGCGAAGGCGGCCTTCAGCGCCGCCTGGCCGTCGGCGCCCGGCTCCAGTGTGGCGACATAGCGCGCGCAGCCGTCCGGAAGGATTTCCGAGACCACCGACCCGATCCCGGGCAGGGCCGCGACCTCCTCGGCGGTCAGGTCGCCTTCCAGGACCAAGGCGCGGGGCGCGGCGCAGCGGGCCTCGGCCACGTCGCCGTCGAACACCTTGCGGCCCCGGGCCATCAGCACCACCCGGTCGCACAGCCGCTCGGCATGCTGCATCACGTGGGTCGAGAAGAGGACGGTCGCCCCCCGGGCGGCGATGTCGCGGATCATCGCCTCCAGCGCCTGCTGGTTGACGGGATCCAGGCCCGAGAACGGCTCGTCCAGCACCACCAGCTCCGGCTCGTGCGCCAGGGCCGATAGCAGCTGAACCTTCTGGGCCATGCCCTTGGACAGCGCCTGGATCGGCTTGGTCATGAAGGGACCCAGGCCCTGCCCTTCCAGCATGATCTTGGCGCGCTTGCGGGCCTCGCCGTCGGCCACGCCCTTCAGCCCGGCGAAGAAGGCGATGGCGTCGATCGGGGTCATGCGCTTGTAGAGGCCGCGCTCCTCGGGGAGGAAGCCGATGCGGTCGCGCACCTTGCGGGCGTCGTCGCTGCCCAGGACGGTGATCTTGCCCGCCGTGGGCGCGATCAGGCCCAGGGCCATGCGGATGGTCGAGGTCTTGCCCGCTCCATTGGGGCCCAGGAAGCCGCAGATGCGTCCCTCCGGAACCGAGAAGCTGACGTCGCGCACGGCGTGGAAGTCGCCATAGCGCTTGCTGACGCCGTCCAGGCTGAGGGCGGTCGACATGCGCGCTCCCGAATCAATCGCTCTTTTGAGTTGTATCAGCCTTGGTCGCGTCCGCCACGAAGACGACGGCGCGGACGATGTGGTCGGCGAAGCCGTGGCCCAGCAGCCGCGTGTGGGTGGCGGCCTCGACATTGTCGACCAGGCCGTGTTGCGAGGCCTTGGCCGGACCGGCCTGGATCGCCTTCCACGACTCGCGGCCCGCCACCGGTCCGGCGGTGACCACGGCCACGGGCCACTTCGGGTCGAAGGCGGGTTGCAGGGCGGCCTGGTCGGAGGCCTGGGGCCACAGCGCCACCTCGTCGGCCGAGACGCGGTTGTGGCGGCCATTGGCGAAGGCCCAGCGCTTCTCGTCGCCGGCCGCCTTGGGCAGGCCGATCTTGTCGCCGAGACCGGTGTGGACCAGCGGCTTGTAGAGCCCGATCGACGCGCCGCGCGCCGCCCAGCGCGAGGCCGAGGCGAAGGCCTTGATGAAGCCCTGCAGGCGCGGATTGCTGGCGGCCTCCGGCGTGGCGGCGTCGACCAGGACCAGGCCCGCGATCTTGTCGGGGTTGCGACCCGCATATTGGCGCAGGCGCAGGCCGGCCATCGAGTGGCCGACCAGGATGTAGGGGCCCGGCTCGCCCGAGGCGGCGACCAGCTTCTCGAAGTCCGAGACGATGGCCAGGCCGTCGCGCGGCGCGGGGCCGACCGGCGAATAGCCCATGCCGGCGCGGTCATAGGCGCACGAGCGCCAGCCGGCGGCGGTCAGGGCTTCCTGGGTCGCGCCCCAGTCGGCGGCGAAGCCGAAGGCGCCGGCCTCCAGCCAGACGACGGGACGATCGCTCTTGGGCCCCTCGCAGACCAGGCGGAGGCTGCGGCCCGGTTCGATCTGGACCATCTCGCCCCGAGGACGCGGCGCGCCCTTGGCGCTCATGATCCCGCCCACGGCGATATAGGAAACGAAGAAGACGACGACACCGGCGAAACCGCGACCAAGGACTTTCAGCATGGCCCTTAGCTTACCGGCGGTTCGTGACGCGTCGAGCGTCGATCTCTAGCTGTCGGCGACGATAATCCGCGTGCGGACGCGGCCGGCGCTGGTCTTGGTGGTCTTCACGCCCTCGGGCCAGTTCGACACCGTGGCCACGCGCACCTTGCGAGACACGCGGGCGGCGGCCTTCAGCGGCAGGTCGCCGGCTTCCGCGAAGGTCTGGCCCAGGAAGAACGACGGGTTCAGCGGCTTGCCCTTGCGGCGGATTTCAAAATGCAGATGCGCGCCGGTCGAGCGGCCGCTGCTGCCGACATAGGCGATTGTCGCCCCGCGCTTGGCGTACGTGCCGGTCTTCACGCCCCGCGCCGTGGCGCCCAAGTGAGCGTACATCGTGCGGAAGCCGTCCTTGTGGGCCAGCTCCACGAAGCGGCCGTACGAGCCGCTGACGCCCGAGCGGACGACGACGCCGTCGGTGGCGGCGCGGATCGCCGAGCCTTCCGGGGCGGCGATGTCGACGCCCTCATGCAGGCGGCCGTTCTCTTCCCAGGGCAGCTGGCGCAGGCCGAAGGGCGAATTGACCACCCGGCCCGGCAGGGGCGTGTCGAAGACGAAGGCGGGCGGCGGCGGGGGCGGCGGCTCGACCTCGGCGGGTTCGGGCTCGACGACGGGCGCCGAGGCCTGGACCGAGGGTTCTCCGGCCAGGGCGCGCAGGGCCGTGGTCGCGTTCAGCGCACCCACCGTGGCGATCACGCCGATCAGGGCGAGGAAGGCGACACGGGAATAGGGCGGCCGCGCGGCAAGGGTCTGAGACGTCAAATTTCCGCTTCCTGTCAGACGATCGGTCTGGCTGGGGACCGCGCGAAGGCGCTCTTGGTCCCACATCGATCTTTCGTGATGATGAATCGGCGGGGTGGATGCAGTCTCTCTGGGGCCAAAACAGGGCGCAGCTTAACCATTCGTCAATGCAGCGCTTGCGGAACAGGGTTTTCCAAGGCGACGTTACAATGATTTTCACGTCAAATGATCTCATCCTACTCATCGAAGGTCGGGCATATCGATGAATACACGAAACGCTTCATTCTATTTCAGCGCTGATCATTCCAAATGATCGGCCGATAAAGCTCGACTTATCTTCGGAATGATTTCGTGATCCGGGTGAGACCTGGATCGACATCAAGACTCTGCCATCGAGCGCTTGGCGCGGAGACGATCGACAGCCGCGCGCTCTTGGCGCCGCGCGCCATCCGCCCCGCGACACCCTGCCGCACCCGCAAGTCGCTCAGTCGCCGGCCGAACGGCGAGCAAATATCGACCCAAACATTACAGAACTTTTATTCAATGAACTGGCTGTAATTCTTTAAATTACACGTCATGAATGAGACGTAACGGGACTTCGTCAGAACTCGCAAGTAAACCTCTGGACATGGGGCGCAGGGACGCGCCGGACAGAAACCAACACCGAGGGATTACTCAAATGCGCAAGTTCATCATGAGCCTGACCACCGTCGCCAGCCTGAGCCTGGCCGCCGTTCCGGTCCTGGGCTTGACCCAAGCCGCCAACGCCGCCGAGATCGAAGCCCGCGTTTCGGTCGGCGACCTGAACCTCTCCAACCCCGCCCAGGCCGCCGTCTTCAAGACCCGCGTCGACCAGGCCGCCCAGAACATCTGCCGCGCCAAGGGCCGCATGAACCCCCGCGACATGCCGTTCGGCGTCTGCGTCTCGGAAGTCGAACGCGAAGTCAGCCGCCAGCTGTCGAGCCACCAGCGCCACGCCCTGCAAGTGGCCGCCCGCGCCGAAAAGGCCGTCGAGGTCGCCGCCCGGTGATCCCCAGACAGCCCGGACCCGAAAACGACAAAGGCCTCAGGGGAACCTGAGGCCTTTGCTTTATCCAGATCGTGACAGGCGAAAGGTCAGAGACCCTTCACGATGCCCTCGACCATCTTCTTGGCGTCGCCGAACAGCATCATGGTGTTGTCGCGGAAGAACAGCTCGTTCTCGACGCCGGCATAGCCCGAGGCCATGCCGCGCTTGATGAAGAGAACCGTGCGGGCCTTTTCGACGTCCAGGATCGGCATGCCGTAGATGGCGCTGGTCGGGTCGGTCTTGGCGGCCGGGTTGGTGACGTCGTTGGCCCCGATCACGAAGGCAACGTCGGCCGTCGAGAACTCGCTGTTGATGTCCTCCAGCTCGAACACCTCGTCATAGGGGACGTTGGCCTCGGCCAGCAGCACGTTCATGTGGCCGGGCATGCGGCCGGCGACGGGGTGAATGGCGTACTTCACCTCCACGCCCTCTTCCTTCAGCTTGTCGCACATCTCGCGAAGGATGTGCTGGGCCTGGGAAACGGCCATGCCGTAACCGGGGACGATGATGACCTTGGACGCGTTCTTCATGATGAAGGCCGCGTCGTCGGCGCTGCCCTGCTTGACGGGACGGCTCTCGACCTTGCCGCCGGGGCCGGCGGCCGCGGCGTCGGCGCCGAAGCCGCCCAGGATCACCGACACGAACGAGCGGTTCATGCCCTTGCACATGATGTAGGATAGGATCGCGCCCGACGAGCCGACCAGGGCCCCGGTGATGATCAGGGTGGTGTTCTCGAGCGTGAAGCCCAGAGCCGCCGCCGCCCAGCCGGAATAGCTGTTCAGCATCGACACCACGACAGGCATGTCCGCGCCGCCGATCGGGATGATCAGGGTGACGCCGATCAGCAGGCTGAGCGCGAAGATGCCCCAGAAGGCCCACTTGGCCTCGCCGCCGGTGATGACCAGCACGACCACCAGGGCGACGATGGCCAGGGCGATCAGGATGTTCAGCAGGTGGCGGGCCGGCAGCATGATCGGCGCGCCGCCCATGTTGCCGTTCAGCTTGGCGAAGGCGATGACCGAACCGGTGAAGGTGATGGCGCCGATGGCCAGGCCCAGCGACAGCTCGATCAGGCTGTTGAGGTGGATCGCGCCGTCTTCGCCGACGATGCCATAGGCGGCCGGCGTGTAGATGGCGGCCACGGCCACGAGGCAGGCGGCCATGCCGACCAGGCTGTGGAAGGCGGCGACCAGCTGCGGCATCGAGGTCATGGCGACCTTGCGGGCGATGATCGCGCCCACCCCGCCGCCGACGGCGACGCCGGCGACGATCAGGCCCAGGGTCACCGTATCCAGAGCGCCCTGGCTCCACAGGGTGGCCAGGGTGGTGCCCACGGCGATGGCCATGCCGATCATGCCGTTGCGGTTGCCCGCCTGGCTGGTCACAGGGCTGGAGAGGCCGCGCAGGGCCAGGATGAACAGCACCCCCGAGACGATGTAGAGGATGGCGGCGATATTGGCGTTCATTCGGAGGTCCCCCCGGACGGCGGCGGCGCCTTGTCGGCGCGCAGATTGGCGAGCAGCAGAGCCACGCCCATGCCGACGGCGAAGGGCGAGAGCCAGCGAAGGATGTCAGCGGCGGCGCTCGTCCCGGCCTGCAGGCCGACGGCGTTGGAGCTGAGACCCAGAGCGATCAGGACAAAGGCGGGTGCGAAGGCCGCGCCGTTTCCGGTCGGTTTCTTGCGAGGCAGCACCATCGACACGCCGGCGGCGAGGATCAGCACGATCAGCGCGGCCAGGGTCAGGGTGGCGGGGCCGCTCACTTGGCCTTGTCCTTCTTCTTGTACATGGCCAGCATCCGGTTGGTGACCAGGAAGCCGCCGAAGATGTTGACGGCCGCGAAGGCCGCGGCCAGGGCTCCGGCGCCCTTGGAGATCCAGACCGAGCCGGTGGCGGCCTCGCCCGAACCGCCGTGGGCGGCGGCCGCCAGCAGGGCGCCGACGATGATCACGGACGAGATGGCGTTGGTCACGGCCATCAGCGGCGTGTGCAGGGCGGGCGTCACGCTCCACACGACGTAGTAGCCCACGAAGATGGCGAGCACGAAGATCGCCAGACGGAACACGGTGGGGTCGACGGCTTCCATGGGAGCCTCCCTTTCTATGCGCTTAGGCGGTCTTCAGAGACGGATGGACGATCTCGCCCCCCTGGGTGACCAGGGCGGCCTTCAGGATCTCGTCCTCGAAGTCGGGGGCGAAGGCGCCCTCCTTGTTCAGGAAGAGGCCCGACAGGGCGAACAGGTTGCGGGCGTAGAGCGCCGAGGCGTCGGTGGCGATGCGGCCCGGCAGGTTGGCCGCGCCCAGGATCTTGACGCCGTTGGCGGTGACCACGGTCTCGTTCAGCTTGGCGCCGACGACGTTGCCGCCCTGCTCGATGGCCAGGTCGACCAGCACCGAGCCCGCGCGCATCGAGGCCACCTGCTCGGCGCTGACCAGCTTGGGGGCCGGGCGACCGGGAATCAGGGCCGTGGTGATGACGATGTCCTGCTTGGCGATGTGTGAGGAGACCAGCTCGGCCTGCTTGGCCTGGTATTCCTTCGACATCTCCTTGGCGTAGCCGCCGGCGGTCTGGGCGTTCTTGAACTCCTCGTCCTCGACGGCCAGGAACTTGGCGCCCAGCGACTCGACCTGCTCCTTGGTGGCCGGACGCACGTCGGTGGCGGTGACCACCGCGCCGAGGCGACGAGCGGTCGCGATGGCCTGCAGGCCGGCGACGCCGACGCCCATGATGAACACCTTGGCCGCGGCGACGGTGCCGGCGGCGGTCATCATCATCGGCAGGGCCTTGCCGTAGGCCTCGGCCCCTTCGATCACGGCGCGATAGCCGGCGAGGTTGGCCTGGCTGGACAGCATGTCCATCACCTGGGCCCGCGTGATGCGCGGGATGAACTCCATGGCGATGGCGCTGGCGCCGGCCTTGGCCAGGGCGGCGAGCGTGTCCTTGTCCTGGTGCGGATTGAGGGCGGCGGCGACGATCGCGCCGCTCTTCAGGGCCGCGATCTCGGCGGCTTCGGGCGCGCGCACCTTGAACAGCACGTCCGCGTCCTTGACCGCGTCCTTGGCGGTCTTGGCCAGCTTGGCGCCAGCCGCTTCGTAGTCGGCGTCGAGATAAGACGCCGCGACGCCCGCGCCCGCCTCGACCACCACCGAGAAGCCAGCCGCGGTCAGTTTCTTGACGGTTTCAGGCGTGGCGGCGACCCGCGTTTCGCCCCCGCGGGTTTCTTTCGTCACGGCGATGACGGCCATCGGCATACCCCTCCCCAGAGCGTTGTTCGCTCACCAGACTGCGCCGCTGTCTAAGGGATAGTCTTGCCTCTTGTCGAGGCTTTAACAGCGCGCAGGGGAGAAAATATGCCGATGTCTACCGGTGTCAGTGAGCGGAAGCGGGCTTTTCGCGAAGGAACACGACACCAAGGATCGCCAGCACGATTCCGGGGATCACGCCGCCGATGAAGCCGGCCGTGGTGCAGAACCAGAGGGTGATGGTCAGCAGCAGAACCGAGATCGCCAGCGAGCCCCACTTGGCCATCTTGCCGAAGGCGACGAAGGTCGCGGCTTGTTCGTGAATGTCCATCTCACCGCGGTGGTAGTCGCCGGCCATGTCGTCGTCCTCAGAGGAAAGAGAAAATCGTCCCGCCGCTTACAACGGCGCGCCTAAAGGCTCAAGCGGGCGATGCCCGCGACACTTTCGACCGTCAGGGCCGTCATGCCGCTTCGCGGACCGACAACCGGCCGCAAAAATCGAGAATAGTCGAGGGGCGGACTGTCGCCGAACAGCCCGACGGCCGGAACGCCCACCGATGCGGCCAGATTCAGCGGCCCCGAGTCGTTGCCGATGAAAACGTCGGCGCGCGACAGCAGGGCCGCCCCGACGTCCAGCTTCAGGTCGCAGACATTGACCCCGCCCACCGGATCGCGGGCCAGGGCCGCGTCGACGGCGGCCAGGTCGCCGAATCCGCCGAGCCAGAAGTGCGTGCCCCCCTTGTCGCTCAGTTGCCCGCTGAGCTGGCGGAAGTTCTCCAGCGGCCAGCAGCGGCGCGGCTCGCTGGCCCCGACGCCGTAGACGATCCATGGCCGCGGCAAATGGCCAAAGCGCTGCTCGACCGCCTCGAGTGCGGCGGGAACGGGAATCAGCGCCGGCTCGCGACTGGCCACCTTCAGGCCGTGGGCCTCCTCGAAGGCGGCCAGCTTCTCGATGCGGTGACCCGGACGCAGGGCGCGCGGCAGATAGGGGCCGTGGGTCAGCCAGGCTTCCTGGCCGTGGCCCAGGCCAAAGCCGCGCCGCTCGCGCACGCCGGCCAAGGCGGCGCCGATGGCGGGACGGTCGATCTTTTCCAGAATCCACACCGCGCGCGGCCGGCGCAGGCGGCACAGTTTGTAGAAGTCCGCGATCTCGACCAGGTGACGGAAGGTTCCGGCGCGATAGTCCAGATAGTCGACATGCTCGACGCAGGGCTCGGCCGCCAGCAGCTCGCGGGCCCGGCTGGACGGACGGGCGGCCAGCAGCACCTTGCCGTTGATGGCGCGGGCGGCGATGGCCCGCAGGGTCGGCAGGTGCCACATCAGGTCGCCCACGCCCCGGTCGGGCATGTAGACCATGATCATTCCGGCGGGCGGGCTCGACGGCTCGGTCATGTCCAGGCGGCGAGCAGGCCGCGCAGGCCGGCCACGAACGCCAGGGGCTGGTCGATCATCACATGGTGGTCGGCGTCGGGGATGGGCACGAGCAGGACGTCCTTGGGCATTTCCCCGATCATATAGTCCAAGGTCTCGGCGTGCATAAGGTTGGACCGCTCGCCCCACATCAGCGCCGCCGGACAGGCGATGCGCGGCAGCAGCTTGCCCAGGTCCGGCATCGAGAACCGCTGCCAGATGGCCGGGTCGAACTTCCAGGTCCAGCCGCCCTCGACCGCCTTCAGCGACCGCCGGGCGATATAGTCGGCGATGTAGAGGTTCTCGCAGGCCTGCGGCGGGGCCAGGCGAAAGCGCGCCAGGGCCTCGGTGAGCGTGGCATAGACCTTGTTGCCGAAACCCGGACGGTTGGGCGGCCCCTTCCAGCGCTTCTCGGGCGGCTGGATGCTGCTGTCGACCATGACGATCCCGCGCAGCCGGTCGGCGTGCTCGACGCCGCAATAGAGGGTGGGGAAACCGCCGAACGAGTGGCCGACCAGGATCGGCTTGACCCCGCCGGCCTCCAGCTGCGCCGCCTCGACCGCCGCGAACACCTCGGCGGCGAACGACTGGGCCGAATAGGCCTCACGCCAGCCCGAACCGCCCATGCCGGCCCACGAGATCGCCGCCACGCGCCAGTCTTTCGCGAAGAAGGGCGCGATGAAGCTCCACCAGTCGGCGTGGGCGCCGTTGCCGTGCAGGAACAGCAGGCCCGGCTTGCCGACCTCGCCCCAGGTCAGGAGCTCGATGTCGGCGCCGTCGACCGGGATCATCGAGCGTTCCGGCGCGATGGCCAGGGCGTCCCCGAACCATTTGGGCGCGGACGGCGGCTCGCCGTTGAAGGGCGCCAGCAGCGGCGCCACGCTGGGAGTCTGGTCGTCGGCCATGGCTTCAGCCCTCGTCCTTGAAGGCCAGCTCGCCGGGACGCGGCTTGCGCGGCGACAGTCCCTTGAACACGCCCGTGCCGGTGATCAGCGTGCGGTCGCCCGACCAGATCCGGCCGCGCACCGTGAAGACCATGTCCTCTTCGCCGATCAGTTCGCCCTGCCCTTCGACCCAGTCGCCCAGCTTGGCGCCCGAAAGGAAGTCGCACATCAGCCGCACCGTGACCCAGCTGTAGGACTTCTGCAGCGAGATGATCCGGCCCCAGGCCATGTCGGCGAAGCTCATCAGCATGCCGCCGTGGCAGTTGCCCAGGCCGTTGGTGTGGTGCTCTTCAACCCGGAAGGCCAGGCGCGCGTCGCCGGGCGCGGAGCGCTGCTCGAACAGCGGCCCGATCTGGCGGCCGAACCCGCGCGACCAGTTCAGCTGGTGGAAGCCTTCGGGAATGGCGGCGGTCTGGGCGTCTGTGAGATCGTCGGACATGGACAAATCCTAACGAGCGTTTGAACAAAGCGGAACCCTTCCCCGACAGCCCCGAAAACGGAGTGTGTAAGGACGAGCCGGCCAGCGGCGTCTAACCTCTTCGAACACGGGATGGGACATGGGCGCGGATCGACATCAGGACGAGGCTTTCGCCGACTGGCTGGCGCCGCATCTCGCCGCCCTGCGCCGGATCAGCCGCGCCTTCGCCGAGCCGGCCGATCAGCATGACCTGATGCAGGAGCTGATGCTGGCGGTCTGGAGCGCTCGCCCCAGCTTCCAGGATCGCAGTGCGGTGGCGACCTTCGTCTATCGGGTGGCGCACAATACGGCCCTGACCTGGAAGCGCGGCGAGACCCGGCGGCGGCGGCGGCGCGAGGCGGTCGAGGCCGAGATGGCCCATCGCGCCGCTCTGGACGCCGCCGAGCCGGAGGCGGGTCTGCTGGAGCGGCTCTACGCGGCCATCCGCACCCTGCCGCCGGTGGATCGCTCGCTGATCCTGATGTCGCTGGACGGCCTGGCCTATGCGCAGATCGCCCGGCTGCAGGGCCTTAGCGAAACCAATGTCGGCGCTCGCCTGACCCGGATCCGGCAGCGGATCGCCGCCCTCGTGGAGGACCACGACGATGGACTTTGATCGTCTCGAACAGGCCTGGCGATCGGAGGCCAACACCCCCGACGCCAAGGCCCAGGCCTATCTGATGGAGGAACTGATGCACGCCCTGAAAGCCCGCCGTCGCGGGGAACTGCTGCTGTTCGTGATCCCGACCGCCGCCATGACGCTGTTCACGGCCATCGCCTTGCGGTCGATCCTGATCGGCCAGACCAGCCTGGTCCGCGAATGGGGCGCGCTGGGCATGCTGGCCGTCTGCTGGGGCGTGCTGGCGGCCGTACTGATCGTCGGGGTGCTGATGCGACGGCGGCGCGGGGCGAGCGGATCGCCGGTGCGCGACAGCCTGGCGGCCATGCTGGCGGCCAACCGTTCGGCCCGGGCCAATTGCCGGATCTTCTGGATGAGCCTGCCGGTGTTCATGGTCCCGATGCTGTTCGCCGTCGACCAGCTGCACGACGTGGGCAAGACCAGCGGTCGCGACAGCTGGCAGATGCTGCTGGTGTTCGGCGTGGCCCTGGTCGCCAGCGTCGGCTGGAACACGGGACGGTATTTCTGGGTGCTCAAGCCCGAGGGCGAGCGGCTGGAGGGGTTGCTGGCGGAGTATGAGGGGTAGGCATCATATAAATTGTCATCCCGGAAGCCTCGCAGAGGCTGTCCGGGACCCAGGGGCCAATGCAGTGCGGTCGCCCCTGGGTCCCGGCTCTGCGCTGCGCTACGGCCGGGATGACAAGCTATTTTGCGGCTAAAACAACCCGCCGGCCCGCAGATTGATCCCGTACTCCAGATACCCCTTCAGCGCCGTCAGCATGAACATCCACCCCCCGGCGTTGCCCTGCGAGGCCTTCACGCCCTCGGGAGTGTCGGGCCAGCCGGACTCGGTGACCTGGACCATGGTCTCCTCTCCGTTCATCGGTTTGAAGACGAACTCGACCCGGTTTTCGCCGCCGGTCATCGAGCCCCACTCCAGGACCAGGCGCTCGGGCGGAACGACCTCGCGGACGGTGACCGGGAAGGCCTCGTCCAGCTCCGGAAACTTCCACATCACCGTGGCCCCGGCGGCCAGGAAGCCGCTGCCGGTCTCGAGAAAATAGCCGCTGAGCTTGCGCGGATCGACCACCGCGTCGAACACCTGGGCGACCGGCTTGCGGATCTTCAGCTGGACCTGGGACTGCAGGGTCATGACGCGGACCTCTCGTGGGTTTGGCCCGAGTTCACACCGAAACCGGCCGCTAGGCCACCCCCGCCGCCGCCAGGACCGCCGCCTGTTTCGCGGCAAGGCCCTCTTCGGAGAAGCCTTCCAGCGAGGCCTCGAACAGGGCCTTCCAGTTGTGACGCGCGCCCAGGTGCAGGAAGGCCGCGCCCAGGCCGATGGCGGCGCGGTCCATGAACACGAACTCGCGGGGGATGGTGATCGGCCCCTTCGACTTCAGCGCCTGGCGCACGCGGAAGGCCTCGCGCCGACCGTACTCGCCGGGCGGCACGTCGTCGGCGACGGTGCGCACCCGGTCGTCCAGCAGCGGACCATAGATGAAGCGGGCCCAGACGTTGAGCACGTCGACCAGCTCGTCGTTCAGGCCGGCGAAGCCCCAGCTGCGATAGGCCTCGTACTGTTCGGCGCGGTCGTCGTTGGACAGGGCGCGATAGAGCCGCACCACCCCGGCCACGAAGCGCGGCGGGAAGATGCGGATGCAGCCGAAGTCCAGCAGGTTCAGGTGCGCCGCGCCGTCGCCGCCCCCGCCGAAGGTGTAGTTCCCCAGGTGCGGATCGCCGTGGATGATGCCCAGCTTGGTCATCGGGCTCCACCAGGCCTCGAACAGCAGCGCGGCGACGCGGTCGCGGGTCTCCTGGGATGCGTCCTTGAAGGCCAGCAGGCCCTGGCCGTCCATCCAGGTCATGCTGAGCAGCCGGCCGGTCGACAGCGAAGGCACGGGTTCAGGCACGCGGATGTCGTCGCGGCCGCCGAAGAAGCCGCCGTAGAGCGCCATCAGCTTGGCCTCGCGGCCGTAGTCCAGCTCCTCGCGCAGGCGATCGCCGATCTCGACGATCATCTGGGTGGGGTCGATCGAGCCGTCCATCTTCTTGAACAGGGCGAACAGGGTCTTCAGCTGGCCCAGGTCGCTTTCGACCGCGCTCTGCATGTCCGGGTACTGCAGCTTCACGGCGATGGGGCGGCCGTCGGGGGCCACGGCGCGGTGAACCTGGCCCAGCGAGGCGGCGTGGGCGGCCTCATGCTCGAAGCTCTGGAACCTGGACTGCCAGTCGGGGCCCAGCTCGGCGGCCATCCGTCGACGGACGAACGGCCAGCCCATGGCCGGGGCGTTGGTCTGGAGTTCGGACAGCTCGGCGGCGAATTCGGGCGGCAGCAGGTCCGGCACGGTGGCGAACATCTGCGCCGCCTTCATCAGCGGCCCCTTCAGGCCGCCAAGCGCCGCGCGCAGGGCCTTGGCGTTGCGGGCGTCGGCGCTGTCGCCGCCAAACAGGCTGTTGGCGCCGTAGGATACGGCCGCGCCGGAGAGGCCCGCGCCGACCTTGGCGAAGCGGCTCAGGCGGCCGGAGAGGCGGTCGCGTTCGGGGTCTCTGATGTCGTCAGCCATCTAGATCCCCTTCCTACAAAACCTGTCATCCCGGGCGTAGCGCAGCGAAGACCCGGGACCACGGCATACGCCAGCGCTTCCGGCGGTCCCGGCTCGGCGGGCTTCGCCCTTGGCCGGGATGACAGTTTTCAAGGTCACACCAACGCCTCGAACTCATCCACAAGCCGCTCCAGCTGCGCGCAGCCCGCCGCCCAGAACGCCTTCTCGCGCGGGTTCAACCCGAACGGCTTGAGCGCTTCGACATAGGTCTTGGTGCCGCCGGCGGCGAGCAGCTCCTCGTAGAGCGGGGCGAAGGTCTCGGGATCCTCGCGGCGCTTTTCCATCAGGCCGCGCACCAGGAGGTCGCCGAACGCATAGGCGTAGACGTAGAACGGCGCGTGGCAGAAGTGGCTGACATAGGCCCAATAGTGCTCGTAGCCGGCGTTCAGCCGTACGGCCGGGCCCAGGCTCTCGCCCATCACCTCCAGCCACAGGCCGCCGATCTGCTCGGGCGACAGCTCGCCCTCCTGGCGGGCCTCGTGGAAGCGGCGCTCGAAGCGGTGGAAGGCGATCTGGCGGACCACGGTGTTGAGGCCGTCCTCGATCTTGCCGGCCAGCAGGCCCTTGCGATCCTGCGGCGTCGCCTCGGCCAGCAGGCGGTCGAACACTAGGCCCTCGCCGAAGATCGAGGCGGTCTCGGCCAGGGTCAGGGGCGTGTCGGCCAGCAGGGTGCCCAGCGGCGCGCACAGGGTCTGGTGCACCGCGTGGCCCAGCTCATGGGCCAGGGTCAGCACGTCGCGCCGCTCGCCCATGTAGTTCATGAAGACATAGGGGTGCCGCTCGGCCGTCACCGGATGCGAATAGGCGCCCGACTGCTTGCCGGCCCGGGGCCGCGCGTCGATCCAGGGCTGTACGAAGAAGGTCTTGGCGGCGTCGGCGAACTTCGGGGCCAGGGCCGTGAAGCTGTCCAGCACCACGCCCTGGGCTTCCTCCCAGCCATAGGTGCGCGGCGCGGCGGCTGTCAGCGGCGCGTTGCGGTCCCAGTAGTCCAGGGCGTCCAGCCCCATGACCTTGGCCTTCAGGGCGTAGTAGCGATGCGACAGGCGCGGATAGGCCTCGACCACGGCCGCTTCCAGGGCGTTGACCGCGTCGGCGTCGACCTCGTTGGCCAGGTGGCGCGACTGGGCCGGCTCGGCATAGCGCCGCCAGCGGTCCTCGACCTGCTTTTCGAAGGCCAGGGTGTTGAGCGCCAGGGCCTGGGTCGAGACCCGCTCGGCCAGGGCGGCGGCCAAGCCATCGGCGGCGGCCTTGCGGCGCTCGGCCGAGGAATCCGACAGGCGGTTCAGGGCCTCGGGCAAGGTCAAGGTCTCGTCGCCGACCTTGGCCTGCAGCTTGGCCAGGGTCTCGTCATAGAGGCGCACCCAGTTGGCGACGGCCGGGCTCTTGTCGACGATGAAGCGCTCCAGGTCCGGCGACAGCTCGTGCGGACGCGACAGACGCACCCGGCGCAGCCAGGGCCGCCAGCGCTCGGCGGCGGGACGGGCCTTCAGCGCCGCGTCCAGCTCGCCGTCCTCCAGCTTGTTGAGTTCGAGGGTGAAGAACAGGCTCTCGGCGGCGATCTGCGACGAGCGAGCCCGCAGGTCGCCCTCGAACTTGGCCCAGGCCGGATCGTCGCGCGCCGTCGAGGCGGCCAGGGCGGCGTAGGCGCCCACGCCCCAAAGGCCATTGGTGGCCTGCTCGTACAACTTGATCCCGCGATCGATCAGCAGGCCCAGACGCTCGGGCTCGGCGCGAGCCTGGAGGAAGAGGCCCTCCAGCGAGGCCAGCTCGTCATTGGCCGTCTTGGCGGCGGCCAGGTCAGTCTCGATGCGCGGGTCCTCGCGGCCGGCATAGAGGTCGGCGAGGTTCCATTCGGGAAGGGCGTCGGTCTTGAAGGGGGCGTTCATGGTCCTACCGATATGGCCCCGGCGGGGTGACGCGCAATGGGGCTCGGACCGCGTGACGTCGCCTGGCCGTGTCCCTCACCCCGCCCTCGAGACTCAAAAAAGTCCGTCATCACCCGGCTTGTCCGAGCGACCCAAGCCGAGGCGGACGTCGGCCAAGGGTCAGCGACTGCAGCGGCGAGCTCGGCTTGGGTCCCCCGCATGAAGCGGGGGATGACGGACGGAGGTAGGCTCGCACAAGCTTGCCGTACGGAGCCGAAGGCCTCTGCGCCTTAAGGAACCCGCCGGTCGAAATACCAGTCCGAGAACACGCGCGGCTGGTCCTTGGGGCCCATCTCGATCAGCATCCGCCACCGGTCGCGGGCGCGGTCATATTCGAGGTGGTTGCGCATCTCGCCGGCGGGATAGGCGAAGGTCGCATCCAGCGTGTCGCCCGACAGGCGCCCCGAACCCAGGGTTCGCGAGGTTTCGCCGCCCGTGGCGTCCAGCCAGTGGACCACCACAGCGCCGTCGTCGGCCTGGCCGAAGAAGACCCGCGCCTCGTAGGGCGACTTGCCGGCCGGGTCCTTGATGTGAAGCTCGACGAACTTGCCGCCAAATTGCGATTGCACCTCAGCGCCGGTCGCCGCCGGCTTGCCGCGCGTCGTTCCGCCGATCGTCCATTCGCCGACGAAGCGTCCCAGGACGCTGTCCGTCGCTGGCGCCGCGGCGGCGGGCGCGGCGCCCGCCACCAGAAGCGCCAGCCCCACAAGCCAAGCCTTACGCAATGCCCATACCCCCAAGGTTGTTACGGGGCTGCGATTAGCGCGGCGGTGGCGGGGGTGTGCAATCGGTTCTGGACGGACGCCGGATGCTCCCCCTCAGAGCGCGTATTTCCGCGCCACCGCCTTCGGCGCCACGATCTTCCACGCCTCGCGCAGCAGCCCCATCAGCTCATCCGCCTCGATCTCGGCCAGCCGCGCTAGCACCGCCGGGTAGCCGCGATAGTGGTCGTCGTCGAAGAAGCGTTCCGGGGCGGCCTCGATCAGCAGCTCCTTGGTCTCCATCCGGCAGCGGATCGCGATCACGCCCGGCACAAGCACGCGCTTGGCCTTGGGCGCGGGCCTGGCCATGTAGCCCCAGGCGAAGCCCTTGCCGCCGACCGAGAAGGCCGCCTGGCCATGGTCAGGCCCAGTCTCGGCCTCAGGCAGGGACAGCGCCAGGACGCGCAGTTCGGCGTCGTCGACCATGGTCCAAACTCCTTCCTGGCAAGGCCTTGTTAAGCCTGAAGCTTAAGGTTCGCGACACCTCTCCGAAAGCCGGTGTTTACCCGGCTGCTGTATCACTCTGAACCAACAAGAGCCCTGTCCCACGTTGGACGCGGCCGGTTCATGTGGGTGCCTGACCATGTCCAAGACGGTTCTCGTCGTCGATGACGATCCGACTCAACGCCGCCTGATTCAAGCCGTGCTGGAACGCGACGGGTTCGCGGTCTCGCACGCCGAAAGCGGCGACGCGGCCATGGCCCATCTGGCCTCCGGCGCGCCCGTCGACGTGGTCCTGCTGGACCTGGTGATGCCCGGCCTGAACGGCCAGGACACCCTGAAGGAAATGCGCGCCCGCGGCTTCGTTCAGCCCGTGATCGTGCTGACCGCCAGCGGCGGCGTCGACACCGTGGTCAAGGCCATGCAGGCCGGCGCCACCGACTTCTTCATCAAGCCGGCTTCGCCTGAGCGGATCACCGTGTCGATCCGCAACGCCCTGTCGATGGGCGACCTGAAGGGCGAGGTCGAGCGCCTGACCAAGCGCGCCGGCGGCAAGACCACCTTTGCCGACCTGATCGGAACCTCGCCCGCCATGACCCTGGTCAAGCGGATGGGCGAGCGCGCCGCCAAGAGCGCCATCCCGATCCTGATCACCGGCGAAAGCGGCGTCGGCAAGGAGCTGATCGCCCGCGCCGTCCACGGCTCGTCCGACCGCGGCGGCAAGCCCTTCGTGGCCGTCAACTGCGGCGCGATCCCCGAGAACCTCGTCGAGTCGATCCTGTTCGGCCATGAGAAGGGATCCTTCACCGGCGCCACCGACAAGCACCTGGGCAAGTTCAAGGAAGCCGACGGCGGCACCCTGTTCCTCGACGAAGTCGGCGAACTGCCGCTGGACATGCAGGTCAAGCTGCTGCGCGCGTTGCAGGAAGGCGAGATCGATCCGATCGGCTCCAAGCGCTCGCAGAAGGTTGATGTGCGCATCGTCTCGGCGACCAATCGCGACGTCGCCCAGGCCGTGGCCCAGGGCCGGTTCCGCGAGGACCTCTATTATCGCCTGAACGTCTTCCCGATCGAGGCCCCGTCCCTGCGCGAACGTCGCGACGACGTGCCGGCCCTGGTCGAGGCCTTCATCCGCCGGTTCAATGTCGAGGAAGGCAAGCGCGTCATCGGCGCCTCGCCCGAGACCCTGGCCCTGCTGACCGCCTTCGACTGGCCGGGCAATGTGCGCCAGCTGGAAAACACGGTCTATCGCGCCATCATCCTGGCCGACGCGCCGTACCTGCAACCCTATGACTTCCCGGCGATCTCGGGCCTGCAGGCTCCGATCGAGGCCCTGCCCGCCCTGGCCGGCCTGCCCCAGCCCGACCTGCCGTCGGTGCTGCAGGCCACCCACGCGGTGATGGCCAGCGCGCCGGGCGACGCGCCGGTGCGCATCCTCGACGACCGCGGCCACCTGCGGACGCTGGAAGAGATCGAGCGCGACCTTATTCAGCACGCCATCGACGTCTATGCCGGCCATATGAGCGAAGTGGCCCGCCGCCTCGGAATCGGCCGCTCGACCCTCTATCGCAAGGTGCGCGAACAGGGCATCGACGTCGACATGAAGGAGGCTGGCTGATGACCCTGGTTCTGCGACCGACCTCGCGCGAACAGCGCCTCAAGACCCTGATCCGGCCCTCGAAGGCGCCGCGTCCGGCGCCTTCAAAGACCTGATCTCAAGCCTAGGCGACGTGGGCGATGTCGCCGTCGTCCGCCGTCGCCTGACCGACGTCGGCGGCCGACGCGCTGCGGATCCAGCCCGCCGGTCCCCGGACAGCCTGCCCCTCGGCCTCGAGGTTCTGCAGCTCCAGCGTGACCACCGAGACCGGCACCGACCGGTTCCAGCGCCGTTCCAGCTGCTGGGCGATGTCGGCCGGGGCCATGCCCGAACCGCCGCGCTCCAGCGCCATCAGGATCATGTCGCCGGTGGTGCGGCTGCGGCGACCGCGACGGCCAGGCGCGGCGGCGGCCGTGGCGGCGACGCCGGCGAACGAGGCCGGCTCCCCCACCATCGGACCTTCGCCGAGACCGGCGCGCTCGATCGCGCTGAGGGCCAGGTTGATCGCTTTCAGCTCGCCCTCGAAAGGCGCTGCGGCGCGTCTCTGGGCCTCAACCATGCGGACCTCTAGGTCCGCCTTTCTTCGCAATAGATACTCGTATGTCGTCGCCATGGCGCTCGTCCGTGTCTGTCAGCGTTGTTCCTGCGCCGATGCAGACTCGGAGTCCGCGCGCGCTGGAGGGGAACGTCGCCCCCACCGGACGAGGCGTTCTAATGTTTCAGTGCTGCAATGATCTGTTTCAGACCGGCAACAACTGACCCCGCCAATGTCCTCCCGGGCGGTTACCAAGAGCTTAACGGAGTTCGTTGAACGTTGTTTTTTAGTAAGATTTAGATACTTAAAGCCCGAAAAAACTCAGCCTGACGTTGTCCGAACGCCTTGATTGAGCCACTTAGTTGGCGGGTGGACTACCTCGGCGCGACCAGCGAGCCGCCAGGGCGATCGGAATCCCCACCGCCAGCGTGTGGGCCAGTATGCCGTCGATGAAGGACGGCCAGTTGAAATGTCCGCTCTTGGCCATCGACAGCGGCACGACGACATAGGTCATCACGACGTAAAGCCCCAGGCCGTAGAGCGCGCCCATCAGCCAGGGCCGCTTGATCAGGACGGGCAGGCGCCGCGCCGACAGCACGTAGACGGCGGCCATCACCAGGGACATGGCGTAGTGCAGGCCGTAGCCCAGCATCGCCGTGCCGATCCCGCCGCTGAACGAGGCCTTGCCCAGCAGGCCCGACGCCACCGACTGAGGAATGCGCATCCAGCCCACGCCCTTGACCGCGTAGAAGATGGTGACCTGGACGATGTCGAAGGTGGCCGCGATCAGCCCGCCGACCAGGATGGCCTGCAGGTCCCGGTTTGGTGGCGTAGCGGTGTCGGTCATGGCGTCTCCCCCTTGAGATCTTAGGAGAGCCTAGCTCGCGGAACGCCGTTCCGCCAATCGCGTCCTAGTCGTCTGTCTCGACCTCGGCGGGCGGGGGCGGCGGCGCGCGGCGGCCGAAGCCGCGACCGCGCTTCATGGGCTTCTTCTCGCCCTTGGCCTTGGCGACGATTTCCTTGAGCTTGATCGTCTGGTTGCCCGACAGGGCCTGGTCGCGACCGCCCTTTTCGGGATCGCCGAAGGCCCGGCCATAGGTCTCGACGCGCTGGGCGACGGAGGTCAGGAACTCGCCCTCCCAGTCGGAAAGCTCGACGCCGGCCTTGTCGGCCATGCGCTGCGCCCGCTTCAGCGCGTTCAGCGCCGCCTTCTTGGCTTGAGCTCTGGGGTCAGGGGGCTTGGCGCGCATCGACAGGGATTATCCCCGAACGCGCGCCAAGACGCATCCCGCAAAAATAAAGGCTTCAGATCTCGCCGATGGCGGACAGGTAGAGGTCGAGGATCGCGTCCTCTTCCTGGCGCTTGGCGCGGTCCTGCTTGCGCAGGCGGACCACCTTCTTGAGCACCTTGACGTCGAAGCCGTTACCCTTGGCCTCGTTATAGACTTCCTTGATCTGCTCCATGATCTCGGTCTTTTCGACCTCGAGACGCTCGACGCGATCAACGATGCTCTTCAGTTGGCCTTGGGCGGTGGAGTTCAGAACGTCGGCGTGGGGGGCGGCGTCGTCGGCCATGACGGAAAAGCTCTCAGTCGGAGTGGAAATCGGGTCGCGGACCATAGTCGCGACGCCCTCCCCTCACAACAGGCCGTGAGCCTGAATCACGGGCCGCAGGGCCGCCGGATCTGTGAACAGATGTGTATGGAATCCCATCGCGTCGGCGGCCGCGATATTGGCGGCGTTGTCGTCGACGAACAGCAGGTCCTCGGCGGCCAGGCCGGTCCGCTCCAGCACGATCTCGTAGATCCGCCGCTCGGGCTTGATGACCTTTTCCTCGGCCGAGACGATCACGTCTTGGAAGTGGCCGAACACCGGGCTCATGGCCTGCACGTCGGGCCAGGTCTGGCTGGACATGTTGGTGAGGCCGAACTGCGGGACGCCCCTGGCGGCCAGCTCGTTCATCACGCCTTCGGTCTCGGGGATCGCGCCCGAGAACATTTCCGGCCAGCGGCCCCACCAGGCGGCGATCTGCTCGGCATAGTGGGGATGCGCCGGCGTCAGCCGCGCGATGTTGTCTTCGAAGGTCAGGCCCCGGTCGGTCTCGCCGTGCCAATCCATGGTGCAGACATGCGAAAGGAACCGGTCGAGTTCGGCCGGTTCCTTGAAGATCTTCGCGAAGAGCGTGCGCGGGTTCCAGCGCACGATGACATTGCCGACGTCCCAGAGCAGCGCCCTGGGATGACGAGCAGCCGTCATCAGCCCTGCTTGGCCTTGAAGCGCGGGTCGGTCTTGTTGATGATGTAGATGACGCCCTTGCGGCGGACCATCTTGCAGTCGCGGTGACGCGACTTCAGCGACTTCAGCGAGCTACGAACCTTCATGACCGTCTCTGTACTCAGCGGAGAGGTTCGCGGCCGCCATGGTGGCGAAAGGAACATCCGGGATGTTTCGGAGGGCGTGCGTATAGGCAAGGCGAGCGGTTGAGTCAACGCCCGGACGGCCAGAACCGGAACTTCACCGCTCTGTCGGGCTTGTGATTGAAGAGTTTACCCGGATGCCGCTAGCCTGACCCCATGGATCGTCGCCTTTTTCTTCTGCTTCTGCTCGCCGGCTGCGCCGACACCTCGCCGCAGGGACCGCTGACGCCGCTGGCTCCGGCCGCCCCCGCCGGACCGCCGAAGGGCCAGCCCAGCGCCCCGCCGCCCTCGCCCGCGACGCCGGTGCCGACGGGCGAGCTGGCCTTCGACACCTGGCTGGCCGACTTCATGGTCCGCGCCCAGCAACAGGGCCTGACGCGACAGCTTCTCGAGCGCGAGCTGGGCGGCGTGACGCCCGATCCCAAGGTCATCAGCCTGGACGGCCGCCAGCCGGAATTCTCCAAGCCGGTCGGCGACTATATCAAGGGCGTGATCAGCGACGACCGCGTGGCCGTGGGCCGCGCCAAGCGCGAACAGCTGGCCTTCCTGCCTGGCATCGAGAGCCGGTACGGCGTGCCGCGCGACATCCTGCTGGCCGTCTGGGCCATGGAGTCGGCCTTCGGCCAGCTGCAGGGCAATTTCGACGTCGTCCGCTCGATGGTCAGCCTGGCCGCCGACGGCCGCCGACGCGGCTGGGCCGAGGGCGAGCTGATCGCCGCCCTGAAGATCATCGATTCGGGTGAGGTCACCCGCGCCCAGCTCAAGGGCTCGTGGGCCGGGGCCATGGGCCAGACCCAGTTCCTGCCCAGCAACTACCGCACCACCGCCGTCGACGCCGACGGCGACGGCCGCCGCGACATCTGGGGCTCTGACGCCGACAGCCTGGCCTCGGCCGCCAACCTGCTGGCCAAGGGCGGCTGGCAGCACGGCGTGGGCTGGGCCAAGGAGGTCATCCTCCCGGCCAATTTCGACTATGGCCTGGCCGAAGGTCCGCGTGAGGTTCCATCGTGGTGGGAAGCCAAGGGCGTCAAGCGCGCCGACGGCCTGCCCTGGACCGCCGCCGACGCCGCCTCGCCCGCCGGCCTGATCCTGCCGGCCGGCTATGCGGGCCCGGCGTTCCTCGCGCTGCCCAACCACTTCGCGATCCGCAAGTACAACAACTCGACCTCCTACGCCCTGGGCATCGGCCTGCTGGCCGACCGCTTCGGCGGCGGCGGTCCTCTGGTCACGGCCTGGCCGGTCGAGACGCCGCTGTCGCTGTCGGACCGCATGGCCGCCCAGATCGCCCTCTCGCGCCTGGGCTTCGACCCCGGCGCCCCCGATGGCGTGATCGGCGCGGGCACCCGCAAAGCCCTCCGCGCCTGGCAGCAGAACCGCGGCCTGCCGGCGGATGGGTACCTGTCGAGCGACATCGTGCAGCGGCTAAAGGCCCAGGCGGGGCTGAGCTAGTTAAGAACCAGATGCTCCCCCTTTGGGGGAGCTGTCGCGGAGCGACTGAGGGGGTCATCAACGGCATAGACCGGAGAGGACCCCCTCCGGCCCTCTGGGCCACCTCCCCCAAAGGGGGAGGATCTTTGAAGCCCGCCCTACCCCGTCGCGATCTCCATCCACACCTTGTGTGTCTGCCCCGGCGCCAGCACCACGATCCCCGTCTCGCCCTCGCCGAACGGGTTGGGCCGGCTGGCGCACGGCTCCACGCAATAGAAGTCCTCGCCTGGCGGGACATAGACGTGCAGCCAGCGGCAGGTCGGCGAGGCCGTGACGATGGTGGTCGGCTGGTCCGGCGCGGTCAGGTAGGCGCGCTGGTTCCAGCCGGTGTAGCAATGGTCGATCAGGGTCTCGCGGCCGTCGACCGCCGCGCCGGACGCCCAGTCCGGCCCCCAGACGCCCGCGTGATGGACCGTCGGCAGCACCTGGTCGTCGATCATCCAGACGCCGTCGACGGCCGCCTTCAGCCTCTCACCCGGGCGGCGGGGGAAATAGGGGTGGAAGCCCAGGCCGGCCGGCATCGGCGCATCGCCCGTATTGGTCACCGACAGGGTCACGCCCAGGCTGGCCTCGCCCAGCACGAAGCGCTGCTCGGCGCGATAGGCCCACGGCCAGGCCGACGGCGCGTGATCGTAGGACAGCACTGCCTCGCCGCGCTCGGCCTTGTCGACGCTCCAGGCCGCGCGCCAGCCCTGGCCATGCAGCGCGTGGGGGTGGTCGCCCAGATTCGGCGGCAGAACCACCTCCCGGCCGCCGAACGCGAACCTGCCGTTCGGAATGCGGTTGCAGAACGGGACCAGCGGGAAGTTGGCGGTGTCCAGCGCGTCGGTCGCGCCCGCCGGCATGGGTCGCATGACGTCCCGCCCGCCGACCGTGAACCGCGAGACGGCGCCGCCGACCTCGGGTGAAACTTCGAGGCGCGCCGCGCCGTTTTCCAGGACGATCATGGTCGCATCGGTATGGTCATTTCCCGAACCGAGGCAAGTCCCGCCTGGTAACGCTCCCATCCGCCACCCTTGCGCGACGGGGCCGGCCGATGCTCAATCCTGGCCATGACCGAGACGATCTCCGCCCGGGCGGCGCGACGCATGGCGCTGGCCGCGCAGGGATTCGGCAAGCCGCGCCCCGCCGCGCCGGGCCGCCGTCACGTGCTGTCGACCATCCAGACCTTGGGCTTGCTGCAGATCGACTCGGTCAATGTGGTGTCGCGCTCGCACTACCTGCCGCTGTTCTCGCGCCTGGGCGACTATCCGCGCGCCCTGCTGGAGGACGTCGCCTGGGGCAAGACGCCAGCCCTGGCGGAATACTGGGGCCACGAAGCCTCGCTGATGCCCCGTGAACTGCACCCGCTGTTCCGCTGGCGGATGGAGGACGCCCGCACCGGGGTCGGCGTCTGGAAGGGCGTGGCCAAGTTCCTGGACACCCATCCCGACCTGATCGCCAAGGCCCTGGACGAGATCCGCCGACGCGGCCCGCTGTCGGCCGGCGAGCTGGAGATCGGGGCCAAGAAGGGCGCGGGCGGCTGGTGGGGCTGGAGCGAGTCCAAGCGCGCCGTCGAGTGCCTGTTCTGGGCCGGCGAGCTGACCACCGCCACGCGGCGCGGCGGTTTCGAGCGGGTCTATGGCACGCCCGAGCAGGTGCTGCCGGCCGCGATCCTGAACACGCCCACGCCGAGCCGCGAGGACGTCCACCGCGCCCTGCTCGCCCGCGCCGCCCGTGCGATGGGCGTGGCCACCGAGCGCGACCTGCGCGACTATTTTCGCATGGGCCCGGCCGAGAGCCGCGCCCGCATCGCCGAACTGGTCGAAGAAGGCGTGCTGACCCCGGCCAAGGTCGAGGGCTGGGGGCAGACGGCCTATGTCGCTGACGGCGCGGCCCGTCCGCGCAAGATCGCCGCCCGCGCCCTGCTCTCGCCCTTCGACAACCTGATCTGGTTTCGCGAGCGCACCGAGCGGATCTTCGACGCCCGCATCCGGCTGGAGATCTACACCCCCGCTCCCTTGCGCACCCACGGCTACTATGTGCTGCCGTTCCTGCAGGGCGAGACGATCACCGCTCGCGTCGACCTGAAGGCCGACCGCAAGGCGGGACGGTTGCTGGTCCAGGCGGCGCACGCCGAGCCCGCCGCCAATGCCGAAACGCCGGCGGAACTGGCGGCGGAGCTGCGGCTGATGGCCGGCTGGCTGGGGCTGGGGGATGTCGAGGTCAAGCCGAGCGGGGATCTGGCGGGGCGGCTAGGCGAAGCGCTCGGGAGCTAAAGCAACAAAGCTTGTCATCCCGGCCGGACCCCGGCGAAAGCCGGGGGGAGAGCCGGGACCCAGGAGTCACCGCACTGCATTTGCCCCTGGGTCCCGGACAGCCTCCGCGAGGCTTCCGGGATGACAGGATAGGTGGCGTTACTAGAAGCGGTAGCTCGCGGTCAGGCGGACGCTGTGGATCTTCATGTCGTTCTCGGTGCGACGCATGTCCGTGCCCGACGCGTTGGTCAGGATGAAAGGATTGGTGGCCGGCGCCGGTCCCTGGGCGCGAACCGTGAAATCGTCATCTTCCAGGTTGGTGTAGAGATATTCCAGGCCCACTCGCACCTTGCCGTCGATCTGGCGCTCCAGGCCCAGGCCCCATTGGTAGCCGTCGGCGTCGTCGTCGCCGCCCGTGCGGGTGAAGGTGTTGGCCGTGTTGCTGGTGCGTAAGTCGTGCTTGATCCGGCCGCGCGCAACGCCGCCCGTGGCGTAGGCCAGATAGGGCCCGGCTGCGTAGCCGCCACGCAGTCGCAAGGCCGCCAGCGAGCGCAGTTCGCGGTCGAAGGTGTAGAAGGCCGGGGTGGTCGAGAACGCGGTCGCCTGGTCCTGCAGGTGCAGGCGCTCGATCTCGGCGACGCCGCCGACCACGAACGATCCGAACTGGAAATCATAGCCGCCGCGCAGGCCCAGCTCCCAGTTGTCGTCATCATCGCCGTCGCAGCCGCCGGCGGCCGTCGGGCCCTTGGCGAAGCCATCGCAGAAGCCGGGCGAGAAGGCGTTGGCGCCGGCCGCCGTGGTGACGGTGTCGTTGAACTGACCGTCCAGGTTCTTGTCGAAGACCACGGTCTCGCCCTTGGTCTTGTCGGTCTTGGCGTAGCCGAACACCGCGCCGACATAGGGGCCGCTCCAGTCCTGAGCCGCCATCTGGGCATGGGCCGAGCCGCTGGCCAGCAGGGCGGCGGCCGTGGCCGCGAACATCATCCGCTTCATGGAAGTCACCGTCGTCGAAGGTCCCGAGGGCGCGGTCCGTCACCGCGCCGACGAGAGCTACGAGAGGTTGAGACAAAAGGACGCAGGCGACGTCAGTTTAGGGCCAACGGCCGCAGCACCAGGATGTCGGTGATCCGCCGCTCGCCGCCGGCGCGGCCCAGCTGCACCACCACGTCGACCAGCGAGCTCACATAGTCGACCGTCTCCCGCCGCGAGAGGGTCATGCCGGCCTGCATCACCATCAGCGCGATCTGGTCCAGCGCGCCCTCGGGCGAACTCGCATGCACCGTCGTCAACGATCCAGGGTGACCGGTGTTGACCGCCCGCAGGAACGTCGCCGCCTCGCGTCCCCGCAGCTCGCCCAGGATGATGCGGTCGGGACGCAGGCGCAGCGCGGCCTGCAAGAGGTCGTCGACATCGACCCGCGCCTCGCCCTGGTCGCCCTTCACGGCCACGAGGCCCAGGGCGTTGGGCTGGCGGACCAGCACTTCCGGCGCGTCCTCGACCAGCAGCACGCGGTCGCCGTCGGGCATCAGCTTCAGCAGGCTGTTGAGGAAGGTGGTCTTGCCCGACGAGGTGCCGCCGGCGATCAGGATCGTCCGCCGCTGAGCGACGGCCCGCTTGAGGAAGGCGATGGGGTCCCGCCGCGCATCGGCCGTGTCATCGGCCAGCAGCCGCTCGGCCTGCGGCGGGGCCAGCGGGCCCTTGTCGTAGGCGTCGAGGTCCAGGTCCGCGACCAGATGCCGGCGGATGGCCATCGCCCAGTGACGCCGCGTGGCGGGCGGCCCGACCATCTGCACCCGCTCGCCGCCCGGCAGGGTGGCTGACAGCAGGGGACTCTGGCGGTTGACCGCCTGGTGCGCCCAGCGGGCCACCTGGGCGGCCAGGCGCTCCAGCAAGAGGTCGTCGACTTCGGGAACCTCGATCCTTTGCATGCCGGGCTGACCCGCCGCCTCGATCCACACTTCGCCAGGGCGATTGACCAGGATCTCGTTGACGTCGCCCCGCTCCAGCCACGGCGCGAACGGCCGCAGGTAGGTGCGCAGATAGACGCCGTCGAGCAGGATCGGCTCGGACATCATCAGTACCCGGAGAAATCGAGGTCGCGGGCGGTGAACACCTGGATCGGCGTGCCCTGCGGGACGCGGATGGTCGGCGAGATCTTGCTGTCGGACGCCAGGGCCTGGCCCGCCGCGCTCTGGGCGTCGGCCGACCCGCCGATGACGACCGTGCTCGAAGAGCCGTCGCCGATCGAACTGGCCAGACCCGACACCACCGACAGCAGGATCGCCGAGCCGAAGCGCTGGACGAAGTGGCGGTCGACCTTGCCCGACAGGCCGCTCTGTCCGCTGGCGTCGGCGACCGGCGAGGCCAGCTGCACCGAGACGCCGTCAGGCCGGATCAGTCGGCTCCAGACGATGAAGGCCCGGCTCTGGCCGGTGGCGACGCCGCTCTTGTACTGGCCGATCAGTCGGCTGCCGCGCGGGATCACCACCTCGGAGCCGTCGAAGCCCCGTACGTCGCGGCTGACGATGGCGCGGGCGTAGCCGGGCAGGTCCGAGTTCAGCGCTGTCTCCAGCACCGCCGGGATGATCGTGCCCTGCACCACCATGGTCCGGGGATCGGCCAGGCTGGAGGCGCGGGCGATCGGCGGGGCGTCGCTTCCGGCCCGGACGGCGAACTGCTCGTCCTGGCTCAGCGGGCCGCCCTCGGCCTTGGCGGCGCCGGCGGGCCCCGGCGAGGACCTGGGCGCGGTCTCGACATTAGTGTTGTCGATCACCATCGGCCCGGCCCGCGACTGGTTGGGGTCGACCGCATTCGGCGACGGCGGCTGCGGGGCGGCGGTCACCGGCGGCGGCGCGGTCTGGAGCGGCGGCGCCAGCGGGGCGACGAACGGCAGCGGCGGGTCGACCTGCGCGTGCGGCGCCGCGACCGCGACGGGCGGCGGGGCGGCCTTGTGGGTCCGTCCGTTGGACAGGCTGATCATCGTCACCGCTCCCAGGCCCAGGGCTCCGAGCACGCCCACCGCCATGCCCAGGCCGTCGCCCGCGCGGGCCGGACGGGCGACGTCGGGCGCGGCGGTCAGCGAGGCCGCCCGCAGGTCGGCGTCGGACATCGAAAGACGCGGGTCGCGGCCCGACAGGTCGGCTTCAGCGTACATCGGTCTTGCTCCGGGACGAGGAGAACCAGGCCAGGCCCATTGGCTTCCCAGGCGGCTTTTTCGGCGGCTCGGCGCGCGGCTGGGGCGAGGCGGCGTCCAGCGTCGGGGTCTGATAGGCGTCGTTGTGCAGCACCGCCACGGCGGCGCCGCGGCGCAAGACGAACGTCGGTGCGATCTGGTCGGCGACCAGCCAGTCGCCCTGGCTGGTGAAGCTGACCAGGGTCTCGGACTTGTCGGCGGCGACGGCGTAGACGGCGGGCGCGGAAATGCCCTCGGCCCAGCGGAAATAGGTCGCCCGGCCGTTGTCGAACACCCGCATCGGCACGTTGTCGCGCGCGCCGGTGAAGGTGTAGGCGAGGTTTCGCTGCTCCGGCGCCGGGATTATCGGCTCGGTGGGGGCGGCCGGCGCGCCGGCCAGGGCCGCGACCTCTAGGGGGGCGTCCTGGTAGCGGAAGCGCAGGTCGTAGACGACGTCGCCCCTGGCGCAGGCGGCGGTCGGCCTGGCGCTGAGCTCGAAGCTGTAGCGGCGGCGGTCGGTGGAGACCGTCATGTTGCTGTGGCTGGTGCGATAGGCTGGTTTGACGAACAGCATGTTGGCCCGCTTGTTGGGGCTGACCAGCCATTGGGCGGCGTCGCCCAGGCCGACGTTCTCGATGCGCTCGGACGGGTCGAACTCGATCATGGTCTGGAAGCCGAAGCAGCCGTCCAGGCGCACCACCGTGGTGTCGCTGTAGTCGATCAGGCGGATGCGGCCGTCGGCGGCGGCGAGGTTTGGTGCGGCCAGGACCGCGAGCACGGGGATGAGGGCGGTCTTCATGATCCAAGGGTCCCGGTCAGGGCGCGGGTGTCGCGGGGCGCGCGGAAGGTCTGGCCCAGGCCTTCGCCCCGGGGACGGGACGCGGCGGCGGACGCGGTCGCGGCGGCGGGTTCGCTCCGGGGACTGACGACCTCGATGCGGCGATCCGCGCCGGCGCTGGCCTCGCGCAGCACCGAGGCGGTGACGCTGGAGATCCGGCTGTCGGTCGAGGCCGAGGTCAGGACATGCTGGATGCTCGACGCGGACTCGGGCGCCAGGACGGTGTGCGAGGCTTCCGGCTCGGACCGCTCGCCCAGCTTCAGGCTCCAGCCCCGCGTCAGGCTGACGGCGGTCCAGACCAGGGCCACCAGCAACATCGCGTAGATCACCGCGCCCAGGAAAAGGGTCAGGATCGGCTGCATTTCCTGCACGGCGGCGGCGGGGTCGTCGGCGATGCTGGCGATGATCGGCGACAGCGCCGCCAGCACGCCCGAGCCGCCCAGGACCAGCAGCATCGGCGTGAAGGCCAGGGCCGTGGCGGTCTTCAGCCAGCCTTCGAACAGGCCTCGGGTGCGCTGGAACAGGGCCAGCACGATGAACACCGGTCCCAGGGCCAGCAACACGGCCAGCACGATGCGGCTGACGATCAACAGGCCCGCTGTACTGATCAGCAGGGTCAGCGCGCTGGCCCAGGTCAGCTTGATGGCGGTCTGGATCTTGGGGTCGTTGGCCTGGCCTTGCGAGGAGACCGCCTCGGCGACGTCGGTCATCTGGCCGAACAGCCCGTCCAGCCGGTCGGCGAAGGCTCTCGCCGCGCCGCCTTGTCCGCCCAGGAAGGCCGAGGCGATCTGGTCGGGACCCTTGGTCAGCAGGCCATAGACCACTGCCTGATAGGCCGGCCAGGCGGTGGCGAAGGTCAGGATCAGACCCAGGGTCAGGACCTTGGGCGTCATCGACGGCAGGGTCAGGCGCGTGCGGCCGGTGATCAGTCCGAAGGCGATGAAGGCCATATAGAGCGTCAGCAGGCTGGTGAGCGTGACGCCAAAGACGCCGCCTGGCGCGAACAGCCGGCCATAGCCGAGCGTCACCGCCGCGTTGATCTGGCAGTCCAGCGCGCCCATGCCGGCCGCCAGGCCCGCGTCGCCCGACAGGATGGCGGGACAGGCGTTCAAAGCGCCACGCTCCGCAGGACGGGCTTGCCCGCGACCGGCGGAATGACCGGCGTAGGACCGGGATAGGGCGTGCCCGTCAGGTCCTGCCACCAATAGACCGGGTGGTCGCCCTTGCGGCGGCGCAGGTCGTCCAGGCGCCGGACGCTGGTCTCGCGGCCCGACAGCACGGTCAACAGGTCGGGCATGTCCGACAGGTCCAGCCGCGCCACGACGCTGTGGTTGCCGTGCTTGACCAGGAAGCAGTGGGCATGGGCCGGCAGGGCCTGGATCAGGCCCAGCTCGTGTTCGGTCAGGCCGAACCCTTCGCTGTAGTCCTCGGCCCGGGCGCGAGGATTGGGCATGAAGATCTGGGTCGCCGACTGCTCGATGATCGCGGTCGAGACCTGGCTGTCCAGGGCGTCGCGGGCGCTCTGGGTGCCGAAACCCAGGATGGCGTTGCGCTTGCGCAGCGTCTTCATCCAGTCGCGGATGCGGGCGGCGAACACCGCGTCGTCCAGCGCCTTCCAGCCCTCGTCGATCAGGATCAGGGTCGGCTCGCCGTCCAGCCGCTCCTCGACGCGGTGAAACAGGTACATCATGGCCGGGGTGCGCAAGGTGGGCTCGTCCAGCACCTGGGTCATGTCGAAGCCCAGAACGCGGCGATCCAGATCCAGGCGGTCCGCATCGTTGTCGAACAGCCAGGCCCGGTCGCCCTCGCCGCACCAGGGCGCCAGGCGCGCGGCCAGGTCGCCGGGCTGCGGACGACGACGTCCGCCCAGCAGTTCGCGGAAATAGCGCAGGCGGCGGAAGGCCGGATCCTGGTCGAAATTGGCGTCGACGGCGGCGGCGATGGTCGCCTCGTCCTCGGCCGACAGGTCCTCGCCGGCCAGCCGCGCCACCCACTGGCGCAGGAAGGCGCGATTGCCCGGACTGTCGGGCAGTTGCAGCGGGTTGAAGCCGGTCGGCTCGCCCGGACGGATCACCGCATAGTGGCCGCCGATGGCGCGCAGGAAGATCTCGGCCCCGCGATCCTTGTCGAAGAAGATGGTGCGCGGACCGTTCTTCTGGGCCTGGGCGGCCAGGAAGTTCAGCACCACCGTCTTGCCCGAGCCCGACGGGCCGATGACGGTGAAATTGCCCAGATCGCCGTTGTGGAAGTTGAAGAAGTACGGCGTGGCCGAGGTGGTCTCCAGTACGCTGATCGCCGGACCCCAATGGTTGCCGCTGGCCCGGCCCGTCGGGAAGCCGTGCAGGGAGGCCAGGCTGGCGAAGGCCCCGGTCGAGATCAGCGCCTTGCGGGCGGCGTAGCTCTCATTGCCCGGGAACTGCGCCCAGAAGGCCGGCTCCAGGCCGATGTCCTCGCGCACCGCCACCGCGCCGAGATCGGCGAGGGTCGACAGGCAGGCGGCCGCCGCGCTGTCCAGGGCCGCCAGGCTGGGAGCCCGGACTACCAGGCTCAGCTGGTGCTCGCCCAGGGCCGAACGGCCGGAGGACAGATCGTCCTTGGCCTCGACCAGGCCGCGCCGCAGGGTGGCGGCGTCATCGTCGGCGGCGCGGAAGCGGCGCAGGGCGGTGTCGATGCGCTCCTGGCCGATCTGGCGGTCGACGAAGCCGAAGCTCTCGGCCAGGGTCATCTCGAACGGCAGGCGCAACAGGGCGTCCAGCATCCCCGGCGTGGCCGAGGGCGGATAGTCCTTCAGCGACAGCACGGCGGCGTAGTCCTTGTCGCCCGCGCCGCTACGCTCCAGGGCGTCGAGGCCGAAACTGATCCGGCGATACGGCAGGTGATGGCCCAGGTCGCCGGCCGACCACAGCATCGGCCGCAGCTCGCCGTTGAACACCGCCGACAGGAATTCGAGCGGCTCGGAGCATCGACCGGCCGGAGTCTCATAGCCGGCCAGCACGCGCGGCGCATAGTCCTGCAGGGCGGCGACCAAGGCCTCTCGCGCGCCGTCCAGTTCGCGGGCCTCGCGGGCCAGGGCGGCGGCCTTGGCCTCGTCGCCGACGTTGGTGAGGAAGCGCGTCGCGCGGTCGACCAGCCCCACCTTGCCCTTGGCCGGACGGCGCAGGATGGTCAGGAACAGGTCGTTGACGAACAGCCGTCGGCTGGACATCCGGGCCTGCCAGCGTTCGTCGATGGCGGCGCAGACCGGGTCGGCGAAGGCGCTCTTCAGCCCGGCCGACACCCGCCGCCGCAGGATGTGGTGGTGAACGACGTAGCGTGAGTTGGCCACCGCCCGCAGGGCGGCGTCGCGCATGGCCTGGCGATGGTTGAGGTCTTGCGTGTCGGCGGTCTCGAACGAAAAGCCGGCCAGGTGCAGCACCTGCATCAGCGAGCCGTCGCGCAACTGTACGGTGCGCTCGTCCAGCATCCGCTCGTAAGGCAGGCGGTCGCCCGCGCGCTGCTCGCCCTTGGTCCAGGCGGCGAAACCGGTCCAGTTGGTCATGAGGGGCTCACGGCGCATAGCTGTTGCACCGCCACCGACGCCAGTTGCGCACGCGGGGGCAGCGGCTGACCCGTGTCAGCCAGAGGTCGAAGATGCGTGGCTCGCGCAGGCAGGCGACATAGCCGATCCCGTGGACGGCCATCGCCAGGCCCAGGGCCCAGAACGAGCGGGTGACCAGGAAGGCCTCGGTGGTGACCACGCCATTGATGACGAAGAAGCTGTAGGTCACGCCTGCGAACATCTGCGGCTGGGTCAGGGCCCGGAAGATCGGGGTCGAGGCGAGCTCGGCCATGCTCGCGGCTCAGCCCGCCGCCGCGCGGATGCCGCCGACGATGGTGGCGGCGCCGAACAGGATGAAGCAGCCCAGGACGACGGTGGCGCCCATCCGCCAGTTGATCCGGCCGTTCAGCATCATGAAGCCGACCATGGCCACGGCGATCACCGCGACGGCGGTGGCGACATTGCCCAGCAGGGTGTCCTGGATCCAGCCGACGGCGTTGGCGATCGGCTGGGAGCCCTGCGGCTCGGCGCTGGCCGGCGCGGTGGCGGCCATGGCCATCAGCAGCGAGGCCAGGGGATAGCGGACGCGGGCGGGGATCATGGGAGGTCTCCGGAGGTCAGGGATTGGGAGGCGGAAGCGCTGGCCAGCCGGTCGAGATTGGCGGCGACATAGGCGCGGGTTTCGCGGAAGGGCGGCACGCCGCCGTACCGGACGACGCGGCCGCTTCCGGCGTTGTAGGCGGCCAGGGCCAGGTCAACGGCGCCGTCGAACCGGTCGAGCTGGGTGCGCAGATAGGCCGCGCCGCCCATGATGTTCTGGGCCGGGTCGCGCGGATCGACGCCCAGCTGGCGGGCGGTGGCCGGCATCAACTGCATGACGCCGATGGCCCCGGCGGGCGAGACGATGTCGGGGTCATAGCCGGACTCCGACCGCGCCACGGCGTCCAGGAAGTCGGGGCTCAGCTCATAGCGCGCGGCGGCGGCGGCGATGGCGGCGCGGAAGGCGGGCGGCGGGCCTGCCTTAGACTTGGTTGGCGCCGCGACCGGCGCGGTCCAGCCCTGGCCGATCTGGCGGGCGGTTCCGTCGTCGCCGATCTCCAGCACCTGGGCCCGGGCGACACCCTGGGCGCCGAGAACGCAAACACAGGTCGCCGCCAGCACCCGGGAATGCTGCTGGAGATTGCCTGTTCTTTGCCGGAGCTGACCCATGCATGCAGTATTGTTGGATCAACTCGTCGCCAATTTGACGGTTTGTATTTGAAATGTATCGCGAAACGCCGCGCCGATACGCCGCTCATACAGGCGCGGCGTAATTTCAGCGAAATGAATTGTTTCAACACCCGGGTCCCGGAAGGCCTCGCGCATCCGGGTCTCCGCCGGATGACCGCGCGGATCGGCAAGCCCGCGACGACGGGCGCGAAAAGGGAATCGCGAACATGCGGGACGGCGATCATATCGACGATCATGACCTGGGCTTGCAGCACGACCTGCAGGTCATCTCGGCCCGCTTGGTGGAACGTCGCCGGATGCTGGGCTGGCTGGGTTCGGGCGCCACGGCGGCCCTGGTGGCGGCCTGCGGCGGCGGCGGCGGTTCGTCCAGCTCCACGAGCTCGACCAGCTCCTCCAGCTCCAGCTCCTCGTCCAGCAGCAGCTCCAGTTCGTCGAGCTCCAGCAGCAGCTCGTCCAGCGCGACTTCGGTCGGCAGCTGCATCGCCGACCCGACCGAGACCAACGGCCCCTATCCCAGCGACGGCTCCAACAGCGTCAACGGCGTGATCTCCAACGTGCTGACCTCCAGCGGCGTGGTGCGCAGCGACATCCGCTCCAGCTTCGGGACCTCGACCAACACCGCGCCCGGCGTGCCGCTGACCCTGACCATCACCCTGGTCAACACCAACGCCGGCTGCCCGGCCCTGTCGGGCTATGCGATCTACATCTGGCACTGCACGCGCGACGGTAACTACTCGCTCTATTCCAGCGGCATCACCGGCGAGAACTATCTGCGCGGCGTCCAGGTGACCGACGCCAACGGCCAGGTGACCTTCACCACCATCTATCCGGGCACCTATTCGGGCCGCTGGCCGCACATCCACTTCGAGGTCTATCCCAGCCTGGCCACCGCCACCGGCTACGCCAACCGCGCCCTGGTCTCGCAGTTCGCCATGCCCAGCGCCGTCAGCGACACGGTCTATGCCGGGGCCACCGGCTACAGCGCCAGCATCGCCAACAAGGCGGCGATCAGCCTCGCCAGCGACAATGTGTTCGGCGACAACACCAGCGCCCAGATCGCCGCCATGACGCCCACCATCACCGGCAGCGTCTCGGCCGGCTATACCGGCACGGTCGTGGTCGGTGTCGCCCGCTAGGACGCGCTCGCCGCGTCGACAGAACCTGTTGGCGGCCGCCCTCGTGGCGGTCGTCTCCAGCCTGACCCTGTTCATCGGCCTGGGCGCCCCGGCCCATCCGATCTGGGACGAGAGCTACTATCTCACCTCGACCCAGCGCTATCTGGAGCGCACGGCGCAGTTCGCCTCGCACCCGCCGCTGGGCCTGATGCTGATCGCCGCCGGCGCGGCGCTGGGCGACGACCATCGCGGCGTCGACGCGCACGACCTGGCCGCGACCAAGGCCGTCGCCGGCGAGGACGTGCCGGCCGACTACGCCTATCTCCGCGTCCGCCTGGCCTCGGCGACCTTCGGTGTCGTCGGCGCGGTGCTGTTCTTCGCGCTGATGCTGGCCCTGACCGGCCGCACCCTGGCTGCCCTGCTGCTGGCCAATCTCTACATCTTCGAGAACGCCTTCATCGTTCAGGTCCGGGCCGGCCACCTGGACGCCTTCCAGATGACCTCCGTGCTGGCGGCGCTGCTGCTGTTCGTGCGCGCAATCGCGCGAGGCAAGGCCAGCGGCCCCGGGGACTTCGCCCTGGGCCTGGCCTGCGGTCTGGCGGCCATGGTCCGGCTGAACGGCGTCTTCCTGGTTCCGCTGGCCGTCCTGCTGACCGCGCACCGGCTGTGGCGCGCCGGCGGAGGCCCCGCCGCCTGGCTGCGCGCCGGACGCGACGGCCTCCTGATGACCGTGGGCTTCCTGCTCGCCGCCGTCGCGGTGATGACGGTCCATGTCGCGGTCAGCACCCATCCGCCCGACCCGTCGACTCCGGCGGGCCAACGCGACGCGGCGTTCGTCTCGCCGGCCCATGCGGACTACCTGGCCGGCCGCCGTCCCCTGTCGCCGCAGGTGGTGCTGGCGGCGACGAACGACTACCGGCGCTATGTCGCCGCCGACTATGACGGCATGGCCAAGGCCGACGCCAACGGCTCCAGCCCGCTGGGCTGGCCCTTGCACCATGGCGCGATCAACTACCGCTGGGACTCCGACGGGCTCACGACAAGCTACCTGCAGCTGGCCGGCAACCGTATAGGCTGGGCCGTCAGCCTGACGGGCCTGATCGCCGCGACCGCCCTGGCCTTCACCCGGAGCTGGACCGATCCCCGCCGTCGCGACCTGACCGTGATGCTGCTGGTCGTCTATGCGGGCTTCCTGGCCTTGCACGTGGCCCTGGCCCAGCATCGGGTGATGTATCTCTATCACTACTTCCCGGGCCTGCTGCTGGGCTTCGTGCTGGCGGCCGCGGCCTTCGCCGAGGCGCGCGAGCGCTGGCCGGAGCTGAGGATCTGGCGGCGCGGACTGGCGGTCCTCGCCGCGCTGCATCTGGCCAGTTTCGCGTTCGAGGCGCCCCTGACCTATCATCGCCCGCTCAGCCACGCGGCCTGCGCGGCGCGGAACCTCGGCCAGACGATCGTCGCCTGCCGATAGTCGCGCTTGCGACCACCCGCCGGTTGACACGCGCGGCCGATTTCGAGATTTTATCAGGGATAGCTTTTTCACATATAAGAATTTAGGGCGGACAGAGTGAGCGCGGCGTCAGCCAGCATCGGGCCAGCCGGAAAGACGATCCCCGCCCCTCCCCGCCTGGGGTTCGGCGGCGCGTCGATCGGCAACCTCTACGCCCCGATCAGCGACGCCCAGGCCCGCCAGACCGTCGACGCGGCCTATGAGGCGGGCGTCCGCTATTTCGACACCGCCCCGCACTACGGCTTTGGCCTGGGCGAGAGCCGCCTGGGCCAGGCCCTGGCCGGACGCGACGACGTCTTGATCTCCAGCAAGGTCGGCCGGCGGCTGGTCCCCACCGACGCGGGGCCCGGCGAGCGCCACGGCTTCGTCGACGCCGCCCCGTTCGAGCCGGTGTTCGACTATGGCTACGACGCGGTGATGCGCTCGTGGGAAGACAGCCGCGCGCGCCTGGGCCGCGACCGCATCGACATCCTGCTGGCCCACGACCTGGGCGTCCGCACCCATGGCGAGGACCACCCCGCCCGCTTTCGGGAGTTTTTCGAGGGCGGCTACCGGGCCATGCGCGCGCTGAAGGACGCCGGCGCGGTCGGGGCTATCGGCCTGGGCGTCAACGAGCAGGCCGTCTGCGAGGAGGCCCTGGCGCTGGGCGACTTCGACCTCTTCCTGCTGGCCGGCCGCTACACCCTGCTGGAGCAGACGGCGCTGGACGGCTTCCTGCCGCTGTGCGCCCGGCGCGGCGTGTCGATCATCGTCGGCGGGCCGTTCAATTCCGGCGTGCTGGTCGAGGGCGCGGGCCGGCAACCGCATTATAATTACAAGCCTGCCCCGCCGGAGATCATCGCCCGGGTCAGCCGGCTGGAGGCGGTCTGCGCCGCCCATGGCGTCCCGCTGGCGGCGGCGGCGTTGCATTTCCCCCTCGCCCATCCGGTGGTGGCCAGCGTCATCCCCGGCATGGACAGCCCCGGCCAGGCGCGGCAAGCCGCCGCCTGGCTGGCCACCGACATCCCCGACGCCCTGTGGGACGACCTGCGGTCCCAGGGTCTGCTGCATCCCGACGCGCCGACGCCGAGCGCCAGGATCGCGGCATGAGCCTGATCCTGCTGCATCCCGACGACAATGTGCTGGTGCTGTCGGCCTCGGTCCGGGCGGGCCAGCCTCTGACCATCGACGGCGCGGCCGTGACCGCCTTGGCCGATGTCGAGGTCGGCCACAAGCTGGCCCGCCGCGCCCTGGCGGCCGGCGAACGGGTGCTGAAATACGGCGCGCCGATCGGCTCGATGACCGCCCCGGCGACGATCGGCGAGCACGTCCACCTGCACAACATGAAGAGCGACTACATCGCCAGCCACACTCGGCGGGCCGTGGGCGCGGACGAGCCCTGACCATGCGCGGCCATCTTCGCGCCGACGGCCGCAAGGGCGTCCGCAACGTGGTCGCCGTGGCCTATCTGGTGGAGTGCGCCCACCACGTGGCCCGCGCCATCGTGGCCAGGAGCGACGACCCCGACGTCCAGCTGATCGGCTTCCCCGGCTGCTATCCCAACGCCTACGCCCTGAAGGTGATGCAGGCGATCGGGACCCACCCCAATGTCGGCGGGGTGTTGCTGATCTCGCTGGGCTGCGAGAGCTTCAACCGCGAAGCCCTGCGCGCCGCCGTCGAGGCCAGCGGCCGGCCGGTCGAGACGCTGGTGATCCAGGAAAGCGGCGGCACCGCCTCGACCATCCAGAAGGGCTTGGAGGCCGTCGCCCGGCTGAAGGCGATCGCCGACCAGACGCCGATGGTGCCGATGGACGTTTCCGAACTCGTCATCGGCACCATCTGCGGCGGCTCGGACGGCACCAGCGGCATCACCGCCAATCCCGCCGTCGGCCGGGCCTTCGACCGCCTGGGCGCGGCGGGCGCGGCCTGTGTCTTCGAGGAGACCGGCGAGCTGGTCGGCTGCGAGACCATCATGGCCGACCGGGCGATCACGCCGGAGCTGGGCCGCGAGCTGGAAGCCAGCGTCCGCAAGGCCGAGGCCTATTACACCATCATGGGCTACGGCAGCTTCGCGCCCGGCAACGCCGAGGGCGGGCTGACGACCCAGGAAGAAAAGTCGATGGGGGCCTATTCCAAGTCGGGCTCGGCCCCGATCGTCGGGATCCTCAAGCCCGGCGACCAGCCGCCCACCGGCGGCCTCTACCTGCTGGACGTGGTGCCCGACGGCGAGCCGCGCTTCGGCTTTCCCAACATCTCCGACAACGCCGAGATCGTCGAGCTGATCGCCTGCGGGGCGCACCTGATCCTGTTCACCACTGGCCGAGGCTCGGTGGTCGGCTCGGCCATCTCGCCAGTCATCAAGGTGTGCGCCAATCCCGAGACCTATCGCAAGCTCTCCGGCGACATGGACGTCGACGCCGGGCGGATCATGGAGGGCCGGGGCACGCTGGCCGAGGTCGGCGACGAGATCCACGACCTGGTCCTGGCCGTGGCGGGCGGCCAGCGGACGGTGTCCGAAGCCCTGGGCCACCAGGAATTCATCCTCACCTACAAGGCCTTCGACCCGATCGGTCCGGCCTGCCTGCCGCTGCGGCGGGCCAGCTAAGGGGCGCGTCGATGGGAAGATTGTCAGGCAAGACCGCCCTGGTGACGGCCGCCGCCCAAGGCATCGGCAAGGCCAGCGCCGAGCTCTTCGCCCGCGAAGGCGCGCGGGTGATCGCCACCGACATCAACGCCGATCTGCTGGCGAAGGTCGAGGGCTGCGAGGCCCGTCGGCTGGACGTGCTGGACCCCGAGGCGATCACGGCCCTGGCGACGGAGCTGGGCGCGATCGACGTGCTGTTCAACTGCGCCGGGGTGGTCCACTCGGGCACCATCCTCGACTGCGACGAGCGCGAGTGGGCCTTCGCCAACGACCTGAATGTCACCGCCCAGTACCGGATGATCCGCGCCTTCCTGCCGGCCATGCTGGCGGCGGGCCGGGGCTCGATCGTCAACATGTCGTCCGTCGCCAGCTCGATCAAGGGCGTGCCCGGCCGCTTCGCCTACGGCGCCACCAAGGCGGCCGTCATCGGCCTGACCAAGGCAGTCGCCGCTGACTTCGTCGCCCAGGGGGTGCGCTGCAACGCCATCTGTCCGGGCACGGTCGACACCCCGTCGCTGAACCAGCGCCTGGCTGACACCGGCGACTACGACGCCGCCCGCAAGGCCTTCACGGCAAGGCAGCCGATGGGCCGCCTGGGCCAGCCCGAGGAGCTGGCCCAGCTGGCCCTGTACCTGGCCAGCGACGAGTCGGCCTTCACCACCGGCCAGATCCACATCATCGACGGCGGCTGGATCAACTAGGTGCTGCCGAAGTCACATGAGGTCCGCTAGGCTCCCCTAACCACACAGAGAAAGGGCCAACGCATGATCACCGTTTGGGGCGGACAGACCTCGCGATCGATGCGGGTCGTCTGGGTGCTGGAGGAGATGGGCCTGCCCTACCAGGTGCGGCAGGTGGACATGCTGGCCGCCGAGCAGGACCCCGCGTTCCTGGCGATCAATCCCGCTAACTACATCCCGGCGATCCAGGACGGCGACGTCGTCATGGTCGAGTCGATCGCCATCATGGAGTACCTGATGGCCCGCTACGGGCCGACGCCGCTGGCGCCCGCGCCGCAGGATCCGACCTTCCCCGCCTATCAGCAGTTTCTGCACCTGGGCGAAGCCGGCCTGGCGACCCTGATGATGCCGGTCATCGTCAGCCGCTTCATCGCGCCCGAGACCGAGCGCGAGAACTGGGCCGCGGGCTGGTGTCTGAAGTCGTTCCAGAAGCGGTTGAAGCTGGTCAGCCAGCGGCTCGCCAGCTCGCCCTACCTCGCCGGCGAGGCGTTCACGGCCGCCGACATCTCAGTGACCTACGCCCTGACTCTGGGCCAACGGACCTGCGGGATCAGCCTCGGCGACGTCGAACAGGCCTACATCGCGCGTACTACGAACCGCGACGCCTACAAGCGCGCCTTCGAGCGGTCGCATGAAGGGGTGAACGCCTAAGCCCCGCCTCTTCAAGAGGCGAGACAGGCAGACCGGGCGCCGATCCGGCTCAGGCCAGTTCGCGGCGCTCGTTCAGGCACTCGCTGATCGCGCGGGCGCAACCGGGAATCCCCAGGGCCCCGACGAACGACATGGCGACGGCGGCGACCAGCATCACCGGCTGGAAGAGCAAAGTGATCGGTTGGAAGAAGCGCATGGGGTCTCTCCGCAAGGCCTTCGACGTCGGCATTGTGCATCCGGACTAAGACGGAAGCTTGACATTTGTTCCGGGCCCGAACGGAAAAGTTCAGTCCTCGTCGTTTTTTTTCGCGCACCCGAACCCATAAGCCACACGCGCCGCCTCGATGCGCTCGAGCTTGGCGTAAAGCGGCGACCAATCGTCTTCGGCCGCGATCGGCGCCCACAGGGCCTCGACCTCCTCGATCAGCAGCTCTTCGGGTTCGTCACGCGCGAAGACCGGATGCTCGAGACGTTCAGGCTGCTCTGATTCGACGTCAGCCAGATGACGGCGGAAGTCGACGAAGGCTTCCTCGCGATAAAGCGCGGCGCGGGGACCGGCCATGGCCCGGGCCTCCGAGGCCCGGCCGCCGAACCAGTCGAAGAAGAACGGCTCCCAGCGCAGCGCCTCCCCGCCCGAGGCCAGGGCCTTGAAGGCGGAATTGACCAGTTCGATGTCGGCCTCGGGGCCGCGCGGCTTCAGCGCCAGCCGCCGCAGCATCGCCGCGCGCAGGGCGTCGCGATAGGCGTCCGAGAAGCCGTTCAGCGCCGCCAGCAGGCCGGCTTGGTCGGTGACCAGGGTCAGGCAGGCGGCTAGCTGCTGCAGGTTCCAGAACACCGCCTCGGGCTGACGGCCAAAGCTGTAGAGCCCCGAATGATCGAAATAGGCGGCCGTGAAGTTGGGATCGTTGCGCGGCAGGAACCGCCAGGGGCCGTAGTCGAAGCTCTCGCCGGTCACGACCATGTTGTCGGTGTTGAGCACGCCGTGGACGAAGCCCGCCGACATCCAGCCGGCCAGGAGCCTGGCGCTGGCCTGGACCACCGCGTTCATCAGGGCGGCGGGACGGTCGGGCGCGTCGGCCAGGTGCGGATAATAGGTCTCGACCGCGTGGTCGACGAGCACGGTGATCAGGTCCGGCCGCTCGAAATAGGCCTGGCGCTGGAAGGTCCCGAAGCGGATGTGGCTGTGCGACAGCCGGGTCAGCACCGCCGAGCGCGTAGGGCTGGGCTCGTCGCCGCGCTGCAGTTCCTCGCCTGTCTCGACCAGCGAGAAGGCCCGCGAGGTCGGCACGCCCAGGGCTTCCAACAGGCTGGCGGCCAGAATCTCGCGCATGCCGCCCTTCAGGGTCAGCCGGCCGTCGCCCTGCCGCGACCACGGCGTCTGGCCCGAGCCCTTGGTCGCCAGGTCCAGCAGCCGGTCGGTCCCCGCCTCGCGCAGTTGGGCGAACAGGAAGCCGCGTCCGTCGCCCAGGTCGGGGTTGTAGCTGCGGAACTGGTGGCCGTGATAGCGCATGGCCAGCGGCTGGGGCTGGTTGTCCGGCAGGGGCTCGAACCGTCCGAACGCTGCGATCCACGCGGCGTCCGACAGTCCGTCCAGCCCGACGGTCGCCGCAGCGCGGTCGTTTCGGTAGCGTAGGCGGGTCATCGGGAAGTCGGCGGGATCGACCGGATCGGCGAAATCGCGCCCCAGCAGCATGAACTTCGGGTCGGGGCGATAGGCGGTCGAGAGGGTCATGCCCTCGCAGATGAGGCCGCCGGGCCGCTCTGACAAGCGTCCAATCCATCGCTTCCAGCCTCGGGAATGCTCGGAGAACGCTGTCGCATCTCCGCAACAGGCCTTTTCGATCCTTTTACCCATAAGGGTTTTCACTTGCCCTTATCGCTGGCGGTCCGTAACCGTTGCTAGTCCATTCGAACAATCGTTCGGCTGGGCCAATGAAAAATCCCCGTGGGCGTTGCAAGCGTCCGCGTCATAACAACCGAGGTAGGAAATGCGCTTTACCCAGGTGCTTTGCGGCACGGCGTCCGCCGTTGTGCTCGCTGGTCTGTCCGTCGCGAGCGTCGCGCAGGCCCAAGAAGCTGAAACCCTTACCGTCGACAGCATCGTCGTCACCGCCCAGAAGCGGGAGCAGAACCTGCAGGACGTTCCGGTCGTCGTGACCGCCGTCGGCGCCAAGCTGCTGCAAGACACGGGCGTCAAGGACATCAAGGATCTGACGATCCTCACTCCCGGCCTGACCGTCACCTCGACCACGTCGGAAGCCTCGACCACCGCCCGCGTCCGCGGCGTCGGCACGGTCGGCGACAACCCCGGCCTGGAAAGCTCGGTCGGCGTCGTGATCGACGGCGTCTATCGTCCTCGCAACGGCGTCTCGTTCGGCGATCTCGGCGAAATGGAACGCATCGAAGTGCTGAAGGGCCCGCAAGGCACCCTGTTCGGCAAGAACACCTCGGCCGGCGTCATCAACGTCGTGACCAAGGAGCCGGAATTCGGCTTCGGCGCGACGGCCGAAGCGACCATCGGCAACTACAACGCCCACGGCGTCGCGGCTTCGGTCACCGGCCCGCTGTTCGGCAGCGAGACCCTGGCCGGCCGCCTGTATGTCGCCGCCCGCGAGCGCGACGGCTACAACGACGTGGTCAACGGCAAGGGTCCGACCGATCGCGACCAGGACCAGGACCAGGGCTTCTACACGATCCGCGGCCAGCTGCTGTTCGTGCCGGACGACAAGGCCACCTTCAAGCTGATCGGCGACTACACCAAGCGCGACGAGAACTGCTGCGGCGCCGTGCAGATCCGCACCGGCCCGACCGCGCCGATCCTGAACGCCCTGGCCGGCGGCACAGCCCTGGCCGCCACCGCCGATCCCTATGCCCGCGTCGCCTATTCGAACCGCGGCGCGCCGTCGTCGATCGAGGACAAGGGCGTCTCGCTGGAAGGCAATATCGACCTGCCGATCGGCACGCTGACCTCGATCACCGCCATCCGCAACTGGCGCACCGACAACGGTCAGGACAGCGACTTCACCACCGCCGACCTGGCCTATCGCAATAAGGACGGCACCAACTACAGCGAGTTCACCACCTACACCCAGGAACTGCGCCTGGCCGGCAAGACCGGCAAGCTGGACTGGCTGGTCGGCACGTTCCTGGCCGACGAGAAGCTCGATACCAAGGCCAACTTCCTCTACGGCAACGACTACGAGCAGTATCTGGGCCGCCTGTTGTCGCGCTCGGCCGCCAACCCGGCCGGCATCGCCAACTTCATCTCGCTGCTGACCGGCCGCGCGCCGAACACCACCTTCACGCCCGGCCAAGGCCTGCGTGACAGCTACAACCAGCGCGCCAAGACCGTCGCGCTGTTCACCAACAACACCTTCCAGTTCACCGACGCCTTCAGCATCACCGCCGGTCTGCGCTACAGCATCGACAAGAAGGAACTGGACACCTACCAGACCATCACCGATGGCGGCGTCGGCTGCGGCATCGCCCTGTCGGCCGCCGGTCAGGCCCGCATCGCCGGCATCGTCGGCGCGGCGGCCACCCCGACCGTCGTCGGCAACCTCTGCCTGCCCTGGGCCAACCCGCTGTTCAACAACCGCGGCACCAACCAGTCGCGCGAGGACAAGGAATGGTCGGGCACGATCAAGGCGGCCTACCGCTTCTCGCCCGAAGTGTTCAGCTATGCTTCGTATGCTCGCGGCTACAAGGGCGGCGGCTATAACCTCGATCGCACCCAGTCGTCGAACGGCCTGCAGAGCGGCGGCCAGGGCGTGCTGCCGATCTACGACACCTCGTTCGAGGGCGAGTTCGTCGACAGCTACGAAGTCGGCGTGAAGAACACCCTGTTCAACCGCACCGTCCTGCTGAACGCCTCGATCTTCTATCAGAAGTTCACCGACTTCCAGCTGAACACCTTCCTGGGCACCTCGTTCGCGGTGCGCTCGATCCCCGAAGTGACCTCGCAGGGCGTCGACGCCGACTTCCTGTGGTTCACCCCGGTGCGCGGCCTGACCGTGCAGAGCGGCTTCACCTACGCCAAGACTCAGTACGGCGATCAGAAGATCCCCAACGATCCGACCAACGCCCTGGCCCTGCTGCCGGGCCAGACCTTGTCGCTGGCTCCCAAGTACTCGCTGTCCGGCTCGCTCACCTATGAGCACCCGGTCGGCGACAACCTGAAGGCCCGCTTCAATGTCGGCGCCAAGTACTCGTCGGAATACAACACCGGTTCCGACCTGTTCCCGCCGAAGATGCAGGACGCCTACACCGTCGTGAACGCCCGCGTCGGCGTCGGCTCGTCCGACGACAAGTGGACCGTCGAACTGTGGAGCCAGAACCTGCTGAACGAAAAGTACACGCAGGTCGGCTTCAACGGCTTCCTGCAAGGCTCGTCGGGTCTCAGCGCCACCAGCACCACCTATGTGCCGGCCAACGACACGATCACCTACGACGCCTTCCTCGGCGCGCCGCGCACCTACGGCGTGACCCTGCGGAGCAAGTTCTAACCGGGAGGGGATCTGGGAGCGGCTCGACCGCTCCCGGCTTTCGGATGAGGGGGGCGATCCGGGAAACCGGGTCGCCCTTTTTGTTTTCGGCCTTTCGATCGCGCGCCAAGCAACGCACCCTGCCATGGGGGATTCGCGACAAGAGGCCGCCATGAAGACGATCCGCATTCTGGGCTTCTGGATCTGCCTGGCGATCGGCCTGGGTCTGGGCGCCTGGACGCAGGAGACCCCGGCGCCCGTCGCCGCCGGTGCGCCGGCCGACGCCTTCTCGGCCGCCCGGGCCATGGTCGACGTCCGCGCCATCGCCCAACGTCCCCACCCGATCGGCTCGGCCGACATCGCCCGGGTCCGCGACCACCTGCTGGCCCGCATCGGCGAGCTGGGCCTGGAGGTCTCGGTGCGGCCCGGCGAGGGCTTCGTCTCCTATTCCAAGGACGGCCGCGCGCTGGGCGTGGCGGCGGTGCAGAACGTGGTCGGCGTCCTGCCGGGCCGAGACCGCCAGCTGCCAGCCGTGCTGGTGATGAGCCACTACGACTCGGTCCACAACTCGCCCGGCGCCGCCGACGACGCCCTGGGCGCGGCGGCGGCGCTCGAGATCGCCCGCGCCCTGAAGGCGGGGCCTCAGCCGGCCCGCGACGTGATCTTCCTGTTCACCGACGGCGAGGAAGCCGGCCTGCTGGGCGCCGACGCCTTCTTCGCCCGCGACCCGATGCTGGCCCATGTGGGCGTGGTGCTGAACATGGAGGCGCGGGGCGACGCCGGCCGCGCGGCGATGTTCCAGACCGGTCCCGACAACGGCCAGCTGATGACCCTGATGGCCCGCTCGGCCAAGCGCCCGTCGGCCAACTCCCTGGCCTCGACCGTCTATGAGAAGATGCCCAACGACACCGACTTCACCCACGCGGTGAAGAAGGGCCTGCCGGGGCTGAACTTCGCGATCATCGACAACCAGCTGGCCTATCACACGCCGCTGTCGACGCCCGACCGCCTGGACCAGGGCAGCCTGCAGCACATCGGCGACCAGGTCCTGCCGACCGCCCGCGCCCTGGCCAGCGCCCCGACCCTGCCGGGCAAGAGCCCCAACGTCATCTATTCCGACATCCTGGGCCTGACCTTGGTCAGCTATTCGACCGCCATCGGCTGGGCGCTGCTGGTCCTGGCCGCCGTGATGGTGGGCTTCGTCACCTTGCGCGCCCTGGCCGGCGGCATGACCCGGGTGTTGGACATCGCCCGAGGCTTCGCCGGCGCTTTGCTGCTGACCCTGGCCACGGCCCTGGTGCTGCACCTGGCCGGCCGGCTGCTGAACGTCGGCGACAGCCAGCGGCTGTACGACCTGCTGGGCCGCTTCAACCTGCTGCTGTGGGGCGCGGGCGCATTGGGCGTGGCGACAGGCCTCTTGGTGGTCACCGCCCAGGCGCGGGGCGCGCGGCGGTTGTGGCCCAGCCTGGTCGCGCTGATCCTGGGCGTGGCCTGCAGCCTGGTCGGCGGCTTCGATCCGATCGGCCTGGGCCTCGGCGTCGCGGTGGCGGCGATGACCTGGGCGGCGCTGGGCGCGCGGGTCGGCGTGCTGGGCGTGTGGATCGGCGGTCTGAAGACCCTGCTGCTGCTGGCCCTGGTCGCGCAGGTCCTGGCGCCCGGCGCGACGGTGATGCTGACCTGGCCGCTGCTGGTCGCGGCCCTGGGCGCCAGCCTCGCCATCGGCATGGGCGGCACCCGCGATCGCCGCGTCGCCCTGGCCGTGACCCTGGTCATGGGCCTGCTGGCCGTGCTGAGCATCGCCCAGCTGACCGCCTGGGGCGCCTGGACCTTCGCCGGCGTCGGCCTGATGGAGCCGGCCGTGCTGGCGATCTTCGTGCTGCTGGCCACGCCCTGCCTGGTGCCGATCACCTTCGACTTCGCCGAGTCGCCCTGGGGCTGGCGCGGCGCCCTGGCCCTGGTGGTCGTCGGCCTGGGCCTGACCATCGCCGCCGCCGCGCCCAACGCCTCGGCCGAGCGCCCCAACCTGACCGAGGCTCACCACGTGGCCGACGCGGCCAGCGGCAAGGCCTGGCGGGTCTCAAGCCTGCCCGACCTCGACAGCTGGTCGCGCGCCGTGCTGATCGCCGACGGCGGGCTGGACCCGAAGAAGCGGGCCTTCGCGCCCTTCACCCGCGAACCGATCTGGGCGTCCGAGACCCGTCCGGTGCCGATCACGCCGCCGGTCCTGACCGTCGAGCGGTCGGGCGATCGCCTGCTGGTGCGCGTCATTCCCGGTCCCGGCGCCGAGCTCCTGACCCTGAAGGTCAAGGCCAGCACCGCGCTCAGCGATCCGCGCCTGAACGGTCGGCCGATCACCCTGACCGCCAAGCCGGGCGCCTGGTCGACCCTGACCTATCACGCCCCCGATCCGAACGGCGTGACCCTCAGCTTCACCGCCGGTGCCCCCGGCAAGCTCGACGCGGCGGTGATGGAATATCGCGACGGCTGGCCGGTCGAGGCCCTGCCTCCGTCCTCCAAACCCGCCGAACTGATGGCCACCGGCATGTCGGACAAGACTGCGGTGATCGTCCGCGCGGGACTGAGCTGGGCGGCGGGGGAGCGAGAGGCGAGCAACTAGCCCCCTCTCTTCCTTTTTCCGCCGTCATTTCCGCCCTTGTGGCGGGAACCCCTCTATCCGCCGCAGGTGCGGGAGGGGCGGCGTGCCAGGCACGCCGCCTGCGCTTCACGTGTCAGCTGAACCAGGGGTTCCCGCCACAAGGGCGGGAATGACGGAACTTAAAGTGGGCTACGAGTTCTCGCCTAGACCGTCACAACGCCGTCGCCCGGCTCCTTCGCGTACAACGCCTCGACCAACGCCGCCCGTCGCTCCAGCGTGGCCCGCTGGTTGACGTAGCCCTTGTCGGTGATCTCGCCGGCGTCGATCGAGGGGGGCTCGGTCATGACCGTGAACCGGCCCACCCGGCGCGACGAGCCGCCGGCCGTGGCGTTGAACGCCGCCAGCCGGTCCTTCAGGAACGCCGTCAGCTTCTCCAGCGGCGTGCCCGGCCCTTCGTCGGCGACCAGGGCCATCAGCCCGACCGGCGAGGGCCAGAACAGGGCGCCGATGAACGGCTTGTCCTGGCCGCAGATCACCGCGTCCTGGATATAGGGGGTGCAGGCGGCCACCAGGTCGGGCCGCAGCACGCCGACGCTGACCCAGGTGCCGCTGTCGAGCTTGAAGTCCTCGGTCACCCGGCCGTCGAACACCAGGCCCTTGGCCGGGTCTTCCGGATCGACGAACCGCGCCGCGTCGCCCAGGCGATAGAAGCCGTCCTCGTCGAAAGCCGCCGCGGTCTTCTCGGGATCCTTGTGGTAGCCGCTGGCGACCGTCGGGCCCTTGACCCGCACCTCGAACTTGGACCCGCTGGGGGCCAGCTTCAGCTGGATGCCCGGCAGGGGCAGGCCGACCAGCCCGACCCGCTCTGTGATCCAGTGGGTGACGGTGATGCCCTGGGTTTCGGTCGCGCCGTACATCGTGGTCAGCGGGATGCGCTGGCCGGTCTCGGCCACGGCCAGGGCCTGCATGCGGGTGTAGACGTCGTTGGACAACGTCGCGCCGCCATAGCCCATGTAGCGCAGGTTCTTGAAGAACGACGCCCGCAGCACCGGATCGTTCTCCATGGCCTCCGCCAGCATCGAAAACGCGATCGGGGCCGAGCCGAACACGACGGGCGAGACCTCGTACAGGTTCTTGATCGTGGTCTCGAACATGCCGGGCAGCGGCTTGCCCTCGTCGATGTGCAGGGTGCCGCCGGCCCACAGCACGCCGTTGAAGCTGATGTTGCCCGCCGAGATATGGCTCCAGGGCATCCATTCCAGGCTTTGGGGAACCTCGCCGGTCTCGGGCTCGTCCAGCTTGATGCCGTCCTGGCCGGCGATCACGCCCGCCATCATGCCGTGGGTCTGGGGCACGGCCTTGGGCATGCCGGTCGAGCCGGAGGTGAACAGATACTTGGCCACGGTGGCCGGTCCCACCATTTCGCGGGAGGCGGTCACGGCCGCCGTGGGAACCGTCCCCGCTACGTCGGCGAAGGCGATCGCGCCCTCGCCCGTCCCGTCGGCGGTGATCACCTGGATCGTCGGATCCACCGCCTTCAGCGTCGCCAGCGCCTTGTCGAACAGCGCTCCGCTCTGGGCGAAGACCACGCGCGGCGCGACCTTGTCGAAACAGTGCTTGAGCTTGGCGTGGTCGGTCGAGATCAGGCTGTAGGCCGGGCTGATGGGCGCGGCCGGGACGCCGGCGGTATAGGCGCCCAAGGTCATCAGGGCGTGCTCGATTGAGTTGCCCGACAGGATCATCACGCTGTCGTCGGCGGTCAGGCCCTGGTCCAGCAGCCACTGGGCGATGCCCTCGACCGCCCGCAGCGCCTCGCCGTAGGTGACGCCGCGCCAAGGGCCATGGCCGGGCTCGCGCTGCTTGATGTAAGGCCGGTCGCCATGCTCGCCGGCCTTCTGGGCCAGCAGGTGGGCGATCGAGCGGGGGCCCTGGCCGGGCGCGTGGTTGGAGGTGATGATCACGCTGCCGTCGGGTCGTCGCTCGACGCTGACGTCGGGGCCCTTCATCGGCAACGGCTTGAAGGGTGCGGTAGAGGCGTCGCGCGGCGGCGACGCGCCATCGGCTGGCGGCATGGTCTCACTCCCTCAGATTATCGTTGTTCTGTTAGGGAGCGACGTTAACGGAAAGCCGGCGTCCGGCAAGGTTGACGCTTGGGGAGGGGCGGCCGTGCGGCCTTCGAGGCTAGCTGCGCCTCTAGACGCCGACCTTGGCTTCCAGCTCGGCCAGGCGCTGGCGGGTCAGGGCCAGGTCGGGGCCGAAGCGGGCCGGGTCGGCGGCGGCCAGACGCGCGGCGACGTCGTAGCTTTCGCGATAGAGGTCCAGCGCCCGCATGCGGTGGCCGCGATCCTCGCGCAGGTCGGCCAGGCGCTCCAGCGACACCGACAGCGCGCGCTGGGCGTTGGGATCCTGGGCCTCGCGGCCGCCGCTGGAGCGGCGCAGGGCGAGGGATTCCTCGAAAGCCGACAAGGCGTCGTCCAGGCGCCCTTCCGTCTCGGCCACGTCGCCGACTCCGGCCAGAGTCCCGGCCAGCATTTCCAGGACGGCCGGATCGCCGGGCGACGCGCGCAGGGCGTCGCGGGCGTAGGAGACGGCGGTCTCATAGGCCTCGGCGGCGTCGTCCATCTGGCCCTGGCCGCGCGCGAAGTCGCCCAGGTCGCGATGGGCGATGGCCTGCTCGCGATCGCCGCGGGCGGCGGCCTTCATGGCCATCAGGGCCCGGGCGGCGTCGGCCCAGGATTCGGCGCGGCTGAGCGAGACCATGCGCTCGCGCAGTTGAGCGAAGGTTTCGGGCGTCGGAGCCCCCGGCGCGGACGGCGCGGCGCGGACCTCGAGCACCGGCGTGGCCATGGGCGGCGGCGCGCTGGGCTGGACGACGGCGGGCTGAACCATCGCGGGTTGGGCGATCGGCGGGCGCGCGTCGGCCTCGGCCGAGACCGGCGCCAGGGCGGCCGGGTCGAATTCGAAGCCCAGGGCCGTGGAGGGCGTCTTGCGCCGCTTGGGCTTGGGTCGCGGCGTCAGGGCGGCGACGAGCAGTACTCCCCCGAGTATCGCCGCCGCCCCGCCCGCGAATGGTCTATGCGGCTCGAACGGTCCCAGGTCGAGATTGGCGGCCCAGCTCCCCAGCTTGCCCCAACCCGCGACCACGTATCCCGACGTCGCCAGGATCAGCCCCAAGATGATCCCTACGATGCGAGCCAGCATGTCGCCCCCTCCAAGACGTCCATTCGCCAGGAGCGACAGGTCAAACCGACCCCGCCCCCGCCGTCGAGACGTCTCAACTGGTGGGGGAAGTGGGTGCGGAAAGACGACGCTCCTACGGGCGCCGGGCGCCCAAGGCGCCTCTAAATCAACCAGCTACGCGGGCGAGGATGCGCTTCACCCCTGGCCAGATAATAGATTCCGACGCAGCAGCGCGCGATGAACCACAGGCCGATGGCGCCCATGATCAGGGCGCCGGCGGCCACCACGGGGATGCCGACCAGCAGCAGCGACAGCGGCAGGCCCAGGATGAACAGCGTCAGGCCGATCAGGAACCAGCCGATCGACAGCCAGAAGCTGCGGATGGCGAAGGTGTAGTGGCTCTCGTTGATCGGCCCGGCCGTGGCGCGGTTGGCGTAGGCGACCAGAAGCCCGACCAGGATGGTCAGGCCGTTCATGCAGCCCAGCAGGTAGAGGCCGTAGACCACGGCCGGCAGGACCTTGTCCTCTTCGGCGCGGGCGACGGGAGCGGTGGCGTCGGTCATGGGTCAGAGCATCCAGTTCTTGGGGGTGGGATAGGCCTGGCCCTTCAGGAGAAGCGACAGGCCGACGATGCAGCGCACGGCGATCCACACGCCGGTCGCCGCCAGGATCACGAAGCCGATGCCGACCACCGTCAGCACGCCGGCGACGATCGCGAACAGCAGGGCCAGCCAGAAGGTGCGGATCTGGAACGCGTAATGGCTCTGCAGCCACTCGGGCGCGCCCTTGCGGCTGACATAGGCCAGCACGACGGCGATCACCGACGTGACGCCGGTCACCAGGCCCGCCAGGTGCAGCACATAGACGACGACCGGCAGGGTCTTGTCGTCCTGCAGGGCGGGAGGAACGGAGGTGTCGAGGTCGGTCACGAGGAAAGCTGAGCCTTGGAAAACGATGTTGTCCAAGGATCGTCGTTATCGAGGCTCGATGCAAATGAAGGTCGCGTAACCTGAAGATCCTCCCCCTCTGGGGGAGGTGGCCCGGAGGGCCGGAGGGGGTCCTCTCCGG
>NZ_JBXASK010000010.1:0-168421 GCF_058809215.1 Caulobacter sp. GW821-FHT10F06 | reverse complement strand
GTCTTGCCGTGGTCAACGTGACCAATCGTGCCGATGTTGCAGTGCGGCTTAGTGCGTTCGAACTTTTCCTTGGCCATGGTCTCTACCTTGCGCGCCGGCGGCTATGAATGGGGTCGTTATATATAGGGAGCTGGAGCGGGTAGCGGGAATCGAACCCGCATCCTCAGCTTGGAAGGCTGCTGCACTACCACTGTGCTATACCCGCCCATACACCCCATCGGGCTAGCGGGGTCGCGTCGGCTCCCGGTCTCTGGCTTTGTGGTCCGTCTCGACCGCCTCGAGGGGGCTCTCACGCGCGTGGTGGGGGAAGCAGGACTCGAACCTGCGAAGGCGTACGCCAGGGGATTTACAGTCCCCCCCCTTTGCCACTCGGGACATTCCCCCAGCGCGCGTAGAGAGACCTCAATGCGACCTTTCCTTCCCCACGACGATCGGCGAACCGTTCGCTGCGAAAAAGGAACAAAAGCTTCCTCGAACACTGGCGGACGGTGCTAAAGCAGCGCCGCCCTGGCTCGTGGAAACCCTCAGGGCCCCAAATCGGAGCGCGTCTTATAGTGTCCTCTCATTCCGAACGCAACGACCGCCGGAAGCCTTCTGCGCCAGGACGTGATTTTAGTCACAAGCCACGGAATAAGCAGAACTTTTCCAAGAGCTCAGAAGACGCAAAGGACTGGATTTGGGGGATTCACGCCGTCGAGGCGGCTCTTGGCAACCCCGCGCGGCCCGCTCCGAAACGCCTTCTGGCCACCCCGGACCGGGCCAAGCGACTCGCGCCGAATCTCGCGAAACTGTCCTGCCTGCAGATCATGGAAGGTTCCGAGATCGCCCGGCTGCTGCCGCAGGGCGCCGCCCACCAGGGCCTGGCCCTGAAGATCGACGAGCCCGAGGCCCTGTCGATCGCCGAACTGGGCGAGACCCGCCGGGGCTTCCTGGTGATGCTGGACCAGATCACCGACCCGCAGAACGTCGGCGCCATCTTCCGCTCGGCCGCCGCCTTTGGCGCCCAGGGCGTCATCCTGCAGGACCGCCACGCCCCCGCCCTGTCGGGGGTGCTGGCCAAGACGGCGGTCGGCGCGATCGACAAGGTCGCGCACGCGCGCGTGGTCAATCTGTCCCGGGCGCTGGAGGAACTGGCCGACATGGGCTGGCGCGCCATCGGCCTGGCCGGCGAGGCCGAGGAAACCCTCGACGTGGTGCTGGACGGCGGTCCGACCGTGCTTGTTCTGGGTTCGGAAGGTGAAGGCGTCCGCCGTCTGGTCGCAGAGCATTGTGACGCCATGGGAAAAATCGCCATGCCTGGCGGCTTCGAAAGTCTCAATGTGTCCGCCGCGGCGGCAATCGCGCTCTACGAGGCGTCACGACTTTCGCGCAGGGGATGAAATCGGTTCGTGAATCTTCTTTAACCGTTTTGATTTCGTCGCAAGCTCATGCTCTTCTCGTGGACAGTGTTCCGCGAGCGTCGCTCGACGGAGAAATCTGACATGGGATCGGGGGACCCGATGTTTGGACGTAATGTGCGTTTGGTGGCTTTGAGCGCTTCGGCGTTGAGCGTGCTGATGCTGGCGGGATGCGGATCGAGCGACGGGGTGGACACCACCCCGACCGCGACGGTCGAGCAGGCCCGCGCCGACTCGGCGCCCGACCTGATGGGCGCCCCGCCGCCGCCGAACGCCGCCGCCGCGCCCGACGGGCTGCTGGGCGGCGCGCCGACCGCGGCAACCAAGCCGGTCCCCGTCACCGTCGCGCCGTCGACCAACGCGCCGCCGCCCAAGAAGACGTCGATGCTGAAGACCTGGCGTCGCCCGGACGGCACGCTGGTGACGGCCATGCGTCCGATCGCCAATCCGAAGACCCATCACGCTCCGCGCGTGACCTATCACGCCGCCACGGTGGCGCACGCCGCGCCCGCTCCCGCCGCGAAGGCGCCCGTCGCCAAGCCCGTCGCGGCGGCCAAGCCCGTTCCCGTGGCCAAGCCGAAGGTGGTGGCCGCCGCAGCGCCCGCGCCGAAGGCCGTCGCCCCGACTCCGGTCCTGAAGCCCGTCGCGCCGCCGAAGGTGGTCGCGCCGCTGGCCAAGGCCCCGACGCCCGTCATCCCGGCCCAAGCCGCCGCGCCGGCCAAGCCGCTGACCAAGATCGACAAGCTGCAGGCCGCCGTCGCGCCTGAAGCCACCAAGAACGCAGTTCTGGCCGCTGGAGAAAGCCTGGGCAAGGGCGAGGCGGGACAGGTCACCCTGTCCCTGCCCGCCAGCCTTGGCGACATGATCAAGGCCGAAGCCGCCAAGCTGGGCCTGACCAAGGCCGCCAAGAAGACCAGCGCCTACGCCACCCTGCAGGGCGAAGGCTACGAGGTCACGCCGAACGGCAAGCAGACCGCCGTGGTCAAGCCGGGCGAGCCCACCACCTTCGCCTGGCAGGTCAAGCCGGGCGAAAAGGCCCAGGGCCAGCTGAAGTCGGAATTCGGCGTCGACCTGACCGGCGCCAAGAAGGCGGAATCCTTCTCGCTGGGCGAAATCGTCAAGCGCGTCGCGCCGCTGAAGGAAGAGGCGAAGAGCAAGGGCGCCAGCCTGCTGGCCAAGCTGAACATCAAGAGCCTGGACGGCGACGTGAACCTGCCCGGCGTCGGCGACGCTCCGCTGAAGTCGGTTCTCGGCGGCGCCTTGGTGCTGCTGGCGGTGATCATCCTGGCCGGCATCTCGCGCAGCGCCTCGGCCAGCAAGGCCAAGGCCGAGCGCCGCCGCAAGTTCCGCACCCTCACCGACTACGGTCGCAACGAGATGGAGCTGGAAGATCCGGCGCCGAAGACGGCCCACGTCTCGTACGTCAACCCGATGGTCGCGGCCGCCGGCGGCGCCGTCGCCGGCGCGGCCCTGGCCTCGGCGGTCAGCCACGGCCATGACGATCACCACGGCCACGCCGACGATCACGGTCATGGCCACGACGACCACGGTCACCACGACGCGCACGGCCATGACGACCACCATGCGCATGACGGCCACGGCGACCTGCACGCCGAAGCCCATCCCGAGCCGCACGCGCCGGCCGAGCATGTCGGCTATGTGGCTCCGGTCGCGGCCGCTTCGCACGACGCCCATGGTCATGACGACCACGGCCACGCCGCGCCCGAAGCGCATGCCCACGACGATCATGCGCACGATGCGCACGGTCACGACGCCCATGGCCATGACGACCACGCGCACGACGACCATGCGCATGGCCACGATACGCATCACGGCAAAGAACTCGAGCACACCCACTAGGGGATGCTCTTGCCAGAGCGGGCGGTCTGCCCCATTGAGGCAGCATGTTTGACGCCCTGATCGCTCAAGGGGGCGGACTGCAAGGTCCGCTCCTCGCCCTTCTGCAAGTCATGATGATCGACCTCGTCCTGGCGGGCGACAACGCGGTCGCGGTCGGCCTCGCCGCGGGCGGCCTGCCGGTCAAGGATCGCAAGAAGGTCATCCTGTACGGCCTGGGCGCGGCCGTGGTCCTGCGCATCGGCTTCGCCCTGATCACCACCTGGTTGCTGGGCGTGATCGGCCTGCTGCTGGCTGGCGGCGTCCTGCTGCTGTGGGTCTGCTGGAAGATGTGGCGCGAGCTGCGCGAGCAGATGACCCACGACCAAGCCAACGCGGTGGCCTGCGTCGACGGCGACGAAAGCACCCAGCCCGCCGCCCGTCCGGTGAAGAGCTTCAAGCAGGCCTTCCTGCAGGTGCTGATCGCCGACGTCTCGATGTCGCTGGACAACGTGCTGGCCGTGGCCGGCGCGGCTCGAGAGCATCCGGCCGTGCTGATCTTCGGCCTGCTGCTGTCGATCGTGCTGATGGGCCTGGCCGCCTCGGCGATCGCCAACCTGCTGCACAAGCACCGCTGGATCGGCTTCGTCGGCCTGGCCATCGTGCTCTATGTCGCCCTGCACATGGTCTGGGAAGGCCATCGCAGCGTGGTCATGGATCTGGGCAAGACCCCGGCCTACAACGCCGCGACTCCGGGCTTCCTGGACATCACCCCGGCCGAACAGGCCGAGCACGCCAAGCACGCATCGCGCAAACCCTAGCCGTCACACTCGGTGCTTGGTCCTCGCCCTTCGACAGGCTCAGGGTGAGGACCATTGAACGGCCGTTGAATTCGAAAACCTCATCCTGAGCTTGTCGAAGGACGAGGTTTCGCCTCACCGTCCCGGCAGCGGCGGCATGTCCAGACGTCGCGCGTCGGCCATGGCCGCGTAGAGCCGCAGGATGGCGTGATCGCGCGCGGTGTCGCCGGCCGCCTCCACCGCTTCGTGCAGGGCGATCAGCGACCGGCGCAGCACGGCGTTGGCGCGGTCCAACGCGCCCAGCGAGACGTCCGTATCGGTCCCCGCCCCCGCCTGCGCAAACGCCTCGCCATGGACCGGCGCCGCCTCGACGAGCACGGCGCGGAGGGTGGCGTTCTCCCAGATCCGGGCGGACAGGCCGCGCTCGGCCTCCTGGGCGGCCAGCAGCGACAGCAAGGCCACCACACCGACCTTGCCGGCCATGAACTCGCCGGCCGATTCCGGCGGCGGCGGATCGGCGATGGTCAGGAAGTTGCCGACCAGGATGTCGGGCAGGCTCGGGGTCATGACAGGCCCTCCAGGCGCATCAGGCGGTCGGCCAGGATCTGGTCGTGGCGGCGAGCGGTGTACCAGCCGGAGATCGCCAGGATCGGGTCCTTGAACCCGCCGTCGCGATACTCCTTGGCGGCCGAGGTCCAGATCGCCTGGCCCTTCACGGCGCTGAACAACTCCCACCAGGCCAGGGCGTCGGGGTCGACAGCCAGGCCGCTGGCCCGTGACCAGATCGCCAGGGCCTCATCGCGCGGGATCATCCCGGCCACGCGGGTGTCGTCATAGTGGCCCCACAGGGGATCGATGGCCCAGGCCAGGTCCTCCAGCGGGTCGCCCAGATGCACCATCTCCCAGTCGAGGATGGCCAGGATCCTGCCCTGACCGTCATGCAGGAAATTGCCGGTGCGATAGTCGCCGTGCACCACCCGCACAGCGGCGGCGGGCGGCGGCGGGTCGCGGCGCAGTCGGCGGATGGCGGCGCGGACGATCGGCTGGGGATGCTGCTCGTCGGTCTCGATCACCTGGGTCCAGTGGTCCAGCGCCACCCGCCAGCAGTCTTCCGGCGCGGGCGCCTCGGCGACCTGGGCGAGGGGAAGGGTCGACGGATCGGCGGCGGCGATCGCGCCCAGGCCGGCGAAGAAGGCCTCGCCGATCGCCTGGGCGTGCTCACCATAGGGCTGGACGGTGAACGGCGAGGCCGCCGCACCGCCGTCGACCCGGCTCATGATGAAGAACGGCCGCTCCAGCTCGGTCCCCTCGCCTTCCCGCACCAGGGGTTCGGGCACCGGCGCGCGGCCGTGGAACGACTTGAAGGCCAGGTATTCCAGATTGCGGTCGGTCTCGATCAGGCTGCCGGTCGGATCGCGGCGCAGGATCAGCGGCCGGACCGCACCGTCCACCACGGCGTCGAAGCGATAGGTCTCGCGGCTGGCCCCGCCGGGAATGCGCGACAGGCCCTCGACCGTGGTCGGCGCGCCGAAGTGGCGGGTCAGGTACGTCTCCAGACGCTCGGCCAGGGTCATGGCGCCACGTCCAGGATCGAGGCGAAGCCCGACGGCGCGTGCGGCCCCAGCGCCAGCTGCTCGAACACCCCACGCCCGACGCGCTCGCGCCCGTCGCCGTCGACATAGGTGACCCGGCTCAGGGCCTGCACATGGAGGTGGTGCGGCATCCGCCGTTCCAGCGTCGAAGTCTCGAAGTCCTCGCGCTCGACCGCCAGCTCGCCGTGGTTGAGGCCATGGGCCCAGGCCGGATGGCCATAGCCCAGGCCCAGCATGAAGAACTCGGCCTGCGGTGCGATCGTCACCCGACCGCCCGTTCCCAGGTCCAGGGTCGCGACCTGGGCGTGGCGCGTGCCGGACCGCCAGTCGATGGCGCAGACGGCCTGTTCGAACTCGCCGCTCTCGCGCTCGCCGTCGGGCAGCCACAACGCCCGGCGGTTCCAGGGCCGGCCCAGCTCGTCGTCATTGGTGTGGAAGAACAGGCTGCCGTCGTCGAAATTGCACGGCGACCACAGCCAGAAGAACTGGATCGGCGCGGGCGGGGCCAACTCCTGCGGATCGCGCACGCCGACCGGCCGTACGCCCCACGAGCGGTCCCGCGTGCCGACGAAGCCGTTGACGATCGTCCGCTCGCCGTCGACCTCGATCCAGCCGCTATAGCGGCCGTTCTGGGTCAGGCGCGTGTAGTCCATGAAGGTGCGCGGGCCGTTGCGGCGGATGAAGCGCGGCTCCTCCACCGGGAAGGCGCGGCCCTCGAAGACGATCTCGGCGCGGACGCCCTGATCGGGCGCCTCGACCACGATCTTCAGACGCCGGAGCGGCTCCAACACCTCGATGCGGATCGGCCCGACCTGGAGGTCCATCCGCTCCATGTTCAGCCAGCGGCTGGCGTGCAGGTTCACCTGGCGGCCGTCCTTCATCACGCAGAAGGCGGCGTCGGCGATGTTGAGATGCGGATAGACGCCGAAGGCGGCGGCGAAGAACAGGTCGCTTCCGTCTCCCTCCGGCGCGTAGCCGTTGAAGAAATAGCGATCGTAGAAGTTCCGATCCGTGCCGGCGTAGGCCACCGGTTCGGGCGTCTGATGGATCGGGTAATCGTCGCCCCAGGTGAGCGCCATGCCGTCCTCCCATCCGTCCGCGCCGGCCTTCTGACGAGGCGGCTTTACGGACAGATGAACAACGTTAAGGTCGCGCCCCTCGATTGCAACGGTGACGGAACGTCAAGCTCATGGCCTTGTGGACTCCCAGGACCTGGACCGGTCTCGCGGCGCTGAGCGGCCTTTCCGCCGTGGCGCTGGGCGCCTTCGCCGCCCACGGGATCACCGAGCCCAAGCCGGTGGAATGGCTGAAGACGGGATCGCTCTACCAGATGACCCACGCACTGGCAGTGTTCGGGGCCTTCGCCTTGGCGCGATCGGGCGCGAAGGGCATGGGTCTGGTCGCCGGCCTGTTCCTGGCCGGGACCCTGCTGTTCTCGGGCTCGCTCTACGCCATGGCCCTGGGCGGACCGCGCGTCCTGGGCGCGGTGACGCCGATCGGCGGCCTGGCCTTCATGATCGGCTGGGCGGTGCTGGCCTGGCGGGCGTTCACGCTGCCGGAGAAGGCCGTTTAGCGCTGATCCTCCCCCTCTGGGGGAGGTGGCCCGGAGGGTCGGAGGGGGTCCTCTCCGGCTTAAACCGACCCCCTCAGTCGCTCCGCGACAGCTCCCCCAAAGGGTGAGCATCTAGTCCGATGCGCCCCTAAGCCTCGTCTTTCACCCCGCCCTTGGGCAGGGCGATCAGGAAGATGGCCAGGGACGAGCCGACCAGGCAGACGAACATCACCCCGGCCATCGGGCGCGCCGTGCCGTCATGCAGCAGGCCGCTGACCCACGAGGCCAAGGCCCCCGAACCGAACGAGGCCGAGCCCATCAGGGCCGAGGTCGAGCCTGCGCGCCGGGGATCGACGCTGAGCGCGCCGGCCATGGTGTTGCCGCCCATCAGGCCATAGGTCGACAGGGCCATGAACAACAGCGGCAGCACGGTCCACTGACCGCCGAAACCGGTCCAGGCGCAGCCGGCCAGCAGGAAGGCGAAGGTCACCGAGGCGATGCTGGCGCGCATCAGCACCCGATCCGGCGTCGTGCGGCGCAGCAGGAAGCGGTTGACCTGGCTGGCCCCGATGATGCCCACAGCGTTGAAGGCGAAGATGATGTTGAAGACCAGCGGCGAGTGGCCGTAGGTGCTCATGATCACGTCCGGCCCGCCGGAGATGTAGGTGAACAGCACCGCGCCGTTCAGCGTGCCGGCCAGGCCGTAGCCGACCAGCCGCCGCATCCGCAGCAGCGCGCCGAACGCCTTCAGCGGGTTTTCTGACCGCGCCTGGGCCAGGGTCTCGGCCGAGCGCGACTCCGACAGGGCGAAGAAAACCCAGACGCCGATGATCAGGCCGAAGGCCGCCAGGGTCCAGAACACGCCGCGCCAGCCGGCGGCCAGCTGGATCAGGCCGCCGAACTGCGGGGCCAGGACCGGGGCCAGGCCCATGATCAGGGTCATCAGCGACAGCACCCGGGCGGTGTCGGCGTGGCTGAACTTGTCGCGCACCACGGCGCGGGCGACCACGGCGCCGGCGCAGCCGCCCAGGGCCTGGACGAAGCGGGCCGCGATCAGCGCCTCGATGGTCGGGGCCAGGGCGCAGGCGACCGAGGCCAGCATGTAGACCGTGACGCCGAACAGGATCGGTCCCTTGCGGCCCAGGCGGTCCGAGGCCGGGCCATAGACGAATTGGCCGATGGCCATGCCGGCGAAGAAGGCCGCCAGGGTCGCCTGGGTCTGGTCGGGTCCGGCGTTCAGGGTCCGGCCGATCGCCGGCAGGCTCGACAGGTACATGTCGATCGACATCGGGGCGAAGGCCGTCAGGGCCCCCAGCAGAAGGACCAGTCTCCAAGGCGTGGCGGACGGAGCGGCGGCGTTCATGCGGGGGCTTCTACTCTCGTTTGACGCGACGTGAACCCTTTATCCTTCTTGCGAACAGTTGTTCGAACCCTCAGGGTGATCGGTAAAAGGCTGGAGACGTTCATGGACCGCCCGCTCGCCCCGCCCATGCCGCAGCCGTCGTTTGCGACGGTCAACGGCATCCGCATGGCCTATTACGAGGCCGGCCCGCGCGAGGGCGTTCCGGTCGTTTTCTGCCACGGCTTTCCGGAGTTCTCCTATTCCTGGCGCCACCAGATCGCGGCCCTGGCGGCGGCCGGCCGCTGGGTGATCGCCCCCGACCAGCGCGGCTACGGCCTGACCGACCGTCCCGAACCGGTCGAGGCCTACGACATGGACCACCTGACCGGCGACCTCGTGGGACTGCTCGACCACCTGGGCGTCGACAAGGCGATCTTCTGCGGCCACGACTGGGGCGGCATCATCGTCTGGGCCATGCCGCTGCTGCATCCCGAGCGTGTGGCCGGGATCATCGGCCTGAACACCCCGTTCGTGCCGCGTCTGCCGATCGATCCCATCGAGATGTACCGCAACGCCTTTGGCGAGCAGATGTACATCGTCCATTTCCAGAAGCCCGGCGTCGCCGACGCCCAGCTGGGCGCGGATCCGGGCAAGACCATCCGCTACTTCATGCGCGCGCCCGGCGACAGCGTCGAAGCCTTCGCGGCGCGGCCGGCCGAGCGAAAGAGCCTGGCCTTGCAGGAAGGCCTGGCCCGTTACGATCCGGCCACTGATCCGCTGCAGTTCCTGCGTCCCGAGGAGCTGGATGTCTTCACCCAGAGCTTTGAACGCACCGGCTTCACCGGCGGCATCAACTGGTATCGCAACTTCAGCCGCAACTGGCTGCGGGCCGAGCACCTGCCGCGGCGGATCGACGGGATCCCGTGCCTGATGATCATGGCTGAGCACGACATCGTGCTGCCGCCGTCCCTCTGCGACCGCATGGGCGACCAGATCGACGACCTGGAAAAAGTGCTGATCGAGGGCAGCGGCCACTGGACCCAGCAGGAGAAGCCGGCCGAGGTGAACGCCACGATCCTGGACTGGCTGGACCGCCGCTTCCCGCTCTAGCGCAGCATCAGGCCCGCGCGGCGGCGCATGGCGGCCGCCAGCTGCAGCATGGCCAGGGCTGAGGTCTCGTCCCGCTCGGCGGCGCGCATCGTGTAGACCTGGGCCAGGGCGAACAGGGCCTCGGCGCGATCGACGCCGCCGTCGGCGAAGGTCTCGCCGATCGTCCGGTCCAGCTCGTCCAGCTGCTGCGGGCTCAGCATGTCCAGCAACTCTTCGTCGGTAAGGTCTTCAGGCGACTCCATCACAGGAACATAGCAACTCGACGCCCAGACGCATCCCCGAACGCCGCGCGGTCGATCTTCCGTTCACAGGACGTCATGAAGCGCGCTAGGTTCGGTGAATGGATCGTAACGCCTCCTCCCTCGTCATGTCGTCGACCGGCCGCCGCAGTCTCTTTCGCGAGGTCGAGCCGTTCTCGTTCGGCTGGATGCCGACCGGAAGCGCCCACGAAATCTACTACGAGGAGTGTGGCAACCCGCGCGGCAAGCCCTGCGTGATCCTGCACGGCGGTCCCGGCGGCGCGGTCAACCCGACCATGCGGCGCTTCTTCGACCCGGCCAAATGGCGCATGGCGCTGTTCGACCAGCGCGGCTGCGGCCGCTCGCGGCCCAACGCCAGCCTCGACGACAACACCACCTGGAGCCTGATCGACGACATCGAGCGTCTGCGCGAGCACCTGGGCATAGAGAAGTGGACCGTGTTCGGCGGCTCCTGGGGGTCGACCCTGGCCTTGGCCTACGCCATCAAGCATCCCGACCGGGTCGAAGGCCTGGTGCTGCGCGGCATCTTCCTGCTGACCGAGAAGGAACTGCGCTGGTTCTACCAGGACGGCGCCTCGATGCTGTTCCCCGACGCGTGGGAGCGGTTCCTGGCCCCGATCCCCGAGGACGAGCGCGGCGATCTGATGGCCGCCTATCACCGCCGCCTCGTGGCCCCCGACCGCCGCGTGCAGCTGGAAGCCGCCGCCGCCTGGAGCCAGTGGGAAGGCGACACCATCTCGCTTCGAGGGCCGGAGGCGCGTCCCCCGAAGTTCAACGAAGAAGACTTCGCGATCGCCTTCGCGCGGATCGAATGCCACTTCTTCACCAACCGGGGCTTCTTCGATCAGGACGGCTGGATCCTGAAGAACATCGACAAGATCAAGCACATCCCCGGCTGGATCGTGCAGGGCCGTTTCGACGTGGTCACGCCGCTGGACAGCGCCTGGTCGCTGCACAAGGCCTGGCCCGAGGCCCGCTTCGACATCATCTGGGACGCCGGCCACGCCTCGACCGAGCCCGGGATCATCGACGGCCTGGTGCGCGCCACCGAGGCGGCCCTGGTCTCGTAGGCCGCTGGCGCAAGCGGCAGCCTCCGTCGCGTTCTTCCTTGATCGCTGAGACCGGCATAACCTGGCGCCAAGCGAACCCTCCGGGCCCTACAGGGGTTATAATCGCACCAGGGAGAACGCCGCATGGACACCCCGCCCCTCACGCCCGCCGCCGAGCTCGCCGAACGCGGCCCGGTGCGCTGGCCCAACGAGAGCGCCGAATACCGCGCCGCCCGCACCGCCCTGCTGGCCGAGGAAATCGAGCTGCGCCGCCATCTGGAGCGGGTCGCCGCCCAGCGCCGCGCCCTGCCGCCGGGCGGAGAGGTGATCGGCGACTACCATTTCAACGGCGTCGACGGCCCCACCGACTTCGCCGGCCTGTTCGGCGACAAGGACACCCTGGCCGTCTACAGCTTCATGTTCGGGCCCCAGCGCGAGAAGCCGTGCCCGATGTGTAGCGCCCTGCTCGGCCCGCTGGACGGCAACGCCGCCGACCTGGACCAGAAGATCTCGCTGGTGGTGGTGGCGCGTTCGCCGGTCGAACGTCTGGTGGAGTTCAAGACCCAGCGCGGCTGGCGCAACCTGCGGCTCTACCAGGACCTCAACGACAACTATTCCCGCGCCTATTTCGGCCTGTTGCCCGACGGGTCGGAGATACCCGCCTTCAACGTCTTCACCCGGCAGGACGGGGTGATCCGGCACTTCTGGGGCGGCGAGATGACGGGCGACTCCGCCGATCCCGGCCAGGATCCGCGCGGCGCGCCGGACATGAGCCCACTGTGGAACGTGCTCGACATGACGCCGGGCGGTCGCGGGACGGACTGGTACCCGAAGCTGGACTATTAGGGGTCCAAGCTCCAGCGCGGTTTAATGCCACGCATCTTGAGCTCCCATTTTTGTCATCCCGGCCGCAGCGCAGCGGAGAGCCGGGACCCAGGGGCAACCGCAATGCGCCGGCCCCTGGGTCCCGGACAGCCCCTGCGGGGCTTCCGGGATGACAAGGATTTAGGGCTTCGAGATTTCGAGCGTCTTCATCGAGCCCGGCCTAAACCCGCTGATCCAGCCCATAGACCCCGGACCACTCCCCACCGATCGCGGGCCAGGTGGCCAGCCAGCGCGTGACGGGCGGCGTCAGGTTGGCGGCCAGGCTGGGCGCGTGCTCGGGCCGGAAACAGCGCAGGCGCAGACGCGGTGTGACGACGACGGGCAGAAGCTCGCCCGCCGCGTCGGTCACATCAGCGATCCCTTGCCGCTGGTGACCTCGGTGTAGCGGTGGACCCGCACGGCCTGCACCAGGCCAAAGCCGATCATCACGGTCAGCATGACGGTGCCGCCGTACGACAGCATCGGCATCGGCACGCCGACGACGGGGGCCAGGCCCATGACCATGGCCCCGTTGATCAGCACATAGAGCGCGAAGGTCGCGGTCGTGCCGGCGGCGGCCAGGCGGCCGAAGTGGCTGTGGCTGATCGAGGCGATGCGCAGGGCCATGAAGATCACCGCGCCGTACAGGAACAGCACGCCGAAACAGCCCAGGAAGCCGAATTCCTCGGCCAGGGTGGCGAAGATGAAGTCGGTCTGCTTCTCAGGCAGGAAGTTCAGCTGGCTCTGCGAACCCAGGCCGAAGCCCTTGCCCAGCAGCCCGCCCGAGCCCAGCGCGATCTTGGACTGCAGGATGTGATAGCCGTTGCCCGACGGATCCTTCTCCGGGTTCATGAAGGTCAGGATCCGGTTGCGCTGGTAGTCGTGCAGCACGAACAGCACGAACGGCGGGATGGCGACCAGGGCCGCGACGGCGCCGGCGATGATCACCCGCCAGGACAGGCCCGCCAGCACGACGATGGCCAGGCCCGTGGCCGCGATCAGCACGGCGGTGCCCAGGTCCGGCTGGTGGGCGACCAGCAGCACCGGCGCGCCGATCATCACCGCCGGGATCAGCAGCCGCCAGGACAGCCGCGCGCTGTCGGCCGACAGGCCGTGATAGTAGCGGGCCAGGGCCAGCACGACGCCGATCTTCATCACTTCCGAGGGCTGGAAGCGGAACGATCCGATCGACAGCCAGCGCTGGGCGCCCAGCGACACGTCGCCGACCACCTCGACCGCGACCAGCAGAAGCAGGCCCGCCACGTAGATCGGATAGGCCGCCATGAACCAGATGCGCAGGTCCACCATGGCCAGGGCGACCATGATGATGAAGTAGATGCCGAAGCGGATCAGGTGCTTGGCCGCCCAAGGCTCCCAGGCGGCGCCGGCGATCGAGAATAGCATCAGGGCGCCCGCGCCCGCGATCAGGCACAGGACCAGACAGAAGGTCCAGTCGATCTCCATGAACTTGATGATCGGCCGGTCGCGTTCGCCAGGCCGGCTGAGGCCGCCGCTGAGGGTCATATGTGCGGTCCTTGCGGCGCGGTCGGCGGGGGTGGCGCGCCTTCGGTCGGCTCCCCGGGCGCGGCGCCCTCGATGATGTCCTCGACCGGCGCATCCGGCAGCGGCGCGGGCTTCTCGATGCGCGCCCGGATCTCCGGGTCCTTCAGCAGGGCGACGCGCATGACCTCGCGGGCGCGCGGCGCGCCGGCGGTGGCGCCGCCCATGCCGCCGTGCTCGATGATCACCGACAGCGCATAGCGCGGGTCGTCATAGGGCGCGAAGGCCACGAACAGGTTGTGGTCCTTCAGCCGCCAGACGGCGCCGGAGCCCTTGCGGTTGGCCACCCCGTCATAGCTGCGGACCTGGGCGGTGCCGGTCTTGCCGGCCATCTGCACGTCGCCGAGGCCCAGCTGGCTCTGCCGATAGGCGGTGCCGCGCACGTCGTTGGCGACCGCCGCCATGCCGCCGCGCACATAGGCCAGATGCTCGGCCGAGAACGGCAGGTCGGGCACGGCCGCGCCGCTGGGCTGCTCGACGCCGCCGACCGACTTGATCAGACGCGGCACCAGGGCCTTGTGGCCGTTGGCCAGCCGCGAGGTCATCACAGCCAACTGCAGGGCGTTGACGTTCAGGGCGCCCTGACCGATGCCGTAGCTGGGCGTCTCGCCCGGAAACCAGATCTGGTTGGCCGGATTCTTCTTGAAGGCCCGCTTCTTCCAGGCCCGATCCGGCACCAGCCCCTTCTTCTGTCCGGGGATGCCGATGTCGAAGATCTGGCCGAAACCCACGGCGCGCGCGGCGGCGGCGATGGGATCGGGCCCGACGCGCAGAGCGGTCTGATAGAAATAGATGTCGCACGAGTTCTTGATGGCGTCGTGCATGTTCTGGGAGCCGTGGCCGCGGGGCTCCCAGCACCGCCAGCTGCGGCCGCCATAGTACCAGCTGCCGCCACAGTTGACTCGCTGCTCGGGGTCGATGCCGGCGGTCAGCGCGGCCAGGGCCACGGTCGGCTTGAAGGTCGAGCCCGGCGGGAAGGTGCCGGTCATGGCCTTGTCGAGCAGCGGCTTGCGCTCATACTCGGCCAGGGCCTTGTACTCGGGGCCGCTCAGCCCCTTGACGAAGCGGTTGGCGTCGAAGCTGGGCGCCGAGACCATGCACAGGATGTCGCCGTTGCGGCAGTCCATCACCACGATCGCGCCGCTCTCCTCGCCCATCACCTCGAGAGCCCGGTTCTGGATGTCGGCGTCGAGGGTGAGGCGGATCTCCTTGCCCGGGGTCGGACGGATGTCGCCCTCGGGATCCAGGCGTACGACCCGGCCCTGGGCGTCGACCTCGGCCTTGGTGGCGCCGGCGCGGCCGCGCAAGGCAGTGTCGAACGCTTTCTCGACGCCCTGCTTGCCGATCCGGAAGCCCGGATGGTGCAGCAGGTCCTGGTCCTGGGTCGGATCGTTCTTGGCCGCCTCCAGGTCGCGGTCCGAGACCTTGGCGACATAGCCGATGACGTGGGCGAAGGCCCCGCCGAACGGATAGACCCGCACCTCGCCCATGTCGGCGGTCACGGCCGGCAGCTCGGGCGCGCGGATGTTGACGCGGGAGAACTCCTCCCAGGTCATGTCTTCCATCACCGCCACCGGCGCCTTGCGCGGGGCGCGAGCCAGGTCCTTGATGATACGGGCGCGGCGGCTGCCGTCGATCGGCACCAGCTTGGACAGGTCGTCCAGCGTGGCCTCGACGTCGAGGTCCTTGTCCTTGGTCACCATCAGCCGGAAGTTGGGCCGGTTGGACGCCAGGGGCACGCCGTTGCGGTCCAGGATCAGGCCGCGCGGCGGCGGTGTCAGGCGGTAGTTGAACTGGTTGCCGGCCGACAGCTTCTGGTACCGCTGGGCCTCGACGAGCTGCAGCTGAGCCAGGCGACCGCCCAAGGCCAGCAAGCCCGCGCCCGCCAGACCGCCCATCAGGAACGCCCGGCGGTGGAAGACCCCCTGCCGTTCATTGACCTCGAAGAAGAGGATGGACGGTTCGCTCATCGCCCTACCGGAAACGCACGTCGGCGTCGTCGAAGCGATCGACCAGACGGTGGGCGAACGGGAACAGCAGCGCGGTGGCCAGGAACTGCCAGAACACCGCCAGCAGGCTGGGCATGGCCAGGCTGTCGAGCATCGAGAACAGGAAGCCGGCCAGCATCGCCACGGCCGTGACGCCGACGAACCAGGCCCACATCATCGGCCGGCTCTGGCCGGTCATCATGTTGCGGGCGATCAGAACCATGGCGTAGGCGACCAGCAGCGACAGGCCCCACAGGCCCGTCGGGCCGCCCCAGAAGATGTCGAGGAATAGGCCCAGCAGCAGGATCGCGAACGGCGCCAGGATCGAGGGGCGGATCAGCGCCCAGGCGAAGGCCGGCACCATGGCGAACACCGGCTCGGGCAGTTGCAGGCCCCAGATGCGGATCGGCGCGGCGAACACGATCGTCGCCACGATGCACGTCAGGAGCGGGATGCCCAGCCAGCGCGCCGGGTGCAGAGGCCTGGCGCCGTGCATGCTCATCGCGGCGCTCCGGTGGTCGCCGGGACCGGCGGAGGCGTCGCGGTCGGGGTCGCCGCCGCCGGCTTGGGCGTCGCGGGTTTCGGCGCCGCGGGCTTGGGCGGGACGGCGGGCTTCGCAGCCGCCGGCTTCGGCGCGGTCGCGCCTGGGATCGCCGGGGCGGTCCCCGTCGTCGGGGCGGTCGTCGGGGTCGGCTTGGGCGCGGGCGGCGGCGCGGCGCTGAGGATCGAGGTCTGCGGATCCTCGGTGGTCACCGGCGGCAGGCTGCGGGTCTCCAGCTGCTTCTGGTCGGCCAGCTGGGCGAAATCCTTGAACATCAGGATGCGGACGAAGTCGATGGCGGCGTCGTCGGCGAACAGCACCACGCGCCAACGGCCGTCCAGGCCCTTGACGGCCGCGCCCACAGGCAGGCCGCGCGGCACCACGCCGCCGTCGCCGGAGGTGACGACCCGGTCGCCCTGCTGGATCGGATCGACCCCACGCAGATATTCGAGCTTCGGATTGGGGCCGCCGTCGCCGGTCAGGATGGCGCGGGCGTTGGTGCGGTCGATCATCACCGGCGTGCGCGAGGCGATGTCGGTCAGCAGCAGCACGCGGCTGGCGCCGTTCGAGACGCCGACCACGCGGCCGACCAAGCCGCGCTCGTTGAGAACCGGATTGCCGACCAGCACGCCCTTTTCCGAACCGGCGTCGGCCAGGCGGGTGTTGGCGAAGGGACCGCGCGCATCGCTGACCACCCGGGCCGAGGCCATCGGGATCGGCGGGTCGGTCTTCAGGCCCAGCAGGGATTTGTAGCGGTCATTGGTGTCCTGCAGCGCCAGGGCCCGGTCGCGCCACTGGCGCATCTCGGCGACCTCGGCCTTCAGCCGGCGGTTCTCGGAGGCGGTGAAGAAGTAGCTGCGGACGAAGTCCAGGCCCAGGCCGGTCCAGCGGCCCGGCGCGGCGATGGCGCCGCTGACCGGCTTGGAGACGACGTCGACGGTCTGGCGGGTCACGCCATAGGCGTGGTCCTGCAAAGTCTCGCGGCGGTCCGCCAGCAGGAACGCCACCGCGATCACGGCCGCGACGATCAACGCCACGGCCGCGGTCCAGGTGAGCGGCACTTTCAGGTCGCCAAGGGGACCTTCGCGAAAGGGCACGAACAGTTTCTCCCGACGCCCCCCGGGCGCCTTTGTCGGATTCTAGGCTTAAGCCAGGGTGGATTCCAGCACGCCCTTCATCCACTTGGGATGCTCGAGGACCTTGCCGCAGCCCAGGGCCACGCAGGACAGCGGATCATCGGCCACGGTGACCGGCAGGCCGGTGTGGTCGCGGATCTCGGCGTCCAGGCCGCGCAGCAGCGCGCCGCCGCCGGTGAGCATGATGCCCTTGTCGGCGATGTCCGAGGCCAGCTCCGGCGGGGTGGCTTCCAGGGCGACCTTCACGGCCTCGACGATCTGCCCGACCGGTTCGGCCAGGGCGTCGGCGGCCTGCTTCTCCGAAATGCGGACTTCGCGCGGCACGCCCTGCATCAGGTCGCGGCCCTTGACGTCGATCGACAGGCCTTCGCCGTCGGCCGGCGCGCGGGCGGTGCCGATTTCCTTCTTGATGCGCTCGGCGGTCGTTTCACCGATCAGCAGGTTATGGTGGCGACGCATGTAGCTGATGATCGCCTCGTCCATCTTGTCGCCGCCGACGCGGACGCTGCGCGAATAGACGATGCCCGACAGCGACAGCACGGCCACCTCGGTGGTGCCGCCGCCGATGTCGACGACCATCGAGCCGGTCGGCTCGTGGATGGGCAGGCCGGCGCCGATCGCGGCGGCCATCGGCTCGTCGATCAGACCGACGCGGCGGGCCGAGGCGTTCAGACAGCTGTCGTTGATCGCGCGGCGTTCGACGGCGGTGGCGCCCGACGGCACGCAGACGATGACCTTGGGGTTCACGAAGCCCTTGCGGTTGTGAACCTTGCGGATGAAGTACTTGATCATCTCCTCGGCGACTTCGAAGTCGGCGATGACCCCGTCGCGCATCGGACGGATGGCTTCCATGTGACCCGGCGTACGGCCCAGCATCTGCTTGGCCTCGATCCCGACGGCGTGGACGATCTTGCGACCGCCGACATTGCGCAGCGCCACCACCGACGGCTCATTCAGCACGATCCCCTTGCCCTTCATGTAGATAAGGGTGTTGGCCGTACCGAGGTCGATGGCGATGTCGTTGGAGATTACGCCGAAGAGGGAAGAAAACATTGAAAGCCCTGACTGAGGGATAGAGGGGCAAGACGTAGAAAATTCGCAGCGCGGGCGGATCAGGAGAGGTCAAAACACGCGGCCGGATCCGCGTGCGCTAAAGCTCCTAAACCACCGCCGGACAAGGACAACATGATTCCCCTGAATCACCGTCTTATCCGGGTCGTTGCGGCCTTGGAACACGACGGGAGCGCCGCCCCCTGGCCGCGCCGTCGTCTGACTGCCCCAAGGCGCGTCGACGTCGCCCGTTTGCCCTGCGAAAGCGTTGATTTCAAGGTCTATTCGCGGCCCCGCTAAAGGCTTTTCTCATGAGGGGGCCCAAGCACCCGATCATGGCGAAATCTAGCCCAGCGCGGCCATGACCACGCCGATCGCGGTGATCAGTCCGGCGACGATCTGAAGCTTGGTCAGACGCTCGGCGAACAGGCGCTGTCCGGCCAGGGCGGCGATGGGCATCTCGACCACCCCCACCGCGCGCACCGGTCCGACGGGGCTGAGAGCCATGGCGGTGAACCACAGACCCGACGCCGCCGCACCGCAGAAGCCAGCTCCAAGCGACTGACGCCAGGCGGCGACCACCGCCTTCAGCGCGTCGGGATTTCGCACCGCCAGAAAACTGGTCAGGGCCGTCGTCTGGATGGCCTGGACCACCATCACCGTGACGAAGGCCGACACCGCGACGTGGCCGGGATCGAAGCTGAGGCTGGCCTGGCGGAAGCAGTTGGCGCTCAAGGCGAACAGGGCGCCGGAGCCCAGCCCCGCCAGCACCGCCCCGCGCCGCGTGACGACCTCGCCCCTTGGCCAGGTCAGGGCGGCCAAGCCGGCGCTCGCCACCAGGCCGCCGGCCCAGGTGATCGGGCGGATGTGATCGCCGAACAGCAGCGCGCCCCAGACCAGGGCGAACGGCAGGCCGCTCTGCTGCATCGCCGTGCCCAGGGCGAAGGTCGAACGGTGCATGGCCACCAGTTGCGCGGCCGTGGCGCTCATCTGCGCTGCGGCGCCGGCCAGGCAGGCCAGCCAGAACCAGGCCGTCAGATGCGCCTCCGCGCCAGGCGTCAGCACCCAGGCCAGGACGGCGAACAGCGTGGCGAACGGCAAGCCGAACAGGAAGCGGACCAGGGTCGCGCCCCACGGCCCCGCCCCGCCCATGACCGAGCGCTGGGCGGCGTTGCGGGCCACCTGCAAGCCGGCGGCGGCGATGGTGATGGGGATCCAGATCATGACCGTCGCGCCGCTATGACCAGACCCGAGGCCCAGGACAGGCTGACGGTCGCCAGATCGGGATGGGATTTCAGACGCGCGGTCAGGTCGTCAACCCGGTCCTGATGATTATCCGGCCAGTTGGGCTGGGGAAGCATGTCGTCGACGACATAGAGCCCACCGGGGCGCAGCAAGGCCAGGGTTTCGTCGAGGCCATCATACTTGCCCGGCCAGGCGTCAGCGAAGATCAGGTCGAAGCTGGCCGGCGCCTGGGCGCGGACGAAGTCCAGGCCGTCGGCGAGCACGAAGGTCACGCGCGGATCCTCGCCCAGCGCCTCGCGGGCCACGGCCTGAACCCGCGCATCGGTGTCGATGCTGACCAGGGTCGCGCCCGGCCCCATCCCGGCCGCCAGGCAGGCGGTCGCCAGGCCCGTGCCTGTGCCGAGCTCCAGAAACCTGCCGCCCGACTTGGAGGCGGTCAGCAGGCGCAGCATGGCGCCGGTGTCGGCCTCGGACGGCATGTCGAAGCCGAACGCGGCGGTGCGCTCGTCGATCGTCCGCCAGGTCTCGGGCAGAACGCCCTGGTTGTCGCCGAACATCATGGTCATCGGACCGGTTCCTTACGCCGCCCTTATGCGGACGGCCTGTTTCCGAATGGAGCCCTTGCGGGGCGTGAGCGCACAAACGCGTCGTCGGCCGATCGGCCGTTACAGAAGAAGGCTTTGGACCATGTCGCTTCACCCCATTCGTCAGGCCGCGCAGTTCCTGCTCGGCGTTCCGACGCAAGGGATCAACCCGGCGCTCGACCGCATGCTGGATCTCGCCCAGTCCACGCCGTTGTGCTTCGTGGCCGTGGCCGGCCCCGACGCGGGAGAAGCGATGAGCCAGCTGTGGCGACGCGGCTATCAGCGGGTCGAGGCGGCGCGCAAGGCCACCTGCCGGGCGGCCGACGAGCAGAGCGACGTGCTGCTGATCCTGGGCTGCGAGACCCTGGCCGACGCCCGCGCCGTCGCGGCCTCCACGATGACGATGCTGCGTCCCGGCGGGACGCTGGTCATCGACGCGGGAGCCTTCCTCGACGAAGCCCCGCGCAGACAGCTGTGCGACAGCCTGCGCGACCTGGGCCTGGAGACCCAGCCTCAGGCTCACCTGTCGGCGGAGATCCTGGCGACGCGGCCCTTCAGCGGTCGTCGAGCGGCTTGAGCCAACCCAACCTTTGTCATCCCTCGCTTTATGCGGAGGACCCAAGCGGACAATCAGGATTGCGCCTGGCCAGCTCGGCATGGGTCCCCCGAACAAGTCGGGGGATGACAATGATGTGCTGGATCAGAACCCGCTGGCGATCGCCGCTTCGGGCCGGCTCTTTTCCTTACGGGCGAAGAGGTTGTTGAGCGCGTTCACATAGGCCTTTGCAGAGGCCGTGAGCGTGTCGGTGTCGGCGGCCTGGCCGGTGGCGATGCGGCCGTCCTCTTCGAGGCGGACCGAGACCTGGGCCTGGGCGTCGGTGCCTTCGGTGACCGCGTGCACCTGGAACAGGCGCAGGGCGGCGCTGTGCGGCACGATCTTGTGGATGGCGTTGAACACGGCGTCCACGGGACCGTCGCCGGTGGCCTCGGCGGTGCGCTCCTGGCCGTCGACGTCCAGGGTCAGCTCGGCCGACTGACCTTCGGTGCCGGCCACGACGCGCAGGTGGGCGACGCGGATCTTCTCCGAGCCGCGCGCCAGGGCGTCATCGACCAGGGCGATGATGTCGTCGTCGTAGACGTGCTTCTTGCGGTCGGCCAGATCCTTGAAGCGGCCGAAAGCCTCCTTCAGGGCGTTCTGGCCCAGCTCGTAGCCCAGGTCCTTCAGCTTGGCGCGGAAGGCGTGGCTGCCCGAGTGCTTGCCCATGACCAGGCTGGACGGCGCCTGGCCGACCGACTCCGGGGTCATGATCTCGTAGGTCTCGCGGTTCTTCAGCATCCCGTCCTGGTGGATGCCGCTTTCATGCGCGAAGGCGTTCTTGCCGACGATGGCCTTGTTGTACTGCACCGGGAAACCGGTGATGGCCGAGACGTAGCGGCTGGCGCGGGTGATGTGGGTGCTGTCGATCTTGGTCTCGTAGGGCAGCTTGTCGCCGCGCACCTTCAGGGCCATCACCACTTCTTCCAGCGCGGCGTTGCCTGCGCGCTCACCCAGGCCGTTGATGGCGCATTCGATCTGGCGCGCCCCGCCCTGCACGCCGGCCAGGCTGTTGGCCACGGCCAGGCCCAGGTCGTTGTGGCAGTGGGTCGAGAAGATCACCTTGTCGGCGCCCTCGACGTTCTGGGTCATCCAGCTGAACAGGTCGGCATATTCCGACGGATAGGTGTAGCCCACGGTGTCCGGCAGATTGATCGTCGTGGCGCCGGCCTTGATGGCGGTCTCGATGGCGCGGCGCAGGAACTGGCGGTCGCTGCGGGTGGCGTCCTCGGCCGACCACTCGACGTCGTCGCGCAGGTTGCGGGCGTGGGTCACCGAGCGGGCGATCACGTCGATGACGGCGTCCGGCTCCATCTGCAGCTTGTGCTTCATGTGCAGGTCGCTGGTGGCGATGACGACGTGGATGCGGCCGCGTGCGGCGGGCTTCAGGGCCTCGGCGCAGCGGTCGATGTCGACCTGGTGCGCGCGGCACAGGCCGGCGATGGTGCTGTCCTTGACGATCTTGGCGATCTCGTTAACGGCCGCGAAGTCGCCGTTCGAGGCGATCGGGAAGCCGGCCTCGATGACGTCGACGCCCATTTCCTCGAGGATCTTGGCCAGCTCGAGCTTTTCGTCATGCGACATCGACGCGCCGGGCGACTGCTCGCCGTCGCGCATGGTGGTGTCGAAGATCACGACGTTGTCGCGCTTATCAAAAGCAGCGGGCGATACGATGGTCATGGAATTACTCGTCGGAAGGAGTCTGCGTGCGGGGCGGCTTGAGGGTCAGTCATCCCCTGCGCGCCCGGCCACGGCGATGCGTGACCCTAGAGCGCCCAGGGGCTGATAAGCCGAAGCAGAAGCTGGTCACGCGCGACGTTCATGCCGACTTTCTACACATCGCCCCAAAATCGAGCAAGCATTTTGCGCCCAGAGGTCGATTGGCCGCACGGAACGCAACTTCCATCCAAGCATCAAACTATTTGAGGCGCGTGACGATCGGAAAATCGGTCGGAAAGGCGTCAAACCACCCCGAGAACCGGCCCAAGGCGGCGCGATCGCCCTCAAGCTTGACCTCCCCGGCCATGATCTTGGGCAGCAGCGAGGTTCCCCGGAACAAAGAGTCCAGGAAGACGGGCCGCGCGACGGTCAGGGTCGCGTCGACCGACTCGCCGCCCCTCGCCGGCTGCGCCACCAACACGCGATTGCGGATTTCCACGATGAAGCGCTCGTTCCGGTCGGGGAACACGAAGCCCAGCGCAAGGTGTGCGTCGCCCACCTTCTCGGCGTTCAGGCGCACGGCTAGGACGTCGAAGATCGACTGGCTTTCCAGCCCCTGCAGCATGTCCAGCGGGGCCATCGAGGCCGGCAGCTTGCGCACTCCGCCGCGCAGCTCGTCGGTCGCGGTCAGGTACATGTTGCGCCAGATAGCGTTCTCGGTCTGGTAGCCGAGCTGTTCGTAGACCGCCGCCAACTGGTCCTTGGCGGCCGTGTCGCCGTCGTCGGCCATCACGACGTGGTTCAGCAGGGACGCGGCCCAGGCATAGTCGCCGGACTTGGCGGAGTCGGCGGCCATCGCCTTGACCTTGTCGGCCCCGCCCATCGCCGCGACATAGCGCTTGCCGGTCTCGGCCGGCGGCGCGGGGGACAGGTGGGCCGGATTGGCGTCGTACCAGCCCATGTAGCGCTGATAGACCGCGCGGCTGTTGAAGCTCATCGAGCCGTAATAGCCGCGATTGTACCAGTCCTTGGCCAGGGTCGGCGGCAGTTCGATCCGCGCGGCGATCTCGTCGCCGGTCAGGCCCAGGTTCAGCATCCGCAACGACTGATCGTGCAGGTACTTGTAGGCGTCGCGGTGCTCGCCGAGGAACGTCTTGACGGTCTCGCGACCGAAGCGCGGCCAGCCATGGCTGGTGATCATCAGGTCCGACTGGTCGGCGAACAGGCGGATGGACTCGGTCAGGTCGTCGGCCCAGGCCTTGCTGTCGCGCACCAGGGCGCCGCGCGGGGTCAGGACGTTGTGCATCGAGACGTTGGCGTTCTCGGCCATGTCCAGAATCCGCAGGTCGGGCAGATAGAGGTTCATCTCCGCCGGAGCCTCGGTATTGGGCGTGTACTGGAACCGCACCTTCACGCCGTCGAGGACAAGCTCTTGCCCGGTATGGTCGATGATCTGGGTCGGTGGGATGAGGGTGATCGAGCCCTTGGCGACGCCTTGGCCGATGCCCGAACTGATCTGACCCTCGACGCCCGGCGGCAGCATCAGGCCGAATTGATACTGAGCCCGGCGGCTCATGGCGGCGCCGGCCAGGATGTTCTCGCTGACCACCTCCTTCATGAAGCCTTCCGGCGCGACGATGGCGACCTTGCCGGCCTCGACGTCCTTCTGGTCGATGATGCCGCGCACCCCGCCAAAGTGGTCGCTGTGACTGTGGGTGTAGATGACGGCCTTGATCGGCCGCGCGCCCAGCTTTTGCGTGACCAGTTCGAAGGCCGCCTTGGCGGTCTCGGCCGTGGTCAGCGGATCGACGACCACCCAGCCGGTGTCGCCCCTGATGAAGGTGACGTTGGAGACGTCGAAGCCCCGCACCTGCCAGACGCGGTCGGACACCTGGAACAGGCCGTGCCGCGCCAGCAGCTGCGCCTGGCGCCACAGGCTGGGGTTCACGGTCGCCGGCGGCGCGCCCTTCAGGAAGTCATAGGCCGAAAGGTCCCAGGCCGTCTGGCCGTCGGCGCGCTTGATCAGGGGATCGGCCCGCGTGCCCAGGAACCCTCGGTCGGCGAAGGCGAAGTCCTGGCGGTCCGCGAAGGGCAGCGCCTGGACCACCGCCTTCTGCCGCTCGGCGGTGATCGACGAGGCCGGCTGACCCGCCTGGACCGTCAGCGGAGAGACAATAATCGTGGCGGTTGAAACCAGCGGCAATGCCTTGAGGTAAAGCTTAGAAGCCAGCATCGAATCCCTCCCCAGAGATATGAAACTTTATAGTTTCATTTTACATATCACCGAAGATGACCCTCGCAAATCCGCCCCGCGTGCTGACGCCCCGAGGCCGTCCTGGCCAACCCAAGCCGCGCGTGGATCGCGATGCTCGGTCCCAGGCCGTGCTGGACGCCGCAGTGGCGGTGTTCGCCGAGAAGGGCCTGCACACGGCGACCATGCAGCACATCGCCGACCGGGCGGGCATGGCCAAGATCCTGATCTACCGCCTCTATCCCTCGCGGCAGGCGCTGGTCGACGCGCTGTTCAGCGAGGTCCTGGCCCAGATCGAGGCCGTGGCCGCCCTGCCCTGGGGCGGGTACGGCTCGGGCATCGCCGCCCTGATCGAGATGGGCCGCATGCGCCCGACGCTTTTCCTGCTGCTGCTGCGCGAGGCGCGAGGCGGCGCGGAGACCGCGCCCTGGGCGACGGCGTGCGACGGCCTGCTGGCCTGCCTGACCGAGCCCTTCGTCGCCCCGCCGCCCGAGGCGTCCAGCGAGACGCGCGCCGCCTGCGCCCACGCGGCGCGGGCCTTCCTGCCGTTCATCGTCGAGACCTGGGTGGCCGGCATCGAACGCAGCGACGGCATGACCGACGCGGCGAGGGTCAGGTGGTTCGGACAGATGGTCCAGGCTTGGCGGACCGCCACCTATGAGGCGCTGGGCCTGCCGCCCGCGCCGGAGCCGACCGTGCTGGCCCCTACTCCGCCGCTTCGCGACGCTTGAGCCACGCGCGGGCGATCAGGCCCGCGACGATCCACACGACCACCGCCACCACCAGCATCACGATGTGACGCTGCCCGCCGCCCTTCATAGCCTGGACGATCGAATTGCCGGCGAAGGCGGTCAGGGCGATCTTGGGGATGATGCCGATGGCGGTGCCGGCGGCGAAGTCGCGGATCTTCATCGGCGTTACGCCGGCCGCCATGTTGACGACGATGAACGGCGCCGACGGCACCAGCCGTACGATCAGGCTGGCCAGGAAGCCGTTCTTGCCGATCAGCCGCATGAACTTGGCCACGCCCTCGCCGGCGAAGTCGCGCAGCACCTTGGCCCCGAAGGCCCGGCCCAGCCAGAAGCCGATCATCGACGACACCAGGGTGCCGATCCAGCTATAGGAAAAGCCGGTCCAGGGCCCGAAGGCGACCACCGCCGCGGCGATCAGCACGAACTGCGGCACGCCGATGAAGGCCAGGGCCGCGAACGCCCCCACCGCCACCGGCAGGGCCCACGGGCCGTGCGCGGCCGTCAGCCACTGCTCGACCGCGACCTCGCCGTTCAGGCCCAGAAGCTGGGCCCCGAACAGGAAGACGATCCCCACGCCGCCGAACAGCACGAAGGACACCGCCACCGTGCGCCAGGCGCGGGCGTCCATGTTGGTCACGAAGTCGATGAGGCGGCGGATCACGCCCCTGCCTCGCGCAAGCGGGTCGGCGGGTCAAGCCTCGTCGGCCCTTCGCCAGGGCGCCGGCGCCGCCCAGAAAGGCGCTTTAACCAAACCGGGGACGCTAACCCTTGTTTTTCAAGGCTTCCAACTCGCCTGCCGCGACATTTTGGTTGCTAAGTTTTCACATCACGCTGCTACTTATCCACAGGCCGGTGGGGCGTGGACCGTGTCTGAACTGGAGTAGCGGACGTGAAGACCCTGGCAGTGATTTCCCGCAAGGGCGGCGCGGGCAAGACGACGCTTTCGGTCAATCTGGCGATCACCGCCCATTTGTCCGGCCTCAAGACCATGATCGCCGACATCGACCCGCAGCGCTCGACGACCGACGCCTTGAAGGCCCGCGCCGCGCCGGGTCCGACCCTGATGGAGATCAACGCCGGCAAGCTGTTCCAGACCCAGGCCGCGGCCGGTCACTCCAGCTATGACTGCCTGATCGTCGACACCCCCGCCTCGCCCGACGCCGACGTGCTGCAGGCCGTGCAATGCGCCGACCTGTGCGTGCTGGTCTGCCGCCCGACCTTTCTCGACATCGCCTCGGTGGCGCGCTCGGCCGAGGCCGTCCGCCGCCTGGGCAAGAAGGGCATGATCGTGCTCAGCCAGGCTCCGCCGCGCCGCAACGGCCAGGAGCCGGTGTCGGTGCTGAAGGCCGCCGAGGCGCTGCGCTTCGCCGGCATGCCGATGGCCCCGGTCGGCCTGCGCTCGCGCGCCGCCTTCCAGCAGTCGATGGCCCACGGCCGTTCGGTCTGCGAGTGGGAGCCGGCCTCGGCGGCCAGCCAGGAAATCCAGCGCCTGTGGGCCCATATCGCCCCCGTCCTGCAGGGCGTGTCGGATCTCGAGGTCCGGGCCGGCTGATCGGCGTGGCCTCGCGCCGCGAACGCCCCTAGCCTGCCGTCTCCCTTCTGGAGGCCACATGAAGATCCTCGGCGTTTCCGGCAGCCTGCGCGCCGCCTCGTTCAACACCGCCCTGCTGCGCGCCGCCCAGGAGATGGCGCCCGAGGGCGTGACGATCGAGATCTTCCGCCTGCACGACCTGCCGCTGTTCAACCAGGACGTCGAGGACCAGGGCGATCCCGCGCCCGTGGTCGCCTGGAAGACGGCGATCCGCGACGCCGACGCCCTGCTGCTGGCCTGCCCGGAGTATAATGGCGGCGTCACCGGCGTGCTGAAGAACGCCATCGACTGGGCCTCGCGCGGAAAGCCGTCCGCCTTGGACGGCAAGATCGCCTGCATCATCGGAGCCTCGCCCGGCGTGACCGGCACGGTCCGCGCCCAGGACGCCCTGCGCCAGTCGCTGCGCAAGGTCAGCGCGATCTACTGGCCGCTCGGTGAGGTGCTGGTGGGCCAGGCCCACACCAAGATCGAGGACGGCCGCCTGGCCGATGAGAAGAGCCGCCAGGTGCTGCAACGCCACCTGGCGGCCTTCGTCGACAAGCTGAAGGCCGACTAGTTGGCCAGTTTCGACAGGTCGTAGTCGGGCCCGAAGTCGAGCACAAACACCGGGCCCAGGGTCACGGTCTGCTTGGCCGAGGCCAGGTGCAGGGCGACATTGCCGCCGCCGGCCGGGATGTCGATCGTGGCCTTGCCCGGAACGGTGTGCATCGCCCACTCGCCCCCGACCTTGACCGAGCCCTGCATGGCCGCGTCGTAGGGCGCGCCGGCCTGCTGCACGCGGGCCGAGGAGATGTTGGCCGTCGCCGGGCCGCCGTCGACGCTCTCGGCCTTGGCCCAGAAGGCGATCAGCAGGGTGTCGCCCTTGGTGATCTTGCCGGTGATGGGCTGCTGGGCGCCGACCGACCAGGGCTTGTCGCTGGCCGCCGTCACCTCGACGCGCATGCCGCCGCCGCCAGCCACGGCCTTGTCCTTCACCGGCTTGTTGGTCTGGCCCGCGCCATAGATCTGCCAGTTGGCCGACGGCTTGTTTATGGCCTTCTGCAGGATGTCGCCATCCCCCTGACGCGCCTTGACCGACGTCCCCACGCCGATGGCCAGCGCCGCGATGGATGCGGCGACGATGATCGCTTTCATGGTGTGTCCCTCCCCCATGGTTCTCGAAGAATCGGACCCGTCGCGTTGAACAGTTCCGGCGTTTCCCCCAAGGCCCACCTGCTGACGCGGCGCGGCTCTTGATTATTGCTATTGATGGTAGCGCTACCGCGAGAATCCGGGCGATGCAAGGCGGCGGCGCGTTCTCGCCTGTCGCCCAAAGTCTTCTTCCGTCCGCCAGGAGCCCGCCTTGCGTTGCGCCGGGGCAAGCGGGGGCGTAAAGACCCCCGCAATCCTGAAAACCGGTTTCCCAGGGGAGTCCTAAGACATGTCGCTCGAGTCCGCCGCCCTGCGGCGCATCGCACCGTCGGCCACCATCGCCATCAGCGCCAAGGCGCGCGCCCTGGCCGCCGCCGGACGTGATATCATCGCCCTCTCGGCGGGCGAGCCGGACTTCGACACCCCGGACAATATCAAGGAAGCCGGCATCGCCGCGATCCGCGCCGGCAAGACCAAATACACCGACCCCGACGGCATGCCGGCGCTGAAGCAGGCGATCTGCGACAAGTTCAAGCGCGAGAACGGCCTGGAGTACAAGCCGAGCCAGGTCCACGTCGCTCCGGGCGGCAAGCCGGTGATCTTCAACGCCCTGGTCGCCACCCTGAACCCGGGCGACGAAGTCATCATCCCCGCGCCGTACTGGGTGTCGTATCCCGACATGACCCTGCTGGCCGGCGGCACGCCGGTGGCTGTGGAGACCACCGCCGAGAGCGGCTTCAAGATCACCGCCGAGACTCTGAAAGCGGCGATCACGCCGAAGACCAAGTGGCTGATCATCAACAGCCCGTCCAACCCCTCGGGCGGCGCCTACACCCGCGCCGAGTTGCAGGCGATCGCCGACGTGCTGCTCAAGCACCCGCAGGTCTGGGTGCTGACCGACGACATGTACGAGCACCTGGTGTTCGACGACTTCGAGTTCACCACCATCGCCCAGGTCGAGCCCAAGCTCTATGACCGCACCCTGACGATGAACGGCGTGTCGAAGGCCTACGCCATGACCGGCTGGCGCATCGGCTACGCGGCCGGCCCCGAGCCGCTGATCAAGGCCATGGCCAAGATGATCAGCCAGACCACCTCGAACCCCTCGTCCATCAGCCAATGGGCGGCGCTCGAGGCCCTGAACGGCACCCAGGACTTCATCAAGCCGAACGCCAAGCTGTTCCAGGAGCGCCGCGACCTGGTCGTGTCGATGCTGAACCAGGCCCAGGGCATTCACTGCCCCACCCCGGAAGGCGCGTTCTACGTCTATCCCTCGTGCGCCGGCCTGATCGGCAAGACCGCGCCCAGCGGCAAGGTCATCGAGAGCGACGAGGACTTCGCCGTCGAACTGCTGGAAACCGAGGGCGTGGCCGTGGTCCACGGCGCGGCGTTCGGCCTGTCGCCGTTCTTCCGCATCAGCTACGCCACCAGCAACGACGTGCTGGAAGACGCCTGCTCGCGCATCCAGCGCTTCTGCGGCAACGTGAAATAGGCGCCAGCCCTTATCTGTTAGGCGATCGCGCCGCGCGCGGTCGCCTAACCCCCTATCAAGTCATAAAATCGCAACCTTCGCCGCCCGAACCGCGCTAAGGGAACGCCGTCGCGCTTCGAGCGGCCAAAGGAGGTCGCCGCATGGCCCGCACACCGAACTATTCCTTCGAACGTCAGGAACGCGAGCGCGCCAAGGCTCGCAAGGCCGCCGAGAAGGCCGCTGAAAAAGCCGCGGCCAAGCAGGCGCAGTCGGGCGAGACCCCTCCCCCGGAAACCGACGACCAGTGAAAGCAGTCTTTTGAACACCCTGACGATGTACAATCACGAGACGGTCTCGCTCGACGGCGAGCAGTTCTCGGACTGCGACTTCCGCGGCTGCCGCCTGGTCTATGCCGGCGGCGAGACCCCGATCTTCGACAACTGCCGCTTCGAGAACTGCGAGTGGAAGTTCGACGACGCCGCCGAACGCACCCTGGCCTACCTGAAGCTGGTCTGGAACAACGGCGGCAAGGCTCCCGTCCAAGCGCTGATCAAGGAAATCACCGGCGGCGGTCGCTAGGACCGCTCGCGGCCCTTGGCGGCCTTGATCGGAGTAACGGCGCTGGAAGCAGTTCACGACTCCCGTCGCGATAAGCGCTACAGCTAGATCATCGGCATCGATCCGCTGCCGTCCGCGATCTTCGCGGCGTTCAGGATCGGAACCCGATACCGCTTATGCCTAAACAGATTCCCGGAATCGAAGACGCCCAGACGCTCGCCCAGGCGATCGTCGACACCATCCATGAGCCGCTCCTGGTCATGGACGCCGGTTTCGTCGTCCTGGCGGCCAGCCGGTCCTTCTACGAGATCTTCCAGGTCGATCCCGAACAGACGGTGGGCTGCCCGCTCTACGCCCTGGGCGACGGCCAGTGGGACATCCCGGCGCTGCGCCTCCTGCTCGAGACGATCATCCCCGAGCACGTCGCCATGGATGGGTTCGAGGTCGAGCACGACTTTCCGGGCCTTGGACAGCGGACCATGCTGCTCAACGCCCGCAAGGTGATCTACGAGACCAGCGCCAACACCACGATCCTCCTGGCCTTCACCGACATCACCGCGCGACGCGCGATCGAGCGCGAGAAGGAACACCTGCTGGAGCGGACCGAGGATCTGCTGCGCCAGAAACAGACCCTCCTGCAGGAAATGCAGCATCGCGTCGCCAACAGCCTGCAGATCATCGCCAGCATCCTGATGCTCAAGGCCCGGGCGGTCACCTCCGAGGAAATCCGCTTCCATCTCAAGGACGCACACCAGCGCGTCCTGTCGGTGGCCGAGGTGCAGTCGCATCTGCACGCATCGGGCGGTGTCGATCAGATCGAGGTGGGCGTCTACCTGACCAAGCTCTGCGCCAGCCTGGCCACCTCCATGATCGGCGAGGATCAGCCCATCGACCTCAAGGTGATCGCCGACCAAGGCATGATCGGGTCGGACAAGGCCGTCAGCCTGGGCCTGATCGTCACGGAACTCGTCATCAACGCCATCAAGTACGCCTTCCCCTTCGCCCGGCAGGACGCCAAGATCACCATCATCTTCACCAGCAAGGACGACGATTGGTCGCTGTCGGTGGCCGACAACGGCGTAGGCGCGATTTCATCGGCCACACCGACGGCCGGCGGCGGCTTGGGCACGGTGATCGTCCAGGCGCTGGTGAAGCAACTGGACGCCAAGATGGTCGTGGATGGGGTCGGCGGGATGCGGGTGTCGATCAACCGCCAGCACCAGCCGCGCCTCGACAAGGCGGCCTGAACGATCGTTTGACCTTGGCCGCCCGGTGCGTTGAAGCTCGTCGCCAGCACGGCGGCAGACCGCGCGAACGGGAGACGGCGATGCGACTGAGCGAACCCAGGGTTCATCCCCTGCTGAACGACGCCCTCAGCGCCGAGCAGGCTGAGGTCCTCGCGCCGCTGGGCAATGGCGGGGTCATCCCGGCGGGGCCGATCCTCAACATCTTCCGCACGCTGGCCCATGCCCCCAAGGCCCTGAAGGCCTTCCTGACCTGGGGTAATTATGTACTCTCAAAGCACAACGACCTGCCGCCGCGCGAGCGCGAGATCGTCATCCTGCGCACGGGCTGGCTGTGCAAGAGCGGCTATGAGTGGGCCCAGCACGTGGGCATCGGCTTGCGATGCGGCCTGACCCAGCCCGAGATCGACAGGCTGAACTCGGCCCCGACGCCGGCTGGAAGCCCGCGGACCAGGCCTTGATCCGCGCCGCCGACGAACTGAACGGCGACCACTTCGTCACCGGAACGACCTGGACCGCGCTCCGCGAGCACTTCAGCGAGAAGCAGGCGATGGACGTGGTGTTCACCGCCGCCCAGTACACCCAGGTGTGCATGATGCTGAACACCTTCGGCGTGCAGCTCGAGCCTGGGGTGACACTGGATCCGGACCTGCGGGCGAACTAGCCATCGATCCAGTCGGTCAGGCCTTCGCGGGCATGGACCTCGCGCAGAGCCGGACGCTGACGGATGCGGTCGACATAGCGCTTCAGGTTCGGCCAGTCGGTCGCGGGCCGGGGCATGTTGCGGCTCCAGCGGCACAGGATCGTGGCCAGCAGGTCGACGGTCGTGAAGCTGTCGCCGACGATGAAGTCCCGATCGGCCAGATGGGCGTCCAGCCGCGCCAGGCCCTTCTCGATCCGCGCCCGCGCCGAGGCCTGGGCAGCGTCGACATTGGCCTCGCCCGCCGGCTCGGTCGCATAGAACCAGGCCCGGAAAGCCGGCTGCAGGCCGTTGGCCAACCAGAAGCTCCAGCTGAAATAGGCGGCCCGGTCGGGCGATCCGACGGGCGGCGCGAAGCCGGCCTCGGGATGCCGCTCGGCCAGCAGGGTGGCGATGGCGGCCATCTCGGTGACCGGCGCGCCGTCGCCGATCAGGGTGGGCACCACGCCCTCGGGATTGATCGCCAGATAGGCCGGGCTCTTCTGCTCCTCGGCCTCGAAGTCGAGCATCGTCAGGTCGAAGGGGACGCCCAGCTCCAGCAACAGCCAGTGGATCGCGGTGCCGGCGGTGCTGGGCGAACCATAGAGCGCGTACATGGGGGATCTCCGGGGCTGTGAGCTGGCGCGATAGGCCCGTGCTTCCGCCGCCAGGTCAAGCTTGAGAACCGCCCATGAAAAAGCCCCCGCTCCGTGGGGAGCGGGGGCTTCTGCCCACGCATGGGCCTAGTGCTTTTCGCGCCACTGGGCCTTGGCGTCGTCCTGCGTCAGGCTGAGGTGGATCTTGTCGTCGTCGACATACTCGACCCACGACAGCGGGATCATGTGGTGCTTGAAGCCGCCGCCCAGGTCGAGCTTGGCCAGCTCGATCTCGCCGCCGACCACGTGGTCGACGCGGCCGACGTGCCGGCCGTCCGAGCCGACGACTTCCAGATGTTCACGGATGCGGGAAACGTCGATCATGTGAAATCTCCATGGCTGCCTGGCCCTCTTTCAGGCCCGTCGCAGATGAAACGGAAAGCCCTCCAGCCAAGTTTCAAACTTGGCTTGTCGATGGAATTTGTTCCGGTTACGTTCGCGCCGAGATTGTGGAGACGCCGATGCTCACCTTCGTTCGCCGCCTTCCCGCCCTGGCGGTCGTCGCGGCCTTGCTGGTCCCATTCGCCACCCATGCCGATCCGGCCATCGGCGCCCGGGTCGACGCGGTGCTGGCCGACGACGCGGTGACCATCACCGAGGCGGGCAAGACGGTGCTGGTCTATCGCACCAAGCCGCTGGATCCTGCAGCCGAGCCGGGGCGACTGAACTATGTCCACCCGCTCTACGCGCCCGACGGAACGGTGCTGACCGAGGACAAGCCCGCCGATCACCTGCACCAGCGCGGCGCGTTCTGGAGCTGGCATCAGGTGCTGGTGAACGGCAAGGCCGTGGCGGACGGCTGGTTCATGAAGGGCCTGACCTTCCATGTCCGGGAAAAGCGCTTCAAGGGCGACGCCAAGGGCGGCGGGACCCTGACGGTCAACGCCGACTGGATCGTCACCTCGGGTCCGGAGCTGGACTATGTGGCCCGTGAGACGACGCGCGTTCATGTCTATCCGCTGAAGGACGGCGCCCGGCGCATCGACTTCGACACCCTGATCACCTCGCGCGTCGACGCCCTGGGCCTGGGCGGCAGCGACGACGCCAAGGGCTATGGCGGCTTCTCGATCCGGCTGGTGCGGCCCGACCGCCTGACCTTCGCCTCGGGCGGCAAGCTGCTCACGCCGACCGACACGGCGCTGGAAGCCGGCGCGTCGATGGGCTTCGCCTGGCCCGCCGAGCCCGGTTCGCCGGCCTGGACCGTGGGCCTGACCTGCACCGCCAACGGTCAGCCGATTAAGAGCTGGATCCTGCGCAAGTCGCTGTCGATGCAGAACTGCGTCTTCCCCGGCCGCGCCCCGTTCGTGCTAAAGAAGGACGAGACCCTGCGGCTGCGCGAGACCCTGATCATCCGTCCGGCCACGCCGCCCAAGGTCGCCAAGAAGCCGTGACAGCGAGCACCCGACCGTGGCCGAGATCCTCAACCTGAACCAGGCCCGCAAGGCCAAGGCCAAGGCCGACGATAAGGCCCGCGCCGCCGAGAACCGCGCCAAGCACGGCCGCACCAAGGTGGACAAGGCGCTGGACGCCGCGCGCGCCGACAAGCTGCGTCGCGACCTGGACGGCGCCAAGCGCGAGGACTGAGGGGCTCAGCCCGCGCCCAGCGTCCGGTTGACGGCCGTGGTGCGCGGATAGGTGGCCAGGAACCGCTCGGCTACGAAGTGCAGCACAACGTCGGGCTGCTCCCGGTCGATCAGCTCGCCGATCACGTCGCCCTCGTGCCAGACGAACACCGACCGCGAGAAATGCTCGGCCAGCAGGTCGATGCTCAGGGTCGCAGTCGAGTCACGGAACACCAGCGCCTTCGGCAGGCTCTTGTCGTCCTGCTCCAGGATGACGGTCTCGCGCCCGCCGCCGCCCGGCACATAGCCTTCGGGCGTAGCGACGCGACGGGCGCGCCGTCGCTCGGCGCGCACCGCGTGGCTGATCGCGACCTCCAGCATGTTTCCGGCCCGCGCCACCGCCGCATCTTCTTCGAATCCCGCGATCGCGGCGGCGGGAAGCTGGCCCAGCACGTCGCCCTCCATGCCGGCGATGCTGTGCTTGAGATCGCCGAAAGCGATGGGCGGTCCGATGGCTACGCCGCGCGCCGCCAGGGCCAGGATCGTCTCGCGATAGAGGTGATAGGCGCCCAGCCAGTTCACATGGGTGTCGCCCCGGAAGAACAGCAGGCCCAACCGCTTGAGCAGTTCGAAACGGGCCTCCGGATAGAGGATCGCGTCGGGAAACATCGCCGCCATGGCGATCGCCGGGCGGTCCGGTTCCGGCGTGAAGGCGTCCAGCCCCGCCGGCAGGTACTCACGATAGACGATGCTCTTCTCGGGGCAGATAACCATCTGGTAGCAGCGCCCCGCCAGCAGCTGCTGGCGCTCTTCCAAGAGGGTCCGCACCGCCGCCTGCTCCGCCTCGGTCCAGCGTTTCAGGCCCAACTGCCAGACCAGGAAGTCGTTGCTGTCGTTGATCAGGAACACCCAGCCGCCGGGGGCGGCCAGGCCCTTGGCCCCGGCCTGGACGGACTTGAGCTGGTCGAGGATCAGGGCGGCGTCATCGGGCATCGCGGCGACAGAGGTCCTTCAACGGCCCTCTGCGCATGCTGGAGTCCCGGGGCGAGGTCAACCTCGTCCGGCGTCGTAGATCAACGAAGGGGGTCGAAGACGGACGCGCGGCGGTTCATAAGACGGGCTCGCCGTACGGAGGGCCGCGCCAACCATGGGCATCTTGAAGAAGCGTTCGGTGAACCTGGCAGGCCACGCCACCTCGCTGGCCCTGGAGCCGGAGTTCTGGGCAGTGCTGGAACGGGCGGCCATCGAGGACGCACAGAGCCTCGCCGCCTTGATCCAGCGGATCGACACGGGTCGCGGCGAGCGTCCGCTGGCCTCGGCCTGCAGGGTGTTCGCCCTGCTCCGCGCCTCTAGCGCGGCGGAGCGAGCGGCGACGGGGCCGGCTGCGGATTAGGCATGGTCTGGGTCGGCAGGGTGGGCCCGCGAAGACGGATCTCCGGCTGGACGCTGGAGACAGCCCCCAGTCGCCAGGCCATCCACAGCGAGCCCAGAACCGCGAACACGATCAGGCCCACCATCCAGGCGCCTGATCCCGAATTGTGCGAATGAGCTTGCCGCATGGCAGATCCCTAGTTGGAGGGCGGCTTGGGCGCGTCCGGCAGCTTGGGCGCCGAGGCCGAGATATTGACGTCGACCGACTTCTTCTGGGTGAAGCCGCCCGAATAGACGACGAACGCAATGATCGCGACGATCACCACCAGCCCCCCGACGATGAACGCCAGGCCGCTGTTGCCGCCGCTATTGCTCGTACCTTCGGCCATGCTGGCCTCCCGCGATTGATGTGTCGGATCAACGACCCTTCACGCCAGCGGTTCCCATAATCACCGGGCGGGGGCTTAAGCCGGCCAGCCTTTGTGCTACATATGTTCCATGTCTTCAGGTTTCGACTCGCGTCCTCCACAGGACGATCTCCCCTCTCCGCGCATCTCCGACCTCGCCCGGCCCCAGGCTCCGGCCGGCGGCGCGCCCGGTTATCTGGAGGGTCTGAACCCAGAACAGAGGGCGGCGGTCGAGACCACCGAGGGTCCGGTCCTGGTCCTGGCCGGCGCCGGCACCGGCAAGACCCGCGTCCTGACCACCCGCCTGGCCCACATCCTGTCGACCGGCCGCGCCCGTCCGTGGGAAATGCTGGCCGTCACCTTCACCAACAAGGCCGCCCGCGAGATGCGCGAGCGGATCACCCACATCATCGGCCCCGAGGCCGAGGGCCTGCGGTGGCTGGGCACCTTCCACTCGGTGGCCGCCCAGATCCTGCGCCGCCACGCCGAGCTGGTGGGCCTGAAGTCCAGCTACACGATCATCGACACCGACGATCAGGAACGGCTGCTCAAACAGCTGATCGAGGCCGACAACATCGACGCCAAGCGGTGGACGCCCAAGATCCTGTCGGGCCTGATCGACCACTGGAAGAACCGCGGCTGGACGCCCGACCGCGTGCCCCCGGCCGAGGGCGCGGAATTCGCCAACGGCAAGGGCGCCAGCCTCTATCGCCAGTACCAGGAGCGGCTGCGCATCCTGAACGCCTGCGACTTCGGCGACCTGCTGCTGCACAACATCACCATCCTGACCAGCCATCCGGACGTGCTGGCCGAGTACCAGACGCGCTTCAAATATGTGATGGTCGACGAGTACCAGGACACCAACATCGCCCAGTATCTGTGGCTGCGCCTGCTGGCCCAGGGCCGGCAGAACGTTTGCTGCGTGGGCGACGACGACCAGTCGATCTATGGCTGGCGAGGGGCCGAGGTCGACAACATCCTGCGGTTCGAGCGCGACTTCCCGGGGGCCAAGGTCGTTCGGCTGGAGCGCAACTACCGCTCGACCGAGCACATCCTGGCCGCCGCCTCGGGCCTGATCACCGCCAACAAGGACCGCCTGGGCAAGACCCTGTGGACCGAGGAAGCCGGCGGCGAAAAGGTCAAGGTCAGCGGCGTCTGGGACGGCGAGGCCGAAAGCCGGATGATCGCCGACGCGATCGAGGCGGGCAAGCGCGCCGGCCGCAAGTACAGCCAGATGGCCATTCTGGTCCGCGCCAGCTTCCAGATGCGGGCCTTCGAAGAGCGCTTCGTGATGCTGCAGATCCCCTACAAGGTGGTCGGCGGCCCGCGCTTCTTCGAGCGCGCGGAAATTCGAGACGCCCACGCCTATCTGCGCCTGATCCAGTCGCCCGACGACGACCTGGCCTTCGAGCGCATCGTCAACACGCCCAAGCGCGGCATCGGCGACACCTCGGTGCAGAAACTGTTGCAGATCGCCCGGCTGGAAAGCCTGTCGGCGGTGGAGTCGGCCCGCGTGCTGGTCGGCAGCGACGAGCTTCCGGCCCGCACCCGCACGGCGCTCAGCAACTTCCTGCGCGATCTCGACCGCTGGCGGGCCCTGGCCCAGACCACCCCGCATCAGCGGGTGCTGGAGGCGGTGCTGGAGGAGAGCGGCTATACCGACGCGCTTCGTCTCGACAAGGGCCCCACCAGCCAGACGCGGCTGGAGAACCTGAAGGAGCTCGTCCAGTCGATGAGCGCCTTCGACACCCTGGAGGCCTATCTGGAGCACGTGTCGCTGGTCATGGACCTGGACAAGGGCGCCGGCGACGACGCGGTCTGGATCATGACCCTGCACTCGGCCAAGGGCCTGGAATTCCCGCTGGTCTTCCTGCCCGGCTGGGAAGAAGGCGTGTTCCCCAGCCAGCGCAGCATGGACGACAAGGGCACCAAGGGCCTCGAGGAAGAGCGCCGCCTGGCCTATGTCGGCATCACCCGGGCCCGCGAGGAGGCCCGCATCAGCTTCGTGGCCAACCGGCAGGTCTATGGCCGCTGGACCAGCCAGCTGCCCAGCCGCTTCGTCGACGAACTGCCCCTGGCCCACGTCGAGGCGGCGTCGGAGACCGGCTATTACGGCGGCGGCCCGGGCATGCAGCAGACGGCGGCCTCTCGCTGGGACGACGCGGGCCAGAGCTCGTTCGGCGGTTCCGGCTACGCCAGCCCCGGCTGGAAGCGGGCCCAGGACCGCATGGCCGGCGGCGGCAATTCGTGGAGCAATCCCCGCACCGGCGGCTCGGGCGCCCGCTCGGCCCCGATCGAGGGCGAAGGCCGGCTGGTGGCGGTGTCCGCGCCCTCCAAGGCCAGCGCCTACCAGCGCGGCGACCGGGTGTTCCACGTCAAGTTCGGCTATGGCAAGGTCACCAGCGTCGAGGGCAACAAGCTGTCGGTCGCCTTCGACAAGGCCGGCGACAAGAAGGTCATCGACAGCTTCGTCGAGAAGGCCTGAGACCCCGCACCCCAGATTCCGTCGTCACGCCCCTTGCGTCTCGTAAGCGCGCATGCCAACACTGAACCGAATGGTTCAGCATTATACAACCCGCCTCGACGTCTCCTTCGCCGCGCTGTCGGACGCCACCCGACGCGGCGTTCTGGAGCAGCTCGGACGCTCGGACGCCTCGATCACAGAGCTCGCCGACAGGTTCCACATGACCCTGACGGGCATGAAGAAGCACGTCGGCGTCCTGGAGCACGCCGGGTTCGTCACGACCGAGAAGGTCGGACGGGTGCGGACCTGCAGGCTCGGCTTCCGCAGGCTCGAGGAAGAAGCGGCCTGGATCGAAAGCTACCGCCAGCTCTGGGCCAGCCGCTTCGACGCCCTGGACCGGGTCGTCGAGGACTTGAAACGCAAGGAAAACAGCGATGACTAACCGCACGACCATCGAACGGAAGTCCGAGCGCGAGCTCGTCGTCACGCGTCTCTTCGACGGCCCGCCGCGCATCGTGTTCGAGGCCTGGACCAAGCCGGAGCTGATGAAGCTGTGGTGGGCGCCCAAGTCGTCGGGCGTGCCCCTGCTGTCGTGCGAGATGGATGTGCGCGTCGGGGGCCAGTACCGCCTCGCGTTCGGACAGGACGCCGCCTCGTCCTTCGCCTTCTTCGGCAAGTACCTCGAGGTGGACCCGCCCTCTTGCCTGGTCTGGACCAATGAAGAAAGCGAGGACGCCGCCGTCACCACGGTGACCTTCGAGGAGAAGGACGGCCAGACGCTGCTGACCCTGCACGAGCTCTATCCCACCAAGGAAGCGCTGGACGAGGCCATCGCCGGTATGGCCGACGGCATGCCCGAACAGTTCGAGCAACTGGACGCCCTGCTCGTCACGCTGACCAGCGCGTGACGGTCTCCTAGCCTGTAAGGCGTCGCCGGTCGGGCGGCGCCTTTCCCCTCGCGGCGATATTTCTTGACGACCGGCGAACGGAACCCGCCGCCGAACGCTATCTGTCCATGGAATTCTCGTGGACCACCTTGAAGACCTTCGCCCAAACCCGGCCCGTGATGTACGGCGCGCCGACGGCGGCCGCGCTGGGCGTCATCCTGGGCCTCGTGTTCCGGGTCGGCCCGCAGATCGCCGAGACCCGCGAGATGGAGCCGTTCAGCAGTGCGTCGATCGAGGAGACGGTCAATCCGATCTCCTGGCCCTCGGGCAAGGTCCCCGACTATGTGGTCGGCACCGACTTCATCGCCGCCACCCGGCTGCCCACGCCCGTCGTCGCCGACACCGGTTATTACGAGCCCGTCGCCTATCGCGAGCCCACGCCCCCGCCGGAGATCGCCGCCCCGGCTGCGCCGCCCCTCGTGATGGCCGCCCGCTCGACGACCGACGAGCCGCGCTGGGCCTCGGCGCGCGGCGACATCCTCGACGTCAGCCTGCCCGAAGACCGCGTCCCGGACACGCTTTCGCGGGACTGACCCCTCGCCCTCCCGTGCGCTTTCTGAAGCCTGAAGGCTCGCCTTTCGGCTCGGGGATGAGTACTGGAGCGGCATGACCGACTACACGCCCCAACAGATCGTCGCCCGCGGCGCCCGCGCCGACGCAGAAGCCGCCGCCGAAGCCATCGATTTCGACGTCGCTCTGGAAGGCGCCACCTACTCGATCCTGGAAGAGGACGAGGACAAGGGCGTCTGGCGGATCGACGCCTTCCCGACGACACAGGAAGAGTCCGACGGCATCAATCGCGTCCTGGCGGGCTTCAAGGTCAAGGTGACCACCGAGGTCCTGGCCGACGCCGACTGGCTGGCCATGGCGCTGTCGGGCCTGCCGCCGGTCAAGGCCGGCCGCTTCTTCGTCTATGGCATGCACGATCGCGGTCGCCTGCCGGCCAGCACGGTCAACCTGCGCATCGAGGCCGGCGCGGCCTTCGGCACGGGTCACCACGGCACCACCGTCGGCTGCCTGCAGGCCTATGACCGCCTGATCAAGGCGCGCAGCTTCAAGAAGGTGCTCGACGTCGGCGCCGGCACGGGTCTCTTGGCCATCGCCGCCGCCCGCACCGGCTCGAAGCTGGCCGTCGGCACCGACATCGACAAGCCCAGCGTGCGGATCGCCAAGGAAAACGCCCAGGTCAACCAGGCCAACGCCAAGTTCGTCCACGCCTCGGGCCTGGGGCACCGCCTGGTCGCCGACAACGCGCCCTACGACCTGGTGTTCGCCAACATCCTGGCCCGCCCCCTGATCAGCCTGGCCCAGGACATCAAGCGCGCCCTGGTCCCGGGCGGCACGGTGATCCTGTCGGGCCTGCTGCGCACCCAGGAGCGCATGGTCAAGGCGGCCTATCTGTCGCGCGGGTTCAAGGTTGTCAGCCGCATCCACCGGGACGCCTGGGCGACCCTGGTGCTGCAGCGCCCGTAAGCGCCGACCGGAACCTCACCGCGCAGGGCCACGTTTCCTGAACCGAGACCATCCGGTTCAAGGAGCAGACCCATGACCTATACCGATCCCGTCGATCCGCGCCCCGAACGCGTGGTCGAGGTGCGCCGCGAACCGTCGACGGCCGGCTGGGTGGCCGCCGGCGCCGTGGCGGTCGTGGCGATGATCGCCGTGGTGTTCCTGATCACCCATCAGACCGCGACGCCCACCCAGGACCAGATCGCCCAGGCGCAGGAACAGGGCCGCGCGGCCGGCGTCATCGAAGGCGCACAGTCCACCGTCGCCGCCAGCGCTCAGCAGGCCCAGTTCGCCGCCGAGAGCGCCGCGCGCCAGGCCGGCGACGCCGCCGACGCCGCCCGCCGCGAGACCGAGCGGACCGCCGCCAACGCCAACCAGGCCGCCCAGGACGCCGCCGCCCGTGTCGCGGCCAGCCCCGACAACAGCGCGCCCTCGCCCGACAGCCAGCCTGCGCCGCAGCCGCAATAATCATCCCCTTCCCAGGCTCGGGTCGGCGGATTACATCGAGGCATGCGTCAGACCTTCGATGAATCCACCGACCCGTCCTTCGGCCTCAAGCACGTTCCCCTGATCCGCGCCGCGATGGCGAAACAGGGTCTGGACGGCTTCCTCGTGCCGCACGAGGACGAGCATCAGAACGAGTACTTGCCCGCCGCCAACGACCGCCTGGCCTGGGCCAGCGGCTTCACCGGCAGCGCCGGGGCCGGCGTCATCATGATCGACCGCGCCGCTGTCTTCGTCGACGGCCGCTACACCCTGCAGGTGCGCGAGCAGGTCGATCAGGGCGTGTTCGAGATCCGCGACCTCGTTGAAGGCGGCGTGCCGGCCTATCTGGAAACCGCCAAGTCCGGCGCGGTGATCGGCTACGACGCCCGTCTGCACAGCCCGCAAGCCCTCGACAGCCTGAAGGCCGCCGCCGCCCGCGCTGGCGCCCAACTCAAAGCCGTCGCCGTCAATCCGCTCGACGAAGCCTGGGGCGCTGAACGTCCTGCCCAGCCCGCCGCCCCGATCGTGCCGCACCCCGTGCAATATGCTGGCGAGGACTCCGCCTCCAAGCGCGGCCGCGTCGGCGCCGGCCTGGCGAACCTGGGCGCGGACGCCGCCGTGATCACCGCGCCGTCGTCGATCGCCTGGCTGTTCAACGTGCGCGGCGGCGACGTCATCCGCTCGCCGCTGCCGCTGGCCCAGGCCATCGTCAACGCCGACGGCACGGCGCGGGTGTTCATCGATCCAGCGAAGGTCACCGAGGACCTGCCGGCCTGGCTGGGCAACCAGGTGTCGCTGGAAACCCCGGACGCCCTGGACGGCGCCCTGGCCGACCTGGCCGGCAAGGCCGTGCTGGTCGATCCCGGCCAGTCCTCGGCCTGGTACTTCGACACCCTGACGGCGGCCGGCGCCAAGGTCGTGCGCGGCATGGACCCCTGCACCATGCCGCGGGCCTGCAAGAACGAGGTCGAGCTCGACGGCACGCGCGAGGCCCACCGCCGCGATGGCGCCGCCTTGACCCGCTTCCTGCACTGGCTGGCCACCGAGGGTCAGGTCAATCCGCCGGACGAGAAGGAAGCCGTCGCCAAGCTGGAAGCCTTCCGCGAGGCCACAGGCGTCCTGAAGGACCTGAGCTTCGACACCATCGGCGCGGCCAACGGCCACGGCGCTCTGCCCCACTATCGCCCGACCGAGCGCAGCAACGAACGCGCCGCCCTGGGCTCGCTGCTGCTGGTCGACAGCGGCGGCCAGTATCTGGACGGCACCACCGACGTCACCCGCACGGTGGCCATCGGCGAGCCCTCGGCCGAGATGATCCAGCGCAACACCCTGGTGCTAAAGGGCCACCTGGCCATCGCCCGCCTGCGCTTCCCGGCCGGTACGACCGGCTCGGCCATCGACGCCTTCGCCCGCGCCGCGCTCTGGGCCCATGGGTTGGACTACGACCACGGCACCGGCCACGGCGTCGGCGTCTATCTGGGCGTCCACGAGGGCCCGCAGCGGATCAGCAAGGCGCCCAACACCATCGCCCTGCAGCCGGGGATGATCGTCTCCAACGAGCCCGGCTATTACAAGGACGGCGAATACGGCATCCGCATCGAGAACCTGGAAGTGGTCATGCCGGCCGTACCCATCGCCGGCGGTGACCGCCCGATGCACCGCTTCGAGGCCCTGACCCTGGCCCCGATCGACCGCCGCCTGATCGACAAGGCGCTGCTGTCCCCCGAGGAAGTGGCGCAGTTCGACGCCTATCACGCGCGGGTGCTGCGGGAGATCGGGCCTCGCGTCGAGCCGGATGTGCGGGACTGGATGGAACAAGTCTGCGCGCCGCTTTAGCTTGCGGCAGATCCTCCCCCTTTGGGGGAGGTGGCCCAGAGGGCCGGAGGGGGTCCTCTCCGGTCTACACCGTTGAGGACCCCCTCAGTCGCTCCGCGACAGCTCCCCCAAAGGGGGAGCATCTACCTCGCGTCGTCGAACTACTTCACCCGGTTCCAGACCTGCGTCTTGCACAGCGGCGCGACGATGCAGCCCTTCAGCTTCAGCTGGTTGTCGTTGAGCATCTCGATCGTGCCCGAATAGGTGCCGCCGTCGTCGGGGTTGTAGACCTTGCCGCCGGTCCACTTGGTCGGCCCGCCGGTGAAGTCGTACAGCATCTGCAGGTTCTTCAAGGTGCGGCCGCGCTGGGCCTTGTCCTTGTTCTTGACGTCCTTGAGGCCGGCGTCGGCCTTGATGTGCTCGGACGTCACCAGCTTGCCGCACAGGCTGTTGCCGCAGCGGCCGATCTCGACCTGGCCGCCATTGGTCGGCGTGGCCCACAGGCCGGTGACGTCGGCGGCGAAGGCCGGGCTGGCCAGGGCCGCGAGGGCGGCGGCGGCGATCAGGGTGGTGCGGAACATACTCAAAACTCCCTAGGTGTCGCGGTTCGAATGCGCGTTTGAACGGACCGTTGCGCGATCCGTTCACCAACGGCAAGTCTCGCGGCGAAATCAGGGCGAGATCTTCGAATTCGGCGCCCTAGCCAGCCACCATCGCCAGCCATTCGTCCTCGGTCTTGGTCGCGATGCCCAGCTCATTAGCGGTCTTCAGCTTCGAACCTGCGCCCGGGCCATAGACCACCAGGTCGGTCTTCTTCGACACCGACGACGCCACCTTGGCGCCCAGCGCCTCGGCCTGGGCCTTGGCCTCGTCGCGGGTCATCTTCTCCAGCGCACCGGTGAAGACGACGGTCTTGCCGGCCACGGCGGTGTCGGTCTTGGGCTTGGCCACGGCCTCGATTTTGAGTTCATCAACGAGGTTTTTGACCTTCTCGCGATTGTGGTCCTCGCTGAAGAACCGGGCCAGGGACTGGGCCGCCACCGGCCCCACCCCGTCGATGGCGGCCAGATGCAGATAATCCTCGCCCGGCGCGCCGTTGGCGGCTTCGGCCAGGGCCTGGGCGAAGGCATCCCAGCTATCATACCGCTGGGCCAGAGCGGCCTTTGCCGGCTTGGTCAGCTTGGGAACAGCGTGGCCGATCTTGACCTCAAGATTGTCGGCCTCGGGCCAAGGGTCAGCCTTCAGACCGCCCTTCCCCACCTCGACCAGCAGGTCCAACGCCTTGGGCCCGACGCCGGGCGCGGTGGACAGCTCCAGATAGGTCGGTGTGGGCAGGCCCTTGGCGGCGGCTTCCGAAGCGGCCTGCAAGTCCTCAAAGCGGTCGAAGTGACGGGCCAGAACGGTCGAGGTGGTCTCGCCGATGTCGCGCATGCCCAGGCCGTAGATCACCCGGTCGAGGCCGATGGTGCGCCGCGCCTCGATGCCCTTGATCAGATTGGTGACCGAGGTCTCGCCATAGCCGTCGCGCTCGCGCAGCGCCGTCAGCTTCTCTTCGTCCTTGGCCAGGCGGAAGATGTCGGCCGGCTCCTTGATCCAGCCCTCGTCGAAGAAGGCCTGCAGTTGCTTTTCGCCCAGGCCCTCGATGTCGAAGGCGCGGCGGGAGACGAAATGGCGCAGGTGCTCGACGCGCTGGAACGGACAGGCGAACTCGCCGGTGCAGCGGCGCACGACGGACTCCGTCCCCGAGGCGTTGGTCTCGCGCGCCAACTCGGTCTTCAGCGGACACGGGCAGACGTGGGGGAACTCATAGGGCGGCGGCGCGGGATCGGACCGGGCCTCCAGCGCCACCTCGACGATCTGCGGGATCACGTCGCCGGCCCGCTGGATCACGACTGTGTCGCCAATCCGCACGTCGAGGCGGGCGATCTCGTCGCCATTGTGCAGGGTGGCGTTGGTCACCGACACACCGCCGACCGTGACTGGCTTTAGCCGCGCCACCGGCGTGATCGCGCCGGTGCGGCCGACCTGCAGGTCGATGGCTTCCAGGATCGTGCGGGCCTTCTGGGCCGGGAACTTGCGGGCGATGGCCCAGCGTGGCGAGCGCGAGACGAAGCCCAGGCGCTTCTGCAGGTCCAGGCCGTCGACCTTGTAGACCACGCCGTCGATGTCGAAGCCCAGCTTGGGCCGCAACTCCTCGAACTCGGCATAGACGTCCAGCAGGCCTTGGGCGTTCTCGACGCGCTTGGCCGGCGGGGCCGTCGTGACGAAACCCCACTCTTCAAGCTTGGCCAGAGCTTCCCACTGACCGTCGGCGAAGCTGTCGCTGACCAGGCCCCAGGCATAGCCGAAGAACCGCAGCGGCCGCTGGGCGCTGATCTTCGGATCGATCTGGCGTAACGAGCCGGCGGCGAAGTTGCGGGGGTTGGCGTAGGTGCGCTGGCCGGCCTCTTCCGCGGCCGCGTTGAACGCCGCGAAGGCGGCCAGTTCGACATAGACCTCGCCGCGCACCTCGATCACGTCGGGCCAGCCCGAGCCTTTCAGGCGATGGGGGATGTCGGCGATGGTGCGCAGGTTGGCGGTGACGTCCTCGCCGATCTTGCCGTCGCCCCGCGTCGCGCCCTGGACGAACACGCCCTTCTCGTAGCGCAGCGAGGCCGACAGCCCGTCGATCTTCGGCTCTGCCGTATAGGCCAGCGGCTCGTCGGCCGGCAGGCGCAGGAACCGCCGCACGCGGGCGTCGAACTCGGTGGCCTCGTCGTTGGAGAAGGCGTTGTCGAGGCTCAGCATCGGCACGCCGTGCTCGACCGGCGAGAACTGCTCGGACCGCGCCGCGCCCACCTTCAGCGACGGCGAGTTGTCGCGGATCAGGTGCGGGAACCGGGCCTCGATGTCGAGGTTGCGGCGCTTGAGGGCGTCGTACTCGGCGTCGGTGATCGTGGGGGCGTCCTGCTGGTGATAGCGCAGGTCGTGGGCGGCCAGCGCATCGGCCAGGGCGGCCAGTTCGTCGGCGGCTTCGGCTTCGGACAGGTCGGCGACGGCGGTCAGGGTCACGGGCGAATCCGGCTGCGGAAGATCAGGCTTGGGTTTTAGCAAAACGCGCGGATTGGCGCGCGGCTTGCTGCCGCTCCGCGTGAAACGGAGATCCGCATGCCGAGCGCCGCCAAACCGTGCCGCAATGGACCACGTGAGCTGTCACGCGGCGGGCCGCTGGACGCCCTGCGCTTCTTCGCGGCCTTCTTCATGGTGATCTATCACTATGGCGAGCAGGCGCCGGTCAGCCTGTTCTCGCTCCATCCGGCGCTGGCGCGCGGCTACCTGACCACCGACTTCTTCCTGATGCTGTCGGGCTATGTGCTGGGCCGGGCCTATGGCGACCGCGTCGCCAATCGCCAAGTCGGCGACCGGGAATTCCTGCTCAAGCGCGTCGCCCGGATCTGGCCGGCGCACCTAGTGATGCTGAGCGGCTTCGTCGTTCTGATCCTGGCCACCAGCCTGGTCGGCGTCGCGCCGCAGAACCCGCAGTGGTTCCAGTGGTCGCAATTGCCGGCACAGCTGTTCCTGGTGCAAGCCTGGGGCTTCGACGGTCCGTCCGGCTGGAACACCCCGACCTGGACCCTGTCGGCCCTGATCTTCTGCTACGCCGCCTTCCCGCTGCTGTGGCGCGCCTTCGCCCGCATCCGCTCGCCGTGGATCGCCCTGGCCGTCGGCCTTGCGATCTTCGCGGCCGTTGACGCCGCCTCCCGCGTCCTGCTGGGCGAGGCCTCGTACCACCTGACGCTGAAGTACGGCATCGTCCGCGCCCTGCCGCTGTTCCTGGTCGGCGCCCTGATTGCCCGCGTGGGCTGTGAAGTCGCGGTCGGCCCTCGCACGGCGGACCTGCTCGGCGCAGCCGCCATCGTCGGGATCGTGGGCCTGAACCTGGTCGGCTCGTTCGACCATAGCAGCCTGACTTTGCTGGGCCTGCTGATCTTCGCGGCCGGCGCCTCGGCGAGGAAGGGCTGGGCCTGGGCCCAGACGGCCGGGAAGCTGGCCTTCTCGCTCTACCTGACCAACCAGTTCGTCAGCGTCACCTGGTTCGGCGCCCAGCACATGGCCGCCGGCAAGCTGGGCCTGGGCGAGCCCGCCCTGTGGCTGACCTGGGCCTTGGCCTTCCCGGTCGCCGTGACCTTCGCGGCCCTGTTCGAGCGGTTGGTGGACGCGCCGTTGCAAAGGTGGGTGAAGCCGCGGGCCAGCCTCGTCGGCTTGAAGGCGCTGTCCGCCACCAATCCTGCCATGTGGGCCACGCGTCGGATTCGCCCCAGACCCGACGTGCCAGGAACCCCTCTCTCATAGAGAGAGGGAGGGGCCCGCCGCGCAGCGGTGGGAGGGTGAGAGGCTTCACCCTTGGCGTAGAAACCTCAGGTCTCTGCGGCGCGCCCCACAAGTTTTCGCAATGGATGGGGCTCGAAATACCCGCTCTCTTCGGCGGTGCTCCGTTCGGAAAGTTTGCAACCTCTCACCCTCCCACGCGACGCGTGGGCCCCTCCCTCTCTCTATGAGAGAGGGGTTCCGTGGTCCGTTTATGGGAATGGCGGAAGAGGCTAGCCGATCAGCTCGCGGGCGGCGGCGCGCGCGGCCTCGGTGATCTCGGCGCCGGACAACATGCGGGCGATCTCTTCCTCGCGCTGGGCTGTCGATAGAGGCTCGACCTTGGTGCGGGTCGACTGGTCGTCGCCGGACTTGGAGATCCGCCAGTGGGCGTCGCCGCGCGCGGCGACCTGGGCCGAGTGGGTCACCACCAGGACCTGGGCGTTCTCGGCCAGGCGCTTGAGGCGCAGGCCGACGGCGTCGGCCACGGCCCCGCCGACGCCCTGGTCGACCTCGTCGAAGATCATCAGCGGCTGCGGCCCCGCGCCGCGTCCGGCCAGGGCCGCCTTCAGCGCCAGGGCGAAGCGGGCCAGTTCGCCGCCCGAGGCGATGGCCTCCATCGGTCCGAACGGCGCGCCGGGATTGGTCGAGATCTCGAAGGCGACGCGGTCCATGCCCGTGGGGCCGGCGCGGTCCTCGGCCAGGGGCTCGACGGCGACCCGGAACCTGGCCTTTTCCAGCTTCAGCGGCGTCAGTTCGGCCTCGACCGCCTGAGCCAGCCGGTCGCCGGCGGCGCGGCGCTCGGCAGTCAGGGCTTCGGCGGCGTAGAGATAGCCGTCGCGGGCCGAGGCGGCCTCTTCCTCGGCGGCCTTCAGGGCCTCGCCCGACGTCTCGATGGCCTGCAGCCGCGCGGCGAACTCGGCGCGGACGGACGGCAGGTTCTCGGTGGCGACGTTCAGCTTACGGGCCATGGCGCGCAGGGCGAACAGGCGCTCCTCGGTCTTTTCCAGACGGTCGGGTTCGAACTCGAAGGTCTCGGCGACCGCGTCAATGGCGGCGCTGGCCTCCTGAGCCTCGACCAGGGCGCGGTCGACCGCTTCGCAGGCCGCGCTGAGCCGGGTCATGGCCGCGCCGTCGGCGGGAGCCCCCGCGTGCAGGGCGCGCTCGCGGGCCCGTTCCAGGGCGCGGAAGGCCTGGGCCAGCTTGCCCGACAGGGCGTCGCCGCCCAGGGCGTCCTGAGCAGAGGCGATGTCGGCCAGGGCCTTCTCGGCCGAGCCCAGCAGGGCTCGCTCCTCGGCCAGGGCGGTTTCTTCACCGTCGCGCGGATCCAGGCGATCCAGTTCCGACAGGCGGAGGGTCAGTTCCTCGGTCTCGGCGGCGGCGCGGTCAGCGAGGTCGCGCAGGGCCTCGGCCTTCTCGCGCGCGGCGCGCCAGCCGCTCCAGGCCGAGGCGACGGCCGAGACGGCGACGCCGCCGAAGGCGTCCAGCAGCGAACGGTGCGTGCGAGGGTCCAGCAGGCCGACGGTCTCGTGCTGGCCATGCACCTCGAGCAGCAGGCCGCCCAGGTCCTTGAGCACGCCGACGCTGGTGGCCTGGTCGTTGACGAAGGCTCTGGAGCGGCCGTCGGGCGACAGCTGGCGACGCAGGACCAGATCCTCGTCGCGCTGATAGTCCAGGCCCTTGTCGTCAAGATAGGCGAAGGCGGGGTGGTCGGCCGGCAGGGCGAAGATCGCCGTGGCCGAGGCGTGACCCGCCGCCCCGCGCCGGACCAGGCCGGCGTCGGCGCGCGCGCCCGTGGCCAGGCCCAGGGCGTCAAGGATGATGGACTTGCCGGCCCCGGTTTCACCGGTGAGCGCCGTCAGGCCCTGGCCGATGGCCAGGTCCAGGCTCTCGATAAGCACGACGTCGCGGATGGAGAGGCCGATCAGCATGGAAAGCAGAATCGCCCAGAATCACCGTTTCTCAAAGCCTATAGAGAAACAGATGTTCCGGATGCGTTCCGGGCAAGCCGGAACGCGCTCCGACTACATGCCCAGGATGCCTCGGATGCCGCCCTTCTTGGCCGGCTTGGCGCCGGGAGGGGCCAGGGTGGCGCTCTTATCGTGCACCAGGCGGTCGAAGAGGTTCTTCTTGGCGCCGGGGGTCAGCGGCTCGACGGCGGGTTTGAGGCCTTGGTCATTGAGCAGCTTGTAGGCGTCCGAGTACCAGCGATCGCCCGGGAAGTTGTAGCCGAGGACGGCGCCGTTGCGCTTGGCTTCCTCGGTCAGGCCCAGGGTCAGATAGGCCTCGACCAGGCGGAACAGCGCTTCGGGCGTGTGTGAGGTGGTCTGGTGACGATCGACCACGGTCTTGAAGCGGCCGATGGCGGCCAGGGTCTGGCCCTGGCGCAGGTAGTAACGGCCGATGGCCATTTCCTTGCCGGCCAGCTGGTCGTTGACCATGTCGATCTTCAGGCGCGCGTCCTGCGAATATTCGCTGTTGGGATAGCGCTGGACGACGTCGCGCAGGGCGGCGAGCGCCTGCTCGGTGGCGGCCTGGTCGCGGTTGACGTCGACGATCTGCTCGAAATAGCAGACGGCCTTCAGGTAGTAGGCGTACGAGGCCGAGGGATTGCCCGGGTACAGCGAGATGAAGCGGTCGGCGTCGCCGATGGCGTCAGCGTACTGGTTGCCCTGGTAGTGGGCGAAGCCGGTCATCAGGATCGAGCGGCGCGACCATTCCGAATAGGGGTGCTGGCGCTCGACTTCGCGGAAATAGTCGACGGCCTCGTTCCAGTTTCCGCGGTCCAGACGGTCCGCGCCGGTGGAGTAGAGCAGCTCGACGGGGCGCTCTTCATAGGCCAGGGTCGGCTTCTTGGGCTTGCCCGCGCAGCCGGTCATCGTCACGGCAATAAGCAGGGCGGCGACAGTAGCGGCCGAACGTCCCGGGAATTTAAGCAGCACGGAGTCTCACCCTCGAAGCAAACGCGCGCCCCCAGCGCCGTGCAAGGCTTCTACACCACGCCGCTTTGGGCGCAAATGCGAAGGCTCGCGACGACAGTCGCGCTTTAGACGGCCTCGGCTAGTTCCGGCGCATGGGTGCGCAGGCGCCAAGCGCGCGGCTGGGCCAGCAACGCTCTAACCACGGCGTTATTGAGGCCGTGGCCGGCCAGCACGCCTTCGAAGCGGCCGATGATCGGCGCGCCCAGCACATAGAGGTCGCCGACGGCGTCCAGCGCCTTGTGACGCACGAATTCGTCGGGACGGCGCAGACCTTCGGGATTGAGCACCCGGTCGCCGTCGATGACGACCGCGTTCTCCATCGAACCGCCGCGGGCCAGACCGATGGCGCGCAGGGCCTCCACGTCGCGGACGAAGCCGAAGGTGCGGCAGTCGGACAGTTCGGCGCGGAACGATTCTTCGTCGACCGTCAGATCGACGCGCTGGCGGCCGATGGCCTTGCTGCCGAACGCGATCTCGAAGGCGACCTCGAAGCGGTCCGACGGGCTCAGGCTGGCGAACTTGTCGCCCTCTTCCACCAGGACCGGCTCCAGGATCTCGATATATTGGCGGGCGGCTTCCTGCTTGCGACGGCCGGCGCGATCGAGGATGCGCACGAAGGGCTCGGACGAGCCGTCCATGATGGGAACCTCGGGGCCGTCCAGCTCGACGACGCAGTTGTCGATCGACAGCGCGGCCAGGGCCGCCATCAGGTGCTCGATGGTCGAGACGCGCACGTCGGCGGCGTTGTTGATGACGGTGCCCAGCTGGGTCTGGCAGACCGCCTCGGCCTTCACGGCGACGCGGTTGTCACGGTCATGGACGTCGGTCCGCACGAAGACGATCCCGCTGTCGATCGGCGCCGGGCGCACGGCGACGCGCACGTGCTCGCCCGTGTGCAGGCCAATCCCCGCGAAGATCACCGGTCCTGCGACCGTGTGCTGAAAATAAGCCGAAGCCGACACTCGAGACCCTTATCGTTCTACTCAGGAAGCGGTTCTTCGACCGCCCTACGCCCCAGGTACCATTTAGGGACTATGCCGCGCTGCGGCAAAGCAACACGTGTTTCGGATTGTTACCCACTCAAGCCGTTGTAATCGCGTTGCTTTTTTGACATTTTTCCGACACGAAAATGCAACCGTCGCTCATCGATCCGCGTTCGGAATCTTCTGCCCTCAGCTCTGGTGTAGCGCGCAAGCGGCGTTTAGGCTCCCGGCCCTCAAGGGACCAACGCCACCGGGAATTTGCGTTTCATGATCAAGACCTTGCGCCTCGCCGTTTCGGCGCTCGCCCTGTCGGCCGCCTTCACCGGCATGGCCGCCGCGCAGACTCACGTGTTCACCGCCAAGGACATGGCCAGCCTGGAGCGCCTGAGCGATCCGCGCGTCTCGCCGGACGGCGCCTGGGTGCTCTACGACGTGCGGACGGTGAACTTCATCGCCAACAAGAGCGCCCACGAGCTGTGGATCGCCGACGCCAAGGGCAAGACGCCGCCGCGCAAGCTCGCGGTCTCGGCGGGCGGCGTCGGTTCGGCGCGCTGGTCGGCCGACGGCAAGTCGATCTACTTCGTCTCCGGCCGCAGCGGCGGCGTCGACCAGGTGTTCCGCACCGACGTGGCGGGCGAGATCGCCGTGCAGGTGACGTCGATGCCGTTCGACGTCGGCGCCTACAGGGTGGCTCCGGACGGCAGGACCGTGGTGGTCAGCCAGACGGTGTTCCCCGACTGTCCAGACCTGGGCTGCACCGCCGCCCGACTGGAGGCCCGTAAGGCCCAGAAGAACACCGGCGTCGTCCATGACCGCCTGTTCGTCAGCCACTGGGACACCTGGGCCGACGGCACGCAGAACCACCTTTACGCGGTGAAGCTGGATGACAAGGGTGTAGCCACGGGCGCGCCGATCTCCCTGATGCAGGGCTTCGACGGCGACTCGCCGACCAAGCCGTTCGGCGGCGACGACGACTTCGCCATCACGCCTGACAGCAAGTTCGCCGCCTTCTCGGCCAAGGTCGCCGGCAAGGACGAATCCTGGACCACCAATTTCGACCTCTGGCTTGCCCCGCTGGACGGCTCGGCCAAGGTCCAGAACATGACCGCCGCCAACAAGGCCTGGGACACCGCGCCGGTGTTCTCGCCGACCGGCAAGCTGTCGGCCTACAGGGCCACGAAGCGCCCGGGCTTCGAGGCCGACCGCTTCGGGATCATCCTGCACGACGACGCCACCGGCGAGACCCGCGAACTGGCCCCGACCTGGGACCGCTCGGCCGACGCCATCGCCTTCAGCAAGGACGGCAAGTCGATCTACGCCCTGGCCGGCGACGTGGGTCAGGTGAAGCTCTTCTCGATCGACATCAAGACCAGCAAGGTCACCGCCCTGACCGGCGAGGGCCACGTCACCGCCTTCGACGTCGGTCCCAAGGACATCGTCTACACCGCCGACAGCCTGAAAGGCCCGGCCCAGCTGTTCTCGGTCCCCGCCAAGGGCGGCAAGCCCACCGCGCTGAGCCAGATCAACGCCGAAGCCCTCAAGGACGTCGCCTGGGGCGAGCCAGAGCAGTTCAGCTTCCCCGGCTGGAACGGCGAGACCGTGCACGGCTACGTGGTCAAGCCGGCCAGGTTCGACCCGGCCAAGAAATATCCGGTGGCCTTCATCATCCATGGCGGCCCGCAGAGTTCGCTGGCCAACAGCTGGTCCTATCGCTGGAACCCGCAGGTCTACGCCAACGCCGGCTACGCCGTGGTGATGATCGATTTCCACGGCTCCACCGGCTACGGCCAGGGCTTCACCGACGCCATCAGCCAGCACTGGGGCGACCGGCCGCTGGAAGACCTGCAGAAGGGCTGGGCCTTCGCGACCGGCAAGTACGGCTTCCTGGACGCCGATCGGGCCTGCGCCCTGGGCGCCTCGTACGGCGGCTACATGATCAACTGGATCGCTGGCAACTGGAACACGCCCTGGAAGTGCCTGGTCAATCACGACGGCGTCTTCGACCAGCGCGGCATGGGCTATGCGACCGAGGAGCTGTGGTTCAGCGACTGGGAGAACGGCGGTGCCTTCTACGACAAGCCGGAGAACTATGAGCAGTTCAACCCGGTCAATCACGTCAAGTCATGGACCAAGCCGATGCTGGTGGTCCACGGCGGCAAGGACTTCCGCATCCCACTGGCACAGGGCCTGGGCACGTTCACCGCCCTGCAGCGCCAGGGGATCGACAGCAAATTCCTCTATTTCCCCGACGAGAACCACTGGGTGCTGAAGCCGCAGAACTCGGTGCAGTGGCATACCGAGGTGCTGGAGTGGCTGGACAAGTATACGGCGGCGAAGAAGGCGCAGTAGGACCGGTCAACTCGCCCCCTCCGGGCCTGCGGCCCTCCTCCCCCATAGGGGGAAGACGAGGTCGACGCATTTCATCTTCCCCCTGTGAGGGAAGACGATCGCGAAGCGATCCGTAGGGGGCAAGTCGCCCGAAGGTTAGAACAGGCCCGTCGCCACCGACCAGGTGAGGCGGGCCTTCTTTTCGAGTTCGCTGAGATCGCGCCCCTTGGCGTAGGCGCTGGCCAGGGCCACGGGCGCGACGGCCGGGAACGCCGCCACGGGCAGGGTCTTGAGCTCGATCCGCGCCGCCTTCAGCTGACCCTCGACCCGCCGCGCGACATCAGCCTGGGTCCAGGCCTCTGGCAGTCTTGAGCGTCCCGCCTGCTTCAACCGCCACAGCCCCGCCAGGCCATAGGCCCGCGCCGCGCCCTTGACGGCGTGTGGGTCGGCCGAGGCGTCGAGCCGCCGCGCCGCCAGCACCGCCAGGGCCCCAGCGGTGGCGTCGACATAGGCCAGCACCCTGCCCTCGTCCTGCGGCGGCGCGTCGTCCAGATCGGCGAAGCGGGCCTCGGCCATGGCGGCCAAGGCCAGCGGATCGACGCCCGAAGCGGCGATGGCCTCGACATTGGGATGCTTGCGCGGGGGCTTGCCGGCCGCGATCTCTTCCATGGCCTCGCGCCACCAGGTCAGGCGGATCTCGCCCATCAGGGCGTTGGACACCCCGCCGGCCACCCGGGCCAGCTCGTAGTTGAAGGCGTAGAGCGCGATCACGTCGGCCCGCGCCGCCAGGTCGCCGATGAAGCGGCTGGCCAGCCAGCGGTCGGGATCGACGCGCCGGACGAGGTCTTCGAGGGTTTCGGTGTCGGCCATGGTCTTCAAACGAAAGAGGGCCCGCCGATTCCTCGACGGGCCCTCCCCTTACACGATTTTCGCCGGCGGTTAGCCGAACAGCGTCTGGTACATCGCCATGGTGGCCAGCATCGGGATGCTGAGCAGCGTGTTGATGCGGCTGAACAGCATGGCCATCTTGGCCGCCTTGGCCTTGGCGTCGGCATCGACCTCGATGATGCCCAGGGCGCGCTTCTGGTTCGGCCAGATCACGCCCCAGACGTTCAGGAACATGATCGTCGCCAGCCACATGCCCAGGCCGATGAAGGTGAAGCCCATGTCGACGCCGCGCTCGTAGCCGCCCCAGAAGCCCAGGGTGGCCGCCTCGCCCAGATAGCCGCGGCTGAAGGCCAGGACCACGCCCATCAGCCAGGTGGCCAGGGCCGCCCAGCGGAACCAGAACAGCGCCTCGGGCGCGATGTACTTGGAGACGGCCGGCTTCAGCTCGGCCGGGATCTGCGGCATCACGCGGATCTGCACGAAGTTGAAGTAGTACAGCAGGCCGATCCACAGGATGCCGAAGAACACGTGCAGCCAGCGGAACACCGCCTGGAAATAGGCGCTGTCGAAGCCGTGCGGGCTGTGCCCGAAGCCAAAGACGATCACCAGCGCCAGCGCGCAGCTGAGGATGAACGTATTGCGGAAATTGGAAAGCAGCCCGACCATTTCAGCCCCCTGAAGCTTAAGTCTTTGACCGAGCTATAGGCCTGTTCAGGGAGTCGGGCAAAGGCCCTGCTCTGGATGGGGTCGACAGGCCGCCCGGCCACGACAACCTCGTCCTTCGACAAGCTCAGGATGAGGTTTTCCACTGAACGGCCAAACTGGACCTCACCCTGAGACCGTCGAAGGGCGAGGTCCGCGCGCCGGAAGGCTGAATGAGGGTCCGCTCTAGACCGCGATCAGCGCCGCCGCCAGACGGCGGCCCTCGCTGGCCAGGACGTTGTAGTTGCGGGCCGCCGCCTCGGTGCTCATGAACTCCAGGCCGACGCCCGCCGCCTTCAGGGCGTCGCGGACGGCGCGTGGCGGCAGGGCGTTGACCAGGCCGCAGCCCAGCAGCACGAACTCGACCGCGCCGCCGGCCGCGAAGACCTCGGCGAAGTCGGCCGGCGTCAGGTCGGCCAGGGCCGTCGCCGACCACGGACGCGGCAGATCGTCGAGGATCAGCAGCGAACCCGGCCGCCAGTCGCCGGAGACCCGGAAGCCGCCGCCGCCCCAGGCGTCGATCGAGGGCGGACGGCGCGGTTCGGCCATTACGGACGCGAGGCCGCGCCCAGCTTCTGGGGCGTGGCTTCCTCGTCGTTGCGGTTGACGCCCCACACCAGGATCAGCGGCAGGGCGATATAGATCGACGAATAGGTGCCGATGATGATGCCGAAGGTCATGGTGAAGACCAGCGGGAACAGCACCGGACCGCCGAAGATCATCGTGCCGCCCAGGGCCAACAGGGCCGTGGTGCCGGTGATGATCGTCCGCGACAGACGCTCGTTCTCCGACAGGTCGATGATGTCGCGCAGCGGCGTCTTCTTGTACTTGCGCAGGTTCTCCTTGAGACGGTCGAAGGTGATGACCTTCTCGTTCATGGAGTAGCCGATCACGGTCAGCAGGGCCGCGATCTCGGTCATAGAGAACTCGATGTGCATCACCGACAGCAGACCCAGGGTCAGCACGATGTCGTGCAGCACCGCGACCACGGCGCCCAGGCCGAACTGCAGCTGGAAGCGGAACCAGATGTAGGCCAGCATCAGCAGCAGGGCGATGCCCAGGGCCTTGAAGCCCGAGGTCAGCAGTTCGCCCGAGACCTTGGCGCCGACTTCCGAACGGCTTTTGACGGTCAGGTCGGGGAACTTCTTGATCAGGTCGGCTTCAACCTTCTTGGACGCCGCGCCGACGTTCTCGCCCTTGACCGGCAGGAACTTGACGATGGCCGAGTTGGGCGAGCCGAAGCCCTGCACCTGACCGTCGTGGGCGCCGATGACGTCGAGCTCGTGACGGATCTCGGCCAGCGGGACGGGCCGCGGCATCGCGATCTCGAGCGACACGCCGCCCTTGAAGTCGATGCCCAGGTTCAGGCCCTGGGTGAACAGCGAAACGCCCGAGCCGACGATCAGGATGGCCGAAAAGATGGCCGCGATCGGAGCCCACTTCACGAAGCGGAAGTGGGTGGCGCGAGGGATGTAGCGAATGAGAGGCCAGCGCACGGGTGCGTCTCCTATGCGATCGGCAGCTTCTTCGGCTTGGCGACCTTGAACCACCAACCGATGAGCACTTGGGTGATAATGACGGCCGTGAACACCGAGGTGAACACGCCGATGGACAGGGTCCAGGCGAAGCCCTTCACCGGGCCCGAGCCGAAGCCGAACATGATCAGCGCCGAGATCAGGCTGGTAATGTTGGCGTCGAGGATCGAGACCAGGGCCAGGCGGAAGCCGGTGTCAGCCGCCGACATGGGCGTTCGCCCGGCGTTGGCCTCGTCGCGCATCCGCTCGTAGATCAGCACGTTGGCGTCGACCGCGACGGCCAGCGTCAGGATCAGGCCGGCGATGCCGGGGAAGGTCAGGGTCGCCTGGGTCATCGACATGATGCCGATGATCATCAGCACGTTGACGACCAGGGCGATGGCCGCGAACACCCCGAACAGGCCGTAGGCCAGGATGATGAACACGAACATCGCGGCCGCGCCGATGGCCAGCGAGATCGAGCCGGCCTTGACGGCGTCGGCGCCGAGCTCGGCGGTGACGGTGCGCTGGTCTTCGGGGATCAGCGGCGCGGGCAGAGCGCCCGAGCGCAGCAGCAGCGACAGTTCAGCGGCGCTTTCGACCGTGAAGTTGCCGGTGATCTGGCCCGAACCGCCGGGGATGGCCCCGTTGATGACCGGCGCCGAGATCACCTTGTTGTCCAGGACGATCGCGAACTTCTTGCCGATGTTGCGCGCCGTGGCGTCGCCGAACTTGCGCGAGCCCGAGCCATTGAAGGCGAAGGACACGGCGGGCTTGCCGTTCTGGTCGAAGGTCTGGGCCGAATTGGTCAGCTCATCGCCCGACACCAGCGCGCGCTTCCGCAGCACATAGGCCGGGGCGTAGTTGTCCTCGCTGGGCACCACGACCGAGCCGGGCGGAATGCGGCCGGCGGCCATGTCTTCGGGCGTGACCGTCTCGTCGACCATCTGGAAGGTCAGCTTGGCGGTCTTGCCGATGATGTTCTTCAGCTTCTCCGGGTCGCTCTCGCCGGCGGCCTGGATCATGATCCGGTTCGTACCCTGGCGGGTGATCGTCGGTTCCTTGGTGCCCAGGCTGTCGATGCGGCGACGGATGGTCTCGATCGACTGCTCGACCGCCTTGGCCGCGTCGGCCTTGGCGGCCTCGGCGACGAAGGTGACCTCGATGCGCTGGTTGTCGCGCGTGGCGATCGAGACGTCGCGGCCGCCGATCGCGCCGGCCAGGGGCGAGCCCAGGTTGCGGCGCAGAAGCGAGGCGGCGTCGTTGACCTTGCCCGCGTCGGCGATGCGGACGCTGATCACGCCCCCGGCTTCGCCCAGTTCGCCAAAGCTGATCTGTTCGCTACGCAGTTGCGTCCGCACATCCTCGACGAGGTTGGTCAGGCGCTCCTTGCGCAGGGCGTCGGTGTCGACCTCGTACAGGAGGTACGACCCGCCTTGCAGGTCGAGACCCAGGTTCAGCTTCTGGTGGGGAACCCAGCCAGGCAGCGCGTCGAGGGTCTTCTGCGGAAGAAGGTTCGGCAGGGTGAAGAGGATGCCGAAGATCACCGACAGGGCGACGGCGAAAATCTTCCAGCGGGACAGTGTCAGCATGGATTACAGGCTCTGGACGACGCCGAAGGGGCGCCTCGTTCTAGACGGGTAGGTCGATCAGCTCTTGGGGTCGTTGGCCGGGGCGGGTTCGCCCTTGGCGCGGACTTCGGTGATCATGCCCTTGAGCACCTTGACGGTGACGCCCTGGGCGATCTCGACGCCGACTTCCTTGTCCTCGACCCGTACGATCTTGCCGAGCACGCCGCTGGACAGCACGACATTGTCGCCGCGCTTCAGGGCGCCGAGCATCGCCTGATGCTCCTTGGCCCGCTTCTGCTGCGGACGGATCAGCATGAAATAGAACAACACCACCATCAGCAGGATGGGGGCGATCTGCAGGATCTGCGCGTTCAAGCCACCGGGCATAACGTCTCCAAAAATCTAAGGTCGCGCCCTCCATATGGGGTCGCGCCAAGTCGGCGGAAGCTATGCGTTCACCTCCTCTTTTGCAATGAGCCGCCGGCGAGGTTAGGAGCAGGGCATGATCGACGCCCAAACCGCCCTGCTCGCCCGCATCGCCGACGCCCTGGAACGCCTGGCGCCGGCCGCGCCGACCGCGCCGGATTTCGCCGGCGCGCGGCTTTTCCGCCACGATCCGGCGGCGAACGCCTTCGTGGCCGCGCCCGACTATCCGATGGCGCTGGACCTTCTGGTGGGCGTCGAGCGGCAGAAGGACCGGTTCGTCGGCAATCTGGTCCGCTTCGCCGACGGCCTGCCCTGCAACCACGTGCTGCTGTGGGGTGTGCGCGGCACGGGCAAGAGCTCGATGACCAAGGCCGCGTTCATGAGCGTCAGCGCCGACTATCCGGCCCTGAAGCTGATCGAGGTGGATCGCGACGAGGTCGCGGCCCTGCCCCCGCTGTTCGACCTGCTGCGCACCCGCAGCGAGCGCTTCGTGGTGCTGTGCGACGACCTGTCGTTCGAGGACGGCGCGGCCGCCGCCAAGGCCCTGAAGTCGGCGCTGGAGGGCGGCGTGGCCGGTCCGCCGGAGAACGTGCTGTTCGTCTCGACCTCGAACCGCCGCCACCTGATGCCGCGCGACCACGTCGAGAGCCAGGGCGCCATCGCCGCCGCCGAAAACGCCGAGGAGGAGATGAGCGTCTCCGACCGCTTCGGCCTGTGGATCGGGTTCCCGCCGATGGACCAGCCCACCTATCTGGACGCCATCAAGACCTATGCCGAGCGCTTCGACCTGAAGGTCGAGAACCTCGAACGCCGGGCCCTGCAATGGTCGCAGCTGCGCGGGGCAAGGTCTGGGCGTGTGGCCTGGCAGTTCATCCGGGATTTGGCGGGAGAGTTAGGCAAGGGGTTGCCGGCTTAGGGCGGCGGACTCGCCCCCTCCGCGCTTCGCGCTCCTTCCCCATAGGGGGAAGAGGGCCGCGCTTCATCCGCCCCCTATGGGGGCAGACGACCTGCGAAGCAGGTCAGGTGGGGGCAAGTCTCGACGCCCTCATTCCCCTTCCCCAACCTCAGGCGTATACCGCCGGTCGAGCGATCAACCAGGAGTTCGCCATGGGCAAGCCGTGGTTTCGGACCAAGGAATACGGCTTCGGCGCGGGCCTGCCGTGCAGTTGGGAAGGCTGGGTCGTGATGGCGGCCTTCGTGGGCGTGATGGTCGGGCTGTCGGCCCTGCCCGCGACCTTCGCGCTCCAGCATCCCTCGCTTCACCTTGGCCTGCGCGTCGGCCTGATCCTGGGCTTCGCCGTGCTGGCCTGGCGCAAGAGCGACAAGCCCTGGGGCTGGCGCTGGGGCGGCAAATAGCCAAACGGCCCGCCTCTTTCGAAGCGGGCCGTCCTTGGTTTCCTACTTCGGCAGCACAAGGCCCGGATCAACCGGACGGGCCTTGTCCTTGACCGTGGGCGCGAAGCGCATCTCGAAGTGCAGCTTGGGCTCGGTGGCTCCGCCGGTGGCGCCCACGGTGCCCAGCTGCTCGCCCTTGGAGACCTGCTGACGCATCTTCACATTGGTGGAATTGAGGTGGGCGTAGGCCGTCACCCAGCCGTCGGCGTGCTTGATCAGCACCAGATTGCCGAAGGCCGGCACCTGGTTGCCGGCATAGGCCACCTCGCCGTCGGCCGAGGCCACGACGGGTGTGCCCAGCGGAGCGCGGATGTCCACGCCGTCGTTGCGCTGGCCGGTGCCCTTGGCGCCGAAATCCGAGATGATCTCGCCCCGCAGCGGCCAGCTGAACTTGCCGCGGCCCGAGGCGATGATCTCGGCCTCGGTCGGGGCGGCGCTGCTCTCGATGATCGGACGCGCGCTGGACGGCGGCGGCGCCGTCGGCAGGGCGGCGACCGGGCCGGTCGGGCGCGGATAGCTGCTGGGCGGCGGCGTCGAGGCGCTGGGCCGGTAGGGAATCGGCGCCGAGGGCGTGACCGCGGCCGGTTGCGACGGCGTCGGGGTCGAGCTCTCGGCATAGGTGCGCGACGGCGCGGCCGGAACGGTGGTGGTCGTCTTGATCGGACCCCGGTCCTTGTAGCCGTCGGGCAGGACGATCTTCTGGCCCTTCTTGACCGCGGCGCTGGTCTTCAGGTCGTTCTCGGCCGCCAGTTCCTTGACGCTGACGTTGAAACGCTTGGCGATGGCGGTCAGGGTGTCGCCGCTGACGGCGACATAGGCCTTAGACGTGGTCGCCGGGCCCTTGATCTTGGCGCCCAGGCGCAGCGGCTTGTCGCTGTCGATGTCGTTGGCGTCGGCCACTTCCTTGACGCTCATGTCGAAGCGCTTGGCGATCGCCGTCAGGGTGTCGCCCGATTTCACCGTGTAGACCTGACGCGGCCCCGCCACGGTGACGACCGAACCGGTGACCGTGGTCGTGGTGGTGGTCGTGCTGGCCGACGCGCCGAAGGGCGACGACGAGGTCGGGGCGGTCGCGGCCGGAACGCTGGCGCGCGGGGTCTCGGTCGGACGCGCCGCGGGCGGCGGCGAGGCGCCGGCCAGGGTGGTCGCGTTCGACGGCGACTGGGCCTGCATCACCGTGGTCTTGGTCGGACCCTTGTCCTTGAAGCCTTCCGGCAGGAGCAGCTTCTGGCCCTTCTTGATCGACGCGCCGGTCGACAGGTCGTTTTCCTCGGCCAGGGCGGCCTGAGTGACGCTGAAGCGCTTGGCGATGGCGAACATCGTGTCGCCCTGCCCGACCACATAGGCCTTCTGGTCGCTGGCCGGACCCTTGATCTTCTGGCCCAGGCGCAGGCTGTACGGCGGCTTCAGATTATTGAGCTCGACCAGCTCGGCGCGGGTCGAGCCGAAGCCGCGGGCGATGGCGTCCAGGGCGTCGCCCGATTCGACGACGCGGACCTTGGGCTTGCCGGCCACGGTGACCACCGGACCGGCGACGGTCGTGACGACCACCGGCTTGGGCGGCAGGGGCTGCGGCGTGTAGGCCGGCGCGGGCGGCGGCAGCTCGGTGCGTCGCACCGTAGGCTCGGGCAGGGTCGGCGCGGGCGCGGGGTCGACCGGGATCGGCTCGCGGCGGATCACTTCGCTGGGCTGGGGCGAGGTGTCGATCGGCTGGTCGGCGGCCGATTGCGGCGCCTGGGTGATCGGATAGTTCGGGGTCTGGGCGCGGTTCGGAACGGGAGCCTGGCCTTCGCGCGCCGGATATTGCGGGCCGCCGGTCGTCTCGCAGGCGGCGAGCGTTCCAGCCGTCAGGGCGATCACCGCCGCGCGCGTCCACAACTGCCTCATAGCCTCTCCTTTCCTCACGAACGACCAGACGGCCCCGCGAGGGTAAATCAATCATTAAAACGAGGGTCGGCCGCAGCCGCGCCCCCGCTTGCCAAGCTCACTGATCGCGAGCCACGCCGTCCAACAGCGGCACGAACCGCACGTCGCACAGCGCCTCCACCTTGAAGCCGCCCTTGCCGTCGCCGGCGTAGCGGCGAAGGCTCTGCACCGGCCCCTTCCCGATCGGCGCCACGAGGACGCCGTTGGGCTTGAGCTGGGACAGCAGTCGTTTCGGATCATCTTCCGCCGCCGCCGTGACCATAATGCGGTCGAACGGCGCTTGTTCGGCCCAGCCCTCGCCGCCGTCGCCGAACTTGGTGATGACGTTGGTCAGGCCCAGCTTGGTGAAGCGCGCCTCCGCCTCCTTCATCAGGGTCCGATAGCGCTCGATCGTATAGACCAGCCGCGAGACGTGGCTGAGGATCGTGGTCTGGTAGCCGGACCCGGTGCCGATCTCCAGCACCCGCGAGCGCGGCTCGATGGTCAGGGCCTGGGTCATCAGGCCGACGATATAGGGCTGACTGATGGTCTGGCCGCAGGCGATCGGCAGGGCCGAATCCTCCCACGAACGGTCCTTGAAGAGGTCGGGCGTGAACAGGTCGCGCGGGGTCTTCTCGATGGCCTTCAGCACCTGCGGGTCGCTGATGCCCTGGTCGCGCAACGCCTTCATCAGGCGCGGCAGATCCGCGAGGGCGGCGGCCTGGGCCTTGCGCGCGTCGCTCATTCGCCCACCCGCGCCTTGGGCGGAGCGCCGCCCAGCAGGCCCTTCAGCTTGTGGACGGTCTCGTTGTGCGTCAGGTCGATGTGCAGCGGCGTGACCGAGATCTTGCCGTCATAGACCGCTTTCAGGTCGGTGCCCTCGGCCGGCGTCGAGGCCGTGGCCGTGAAGCCCATCCAGTAGTAGTCGCGGCCGCGCAGGTCGGTGCGCTTGTCCCAGTGGCGCAGGTGGCCGTCGCGGAAGCCCTGGCGGGTGACCTCGACCGTCGTCACCTGCTCCGGCGGCAGGGCCGGGAAGTTGACGTTCATGATCACGTCGTCGGGCCAGCCCGTCTCCAGCAGCTTCTGGATGATGCCCGGACCATAGGTTTCGGCCGTCTCCCAGTGGGCGACGACCTCGTCGTGGAAGTAGTTCATGGCCTGCGACAGGGCGATCGAGCGAATGCCCAGGGCCATGCCCTCGATGGCGCCGGCCACGGTGCCCGACAGGGTGACGTCCTCGGCGATGTTCTGGCCGCGATTGACGCCCGACAGCACCAGGTCCGGCGCCGGGCCGTCGATCAACTGCTGCACGGCCATCATCACGCAGTCGGTGGGCGTGCCCTCAACGGCGAAGCGGCGGTCGTCCAGGCGTCGCACGCGCAGCGGATCGGCCAGGGTCAGAGCCCGACTGGCGCCCGACTGCTCGTATTCCGGCGCGCAGATCCAGACATCGTCGGTCAGGGCGCGCGCGATCTTCTCCAGAGCCACCAGCCCCGGCGCGTGGATGCCGTCGTCGTTGGTGAGGAGTATCCTCACGCGTTCCCCCCGATGTGGGTGACGCCGCCCATGTAGGGAACCAGAACGTCGGGAATGGCGATGCGGCCGTTCTCGTCCTGATAGTTCTCCAGCACGGCCACCAGGGTGCGGCCGACCGCCAGGCCCGAGCCGTTCAGGGTGTGGACGTAGTGCCCGCCCTTCTCGCCGGCCTTGCGGTAGCGGGCGCTCATCCGGCGGGCCTGGAAGTCGCCGCAGTTCGAGCACGAGCTGATCTCGCGATACATGTTCTGCGACGGCAGCCAGACTTCCAGATCGTAGGTCTTGCGCGCGCCAAAGCCCATGTCGCCGGTGCACAGCAGCATGGTGCGGAACGGCAGCTCCAGCTTCTTCAGCACCGCCTCGGCGCAGGTGACCATGCGCTGGTGCTCATCTTCCGACTGGTCGGGCGTGGTGATCGAGACCAGCTCGACCTTGTAGAACTGGTGCTGGCGGATCATGCCGCGCGTGTCGCGGCCGGCCGAACCGGCTTCCGAGCGGAAGCTGGGGGTCAGGGCCGTCAGGCGCAGCGGCAGCTCTTCCTCGCCGGTGATCTGCTCGCGCACGATATTGGTCAGCGAGACCTCGGCGGTGGGGATCAGCCAGTGGTCGCCGGTGGTCTTGAACAGGTCCTCGGCAAACTTCGGCAGCTGACCCGTGCCGAACAGCGCCTCGTCCTTGACCAGCAGCGGCGGGCTGACCTCGGTGTAGCCGTGCTCGACCGTCTGCAGGTCCAGCATGAACTGGCCGATCGCGCGCTCCAGGCGGGCGACCTCCTTCTTGAGCACCACGAAGCGCGAGCCGCTCATCCGGGCGGCGGCCTCGAAGTCCATGCCGCCCAGGGCCGCGCCCAAGTCGACGTGGTCCTTGGGGGCGTTCAGGCGGCCGGCCGGCAGCTTGGCGGCGTCGCCCCAGCGGCGCTCTTCGACATTGCCGTGCTCGCCCTCGCCCTTGGGAACCTCGGGCGCCGGGATGTTGGGCAGGCTGGCCAGCAGGTCGCGCAGCTTGCCGCCGACCAGGGTCTCTTCCTCGCCGGCGGTCGCCATGACGGCCTTCAGCGACTCGACCTCGGCCATCAGGCGCGCGGCCTCGGCCTCGTCCTTCTTGGCCTTGGCGGCGCCGATCAGCTTGGAGGCCTCGTTGCGCTTGGCTTGCGATTCCTGCAGCGCCGTCTGGGCCGCGCGCAGCTGGGCGTCGAGTTTCACGGCCTCGGCGGCCGCGCCCGATCGACCCTTGGCCGACCAGGCGGCTTCGAAGGCTTCGGGATTGTCGCGGATGGCCTTGATGTCGTGCATCGAAAAAGCGCTCGAAGAGTATGCGTAGGGAAACGCCCTCTCTAAGGCGCGTCGCCCAAGGCGCCAACCTTTTCAGGGCCGCAACGCGACCTCGTGAAGACCCTGCCCGTCGCCCGGATCGGCCGCCGGACGCCCAGCCCAGGCGAACGCCGCTCGCCGGAAGCCCGACAATCTCCGCCAAGATCAGACGTTTTGTGTATTACACAAACCTGAATCCAATAACGTCGTTATATTTGATCAATTGCCGAGCACAAAATACAACTAACGCCAATTAATGCCGTTTCTACATTTCAACTTAATTCGAAGATGAAAAAGGAGCGCCCAACAAAGTGAAACCGCGTTTCAAGCAAACAATTTACGGGACTTAACACCTTGAAGAAGTTCATCGCCCTCGCCGCTCTCGTCACCGTCTCGGCCGCCATCGCCGCCCCGGCCAGCGCCGCCAACCTGGTCCGCATCTCGCTGGCCAACAAGACCGACGCCCAGATCGGCAGCGAAATCCAGGCCGCCGCCCAGACCGTCTGCTCGACCGGCAAGACCGCCGCCCGCGAGTGCGTCGAAAGCACCGTCCGCGACGCCAACCGCCAGCTGGCCGGCATCATCAAGGCCCGCTCGACCTCGAAGGTCGAAGCCCGCCACGAAAGCCTGTCGGTCGTCCGCGTCTCGCTGAAGGGCAAGACCACCGAGCAGATCCACGCCGAGATCAAGCTCGCCGCCCAGACCGTCTGCAAGCCCGCCAAGGGCTATGTCAGCCGCACCGACTACCAGTCGTGCGTCGGCAGCGCCGTCCGCGCGGCCAAGGCCCAGCTGCAGGCCCTGAACGCCCGCGCGCTGACCAACGCCTAAGCCTGACGGACGCCGGCCCCGACGGGCCGCCCGAAAACGGAAAACCTCCGCTCCTTCCGGGGCGGAGGTTTTTTGTTGTTCCATTTCAGCTGTCATCCCGGCCAAGCGCGAAGCGCGCCGAGCCGGGAGCGCAGGAAACGCATGAGCTCGCCGTGGTCCCGGGTCTGCGCTGCGCTCCGCCCGGGATGACAGTTCATGCGGAATCAGGCCGCGACGATCTCGTTGCGCTTCTTCTCGTCCTTGGCCTTGCCGCGCTCGATCAGCCACACGCACCAGATGCTGATCTCGTAGAGCAGGCACATCGGGATGGCCAAGGTCATCTGGCTGATGGGGTCGGGCGGGGTCAGGATGGCCGCGGCGATGAACACGCCGACGATGGCGTAGCGACGGCCCTCGCGCAGCAGCTTGCTGGAGATGATGCCCGCCAGGCCCAGCAGCGACACCACGACCGGCAGCTGGAAGCACAGGCCGAAGGCCAGCAGCAGCGAGGTCACCAGCGTCAAATAGTCGCTGACCTTGGGCAGCAGCTGGATGGTGATCCCCACCGTCGAGACCTGCTGGCTCAGCGAGAACCACAGCACGAACGGCAGCATCACGTAGTAGACCAGCGCCGCGCCCAGGATGAACATCACCGGCGAGGCCAGCAGGAACGGCAGGAAGGCGTGGCGCTCGTTCTTGTAGAGCCCCGGCGCGACGAACCGGTAGAGCTGCCAGGCCAGGACCGGGAAGGTCAGGACCACGGCGCCGAACCCGGCCAGCTTCAGCTTGGTGAAGAAGAACTCCAGCGCGGCCGTGTAGACCAGGCCCAGGGCCTTGGTCTCGCCCTGCGGGATGTCCTTCAGGCCCACCAGGGCCAGCAGCAGGTCGAACGGACCGTGCTTGCCGCCGGCGTGCTGCACGCTGAGCAGTTGCTGGGCCACCGTGAACGGGTTGACCAGGAACAGGAAGATCTTGTCGGCGAAGGCGAAGCAGATCCCGAAGCCCAGGAACAGCGCCACCACGCAGATGATCAGGCGCATGCGCAGCTCGACCAGGTGGTCCAGCAGCGGGGCGCGCGAGGCTTCGATCTCGTCCTCGGGTTCGTGGCCGATGGCTTGAGTCACGAGGCGATATCCGAAGAGGTGGAGCCGCCGGCCTTGGCGGCCTTCTTGCGCGGCGCGCGGACGGCCTTGGGCGCTTCGATGACCGCTTCGGCCTTGGCGGGAGCCTTCGGCGCGGCGCGCTTGCGCGGGGCCTTGGAGACGGCCGGCTCGGCGACCGGCTCGGCCACGACCTTGGCAGCCCGGGGCTTGCGCGGCTTGGGCGCGGCGACCGGCTCGGCGACGGTGTCGGAAACCAGCGCCGGATTGGGCGGCGGCTGATAGCCGGCGTGGGGATGGATCTGCATCGTCCCCTCGTGGAGGCTGGCGTCGATGTCGGCGAACACCTTGTCGACGCCGACGTCCTTGGCCTGGTCGGCGGCCTCGCGCAGCGGATTGGCGTACTGGCCCGAACGCATGGCCTCGACCTCGCGGCGCAGGTCGTCCAGCTCGGACTGACGCGCCATCTCGTCGAAGCTGGAGCGGAACTCGGCGGCCATGCCGCGCATCTTGCCGACGAACTGGCCCAGCTTGCGCAGAAGTACGGGGAGATCCTTCGGCCCGACCACGATCAGAGCGACCGCGGCGATGACCAGAAGCTCTGTGCCGCCAATATCAGGAAGCATGGACGCGCCTTAGAGCGACGCGAGCCTTGGCCCGCCGTCGCGAAGTGGAGGGGACGCGCGCGACGGGACCCGCCCGCGCGCCCGGAGGATCTTACGACCTGTGCAGGTCTTCTTCTTCGGCCTTGGTGCGCGGAAGGGCGCCGGTCGACTTGTTGGCCGCGACCTCGTCGGAGGTGTCGTCCTTCAGGCCGTCCTTGAACGCCTTGATGCCCTTGGCCGCGTCGCCCATGATTCCCGACAGCTTGCCGCGACCGCCAAAGAGCAGGGCTACGACCGCGATCACGATCACCCAGTGAATCCAGCTCATGCTACCCATAGCGACGGTGCTCCTTGCGACAGCGGCCCATTAGCCGCTGCGGCGTGTCGTTACAATCTCTCATGCAATATAGGCGGTCGCGAGGCAGGGAGCCAAGCGCGACAGAACGGGCTTTTACGCCGCACCCCGTATGGCTCAGCTTTTTTCCAGCTCTCCGAGGAAGTCCTGGGCGAATTCGGGCGCTTCGTCGCCGTCCTCCAGCGGATCCTCGTCCTCGCCGGGGCGCAGGCCCAGCGGGTCGGGCACGGAAAAGCCCGGCGGCAGGTTCATTTCCAGCAGGCCGGCGGCCTTCATCTCGGTGATTCCCGGCAGGTCCGACAGCGCCGCCAGGCCGTAGTGCTCGAGGAAGGCGTCGGTCGTGCCGAAGGTCACCGGGCGACCCGGCGTGCGGCGGCGGCCGCGCATGCGCACCAGACCCAGCTCAAGCAGCACGTCGATCGTGCCCCGGCTGGCCTGGACGCCGCGCACGGCCTCGATCTCGGCCCGGGTGACGGGCTGGTGATAGGCGATGATCGCCAGGGTCTCCTGGGCGGCCTTGGACAGCCGGCGCGGCTCCTCGCGCTCCTCGGTCATCAGGAACGACAGGTCCTGAGCGGTCTGGAACCGCCAGCGGCCGGCCACGCAGGTCAGCTCGATCCCCCTGCCCTCGTAGCGCGCGCGCAGGGCCTCGATCCCGGCGGCGATGTCGGCGCCTTCCGGCAGGCGCTTGGCCAGGTCGACGTCGCTCAGCGGCTCGGCGGCGGCGAACAGCAGAGCCTCGATGCAGCGTTCGGTGTGGAGGGGGTCGATCATGACGGGAAGAAAACCCAAATCTTGTCATCCCGGCCGCAGCGAAGCGGAGAGCCGGGACCCAGGGGCCACCGCGATGCGCCGGCCCCTGGGTCCCGGATAAGCGCTGCGCGCTTTCCGGGATGACAAGGATAAAAGCCGAGTTGAAGGTTAGCCCTCACGCCTCCGCCTCCAGCGGCTCGGCCCGCGTGCGCAGGTAGATGTCGGCGAACGCCTCCATCTGGCGCGCCTCCAGCACGCCCTCCTTCACCAGCTCCAGCGAGGCCGACAGGGTCGAGGCCAGGTACGAGGCCGGCGACGGGCCGTCGTCCTCCTCCAGCGACTGCTCGATCGGCGCGACCGTGGTCAGGGTGGTCCAGTCGTCCATCCTCGGCAGCATCGCGCGCAGGCGGTCGCGGGCGTCTTCCAGCGGATAGGCCGTGGGCGGACGCGGGGCGTAATGACGGCTGTGCTCTTTCTTGCGCTGGGTGATGTAGGCGCTCATCAGGCCGTAGAGATCGCCTTCCAGCCGGGTCGACGAGACGATCTTCACGGCTTCCGGGTCGCCGCGCATGAACACGTCGCGCTTGAGCAGCGGGCGCTCCTTCAGCGCCTCGACGGCCTGGCGCATGACGTCCAGCTTGGCCAGGCGGAAGGCCAGCTGCGCGGCCATCTCCTCGGCCGGCGGCTCCTCGGCCTTGGCCCGTTCGGGCTTGGGCAGCAGCAGGCGGGACTTGAGGTAGGCCAGCCAGGCGGCCATCACCAGATAGTCCGCAGCCAGCGAGAACCGCACGCGCCGCGCCTGCTGGACGAAGGCCAGGTACTGCTCGGCCAGGCGGGTAATTGACAGCTGTAAGAGGTCGACCTTCTGGCTGCGCGCCAGGGCCAGCAGAACATGCAGCGGGCCTTCATAGCCGTCGATGTCGATGACCAGCGCCGCGCCGTCTTCCGCCGCCTCGTTGGCGGCCTCGAAGTCTAGCGTGGGCTGGAAGCCCGTGTTCACGCAAAGCTGCCCGAATAGGAGGTGTTGGCGAAGGCGGCGTCGAACCGCGCCCGGGCCTCGGCGACGTCGAAGGGCTCAACCACCTTCACGAGCCGGCTCATCACCGCCTGCGAGCGACGGCGGGCTTCCTTGGACAGACCGCCGACGCCGGACATCACGGCTTTCATTTCGTCCATGTCGCCGTTGCAGTGCAGGACCACGTCGCAGCCGGCCGACAGGCTGTCCTTGGCGCGCTGCTTGAAGTCGCCCGACAGCGCCTTCATCGACAGGTCGTCGCTCATCAGCAGGCCGTCGAAGCCCAGCGACTCGCGGATGATCTTCTTGATCGCCTTCTTGGACGTGGTGGCCGGACGGCGGCGGTCGATGGCCGTGTAGACGACGTGCGCGGTCATCGCCATCGGCATGTCCGACAGCACGCGGAACGGCGCGAAGTCACGGGCGTCCAGCTCGGCCAGCTTGGCCTTCACGACCGGCAGCTCCAGGTGGCTGTCGCTCATCGCGCGACCGTGGCCGGGGATGTGCTTGATGATCGGCAGCACCCCGCCGGCCAGCAGGCCCTCGGCGGCGGCGCGGCCAAGCGTGGCCACCTGCTCGGGTGTGTCGCCATAGGCGCGGTCGCCGATGATCTCGTGGCCCTTGGGATCGGGAACGTCCAGCACCGGCACACAGTCGACATTGACGCCGATGGCTCGCAGATCGTGGGCGATCAGGCGCGCACCCAGGCGGGTGATCTCGCGGGCGACCAGCGGGTCGTTGGCCACCAGCTCGCCATAGGCGCGGCCGGGCGGATATTTCTTCCAGTGCGGCGGCTGCAGGCGGGCGACGCGGCCGCCCTCCTGGTCGATCAGGATCGGCGCATCGGGCCGACCGACCGTGTCGCGCAGCGCCTGGGTCAGGGCCAGGGTCTGCTGGGGCGTGTCGATGTTGCGCTTGAACAGGATGAAGCCCCAGGGCTTCACGTGCCGGAAGAAGTCCTCCTCCTCGCGGGAGAGGGTCGTCCCGGCGCAGCCGAGGATCGCGGCGGAGGTGCTCAAGCGCTCGTTCCTACTTCACGAAGCAGGACTTGCCCGCGGCCGAAATGGCGTCGCAGAAGGCCTTGGCGGCCTCGCGGCTGGCGAAACCGGTCACCGAGGTGCGGTAGAGGGTGGTGCCGTTCTTGTCGACGGCCTCGACCTTCTTGCCCTTGCCGGCGGCCAGGCCCGGGGCCAGACGCGCGGCGTCGCTCCAGGCCTTGTCGGCCAGGGCGGGCGAGGACAGGGCGCCGATCTGCACCATGGCCGGACCGCTGGAGGCCGAGGTCGCCGGCTTGGGCGCGGTCGCCGTGGCGACCACGGTGGGCTTGGCCGCGACGGGCTTGGGAGCTGGCGCGACGGCGGCGGTGGCCAGCGACTCGATGGTCGGCGCCGGCTTGGCGGCAGCGGGCTTGGGCGCGACGGTCGCCGGCTTGGCGGCGGCTGGCAGGGCGGCGGTCTCGATCGGCTTGGCGTCGACCGGCGCGGTCGGACGCGGCAGCGGCGCCTCCGGCTGGGCGGCGTAGGTCGCCGACGGCGACGGCTCTTCGTTCTTGTAGATCTGCAGGCCCGCGGCTGGGTCGGCCGGCTGGCTGCCGGCGGGCGGCGGGGTCTTCATCTCTGCGACCTGCGAGCCCACGGTGGCCGGCGGCTCGTTGGGACCGCGCACGCCGCCGCGATAGATCATCACCACCGCCACGACCAGCGTCAGCAGCACCACCGCGCTGATGATCAGGGTCATGGGCAGAGGGCGGGAACCGCGCACCGGCTGACGCGCGTCGAACGACAGCGGCGCATCGGTCGGCGGCGTATAGGCGCCGCGGTGGGGATCGGACATCGCGATTAGGCTCCAGACTACGACGCACGGGGTTCGGACCGCCGAATCACACGCACGCGGACACAGTTTATCGAAGGGACCGGCGCGTCATAAGCGTCCGCGCCATCACGGTTTCAGGAAGGACCCCGTCGCTCCCCGAAACGGGGAGCGCCTTCGATCGTCGGACTCTAGTTCCAGACGTCGAGGTGGAACAGCTTCCTGTGCTCCTCGATAGCGAAGCGGTCGGTCATGCCCGCGATGTAGTCGCAGACGACCCTCGCGCGCCCGGCCTCGTCGCGGTTCTGCGACTTCTCGAACCAGACCGTCGGCAGGACGTCCGGCTCGTTCAAGAACAAGTCGAACATCTCGGCCAGAATACGGCGCGCCTGGCTACGCGTCCGGTTGACGCGCCAGTGGCGATACATCCGCGTGTGCAGGAACTGGCGCAGGCGGGCCAGGTCCTCGGCCATGTCCGGCGAGAAGGCCACCAGGGCGTGGTCCAGGCCCCGCACGTCGTCGGCCGACTGCACGCCGGTCGAGGCCGCGCGCTGCAGGGTCTCGCCCATCACGTCGTCGACCATGGCTCCGATCATCCGGCGCACGGCCTCCAGGCGGGTCAGGTTGGCGTCCAGGTCGGGCCGCTCGCTCTTAACCGCGAACAGGATCGGGCCGATCAGCGGCACGTCCAGCAGGTCGTCCAGATTGATCAAGCCAGCCGACACGCCGTCGTCGACGTCGTGGTTGTTGTAGGCGATGTCGTCGGCCAGGGCCGCGACCTGGGCCTCGGCCGAGGCCCAGGTGTTGAGGCCGAGGTTATACTCATTGTCGTACTTGGAGATCGCCTTCCAGGACGGCTTGCCCAGCTTCTCGGTCACTGGACCGTTGTGCTTGATGATCCCCTCCAGGGTCTCCCAGGTCAGGTTCAGGCCGTGGAAGTCGGGATAGCGGTGCTCCAGCTCGGTCACCACCCGGAAGGTCTGGACGTTGTGGTCGAAGCCGCCGAACGGGGCCATCTTGGCCTGCAGCTCATCCTCGCCGGCGTGGCCGAACGGCGGGTGGCCGATGTCGTGGCCCAGGGCGATGGTCTCGGCCAGGTCGCTGTCCAGCCCGAGGGCCGTGGCCAGCGATCGCGCCACCTGGGCCACTTCCAGCGAGTGGGTCAGGCGCGTGCGGAAGTTGTCGCCCTCGTGGGCCACGAAGACCTGGGTCTTCTCCTTCAGCCGCCGGAAGGCCGAATTATGGATGATCCGGTCGCGATCGCGGGCGAACGGCGTGCGCGTGCGGCTGTCTTCTTCCTGGTAGCGGCGACCACGCGACTTGGCCGGATCTTCGGCGTACGGGGCTCGGGCGACCAGATAAGGAGAAGACGACATGAACGACTCTGGGCTTTCACCCCTTTCGCCGGGGCGCTGATATCCTCATATAGGCCAAGGATGAGTTTTCCACAGCCATGACCGAAACAACCGTAACGCTTTCTCCCAACGCCGCTCGCCGCATCCACGCCATCGGACAGTCCGAGGGGCGCCCCGTCATGCTGCGCGTCGCGGTCGACGGCGGCGGATGCTCGGGCTTCCAGTACCGCTTCGACCTGGTCGACACGGTCGAGGCCGACGACCTGAAGATCGAACGCGACGGCGCCGCCGCCCTGGTGGACGTCATCTCGATGGCTCTGCTGAAGGGCTCGGAGATCGATTTCGTCGACGAACTGGCCGGCGCGGAATTCCGCGTCCGCAACCCCAACGCCAAGTCCAGCTGCGGCTGCGGGGTGAGCTTCTCGATCTAGCTCGAACGCCGAAACCTCGTCCTTCGACAAGCTCAGGATGAGGTTTCGACTGCCAAGACCTATGGAATGGTCCTCATCCTGAGCCTGTCGAAAGACGAGGGCCGCTCACGGCGCTCAACCGTCCCACCTACCCCGGCACGAACTGCAGCACGGTGATCGCCATCGCCGCCCAGGCGGCCGGCGCGGCCATGGCGGCCCAGGCCTCGGTGCGGCGGCCCTTGCGCCACTGCATCCAGCCGACCAGCGGCCCCAGCACGCACACGGCCCAGAACAGCGCGCCGAGCACGAAGCCCAGCCAGGCGACGGGATTGTGGATATTGCCCGGTCCGTCGAAGACAAGCGGCGAGAACACCGCCAGGATCGCGCCGACCGCCGCGGCGACCAGCCACGCCAAGGTGATCAGGATCAGCAGGATGCGCTGTCCCCGATCGGAAATTCTGAACCCTGTCTTGAGCGCGCTCGCCATGGGCCCTAGCCTCCGCGCGCCCACTGGAGCCGTCAATGCGTATCGCCACCTGGAACGTGAATTCCGTCAACGCTCGCCTCGAAGGCGTGCTGGCCTGGTTCGAAGCGGTGTCGCCCGACGTGGCGGTGCTGCAGGAGATCAAGTGCGTCGACGAGAAGTTCCCGACCGAGGCGTTCGAGCGCCTGGGCTACAACGTCGTGGTCCACGGCCAGAAGACCTATAACGGCGTCGCCCTGCTCTCGAAGTTTCCGGTCGAGGACGTCCGCAAGGGCCTACCCTTCCTGTTCGACGGCGAAGTCGACGAGCAGTCGCGCTATGTCGAGGCGGTGATCGCCGCGCCCAAGCCGATCCGCGTCTGCGGGATCTACCTGCCCAACGGCAATCCTGTCGACACGGAGAAGTTCGACTACAAGCTGGCCTGGATGCGCCGGCTGCACGCCCACGCCCAGACGCTGCTGGCCTATGAGGAGCCCCTGGTCATCCTGGGCGACTACAACGTCATTCCAGAGGCCGAGGACGTGGCCAATCCCGAGGCCTGGGTCGGCGACGCCCTGTTCCGCCCCGAGAGCCGAGGCGCGTTCCGGGCTCTGAAGAACCTGGGCTTTACCGACGCCTACATGCAGGTCGACGGCGCGCCGGGCGGCTACACCTTCTGGGACTACCAGGCCGGCGCCTGGCCCCGGAACCTGGGCATCCGCATCGACCACCTGCTGCTGTCGCCCCAGGCCGCCGACACGCTGGTCGAGGTCGTCATCCATCGCGACGAGCGCGACAAGGAAAAGCCCTCAGACCACGTGCCGGTAGTGGCCGAACTAAATCTATAGACGAAACCAGCAAGGCATGATTGAGTAAGTGAACACTCACACCGAGGCGTTCACATGCTCCTTGCCGCGCTCCTGATCGCCGCCGCCGACACGGCTTCGCCCAAGCCCCCGCCCAGCACGACGCCGTCCTATGCGGCCCTGGTCTCACCGACGGAATCCGCCCGCTACGCCCTCGAGCACGGATGTCTTGCGGCCCATCGGCAGGGCGTAGGCTTGGCGGAGGTCCCCAACCATTTCATCCGCCTGCAGGACAGGAAGACCGGCGTCTATCGCATGACCGGCGCAGGTCGGGTCGAGTTGTCCAACGCCAAGGGCCCGGGCTGCTACCTTCGGGTCGGACAGGGCGACGCCGACAAGCTGCGAGCCATGGTGCTTAAGGCGCTGGGCGCGGACGGCCCCGTCACGACCCTGTTCGACAGCGGCCCCGGCTCGCGCGACAGCCAGAGCTCCTTCCGGCAGGAGACCCATTGCGCCCGGATCGGCGGCAAGATGGCGGTGGCGCTGATCTCCACGTCCGACAACCGCAAGCGGCCGCCCCTGCAGCTTAGCCTGATGCACGACCGCGACGGCGCTTGCGCGGCGAGCGCCCGCCCCTAGCCTCCCCTCTGTCGCGAATCTCGGTTTCTCACTAGCCTTCCGCCCATGAGCGAACTCGCCCGCCTTATCCTGTTCGTGGCCATCGCCGGCTCGGCGGTGACGTTCCTGGGCAGCGCGGCCATTTGGTTCATGGACGAGGACCGCCGCATCCGCCGGGCCCTGCGCCATGTGCTGCGCGGCGAGCCCGAGGTGGTGATCCTGGCGCGCGGCCGGGGTCGCGGCGCGGGCTTCTCGTTCAACACCGGCCTGTCCGCCGTCGCCTGGGACAGCGGGGCCTGGTGCCTGCTCTATCGCATCGACGAGGTGATGGGGGCCGAACTGCTGGTCGACGGCCAGGTGGTGGGCCGGGTGTTCCGGGGCGAGCAGCGCCGGGCCCTGGACCATGTCGCGCCACAGGCCAGCAAGGTCACCCTGCGCCTGATCTTCGACGATCCTCGCCATCCCGACTTCGAGCTTGACCTTTGGATCCCCGGCGACGAGCAGCGCCGCGAGAGCCGCTCGCCGGCCGACGCGGTTCAGGAGGCCAATCGCTGGCTGGCGCGGTGCGAGGCGATCGTGCGCCGGCCCCAGGCGCCCCGCGCGCCCGCGCGCCCCGCCGCCGAACCGGTCGTCGCCGCTCCGCCGCCACCCCCGCCCGCGCCGCCGCCGCGCGCCGAGCCCCGTCCAGAACCCAGGCCCGAGCCCCGCCGCGCTCCGCCCGCCGCTGCGGCCGCCCCGGCGCTCGCCCCCGACGACGACGTCGACGATCAGGACGACGAGCTGCCCTTCGACGAGCCGCCCTGGGATCCCGATCCCGAGCCCGCGCCGTTGTTCAAGCCCATCTCCCGGGCCCGCCGCGAAGCCAAGTCGAACCAGGAAGACCTGCCGTTCGATCTCGACGACTGACGGCGGGACTGGCCGCGGTCAGCGCGTCATCCGCGTTTGCCACAGAACCCAAATCGCGACGCCCACGATGGCCAGGGCCAAGCCCCGGGTGGACCAGACGCTCGAACGAAGCGCCCTGACCATCCGCCCCGCCCGGTCCGCGCCCAGCACGATCGCGCCGTGCACGGTGATGCTGACCGCTATGTGGATGAGCCCCAGGATCAGGGCCTGCAAGGTCGGCGGCGCATGCCCCGTCTTGATGAACCCAGGCAGCAGGCTGACATAGAACAGCGCCGCCTTCGGGTTCAGCAGGTTGGTGAGGAAACCACGCTGGAACAGCGCCCAGGGCTTGGGCAGGGCGTCGACGCTTTCGTCGGGCGCCTCACCCACTCGCCAGGCGTCCCAGGCCAGCCAGAACAGATAGGTCGCGCCGGCCCAACGCAGGATTTCATAGAGCGGTCGATAAAGCCGGAAGACCTCGGTCAGGCCGAGGACGGCGGCCAACATATAGACCGACAGGCCGCATGTGACGCCGACCACGGCGAACAGCCCAGCTCGCCGACCATGGGTGGCTGATAACGCCGCCAGATAGGCCATGTTGGGCCCGGGCGTCAGTTCAACCAGGATGACCGCCGCCAGAAACGGAACGATCATCCCTGGATCGATAGGCCAAGCCGAATGAGGCATGGCCTCGTTCTCCCACGTGAAATGAGGAACCTCTCGGGTAGCCCAGCTGGACGTACGGCGGAAGGGTCCGCACCGACCTTAACCTTGGACTAGCCGAGCCGCATGGTTCGGCTAACGTGCCCGCTTCGGGCGGCTTCCTCGTCCGGTGGAGGCGACATGGATCGACGTCAGTTTCTGGTGGGCGCGGCGCTCGCGCCCCTGGTCGCAACCAACGCGCGGGCCGCTTCCGCTCCCGGCGCCCAGGACGCCCAGCTGCGCGCCCTGCTCAACAGCTTCTGGGAAGCCGACCTGGACGAGTCGCCCGAGACGGCGACCTCGCGCGGCCTGGACGTCGGGGCGCGAGCCGGGCAACGCGCCAAGCTGGGCGACTATTCGGCCGCCGGCCGCGCCAGGTGGATCGCCGCCCGCAAGACCCGCGTGCGAGCCCTGGCCGCCATCGATCCGACCAAGCTGTCGCCGGCCGCGCGGATCGACCACGAGGTGGTGTCGTACACCTATGGCCGCATCGTCACCGGCGGCGAGGCCTACGCGTTTGGCGAGGGGCCCGCCGGCTTCGGCTACGCCCCCTACTCGCCCTATATCGTCAGTCAGCTGACCGGGGCCTATCAGGCCATCCCCGACTTCCTGGACTCGCGCCATCCGGTCAAGACCGTGGCCGACGCGGAGGCCTATCTGTCGCGCCTGGAAGCCTTCCCCCGAGCGCTGGACGAGAACACCGCCGCCCTGAAGGCCGACGCGGCCAAGGGCGTGCTGGCGCCCGACTTCGCCCTGGACGCCGCCCTGGCCCAGCTGTCCAAGCTGCGCGGCGCGCCGGCCGCGACCAGCGGCCTGGCCCAGTCCCTGTCGCGCCGCGCGGCGGCGGCCAGCCTCGCCGGCGACTGGAACGGCCGGGCCGCCGCCATCCTCGAGACCAAGGTCTATCCCGCCCTTGACCGACAGATCGCCGCCGTCACCGCCCTGCGCGCCAAGGCCAGCCCCGACGCCGGGGCCTGGAAGCTGCCCAACGGCGAAGCCTTCTACGCCGGCGCCCTGGCGTTCCAGACCACCACCACCCGTACGCCCGAGGAGGTCCACCAGATCGGCCTGACCCAGGTGGCCGACCTGACCGCGCGGATCGACGTGCTGCTGCGCGCCCAGGGCCTGACGACCGGCACGGTGGCCGAGCGCCTGACCGCCCTGTCGGCGCGTCCTGACCAGCTCTATCCCAACACCGACGCCGGCCGCGCCGAGCTGCTGGCCGACCTCAACGCCCAGACCGCGGCGATGCGCGCCCGCCTGCCGCTGGCCTTCAAGACCCTGCCGGCCGCGCCGGTCGAGATCGTGCGCGTGCCGCCGAACATCGAGGACGGCGCGCCCAACGGCTACGCCACCGCCCCGCCGCTGGATGGCTCGCGGCCCGGCCGCTTCTACATCAACCTGAAGGACACCACCGAGTGGCCGAGGCTGAGCCTGCCCAGCCTGACCTATCACGAGGCCATGCCCGGCCACCAATGGCAGGGCGCGATCTCGCGGGAGTCGACCGACATCCCGCTGCTGCGCCGCTCGGGCATGGGCTTTGCGGCCTATGGCGAGGGCTGGGCCCTCTATGCCGAGCAGCTGGCCGACGAGCTGGGCGCCTATGAGACCGACCCGCTGGGCCGCATCGGCTACCTGCAGTCGCTGCAGTTCCGCGCCGTGCGCCTGGTGGTCGACACCGGCATGCACTTCAAGAAATGGAGCCGGGCCAAGGCCACCGACTACATGGTCGACAACACCGGCATGCCGCGCACCCGCGTGCAGCGCGAGATCGACCGCTACTGCGTCTGGCCCGGCCAGGCCTGCAGCTACAAGATCGGCCACACCGAGTGGGTCCGCCTGCGCGAGGCCGCCAAGACCCGCGCCGGCGCGAAGTTCGACCTCAAGGCCTTCCACGAGGTGCTTCGCCAGGGGCCGATGCCGCTGGTGGTGCTGGAGCGGGTGATCGGGGCGGCGATCCCGGGATAGCCTGCGCCCGTCCCTCGCCTGGCCTGGGGTTCCTAGGCCAGGCGCATCAAGAGCAGCCCGCCGCCCAGAAGGATCCAGTCGTTGAGGATGTGGGCCCCCGTCGAGACCCAGATGTTCTTGGTCATGATGTAGGGCAGGGTCAGGACCAGCCGCGCGCTGCCGATGATCAGCAGGCACTGGGCCAGGTTCCAGCCATAGGTCGGCAGGTGCAGGGCGCCGAACAGGGCGGCGGATATGATCCAGGCGCCGAAGATCGCCCATCGCCGCGACAGGCCGATGCGCGCATGGAACAGGGTCGTCAGCGCCAGGAACGGCAGGATCGTCAGAACCTCCTCGCCGAACAGTTGCGCGATGGTCTTGAGGAAGAACACGAGCTTGTCGACGCCGGACATCGCCGGCAGGCTCCCGAAGATCGGGTTGGCCTGGGCGCCCAGAAATCTCTGGACCAGATAGCCGACCAGCACGGTCACGCCGATGTTCAGCGCCGCGAAGGCGAACATCCACACGACCTCTCGCGGCCCGACCTTGCGGAAGATCCTGCTCCACCCGCGCGGCGCGACGATCGCGAGGGCCGTCAGCGGGATGGCGAAGAACAGAACCGACGGGCCAAAGCCGCCCAGTCCGGTCTGGAGCGCTGGAACGGGGATCAGCAGCGCGGCGAACCCCAGGGCCACCGCCAGCAGGACCAGCAGCCAGCGTCCCGCCGACAAAGCCACCGGCTGGCCATCGTAGAACGGCAGGTCGTTGTCGGGATCTTCGAACCAGAAGCGCCCGCTCCTGGCGGCGCCGTCGCGCGGCGCGATCTTCGCGGTGTCGGTCATGCGCGTCATCCCGGCCGTCATTGTGAAGCTAGCAACCGCCCCGGCGCCTGGCGAGCGTTGAAGGCGACATCGCCTCGAACCTCGACATCGAACGCAAAAATCGCGGCGCCGATCGACCCTACTCGACCTTTACGGCACTGATCGTCATCTACACGTGTTCTAGTCAAGCCGCCGGCAAGGGGTCGGCCTCAGGAGTGCGCCTACGATGCCAAAGGGATTTCTGCTCTCGTCGATCCTCGTCGGAACAGCCTTGCTGGCCGGCCAGGCCGCCGCCCAGGTGACGCCGTCGGATGTTCGCGATCTGGTCGGCGCGCGTGGCTCCAGCGGCGAGTCGGAACTGGCGTCGCGCGGCTACGTCAATGTCGGCGGCCAGAGCGGCGACGACCGCAAGTGGACCTATTGGTGGAACGAGCGACGCGGCGTGTGCCTGTCGGTGACGACGCTCAACGGTCGCTATGACGCCATCGTCTCGACGCCCGCTCCCGACTGCCGGAAGGGTCCTGGCGGCGGCGACGGCGGCGGTTATCGCCCGCCGGAATTCGGCTACGGTCCGGGCGGCGGCGGTGGCGGCTATCGTGAGCACATCGCGCTGATCTGCTACGGCGAAGGCCAGCGCATGACCAACCAGCTGAAGTCCGGCTACGAGTGGGATGAGAACAAGCGCCGCTACGTGCCGCGCAGCGGCGTGGAGCTGACGCGCCAGGACTACGACACCTCGGTCACCGTCGAGATCGACGGCGGTCGCGGCCGCATTCGCCCGGCCAAGAACATGATCCCGCCGATCCACGGCAGCAGCGACGCCGGCTGGTACGATATCGCCAACCTCTCGGTCTCCCGCGACATGATCCGGGGCGAGTTCAAGCTCAACGGCGCCAACCGGCCCAAGCTGATGATCGACCGGCGCGCCGGCCGCATCACCCTGGACGGCCTGACCAAGTTCAGCGGGACGTGCGACCCGCTGGACGGCGATCGCAAGTTCTAGACCGCGACGGCCGGACGCCTCGCGGCGTCCGGCTCAGTCCATCACGGTCAGGGCCGCGCCGGCGGCGACCAGCAGGACGATCGCGGTGGCCTTCAGGAAACAGGCGCCCGCGACCAGCGCCGCGCGGGTCCAGGTGGCGTTGAAGCGCTTGAGCCAGATCACCTGCAGCGCGACATACCAGATCGTCGCCGCGCCCATCAGAACCCAGCCGACCGGCGCGCGATCGGGCCAGGCCTGCATGACCGTCCCGCCGATCCCGAACGCCAGGCAGAAGACCGAGGCCGGATAGCACTCGCCGAAGAACGGGCCGCGCAGCGTCTTGCGGGTCAGGACCAGCTTGGTGTCCTTGACCTGCTCCAGGGCGAACATCAGCGGATAGACCGCGAACATCAGCGACCGCAGGACCACCAGGTTCTGGTCCGAGCCGAACAGCTTCTCGGCCGCGTGTCCGACGCCCGCGAACGGATGCAGGTGCAGGCCCAGCTCGAGGCCGTGGGAGATCACCAGGGTCAGCAGCAGGAACAGCGGCGCCGACAGGCTGTCGAGGAACTGCTCCTCCTCGGGCTTGCGCAGTTCCGCCCGGGAATATTCGAGCATTCTGACGGGATGGAAGGCGGTGCGAAACAGGGTGCGCGGGTAGAAGACCAGCCAGGTCATCACTTCATAGAGAAACTCCTCCAGCGAGCGGAGGATACGCATGAAGTCCATCTGGGAAGCCTTGTTGAGCATCGATGCTTCGCTGAATCGGCGGGCCGCGACCCGAGCCCCGGCACAATCCCAGATCGCGTCCGACTTAGAAAGCGCGGCCGTTTCGATGTCGGTTCAGAGTCGAAAAGGCCGCCCTATCCACCCGCCGCCTGCTCCACGGCCAGCGCCAGATCGAGCGCCCGGGCGGCTTCATCGCCGGTGACCACCGGGCGAGGGCTTTCGCCGCGCACGGCGGCCAGGAAGCCCGCCACGCTCTGGCCCAGGGGGTCCTTGCCGGCCGGCGTCTCGGTGAAGTCCTCGATCAGCGGGAACGGCGTGGTGTTGCGGAAGGTGCGGGCCAGGAAGTCGATCTCGACCTCGCCGGAGGGATAGACCACCTTCATGGTCCGCTCGCGGGCCTCGGCCACGCGCGAGCTGTCGAACACGGCGGTGAAGCCGTTCTCGAACATGGCCTCCACCTTCACCCAGTCGAGCGACTCCGAGCGGGTGATCGCCCCCTCGCCGTCCACCGTCATCGGCTGGGCCTCGCAAAGGGCCAGGGCCAAGTCGATGTCGTGGATCATCAGGTCCAGCACCACCGAGACGTCCAGGTTGCGGTCCGACGGCGTGCCGCGCCGCACGGCTTCCAGCCGCAACGGCTGCTCGGGGATATCCAGCAGGCCCATGGCCTGGAACACGACCCGCTCCTGGTGACCGCAGGCCAGGGGCACGCCGGCCTTGGCGGCGGCGGCGACCATGGCGTCGGCGTCTTCCGGCGTCACCGCCAAGGGCTTTTCGGAATAGACCGGCTTGCCCGCCTTCAGCGCCGCCAGCGCCGCTTTGGCGTGATGGACGGCGGGGGTGGCGACCGTGACCACGTCGACGACGGCCAAGAAGGCGGCCATGTCGTCATAGGCGCTCGCGCCCAGCGGCTCGGCCAGGGCCTTGGCGCGCGCCAGGTCGATGTCGAACACCCCGACCAGCTCCACGCCGGGCAGCTCGACATACTTCTTGGCGTGATAGCCGCCGAACACGCCGGCGCCGACGACACCGGCCTTCAGGATCGCTTGGGTCATGGCCCGGCTGTCTACTCCGGTTCGTTGACACTCGAAAGCGCTAGAGCCGCGCCGCGCGACACGCTAAACAAGCGTTTAAATTAGAAACTCACGGGAGTCTGCCATGACCACGTCGCGCGAAATCCGCCTGAAGAACCGCCCCGTCGGCGTTCCCACCGCCGCCGACTTCGAGCTGGCGACCGTCGAGCTGGCCGCGCCGGGCGACGGCGAGGTGCAGGTTCGGAACCTGTGGATGTCGGTCGACCCCTACATGCGCGGCCGGATGTACGATCGGAAGAGCTATTCGCCGCCGTTCGAGCTGGGCAAGGCCATGCAGGGCGGCGCGATCGGCCAGGTCACCGCCTCCAACGATCCCGACTACGCGGTCGGCGACATCGTCAGCTCGATGTTCGGCTGGCGCGAGGCCTTCAACGCCTCGCCCAAGGCCCTGGCCGCCGCCGGCATGGGCGCCCTGACCAAGATCGACACCCACGGCCTGCCGCCCCAGGCGTTCCTGGGCGTGCTGGGCATGCCCGGCATGACCGCCTATGCGGGCCTGCTTCGGATCGCGGCGCTGAAGGACGGCGACGTCGTGTTCGTCTCGGCCGCCGCCGGCGCCGTGGGTTCGGTGGTCTGCCAGATCGCCAAGCTGAAGGGCCACACCGTGATCGGCTCGGCCGGCGGTCCGGAGAAGGTGGCGTTCCTCAAGTCGATCGGCGTCGACCACGTCATCGACTACAAGGCCACGCCGGACGTGGTGGCCGAACTGGCCAAGCTCGCGCCCAAGGGCATCGACGTCTATTTCGAGAATGTCGGCGGCGTGCATCTGGAGGCCGCCATCAACTCGGCCCGTCCCTTTGCGCGCTTCGCCCTGTGCGGAATGATCTCTCAGTACAACGAGACGGGTAAGCCCGTCGGCCCGCCCAACATCATCCAGGCGGTCGGCAAGAGCCTGCGGCTGGAAGGCTTCATCGTCTCAAACCACTACGATCTCTATCCGGCTTTCGCCAAGGACATGGCCGAGTGGATCAAGGCCGGGAAGATCACCTGGAAGGAGACGGTGGAGGACGGGATTGAGAATGCGCCCGACGCCTTCATCAAGCTGTTCGCCGGCGAGAACCTCGGGAAGATGCTGGTGAAGCTGGGATAGCGACGACAACTCCCAAAATCTTGTCATCCCGGAAGCCTCGCAGAGGCTATCCGGGACCCAGGGGCCGGCGCATCGCGGTTGCCCCTGGGTCCCGGCTCTCCGCTTCGCTGCGGCCGGGATGACAAGCTATTTTGCTGAGCGAAATCGTTACCGCGCCGTCAGCGCCGTGAGCTCCAGCCCCTCGTCCGTCCGATGAAACCTGAACGCCACTCGCGACCCCGGCGTGATCGGCGCCTCGGCCAGAACATCCGCATAGGCGATGAAGACATTGCGCCCTGGCGCCAGGCCGGCGCCGCTCGCGCCCTCGTGATCGAGCGTGAGATTTCGCCCGTCGAGCGAGGAGATCACGCCCACCGAGTCGTATTCCGGACCCGGTTCACGCGGTTTCGTGATCGTCGCCGGCGCCCTTTCCGTGGTGGAGCTTTGCGGTCCCGGACCGCACGCAGCAAGCATCAGCATGGCGGAAAACAGCATAATCGTCTTGTTTTTCATTATGTTACGAAAATTCCCCAAACGCGCGATCCTGGCTCGCGCCTCACCGTTTCCAGCTTTTTTGCCGCAACTGCGAAATAAGCGTGATTTCCGGTAGCGAATTCGTGATCGAAGTTTTACTCTAAGGCTCGCCGGCGGCTCTCCACGCCGGAACTCGACGTCATGAAACTGTCACGCGCCGCGACGCCCGTTCCCTAGCGGACGACGTCCCGGGCGGGAAGAGACAACCTCAAGACGGCGATGCGCGCGGAGAGGCCCGACCGAACGTCGGACAGACCGAGACGATGCCCCGATGAGCGACCGTTCCAGCCTCTTCGATCTGCGCTCCTCGACGAGCGTCTCCCTCGATCAGGTCATCCAACGCCGCGACACGGTGGAAATCCCGGCCGAGGCGCCGCTGGCCATGCCGGTGCAGCCGCTGCACTTCTGGCAAGGCGGCGCCCGCCGCGCCAGCGCCGTCGTCACCAACATGACCGCCCGCCGCTGGATGGTGTTCCTGGCCACCGCCTTCATGGGCGCGGCCGGCTGGAAGGCCACCTTCGACACCGTCGCCCTGGGCGGCGTGACCCGCCTGGAAGCCATCGTCCTGACTCTGCTGGTCCCGCTGTTCCTGGCCCTGTCGCTGTGGTTCTGCACCGCCTTCGCCGGCTTCGTAATCCTGCTGGGCAAGCCCAAGGATCCGCTGGGCATCGACAGCGCCAAGCCGACGCCGAAGCTGCGCGCCCGCACCGCCATCCTGATGCCCGTGCACAACGAGGACGCCACCGCCGTCTTCGCCCGTCTGCGCGCCATGGACGCCTCGCTGCACGACACCGGCTCCAGCCGCGCCTTCGACATCTTCGTGCTCAGCGACACCCGCGACGCCGCCGTGGCCCTGGCCGAACAGGCCTGCTTCGCCCGCTTCCGCCGCGAGGCCCACTCGGCCGTCTATTATCGCGTCCGCCAGGAGAACAAGGGCCGCAAGGCCGGCAACATCGCCGACTGGGTCGCCCGCTGGGGCAGCGCCTACGAGCACATGATCGTGCTGGACGCCGACAGCCTGATGACCGGCGACGCCATGGTCCGCCTGGCCGACGCCATGGAGCGCCACCCCGGCGCGGGTCTGATCCAGACCATGCCGATGCTGATCAACGGCCAGACGATCTTCGCCCGCACCCTTCAGTTCGCCACGCGCCTGTATGGCCGCGTCGCCTGGACGGGCCTGGCCTGGTGGTCGGGCAGCGAAAGCTCCTTCTGGGGCCACAACGCCATCGTCCGCACCCGCGCCTTCGCCGAGACCTGCGGCCTGCCCTCGCTGGACGGCCCCAAGCCCTTCGGCGGCGAGGTGATGAGCCACGACGCCCTGGAAAGCGCCCTGCTGCGCCGCGGCGGCTGGAGCGTCCACCTGGCCCCGTATCTGGAAGGCTCGTACGAAGAGAGCCCCTCCAACCTGCTCGACTTCGCCACCCGCGACCGCCGCTGGTGCCGGGGCAACGTCCAGCACATCCCGCTGGTCGCCCTGCCCGGCCTGCACTGGCTGAGCCGCATGCACCTGGTGATCGGCGTGCTGAGCTACGTCCTGTCGCCCCTGTGGTTCATGGCGCTGTCGGCCGGCGTCGTCTCGCGCCTGCTGATGCCGTCGCTGAAGAAGGCGGCCTTCACCATGGCCGACCTGCAGGCCGCCGCCCACGCCCTGATCGACTGGCGCGAGATCCAGGCCACCGCCTGGGCGATGATCATCACCTTCGTGCTGCTGTTCGGCCCCAAGATCCTGGGCTCGATCCTGGTCTTCTCGCGTCCGCACGAGCACAAGGCCTTCGGCGGCCGTCGCCGGATCATGGCCGGCCTGGGCGTCGAGATGCTGCTGTCGGCGCTCGTCGCGCCGATGCTGATGTTCACCCAGACCCGCGCCCTGGTCGAGATCCTGTGCGGCAAGGTCGGCGGCTGGGCCACCCAACGCCGCGACGCCGACAAGGTCAGCGGCAAGGAAGCCTTCCAGGCCATGGGCTGGATCAGCGTCACCGGCGTCACCCTGGCCACCCTGTTCTGGTTCACGCCCGATCTGCTGACCGGCACCGCGCCGATCCTGGCCGGCCTGATCCTGGCCGTTCCCCTGACCATGCTGGGCGCTCACAAGGCGGCCGGCCTGAAGGTCAAGGCCAACGGCCTGTTCATGACCCCGGAAGAGCGCCGCCCGCCGGCCATCGTCCGCGCGGCCCTGGGCCCGGTCTGCGAGCCCCCCGCCCGCTGGTTCGCCCGCGACGGCAAGATTGCTCCGCAGGCCGATCAAGCCGCCGAACAAACCGCCGCCTGACACACCTGACAGGCGAACGACGGCTGGTTTCAGGCGTTAGACCGGAGTAGAAGCGCGGCTTCGCCTTCTTGCCGGAGCCGCAGCCTTGTCGCGTCTGTTCAGCGCCTATGTGATCGTCGATTGGAGCGCCGCGGCCAAGCCGACCACGGGCGCGGACTCGGTGTGGATCGGCGTGCTGCGCCGCGACGTGCGCTTCCGTCTGACCTTCGAGAGCTACAATCCGGCCACGCGCCAAGAAGCCGAGACCAAGCTCGCGGCCATCCTCGACGACTTCAAGAAGCGCGGCGAGCGGGCCCTGGTGGGCTTCGACTTCCCGCTGGGCTTCCCGCGGGGCTTTGCCAAGGCCCTGAACCTGCCGGGCGAGCATCCGTGGCGCGCGGTCTGGGACCAGCTGGCCAAGATGGTCAAGGACAAGGCCGACAACACCAACAACCGCTTCGGCGTCGGCTCCGAGATCAACCGCCGCCTGACCGGCGGCCCCTTCCCGTTCTGGGGCTGCCCGCCCAAGGACGCCCTGACCACGCTGCAGCCCAAACGCACCCGCGAGCACGGTCCCGACGACCTGCCCGAGTACCGCTACGCCGACCAGGCCGCCAAGGGCGCGCACTCGATCTGGAAGCTCTACTACAACGGCTCGGTGGGCGGTCAGGCGATCATGGGCATTCCCGCCGCCCGCCGCCTGCGCGACGCGCGCGCCGCCAAGGCCTGGCCCTTCGAGACCGGCTTCAAGGCCCTGACCGAGGCGGACCTCGACGGCGTCGAAGTGGTGATCGCCGAGGTCTATCCCTCGCTGATCAAGGCCTCGCCCGCGCCCGGCGAGGTCAAGGACTTGGCGCAAGTGCGGGCTTTGGCGGAGCACTTCGCCAAGCTTGACGAGGCAGGCAAGCTGGCGGCGCTGTTCGCCGCGCCGAAGGCGGCCGATGAAGTGGTCGAGGCGGCGCAGGCGGAAGAGGGCTGGATCCTCGGGGCTTAGCCGTACTCGCCCCCTCCGCGCTGCGCGCTCCTCCCCCATAGGGGGAAGATAGGGGGCGGCGCGCTTCATCTTCCCCCTATGGGGGAAGACGATCGCGAAGCGATCCGTAGGGGGCAAGTGCTATGCGGCCAAGCTCCGGTCCTTCACATCCAGCATCCGAAACCGCCCCAGCAGGAACGCGGCCGAGACGAAGCTCGTCACCACCACCGAGACGACAATGCCGTTCACCCCCATGCCCATCGGCAAGGCCAGCCACCAGGCCAGCGGGCCCATGATCGCGCCGTAGCTGATCAGGTGGGTGAAGGCGGGGATCCAGACCTCGCCGCGCGCCCGCAGGGCCTGGGCCGCCACCACCTGCACGGCGTCCGGGGCCAGGAACAGGCAGGTCAGGGCCAAGGCCGGTGCGATCAGGGCCAGGGCGTGGGCGTCGGCGGTGTAGGCGGTCCCCACCCAGGCCCGCAGCGGATAGAGCAGCAGCGCCGCGACGATGCCGACCAAGGCCGTGAAGCCGAACGACACCCAGCCCGCCCGGGTCATGCCGGCGGGGTCGCGCGCGCCGTGGGCCCGCCCGACCTGCACCGAGGTCGCCGTGGCGATGCCCAAGGGCAGCATGAAGATCACCGCCGCCACGTTCAGCACCACCGCCCAGGCGGCCACCGACAGTCCGCCGATCCACCCGGCCACCAGGCTCATGCCGGCGAAGGCGGCGACCTCGAAGAAGTTGGACGCGCCGGCGCCGTAGCCGACCTTGCGCTGGGCGATCTCGGCGGGGCGGTCACGGGCGGGCTTGTCGAACACGCCCAGCGCCCGGGCGTCCTTTAAGCGCACCACATAGATCGCCAGCACCAGGGTCAGGAAAGCGCGGGCCACGAAGGTCGACCAGGCCGCGCCGACCGCGCCCAGGGCCGGCAGGCCGAAGGTTCCGGGCACCAGCAGCAGGTTCACCGCCAGGTTCAGCGCGTTGGCGGTCCACATGGCGATGGTCACCGGACCGGGGCGCGACAGGCCTTCCAGCCAGAAGCTCAGGGCCACCGACAGCGCGTACAGCGGCATCGACAGCGAGAAGACGATCATCGGCGCGGTCGCTCCGTCAGCCAAGGCCTTGGGCAGATGGACGGCGTGCAGCAGCAGCGGTCCGAACGCCGCCAGGGCGACCATCGAGGCCAGGCCGATCCACAGGCCATAGACCAGGCTGCGCCGCAGCACCGCGCCGGTCTCGTGCGGATTGCCGGCCCCCAGGGCGCGCGAGGCCATCACCTGCGCCCCGACCAGCAGGCCGACGGTCATGGTCACGAACACCGACGACGGCGCCCAGGCCATGGCGTGGAAGCCCAGCTGCTCTGCCGAATAGCGCCCCACGACGATGGCGTCGGTCAGGCCCATGACCATGATGCCCAGGCGCGACAGCACCACCGGACCCGACAGCCGCATCAGCTCGATCAGGTCGGACATCAGGGCGCCGCGCGGCGCCGGAGCAGCCGCGGAGCGGGGCATGGGCAGGGCCTTTCGAAAGGGCCGGCAAAGTGGCTCAAGCGCGACCACGCGGCAAGGCCGTGTCGGCCCGTATCGGAACATCCCTCCCCGCCAGTGGTTTTCGGGTCTCAGCATCTGGAGCGTTCATCATGGCAGAGACCCAGACCCCGCAGTTCGAGACCGGCGCGGCCAATGTCGCCGACGCTGAACGCGCCATCCAGGCTCCGCTGGACGCCAAGGAGGAGCGCTCGTTCAAGCCGTCAGAGGACGACAAGCCCGCCATGCAGGCCGGCGCCCGCCTCTATCCCGCTCCGCCGTTTCCCGAGCAGCATCAGGTCAAGCCGGGCTTCGAGAGCCGGCTGGATCCCGCCCCGATGTACGACGCGCCGTTCTACAAGGGCTCGGGCAAGCTGAAGGACAAGGTCGCGCTGATCACCGGCGCCGACAGCGGCATCGGCCGGGCCGTGGCCGTGCTGTTCGCCCGCGAGGGCTGCGACGTCGCCATCGGCTATCTGGACGAGGAGAGCGACGCCCTGGCGACCAAGGCGGCCGTCGAGGCCGAGGGCCGCAAGGCGATCCTGGTTCCCGGCGACGTCGCCGACCCCGCCTATGCCAAGGCCGCCGTCAATGCGACTTTGAAGAGCCTGGGCAAGCTGGACATTCTGGTCAACAACGCCGCGTTCCAGGAGCACGTGATGGCCTTCGAGGACATCACCGAAGAGCACTTCGACCGCACGCTGAAGACCAATCTCTACGGCTATTTCCACATGGCCCAGGCGGCCGTGAAGGTGATCCCGCCCGGCGGGGCGATCATCAACACCGGCTCGGTCACCGGCCTCTTGGGCAACAAGGACCTGCTGGACTATTCGACCACCAAGGGCGGCATCCACGCCTTCACGCGGTCGCTGGCCACGCACCTGATCGACAAGGGCATCCGCGTGAACGCCGTAGCCCCCGGCCCGGTCTGGACGCCGTTGAACCCGGCCGACAAGCTGGGCCCGCAGGTGGCCGAGTTCGGCGGCAAGACGCCCATGCGCCGCCCGGCCCAGCCGGAAGAGATCGCGCCGGCCTATGTGTTCCTCGCCTCGCCCCAGACCGCCAGCTACATCACCGGCGAGGTGCTGCCGATCATCGGCGGCTACACCGGCGGATAGACCGGTCCGGCCACAACTTTTTCGTGAAAGACGAACGGTCCGCTAACGCTGTTCGTGTAGGGCTCATGTCAGACGCAAAACGCGTCGCCGTCTTCGGGCGGACCTGGGAAACAGCACGGACGATGTCGCTCAACAGCGTCAACACCAACGCCAATGCGATGATCGCCCTGCAGTCGCTGGCGTCGATCAACCGCGACCTGTCCGACACCCTGCGCCACATCTCCACCGGCCTGACGATCTCCAGCCCCAAGGACAACGCCGCCGTCTGGGCCATCGCCAAGACCCAGAAGGCCGAGTCCAATTCGCTCAACGCCGTGCGCGACTCCCTGCAGCGCGGCCGGTCGATCACCGACGTCGCCCTGTCGGCCGGCGAGACCGTCGTCGACCTGCTGGGCAAGATGAAAGAGAAGATGCTGGCCGCGGCGGACACCAGCCTGTCCACCGCCAGCCGCGTCGCCCTCAACAACGACTACCTGACCCTCAAGCGGCAGATCGACCGCACGGTCGGCAACGCCGAGTTCGGCGGGGTGAACCTGATCTCGTCGGGCAATGTCGGCCAGATCCGCGCCCTGGCCAACGCCGACGCCAGCGACACGGTCGATGTCGATCACGTGGACCTGTCGACCACCGGCGCGGCTCTGTCGGGGATGCCCGCCGACCTGCTGACCGCGCCGATCGGCTCGACCGAGATCAAGGCGATGGGCGCGGCGATGGAGAACGTCACCTCCGCCCTTGCCCGCCTGGGCACGGGCTCGTTCGCCCTGGAGACCCACCAAACCTTCATCGACAAGCTGCAAGACACTCTGGACGCCTCGGTCGGCCGCCTGGTCGACGCCGACATGGCCAAGGAGTCCACCAAGCTGCAGGCCCTGCAGATCAAGCAGCAGCTGGCCATCAAGTCCCTGGCCATCGCCAATTCCGGGACCTCGTACCTGCTGACCCTGTTCGGGCGCTAGGCGGCCGTGCGTCCTTCGAGGCCCGCTGCGCGGGCGCCTCAGGATGAGGAATTCGTTGCAATAGGTCCTCATCCTGAGGTGCGAGGCGCAGCCGAGCCTCGAAGGACGCAGGGCGCTTCACGCGTGCTATCCAGAGCCCCGACAAGGAGTCGCCCATGGCCCGCCACCTCGCCCAGATCGCCCTGCTGGTCGCCGACTATGACCAGGCCCTCGCCTTCTATGTCGGCCAGATGGGCTTCGAGCGCGTCGAGGACACCGACATGGGCGGCGGCAAGCGCTGGGTCGTGGTCTCGCCCGGCGAAGGCGGCTCGCGCTTCCTGCTGGCCAAGGCGGTTGGCGACCAGGCGGCCAGCATCGGCGCCCAGGGCGGCGGGCGGGTCTGGCTGTTCCTGCACACCGACGACTTCGCCGCCGACCACGCCCGGATGAGCGCGGCCGGCGTGCGGTTCCTCGAGGACCCGCGCCACGAGGCCTATGGCAGCGTGGCGGTGTTCGAGGACCTGTACGGCAACCGCTGGGACCTGTTGCAGCCGAAGGGCTGAGGGGCGCTAGATCCTCCCCTTCGGGGGAGGTGGCCCGGAGGGCCGGAGGGGGTCCTCTCCGGTCTAAGCCGTTGAGGACCCCCTCAGTCGCTCCGCGACAGCTCCCCCAAAGAGGGAGCATCTGGCTCGCCCTAGCCCTCTCCGGCGAACGCCTCCGCCGCATAGACCCGCAGCTGCGCCGCCACATCCTCCGGCCAGGCCGAGATCCTCGCCTCGAATCCCGCCGCGTCGCCCGCGAACAGGGCCCGCGTCGCCTCCTCGAAGCCCGGACGATCGCCGGCCATGACGCTGGCGAAGCGATAGGCCGTCTCGCGCGCCGTGCGGAGGCGGTCGGGCGCCTCGGCGGTCCGGCGGGCGGCCTCGACCAACTTGCGCAGGGCCACCGAAGCCCCGCCCGGCTGAGCCGCCAGCCAGTCCCAGTGACGCGGCAACAGGGTGACCTCGCGCGGGACCACGCCCAGCTTGGGCCGCCCCCGGCCGCGCGGCGCGGCGTCTTCCACGGCCGGCTCGGCGTAGCGCGCGGCCAGGGCCGCCGCGTCGCCGGTGAGGTCGAAATCCACCTGCCGGCCCTCCGGATCGAAGATCAGCACCGCCGCGCCGGAGGCCTGGGCCGCGCGGGCCGCCTCCAGCTTCGAGCCCGAGGCGATCCGCCGGGCCCCGTCGAACACCACATAGGTCATTGCAGCCCCTTCGCGCCGAGGGTCTCGCACCAGGCGGCGCGGCGTTCGGCCAGGGCGGAGGACCGGCCAAGGTCGCCCATGCCCTCGTCGTCGATGACCTCCAGCGTCTCGAACACGAAGGCCTCGGCGCCATGGGCGTTCCACGCCGCCTGCAGCGCACGCTCGCGATGCGAGCCCAGCCGCAGCGAGAACCAGATGCCGCTCTGCCGCGTGGCCAGCTCGTGCGTGCTCCCGACCCAGGCCTCGCCCGTGGCCACGCAGCGCACGGCGAAGATCCCGGGTTCGATCTTGCGATCCTTGTAGTCGCGCACCAGCGCCTTGCGTCCGTTCATGAGACTCTCCTGACGCGGGCTTTCTACCCGGATCAATTCAGGAGTCAATATTACCCGGATATATTAAGTCGACGCGCCGGCCTGGAAGGTGATGTAGCCGCGCTCGACCATGCGCCGCAGAGCCTCGTAGGCCTCGACCAGCTCCTCATAGGCCATGCGCATCTGCGCCAGCTTGATGATCTGCTCGTGCGAGGGCGGGCGCGCGGTCTCGGTCATGGCCACGGCGGCGGCCACCCACTGGGCCCGGGCCTGGGCGGCGGCGACCGCCATGTGCTGGAAGCGCGCGGCGTCGACATGGCCGAGCGCCTGGCCGATCAGCGCCTTGTTGGAGGCAAAGGCGGTGTAGTCGATCTGCTCCAGCGTGCCGCGCAGCTTGCGCTGGGTCTGGGGATCGACGTCCTCGGGCTCGAAATGATCGAGGCCGCGACGGCGGGTGCTGTTGGTGACGGTCGACGACATGGCGTCCTCCCGCCCGGCCGATGCGCCGGGCCTGACGGGAGTCTGCGCCCGACAACTTAAGAGGTGGTTTGCGTCTAGTCCGGCGTGAACAGGCCCTGCAGACCCACGATCATGGCGATGACGCCGTAGATCGCCAGCACCAGACCCGGGCCCTCGCTGCCGCTGGCCGGCAGGTCGCGCTTGGCGATGCGGCCGGCCCGCAGACGGTCCCACAACAGCAGCACGCCGGTGATGATCCCCACCACCTCGAAGTGGAAGACGCGCGGCCCGCTGATCACGTGGACGATCAGGAAGTAGCCGCCGCACACCAGGGCCGCCACGCCGACGATCCAGCGGAACGGCGCCAGCCGCTCGGCGAACCGCGACAGGTCGTCTCCCGCCCGGGGGATCAGGGCCAGCAGGCCGATGGCGAGCAGGAAGCCGCCCAGGATGTTCGACAGGTCGAGCAGAAGCGAGATCATGAGCTTGGGAATGCGCGGCGCACGGCGCTGTTCCGCCCCACTTGACGCCGTCCCGCGCGCATGAATATAACTTATTAGTTATGTAACTGATGAGTTATTGACCGTGACGCCCGCCAGCCTCGACGCCACCTTCGCCGCCCTCGCCGACCCGACCCGCCGCGCTATCTTGGCGCGGCTGGCGACCGGCGAGGCGTCTGTGACGGAGCTGGCGCAACCGTTCGCCATGAGCCAGCCGGCGATCTCCAAGCACCTGAAGGTGCTGGAAAAGGCCGGCCTGGTGTCGCGCGGCCGCGACGCCCAGCGCCGTCCGGTGCGGGTCGAACCCAAACCGATGGCCGAGGCCGTGGCCTGGCTGGAGACCTATCGGGAGGTGTACGAGGCCCGCTTCTCGGCCATGGACGCCCTGCTCGCCGAACTGAAATCCAAATCCTAGGGACAGAAGGACCCTCGCCATGAGCAAGCTCGAGATCACCACCCCCTCCGACCGCGAACTGGTCGTCACCCGATCGTTCGACGCACCCCGCGCCCTGGTCTTCGACTGCCTGGGCAAGGCCGAGCTGGTGAAGCGCTGGCTGCTGGGTCCGCCGGGCTGGACCATGCCGGTCTGCGAGATCGACTTCAGGGTCGGCGGCAAGTTCCGCTATGTCTGGCGCAAGGACGGCCACGACATGGGCATGGGCGGCGAGTTCGTGGCCATCGACGCGCCCGACCGCATCGTGCACGAAGAGCTGTTCGACGAAGACTGGACCGGCGGCCGCACCCGAGTGACCACCGACCTGTCCGAGAGCGGCGGCAGGACGACCATGGTCATGACCATCCTCTATGCCACGAAGGAGGCCCGCGACGGGGCCAAGGCCAGCGGCATGGCCGATGGCATGGAGTTCGGCTACGGCCGCCTCGACGCCCTGCTGGGCGAGCTGGTCTGAGCCATGACGACCGATTGGTCCCAGCGGCTCAAGCCTGGCGGATCGGTCGAAACGCGGGTCGCCGCGGCGCTGGAGGCCCTGCGGGACCTGGCCACCAACCACGACCGCGAGAACATGGCCCGGTTCGGCATCGAGACGCCCAAGGCCTTCGGCGTCTCGATGGCCCACCTCAAGCGCCTGGCCAAGATCGCCGGGCGCGACCACGACCTGGCCGCCGCCCTGTGGGAGACCGGCTGGTACGAGGCCCGCATGCTGGCCAGCCTGGTCGACGACCCGGCTCAGGTCACGCCCGACCAGATGGACGCCTGGCGGTCCGACTTCGACAACTGGGGCCTCGTCGACACCGTCTGCTTCTGCCTGTTCGACCGCTCGCCCCACGCTTTCGCCAAGGCCGAGGCCTGGAGCCGGTTGGAGGACGAGCAGCAGAAGCGCGCCGCCTTCGCCCTGCTGGCGTCGCTGGCGCTACACACCAAGCCGGGAGGCGATGCGCCCTTCCTGGCCGCCCTGTCCCTCATCGAGGACGGCGCCCGGGACGGCCGTAACTTCGTCAAGAAGGGCGTCAGCTGGGCCCTGCGCGCCATCGGCCAGAAGCAGGGCCCGGCGCTGCGGGCGGCGGCGCTGGACCTGGCCAGGACGCTGGCCGTCTCGCCCGACCCCGCTCAGCGCTGGGTCGGCAAGGACGCCCTGCGCGACCTGACCCGAAAATCGAAGGCCAAGGAGGCCCCGGCATGATCCGCATCCACAACTTCGCGCGCGGCGCCCGGGGCCTGCGGGCCTTCTGGGTCTGTGAGGAGATGGGCCTGCCCTACGAGGCCGTCGCCGTCCCCTACCCGCAACCGGCCGACTACCGGGCCCTGCACCCGCTGGCCACCGTGCCGTTCCTGGAAGCCGACGACGGCGTGGCGATCCACGAGTCCACGGCGATCATGCTGTACCTGGCCCAGCGCCATGGTCCCACGCCCCTGCTCCCGGCCGCGACCGACCCCGCCCTGGCCAGGGTGCTGCAGTGGACCATCTTCGGCGAGACGGGGATCGGCGGCGGCCTGAACACCCTGCTGGCCGCCAAGTTCGGCGCGCCCGAGGCCGACAAGGCCAACTGGTCGGCGCGCATGACCCAAGGCCGCCTGGAAGACCAGATCGCCCATATCGGCGCCAGCTTGGCCGACGCGCCCTTCCTGGTGGGTGACGACCTGACCCTGGCCGACATCTCGGTCGCCTGCGGCCTGGGCATCTGGGTCGGCGCCTTCAGCGGCGTGCTGCCGGAGAACCTCATGGCCTGGCGGGCGCGGCTGGCCGAGCGACCGGCCTACCAGCGGGCGCAGGCCAAGTCGGCGGGCTAAGAGGTGTTCACCCCATTGCGGGCATGGCTCCTGGGCGATCACAATAGGAGCATGTTGTATTTCATTCTCAAGGCCGCCATCTCGGGATTGCTGATCGCCTTGGCGTCCACGCTAGCCAAGCGATATCCGGGCTTCGGCGCATTGGTGGCGTCCCTGCCCCTGGTCTCGGTCCTGGGAATGATCTGGCTTTGGCGAGATCGGCCTGACGCCGACAACATGGCCGCCCATACCGAAGCGACCTTTTGGTATGTTCTACCGTCGCTGCCAATGTTCCTGCTTATTCCGGCCTTGCTTCGGCATGGAGTGGCTTTCTGGCTCGCCTTGGGCGCTGGATGCGCTCTTACGGTAGCTCTCTACCTAGTGATGACATGGCTGGCGCCACGCTTCGGGCTTCAGCTCTGATCGAGCCGCGACATCAACTCCCGACCGTTTGCAGACGGGCTGGAGGACCCGCCCTCGGGGCGCGCCCATGTTCCCGCCCGGCCCCCTATTTCGTCGCGCCGCATCGGATGTCGCCCTGGAAGATCTCGACCGTCGCCGAGCGGCCTCCGGTCAGGTCGAAGTAGAGGTCTCGCCCGCCGCTCGATATGCTCAGGTAGTCGGGCGCGCTGAATTTGCAGATCGTCGACCTGTCCCGGGAGTGCTCCTGCAGCTTGCGGGCGCAGATCACCTCGCCGCGGTATCGTCCGAACGTCGCGCCGCTGTAGGGCGTGATCTTGAGTCGGGACGTAAGGCTGTGGAACTGGCGCGCGCTGATCGGCTGGCACGCCGTGCCGCCGAGCGCCCAGAAGGCGTCTCTTTCCGCATTGGCCGCGAGTTCGGTCCGGATCAGCAGGACGCCCATGGGCGCGACGCCGACGCAGAGAAAGACGATGGGCGCGATAAAACGCCCCCAACCTCTTGGACGAGGCCGATCAACGGCGATCCTGTTCCGCCTCCCGTCTCGGATCGACATGCTCTGGCCCGCTCCCCTGCGAACACGTCGTCCGCGAGAAGCCCGCGAGCGCGACGTGAGAGCTTACATATGTAAACTTTATTAAGTTTACGAACGTAATCCATTCGGTCAACCCATGTTCGCCGCCGCCGCCGACTGGCGACGCCGATCGCGGTGATCCCCGCGCCGCCATGGGCGCAACCGGCCCGCTGGCCCAACGATTTCAACGCCTTGACCACCGCGCCCAGCGTCACGATGCGAAATCGGCGCATCCCCGCCCAAAGCGCCTGCATACTCTTCCTCGCCTCGTCACCGGGGAGGGCGTCCAGCTGGCGACCTGACGCGTGACGGGGGCGGTCGAGCGGGTCGTGTCCGACGGCCGGCGTTGGGGGGTCCTTGCGGGACCTGTTGGCGGGGCGCCTGACGCTTCGCGCAACCCCTGACGACGGCGCGGACGCTCCAGGCGCGGGCTGAAATCGCCCGCGCGGTCCGGAAGGGTCGCTTTCCCTTCCGCCCGCCGAGGGCCTCTTTCGGGAGCGGGTTAAAACCCTGCGCCTCGAGGGCTTTCGTCCGAAGATCGCGCGGAGCGCTCCGGCCACGGCCGAAACGGTACTCCACTCCTCATTCATCCGGGCCTGGCCCGGACGCTCCGCCGCCTCCCCACACTCGCCGCCAAACCGGCGAGGATGCGAACCTGTGTCTCGCGCCTAAGGCCGCAGCGCCTTCCAGCCGAAGTCCAGCAACGGCCGAGAATCGGCGGCGAAGTCGGCGATGATCCTGGGCAGGTCCGGGCTGGCGATCTCGGCGCCGGTCAGCGGACGGCGGACCAGCCAGCGGGTGCGCTTGAGCGCCGCCTCCAGCGGACCGCCGGCCTGATCCTCGAAGCCCTTGGGCATGCGCTTGGTCGGCTCGCCGGGCTCCAGGGGCAGAGCCTTGGCGGCGAGCGCCTTCTCGACGGCCGCCCAGCCCTTGGGATCGGCGACGATCCCGCGCCGGAAAGCGTCGATGTGCGGGCGTTCGGACAGATAGAACCCCGCCGCCGCAAACGGTCCGTGGCCGGCATAGCTGTCGTTCTGACCGTCGTCGGCCGGCGGGAAGGTGGCCGGGTCCAGCGGGTCGATGGTCTCGGGATCGAAGGCCGGCTTCGCGCCGCCCTCGGGCTCGATGTGCACGTACAGCATGCCCGGCGACATCTTCAGGCCGTCGCGGGTGAGCGTGCCCGAGACGTGGGTCTTGTAGGGCTTCTTGTCCTTGGAGAACCGCACGTCGCGGTGGATGCGGAACACCGTGTTCTTGGGATGCCCCGCCAGCGGCAGGCCCTTGGCCTCCAGCGTGTCGTTCAAGGCCAGGATCAGCGAGACCAGGGTCGGCTTCAAACCCTCGTCGAAGGGCGCGCGGTGGGCGGTGAACCACTCGCGGTCGTTGTTGGCGGCCAAGCCCTTCAGGAAGGCGAGATCGGCGGCGGCGAAGCCGGGGAACGGGGCGTGAGTCATGGCGTGATCCTAGCGTGGATCTTCCTCGCGCGCCGCTGTTGCCAAGGGGGTGTCAGCAACCTGACCAGATCGGAACATATGGGCAACGAACGGGCTTGTGTGTGGTCGATAGCGAGCCGATGGTCGGTGCCCCGACACCCCCTCAAGGACGCTCCCCATGACCATCCAAAACATCGCCGCCGACCTGGTGGCCCTGTGCAAGGCCGGCGACTTCACCACGCCGGGCGAGAAATACTGGGCCGACGACGTCGTCAGCCGCGAAGCCATGCCGGGCGACATGGCCCGCATCCAGGGCAAGGCCGCCGCGCGCGGCAAGGGCGAATGGTGGGCCGCCAACCACGAGGTCCACGGCGTCGAGGTGACCGGCCCCTTCATCAACGGCGACCAGTTCGTGGTCGGCTTCAAGATGGACGTCACCCAGAAGTCCGCCGGCGACCGCATCACCATGGACGAGGTCGGCCTCTACACCGTCAAGGACGGCAAGATCGTCGAGGAGGCGTTTTTCTATTGAAGCTCAAAGGCGCGGTCAGCCGGCGCTCAGCGCCGAGCGGCCGCGCTCTTCTTTGGCGGCGTCGCAATTTCAGCAGGCGATACAGGCGCGATGAACTTTCCAGCGCGTTGTTCGCCTGTGCCGTGGGTCGCGATCCAGGCGGCGTCCCGCATGGCCTTTGCGATGCTTTCGGGGTCTGGCGTCTTGGTCATGACGAGCTCCTGTCGATCAAGGTAGCCGTTCCGTCGCGACTTTCCCAGACCTCCCAGCGATCGACCAAAGGCTTGTAGATTTCCAGGTTGGCCAGACTGCGCTCGAAGCGGCGACGCAGGTCGATCTCCGGCACGTCGTGACCGCCCATCCTAACCCGATGGGCGACGCGTGATATCGACGCTTCGACGTTCGGCAGGCCGACATAGATCAGCACGATATCATATCCAGCATCCCGCCACTGAGGCATGCGCCGCAGATAGAGACGACTGGATAGCGTCGTTTCCAGAACGACGTCCGCGCCTTGAGCGACATGCGCGTCAAGATGGGCAAGCATCAGCCGTCCGGCGCGCATGTCACGCTCCGTCGAGGTAAGCCGAGGCTCGATCAACCGTCGAGCGATCTCGTCGGCGTTGGCGAAGACATAGGTCGGCGCGCTGTCGTTGATCCAGCGCGTGGCGAAGGTCGTCTTCCCTGCGCCATTCGGACCGGCGACGATCAGGATGGTCGGCAAGGCGCGCTCCAACACTGCGCGCCGACTATCGCATAGCGATAGTTTCGCCGAAAGCTCTACAGCTCCAGGAACGCCTCGAAGCCGCCGAAGATCATGCGCTTGCCGTCGAAGGGCATGTTCTCCATGCCGGACTTCAGCCGCTCGTCGGCCATGACCTTGGCCATGACGGCGTCGCGATGGGCGCGATCCTTGTAGGTGATCCAGGAGAAGACTACGACCTCGTCGTCGGTGGCCTGTACGGCGCGCGGAAACGAGGTGACCTCGCCATAGGGCGTGTCCTCGCCGAACGTCTCGACGTAGGACAGCGCGCCGTGCTCCATCCAGACCTTGCCGCCCAGGCGGGCCATGTCCTTGTAGGCCTCAATGTTGGCCTTCGGGACGGCGAGCACGAAACCATCGACATAAGACATGCGAAATCCTCCGTATCGTTGCTGACGAGACTAGGACGGTTGCAGGCGGAGCGTTCCGACAAGATCCAGCAAAAATAACTTGTCATCCCGGCCGCAGCGAAGCGGAGAGCCGGGACCCAGGGGCCACTGCAAGTGCGGTTGCCCCTGGGTCCCGGACAGCCTCTACAACGCTTCCGGGATGACAAGGTTGGGGCCGAAAGAAGCCCCTACTCCGCCTTCAGATAGATCTCCGAGCCCTGCTCGCGGAACTTCTCGCTCATCTCGGCCATGCCCAGCGCGGCGTCGTTCGGCGCCTTGCCGGCGGCGAATTCCCGCACCTCGTGGCTGATCTTCATCGAGCAGAATTTGGGTCCACACATCGAGCAGAAGTGCGCGGTCTTGTGCGCCTCCTTGGGCAGGGTCTCGTCGTGGAACTTGCGGGCGGTTTCAGGGTCGAGGGCCAGGTTGAACTGGTCCTCCCAGCGGAACTCGAACCGCGCCCGGCTGATGGCGTCGTCCCACATGGCCGCGCCCGGGTGACCCTTGGCCAGATCCGCCGCGTGGGCGGCCAACTTGTAGGTGATGACGCCGGTCTTGACGTCGTCGCGGTCGGGCAGGCCCAGGTGCTCCTTGGGCGTGACGTAGCAGAGCATGGCCGTGCCGAACCAGCCGATCATCGCCGCCCCGATCGCCGAGGTGATATGGTCGTAGCCAGGGGCGATGTCGGTGGTCAACGGGCCCAAGGTGTAGAAGGGGGCCTCGTGGCAGTGCTTCAGCTGCTCGTCCATGTTGGCCTTGATCTTGTGCATGGCCACGTGGCCCGGCCCTTCGATCATCACCTGCACGCCCTTGCTCCAGGCCACCTTGGTCAGCTCGCCCAGGGTGCGCAGTTCAGAGAACTGGGCCTCGTCATTGGCGTCGGCGGTCGAGCCGGGACGCAGGCCATCGCCCAGCGAGAACGACACGTCATAGGCCCGCATGATCTCGCAGATCTCGTCGAAGCGCTCGTAGAGGAAGTTCTCCTTGTGGTGCGCCAGGCACCACTTGGCCATGATCGAGCCGCCGCGCGAGACGATGCCCGTCACGCGCTTGGCCGTCATCGGGATGAACGGCAGGCGCACCCCGGCGTGGATGGTGAAGTAGTCGACGCCCTGCTCGGCCTGTTCGATCAGGGTGTCGCGGAAGACTTCCCAGTTCAGGTCCTCGGCCACGCCGTTGACCTTCTCCAGCGCCTGGTAGATCGGCACGGTGCCGATCGGTACGCTCGAGTTGCGGATGATCCAGTCGCGGATGTTGTGGATGTTGCGGCCGGTCGACAGGTCCATCACCGTGTCGGCGCCCCAGCGGGTGGCCCAGACCAGCTTGTCGACTTCGTCGGCCACGGTGCTGAGAACCGCCGAGTTGCCGATATTGGCGTTGATCTTGACCAGGAAGTTGCGGCCGATCGCCATCGGCTCCAGCTCGCCGTGGTTGATGTTGGCTGGGATGATGGCGCGGCCGCGGGCCACTTCCTGGCGCACGAACTCGGGCGTCACGAAGTCGGGGATCGAGGCGCCGAAGTCGTCGCCGTCGCGAACGCACGGGGCGTTCTGCTCGCGGCGCAGGTTCTCGCGGATGGCCACATATTCCATCTCGGCGGTGATCTTGCCGGCGTTGGCGTATTCGTACTGGGTGATCAGCGCGCCCGGCTTGCCGCGATAGATGGTGCGGCCAACAGCGGGGAACTGCGGAGCCAGATGCTTGCCTTGGGCGAAGCCGTTGTCCTCGGGCTTCACGGCGCGCGGCTCGGCCACGACCTCGACGTCGCCTCGGGCGACGACGAAGGGCTCGCGCGAACGCTCCAGGCCCTTCTCGATGTCGATGCTGGCGGTCGGGTCGCTGTAGGGACCGGACGGGTCATAGACTGTCACCGGCGGCTCGTTGGCCGACGGGTGGACGGCCACCTCGCGGAACGGCACGCGGATGTCGGGGAACAGCTCGCCGGCCTGATAGACCTTGCGCGAGCCGGGGATGGGGCCGGTCGAGATGGTCTCGGCGACGGCCTTGATGGTGGTCTGGACGTTCATTTTCGGGCGCTCCTCAAGCGATAAGGAGACCCGGACGTGCGGTGCTTGAGTCGGTGTGCGGACGGACTGTAAGCCCCGACCACGTTCCCTCCCTTCGCCGGCATGACCCGGATCAGGTTCGACGGGTCAGGGCGTAAGCCCAATCTCAGCCGCGTCAGCGACCCCCCGGTGAACGAGGGCGAGACTAGGCGTGTTGACGCGAGGGTCAAGCCGCAAGTCCCCATCCCCGACACGGGAATGGGGAACGGTCGATAAGTTCTACAGCCGGCTGGCCCCGAAGGTGTCACAGACCGCCGGGTCGCCCCGCTCGTAGCCGCGGGTGAACCAGCGCACGCGCTGGGCGCTGGTGCCGTGGGTGAAGCTGTCGGGCACGACCTGGCCTTGGGTCTTGCTCTGGATGGTGTCGTCGCCGACCGCCGAGGCGGCGCCCAGACCGTCCTCGATGTCGGCGCTGTTGATCACGATCTGGCCGCCGGACGTCTCACTGGCGTGAGCCGCCCAAACGCCGGCGTAGCAGTCGGCCTGCAGCTCCAGTCGCACCGAGCCGCTTTCGGCGCCCCGGGCGCCCAGACGGCGGGCCTGGTCCGAAGCGCCCAGCAGGGTCTGGACGTGGTGGCCGATCTCGTGGCTGATCACATAGGCCCGGGCGAACTCGCCCTTGGCGCCGAACTTGGTCTCGAGCTCGTTCCAGAAGGTCAGGTCCAGATAGACCTTCTGATCGGCGGGACAATAGAACGGGCCCATCGCCGACTGGCCCGTGCCGCAGCCCGTGGGCGTGGCCTGATCGTACAGCACCACACCGGCCGGACGCCGATACTCGACGCCCTGACGCGCGAAGATCGGCCCCCAGACCTTGCGGTTGGAGTTCTCGATGACGTCGACGAACTGACCCGCCTCATCCGTCACCGGTCCGCGCTTGGCCTGGACCTCCGTCTGGCCCTGGATGGCCTGGGTGGCCTGCATCGTGGTCTCGGGATTGATGCCGAAGACGAAGTACCCGATCGCCGCCAGGACCACCGCGCCGATGCCGCCGCCCGCCAGACCCACGCCGCCCATGCCGCGACGATCCTCAATATTGCCGCCGCGCTCCGCGCCTCGCCATTCCATGCTCTGATCTCGCTCCCGTCAGCGGTCGCTGGCCGGGCGAACAGCCCGAACCCGCGCATTGCTCCGCGCCATAGCATCCTGTGTCAGCCGTTCCATGCGGTCCATCTGCATCGACAGGCTGGTCTGCCCCTGGTCCGGCGATGTGATCGACGCCGGCGGCGGAACGACAATGCCCGTCGCGCCGAGCGGTTGCGCGCGGCTGGCGTCGAGTTGGCGCAGGACCAGGGCGGTGCGCGCCTGGTCCTGCTGGGCGTTGATCTCGCGTTGCGTGGCCAGGAGGTCCTGACGTGCGATCTCTGCGGCCTGGGCGGCGGCGTTGGCGGCGCGCACCTCGCTCAGCGGATCCTGAGCGTTCGCCGCGCCGGCCATGGCCAGGGCGGCCAGGCTGACGCTCGCCGCCAGTCTCATCCGGTTCATCAGCGCGCTCCTTTCACGAAGCCGGAGCGCGCCGGGCGCTCAGGGCCGTTTGACAGTGAAACGCGCCAGCTCCTTCTTCGGCGCATCCCAGTTCGGATCCAGCTCGGCCGCCTTACTGTAATCCTGATAGGCCGCCTTCATGTCGCCCAGGCCTTCATTGGCCATCGCGCGATTGAACAGGGCCTTCTCGGGATCCTTGACGCCCAGGGCCAGGCCCTTGTCGATCTCCTCGCGCCCCTCGCTGTAGCGCTCCTCGCCCACATAGGTCGCCCCGCGATTGACCCAGGCCTCGCCGAGGTCGGGATCGATCTTCGAGGCGGCGTCGAAGTCGGATCGCGCGCTCGAGAAGTCGCGCTGGCGCATCTGCAGCACGCCACGGTTCACATAGGTCCGCGCGCGATCGCGGAAGGTCAGGTTTTCGGTTTCCAGCGCCGTGGTGCAGGCCAGGATCGACTTGTCGTCGGACCGTCCGTCCAGGGCGGCGGTCGAGCAATCCTTGGCCATGCCGCCGCCCAGAACCAAGGTAGAGGCGCCGGCCGAGGTCGGGACGGATCCCGCGCCCAGCAGAGTCGCCGCCAGAACCGCGACGCCGAAAAGGCTCCCGTGAGTCATGACTTCCTCCCAATGTCAGCGGTCCTTCTGACGCGGGCGGATCAGGTCCCGAAGGCCTGAGCAGACGCCGCGCCGGGCCGCGCTTCTTGATGGCTCCAGCCTAGCACATCTTGCGGCCGCGCTCACCCATCACGCCCGAGGCGGACGTGGGGCGAAGATTGCACAAGTTTAAGCTGTGTCGGGCTCGACCCTCCGCTACCTTCGCGTTGTCCTTCATCGCCTCGCGGAGCGGCGTCCTCATGGCCAGCCTGTTTCTCATCGCCGCGTTGCTGCTTCAGCAGGCGCCGGCCGCGGCGCCGGATCAGGTCGACAGCGTGACCGTCGAGGCCTCCGCCAAGCCGCCGGCCCCGCCCGCGCCGATCGCGGACAAGGCTATCGAGGCCCAGCTCAACGACCTCCTGGCCAAGGAGCCAGATCGCGTGATCTGCCTGACCAAGGCGCCGACGGGAACGCGCATCGCGCGGCCGCTCTGCGACACCCTGCGCGGCTGGTACGCCTTCGAGGCCGCTCGCGACACCCAGTCCAAGCGCGGCGGCGCCGGCGCGGTGCAGGTCCCACCCTACGAACTGGTCGATCTGATCAAGGAACGGATGCGCAATCCACGCACCCGCGCCATGGCCGAAGCCCGCGCCGGCGCCCGCATCGAGGCCGAAGCGCAGGCTCGGGCCGATGAGCCATAGACAAGGACGCGTTCGCGCGGCGTGGGAACGTGCTAACAGGGCGGCGCCAACAGTCTGGGACCGCCCCATGCATCTTGCCCGCTTCCCTCGCGCCCGCTTCGCCCACCTGCCCACGCCGCTCGAACCCGCCAAGAGACTCGGCGCCGAACTGGGCATCGACCTCTGGATCAAGCGCGACGACTGCACGGGCCTGGCCGGCGGCGGCAACAAGACCCGCAAGCTGGAATTCCTGGTCGGCGACGCCCTGGTCGAGGGCGCCGACACCCTGGTGACCCAAGGCGCGGTGCAGTCCAACCACGTGCGCCAGACCATCGCCGCCGGCGCGCGCTTTGGGCTGAAGTCCGAGATCATCCTGGAAGAGCGGACGGGCTCCAAGGCCCACGACTATGTCGGCAACGGCAACGTGCTGCTGGACCGCCTGATGGGCGCTAAGATCCGCTTCGTCCCCGCTGGCAGCGACATGGTCGCTGAGCTGGAGGCGTCGGCCGAAACCGTGCGCCAACGCGGCGGCCGGCCCTACGTCATCCCCGGTGGCGGCTCGAACGTCATCGGCGCCCTGGGTTATGTCGACTGCGCCCGCGAGCTGATCGTCCAGGCCGACGAGCGCGACCTGCGCATCGACCGCCTGGTCACCGCCACCGGCAGCGCCGGCACCCACGCCGGTCTCGTGGCCGGCTTCGCGGCCCTGTCCGTCGACATCCCGATCCTGGGCTTCGGCGTCCGCGCCCCCAAGGCCAAGCAGGAAGAGAACGTCTTCAACCTGGCCGTCGCCACCGCCGCCACCATCGGGGCCGAGGGCCGCGTGCGCCGCGAGGCCGTGGTCGCCGACTGCGACTATGTCGGCGAAGGCTACGGCCTGATCGACCAGGGCGTGATCGACGCCCTGACCCTGGCGGCCCGCACCGAGGGCCTGCTGCTGGATCCGGTCTATTCGGGCAAGGCGATGAAGGGCCTGATCGACCAGGCTCGCAAGGGCGCCTTCAAGGGCGAGCGCGTGGTGTTCCTGCACACCGGCGGCGCCCAGGGCCTGTTCGGCTATCACAGCCAGCTTGAGCCGGCGCTCCTCTAGGACGATCCGACCATGAGCAAGATTCTGGGCGTGCTGGGCGGCATGGGGCCGGCTGCGACGCTGGACTTCCTGGCCAAGCTGCAGGCGGCCACCCCGATCAAGCGCGAGCAGGATCACCTGCGCGTGCTGGTCGACATCAACCCCAAGGTTCCGGACCGCAACACCAGCGACGACGATCCCGGCCCCGTGCTGGCGGCCATGGCCGCGGGGCTGCGGGACGGCGGCGCCCAGGTGCTGGCCATAGCCTGCAACACCGCCCACGCCTACGCCTCGAACGTCAAGGCCAGCGGCCTGCCCCTCGTGGACATCCTGGAGACCGCCGGCCACGCTGCGAAGGCGGCGGGCGCGTCGCGTGTCGGCGTGCTGGGCACCGCAGGGGCTCTCGGTCTCTATCGCGACCGGCTCTCGCACCAGGGTCTGGAGGTGGTGACGCTGGACGACCACGAGCAGGTCGAGTTCATGGCCCTGCTCTATCGCATCAAGTCGGGCCATCTGGGCGAGGACTCGCGAGAGACCATGGCCGCGCTGGCCCACCGTCTGATCGGCAAGGGCGCGCAGGTGGTGGTGGCCGGCTGCACCGAGGTGCCGCTGGTGCTGGGCGCCAAGGACCTGCTGGTCCCGTTCATCGACGCCACCGAGGCTCTCGCCCGGGCCTGCGTGGCGGCCTGCCTCGAGCCGGCGGCCTAGCTGGCGCCGCTCAGCGCGATCTCTTCGGCCGTAGCGTCGTTCGCGTTGGCGCGCTCGTCGACCAGCACGTAGCTGGCCCGGCCGTCGCTCCAGTAGTCGGCGCGGCCGCCGTCGGTGTCGACCGTCTTCAGCTCGTCCGGCTGGCCGTCCGGATCGGCGCCGATAGACAAGGTCAGGCGCTGGCCCTTGGCGTCCTCGTAGATCAGACCGACCAGCTTGCGTCCGTCGGCCTGCATCAGCCGCGCGTCGACCAGGGCCAGGCCCTGGCGCGCCAGACGCGGCGGATTGACAGCCCGGCCCAGCCAGCGCGCGGTCTCGCGCGACACCAGGCCCGGCGACTTGTCCTCCAGCTTGCGCGAGGTCTTCAGGTTCTCGGCGTCCAGCACCAGCCGCGCATCAGCGGTCTCGAAGGCGTAGGCCGGCGCGGTCGCCTCTTCCCGGGCCTCATACAGAGCGTGGCCGCCGGCCCCGACGCCGATCAGTGCGCAGGCCGCGATCACGCGCGGCATGGCGCGCAGGGCGGCCGCGCCCCACAGCGCCGTCCGCAAGCGCAGCGTGAGGCGATGGATCTGCAGCGACGAGGCCGGCGCGGCGGCCGACAGTTCGTCCGCGACCTCGCGCAGGGCCGCCTTGTGCCTGGCGTGCTCGTCCATACGGCTGCGCACGGCGGGATCGGCGTAGAGAAGCGCTTCCAACTCGGCGCGGATGTCGTCCTCGACCTCGCCGTCGATCAGCGCGTGCAACCGCTCGTCCTCATCGATCGTCTTCATGGCTCGCCTCCGGATCCGACGACTCTGAGCGTGGCGCGACGCCGCTCGGGCTCGCTGGACATCATCAGCCGCAGCGCCTCGCGTCCGCGAGCCAGCCGCGACATCAAGGTTCCCACGGGCGTGCCCATGATCCCGGCGGCCTCGGCATAGGAAAAGTCCTCGATCGCCACTAGGCTGATCGCCTGACGCTGGCTCTCGGGCAGGCGATCGACGGCTTCCAGCACCTGGTTGAGGTGGATCCGGTCGAACGGGCTTTCGCGCGCCGCCGCCGCCTCCAGGGTCAGGGCCTCGGACAACCGGGCCCGCGTGCGTCCGCGCCGCACGGAGTCGATCCGCGCATTGTGCAGGATGCTGAACAGCCACACCCGCGCGTCCGAGCCCGGGCGGAAGGTGGCGGCCGAAGCGATGGCCTTCAGCAGCGCGTCCTGAACCAGCTCCTCGGCCGCCTCGCCGTCGCGCGTCAACACCAGGGCGTAGCGCCTCATGGCCGCGACATGCTCGACGAGTTGGGACGACTTCAGCACGACGGACGCGCGTTCCTGAAAAAATATCGGCGGCTCGGGATGAAGCCGTAGGGTCGTACGTAAGTGTCCCAGAGCATGCAAGTCGGGGCAAGAGCACACATTCATGACTGGAGACACCGAGGCGGAGCCGTTGCAATACGGCGATTTCATCCGTCAATTCACCGGGACGCTGGATGTCCAACCGCGCTTCAGCCTCAGCGCCGTGGGCGGTCGATGGATCGTCATGCAATTCCTGGTGCGGCTGGACAACGAACTGTCGGCCCAGGCCCATAAGGAGATCGTCGAGGCCAAGACACTCTTCAATGACGTCGACGCCTGCTACTTCGGGATCGTGGTCAATCCCAAGGACTTCGCCAAGGGTCCCCTGACCGCCCTGCCCGGCCGCCGCTACTTCAAGGATTTCGACGAAGAGATCACCAAGCTCTACGGCGTGAAGATCCCGGGCGGCTATCGGCCCATGACCATCCTGTTCGATCGCTCCATGAGGGTCGTTGCGGCCGAACCGATCCGGCGCACCGCCGAAGTCCTCAAGCTGATGCAGCGCTGCATCGAAGAGGAGCGCCCGACGCTGCAGCATCAGGTCGCGCCCGTCCTGACCGTACCGCGCATCTTCGAACCCGAGTTCTGCCGGACCTTGATCGACTATTACGAGCGCGACGGGGGCTCGCCGTCAGGCTTCATGCGGCAGATCGACGGCAAGACCGTCGGCGTCCACGATCCCAAGTTCAAGCGCCGCCGCGACGCCACGATCGAGGACCTGGCCCTGCGCGCCGAGGCGGTCAACCGGATCAAGCGGCGCCTGTTTCCGGCCATCGAACAGGCCTTCAACTGGCGCTGCACACGCATCGAGCGCTACATCGTCGCCTGCTATTCGGCCGAGGATCAGGGCTTCTTCAACGCCCATCGCGACAACACCACCTCGGGCACGGCGCACCGGAAGTTCGCGGTCAGCATCAATCTGAACGCCGAGGAATTCGAAGGCGGCGAGCTGCGGTTCCCGGAGTTCGGCCCCCGCACCTATCGCCCGCCGACCGGCGGCGCGACGGTGTTCGGCTGCAGCCTGCTGCATGAGGCCACGCCGGTCACCAAGGGCGTGCGCTACGCCTTCCTGCCGTTCCTCTATGACGAGGACGCCAGGATCCTGCGGGAAAAGAACGCGAGCTTGATCGTGCCGGCCAAGAATCCGGAAGCCACTGAGAACGAAGGCCAGGCCGCCTAGAGCGGCGCGCCGACGGCCTCTTCACGGCAGGCCTCGATCATGCCGATCATCGCCGCAGCGCCCCGCGAGGCCTGCGCCATGCGGCGCAGCGCCGCCCGGGCATGGGCGTTGTCGGCGATCTCCGCCTGACGTTCGAGCTTCTCGGCTTCGTGCAGATGTTCGGTGCGGCTTGGCATGGGTGAATGTTTACAGAATGTAAAATTCGCGCGCCATGCGACCGCTGGACGCACACCGTTCTTTGATCAGTGATTTCAGATGGTTGGCTGGAGAACACCGATCATTTGAAAACACCCCCGAGCTCGGTCAGGAGCTCGGGGGTGTCGTCCTGTTCCCCAACAGGACGGCGTCGCGCGCGCCATAACCGGGCGCGGCGGCGTCGCCTCAAAATGTGTGACCGGTATTCGCCGAACGCGGATCGTCGCGCAAGGCGGCGCCCTGTCGCACCCCCCTGACAGGCCGGCCGGATCTTCGGTGTGAAAAGCATCTGGCCAAGATCTGACACCGGTGTCACAACAAGGCAAGAATTCGTCGCCACAAGGCGACGGGATCGGCTCGTCCGATCCGGGAGGACGCATCGGGAAACGCCTTGGCGATCGGCCTGCCGATCGTTCGCGACGACACCGACGGCGGCCCGGACCTGGCGAGGCAACGCCAGTCGGAGTCCAGCATGCCGCTCAGCCCCATTTCCCGCCGTCACCTGATGGCCTCCTCGGCCGCAGCCTTCGCCGCCGCCGGAACCCTCTCCCCGCTCAAGGCCTTTGCCGCCGAGGCGCCGTCCAAGGCCCAGGCCCTGGACACCATGAAGAAAGCCACCACCTTCATGGTCGAGAAGGCCGCCTATAACGGCGGCTATGTCTGGAGCTATCTGCCCGACTTCTCGCGCCGCTGGGGCGAGATGGAAGCCTTCCCGACGATGATCTGGGTGCAGCCGCCCGGGACGGCGACCATGGGCCACCTGTTCCTGGACGCCTATCACGCCACCGGCGACGAATATTACTACGAGGCCGCCAAGAAGGCCGCCCAGGCCCTGATCGCCATCCAGCATCCGGCCGGCGGCTGGAACTATCTGGGCGACCTAGCCGGCGAGGCCTCGATCAAGAAGTGGTACGACACCATCGGCAAGAACGGCTGGCGGCTCGAGGAATTCCAGCACTACTACGGCAACGCCACCTTCGACGACGCCGGCACGGCGGAGAGCTCGCAGTTCCTGCTGCGTCTCTATGTCGAGAAGAAGGACAAGGCCTTCAAGCCGGCCCTGGACAAGGCCCTGGCCTTCGTTCTGGACAGCCAGTACCCGGTCGGCGGCTGGCCCCAGCGCTTCCCGCTGAAGGACGAGTTCCACCACCACGGTCGCGCGGACTACACCCGCTTCATCACCTTCAATGACGACGTCGCCGGCGAGAACCTGAAGTTCCTGATCATGGTCTGGCAGGCGCTGGGCGACAAACGCGTGCTGGAGCCGATCCGCCGCGCCATGGACTGCTTCGTCCTCTGCCAGCAACCGCAACCCCAGCCCGCCTGGGGCCTGCAGCACAAGGTCGCCGACCTGAAGCCCGCCGGCGCCCGCACCTACGAGCCGGAAGCCTTCGCCAGCCACACCACCGGCGGCAACATCGCCTCGTGCATGGACTTTTACGAACTGACCGGCGATCCGAAGTTCCTGGCTCGCCTGGGCGAGGCCCTGGACTGGCTGGACAGCATCAAGGTCACCCCCGAGATCCAGAAGGGCCGCCCCTACCCGACGTTCATCGAGATCGGCACGGGCAAGCCGCTCTACATCCATCGCACCGGCAGCAACGTCGTCAACGGCCGCTACTTCGCCGACCAGAACCCGCACGACACGGTGATCCACTACTCCTCGTTCCGCGCGGTGAACGTCGAGGGTCTGCGCAAGCGCTTGGCCAAGCTGCAGGCCACGCCGCCCGAGGTGGCCAGCAAGAACTCGCCGCTGAAGGGTGGGGCCAAGGCGCTGCCGAAATACTTCACCACCGGCGACATCTCGGTGTCCGACCTCAATGTCGGCACGCTGAAGGCCGACGCCGGCCAGGCTGCGCCGGACAAGGCCGCCGCCCTGATCGCCGCGCTGAACGCCGAAGGCTGGTGGCCCACCGAACTGAAGGCGACGTCCAACCCCTATATCGGCGACGGCTCGCCCACCCCCGCGCCCGGCGACTTCAGCCAGACCCGGGTTGGCGACGCCACCGACACCTCGCCGTTCATCACCGATACCCCGAAGATCGGTATCTCGACCGGCGGCTATATCGAGAACATGGTGTCGCTGATCCGCTACATCGGCGCCGCCTGACGCGCGCCGTTCCCTCAGACAAAAAGCAAGGGCCGAAGCGCAAGCTTCGGCCCTTGTCAGTTTGAGGAGAAGATTTAGGCCAGACCAGATGAGCGTCGACGCCCAATTTGGCCTGACCAATTCCGCAGACAATTGGAGAGAGGCGAGCCGAAGCTCGCCCCTGCCCTGAGCCTAGAACTTGGCTCGCATCGTCACTTGGTAAGTCCGGCCGTCGTAGTCGATCCGGCGCGGCAGCATCGGGTCGTTTTCGTACTCCGAACGGGTCGCGTCGGTCAGGTTGAAGGCGTCGACCGAGACCGTGATGTCCTTTGTCACCTTCAGCGAGGCCGAGGCGTCCAGCTGGCTGCGCGCCTTGACGGTGCGGGCGTCGCCGACGAACGAGTTGCCGGCGGCTAGATCGTACTTGTCGCGCCAGTTGTAGACCAGGCGGACGCCGCCCCAATCGGCTTCGTAGTAGCCGATCAGGTTCAGGTTGTTCTTGGACACGCTGGGCAGGGTGATCTTGTTGCCCGCCGTGTCCTTGCCGTCGATCGTGGTGCGCGAGAAGTTGAACGCGCCGCCGAAGTTGCTCCAGAAGCCCGGCAGGAAGTCCAGGTTCTGCTGGATGTTGAACTCATAACCCGTGACCGTCATCGGCGACTGGTTGGTCTTGCCGCTGATGTTGACCTGGGCGTTACGCAGCGCGCCGTTGGCGCCGATGAACTGGTTCGAGCTGATGCAGCGCGGCGTGCCGGCCGAATTGTCGATGCTCAGCGTGCCCAGGTTGACGTCCAGGCCCGGGATGACGCCGCTGGCCGGGCACAGGATCGCCTGGTCGGTGATCGGGCCGATATAGCCCGTGATCTCCTTGCGATAGGCCGCGAACGAGATCATGCCGCCCGGACGGTTGTACCACTCCAGCGACGCGTCGAACGAGTCGGAGGTGTAGGGCTTGATGTCCGTGGCGCCGAGCGTGACGGTGTAGACCGGGTCGACCGGCGGGTTCACGTCGGTCGGAACCTGCACGAAGGTGGTCGGCACGTTGTCGCGCGGTTGCGGGCGGACATAGGTCGAATAGGCCGCCAAACGCAGGATCAGGTCCTCGCGCAAATCGGCCACGACGATCGCCGACGGCAGCCAATAGTCGTAGTTGCGGGTGGTGGTCTGGGTGGTCAGCGAGTGGTTGATCGGGCCGGCGATGGCCGCCAGGGCGCTGGCGCAGTTCTTACAGTTCAGCGCGACGATCTCGTTCTTGGTGTACTCGTAGCGCGTGCCTACCGTGCCGCGGATCGGGATGCTGAACAGTTCGATCTTGAACTTGGCGGCCAGGTACGCCGAGAAGACGTCGTTTTGGCTGCTGAAGTTGTTATTCCAGTAGTTGCCGTCCGTGTAGTTGTTGATCACGCCGTAGGGGGTCAGGAATACGCCGGGCGCGCCCAGGGCGAACTGGTCGGGCAGACCGTTCGGATTGGCGGTCGTGCGTGGGTTGGTGTTCACCGGCGTGATCGCGGCCAGCACGCGCTTGATGTCGACGTTCATCCAGTTTGACGTCGCGCCGTCCGCCTTGCCGCCGAAGAAGTCACGCGCGTACGACAGCTGAGCGGCCATGTCCGGCGTGATGTTCTGGGTCTGAGCGCCCAGGGCGGTGTTGCGCGAGCCGCTAGAGGTGAACTTGTTGTGCTCGGCCCGGCCGCCGAACTGCAGGTTGGTCAGGATCGAGCTGTCCAGCGTGCGGTCGAAGTCGACTTGGAACGAATCCAGCGTGTTGTCGGCGTTGCCGTTGGTGCCGGTGACGCCAAAGCGGTCGGCCGCGACGGTGGCCGCCTGGCCGGGCATCACCGCGCCGGCTTGAGTCGCGGCCGTGGCGGTCGCGGGGATGGTGAAGCCGCCGGTCGGCAGGTGGGTCGCGTGCGGGGTGTTGAGGGTCGCCGCGTAGTTGGCCAGGTCCGTGCCGCCCAGGAACACCGAGGTGGTGATGCCGTTCAGCCCGCCCGCGCCGAGGTTGCGATAGGGGTTCTGGACGACGTCCAGCTCGATCTGGTTGGCCTGGGCCTTGGCGCGCGAGATGGTCAGGTTGGCGGTGGCCTTCCAGACGTCGCCCTTGAACTCCAGGGTCGGGTTGATGGCCCAGGTCGAGTTCTCGGCCGGTTCGGAGCGCACCGAGTCGAAGGTGTTGATGTTCTCGGCCGAGAACTTGTTGATGTAGGCGCGCGGGCCGTTCGGCGTCTGCACGATATAGGGCGTGCCGATGTCGGTGATGTGGGCCACGGCCGAGGTCGCCGTCAGGGCGGTATTGGTGCCCTGCCCGCCACCGGCGTCGATATATAGCAGGTTATTGGTCGCCTCATCCAGCTTGCGCTTGGTGATGAAGCCGTTGGTGCCGAGCTTCCACTCGTCGTTGATGCGCCATTCGAAGCCGGTCGCGGCCGACAGGGTGGTTCCGCGGTTGAACTTCACCAGTTGGCGGGTCTGGCTCGGATAATAGACGCCGCCCGGATTAGCCGCGATCAGGGCGTCATAGACGGGGTTCTGACCGGGGACCTTCTGGTTGCCGACCTGGATCGAGCCCAGGCGGTTGGCCCATGAATTGACCGTGATAGAGTCGCGGCGGAACTTCTCGTCCTTCCAGGCCACCACGCCGAACACGGCGAAGTCGTCGGTCAGGTGCTTGTTATAGCCCATCGAGGCTTGCGGGCTGCCCAGGCCGCCCAGTTCGTTGTATTCGTACGAGATCTTGGCGAAGCCGCCGTCCTTACGGGCCAGCGCCGGGTTGATGCGCAGGTCGATATTGCCTGAGAGGCCGCCGGCCAGATTGGACGCCGACGGCGACTTGATGACGTTGATCGCGGTGAAGATGTCCGAGTTGAAGGCGCCCAGCGGGGTCGAGCCGTTCAGGATCGGATCGGCGAAGGCGCCGCCGTTCAGGGTGGTGCGGGCGAACGAGCCCGGCAGGCCACGCAGGCTGATCGTGGCGTTGCGGCTGTCGGCCTCGCGGTTGATCTGCACGCCCGGGATGCGCTGGATGGCTTCGCCGACGTTCAGGTCGGGGAAGCGGCCCAGGCCGTCCGACGAAATGCCGTCGGAGATCTCCAAGGTCTCGCGTTTGGTCGAGATGGCGTTGGCGTAGGCTTGGCGGAAACCGGTCACCACGACGGCGTCGACCGTCTGGGGTTCGGGCGCAGCCGCAGCCGTCTGAGCGTAGGCGCTCGTCCCCATGGCGACGGCGGCGCAAGACGCCAGCAACGCGGTTCGCAATGCGACGGTATTGTAATCAAATTTCATAACGACCTCCCCCCGGCGCACCTGCTCTGGCGCCGTTTATGGGCGAGTTATCGGACCAATCAGAGAGTCTGTCAACGATTGGTAATGCCAATTTGCGAGTGGCCAGACATCTTGGTCAGGCCAAAGCGACTTAGGATTGCGGCGCGATTTCCGCCCATGACCGCAAGGCCACGAAGCCCGCCTTAGCCTCCCTCGCAGGCACGCCGAAGATTGCCAAGGACCTTGGGCGTGTCTTTCCGCAGGGCTTCGCGCATCATCGCCTTCGGAACTGGCCAGTCCACGGCCAGGCGATTGTCGTAGAACACGCGGGTGCCCTGCCCGTCCGGCAGCGCCTGCAACCGCCACTCGCCTTGCTCGACCTTCAGGTCGCCTTCCACCAGCTTGAAGCGGATGCGGCTGACCGGCTCATAGTCGGAGCGGAACACGATGCGCATGCCTGGGAAGATCAGGTTGCGGCGGGTGATGTGCTCGCGCACGTCCCAGCCTCGCCTCTGATCGCCCGACAGCACCTTGCAGCTGGACAGATTGGTCATCAGCTTTCCCGCCGTGGCGCAGTCGGTCATCACCGCCCAGACCTTGTCGGGCGGAGCGTCGATGTCGACCACCGCCCTCACCCGCCCCGATACGCCATCGGGATCAGGCGACACCTCTGCATAGGCCTCGCCCCGCATCAGGGCCGCCTGGGCCTTTGACGAGAGCGGGTATGACTGGGCGCCTCCGGTCAGAGCCATCGCCAAGGTCAGGCCTGTGAACGCCCCCGTCCAATGCTGGGTCATGCCGGTCGTCCATCGCGACGCCGATGCGCGCCACAAGGAGATACGGAGCCCAGGCGGTCTTGGAGGCGGCCATCATGGCCGGAGCCAGGCGGCCCGACCCGTACCCGAAGATCTCGTGACACCGTCGACGGCCCAGCTTGGTCGCGCAGAAGCCCGGATTCTCGGAGCCTTCGTGCAGCGTCTGCCAGTGGTCGGCCTGGCAATCACGCCAGACATTGTAGAAATCGCTGGGCGGATCGACCGAGAAGGCGACGCCGTCGCCATCGGTATAGAACCGCACCATGCCGGTCAGGCCGCCGAAACTGCCCCAGCCGTTCACCAGGCCGCAGATCCGCCCGTCGCGCGTCGCCCAGACCGCGCCCAGCTCCAGCCTCTGCTGCCGCAACCTCGCCGCCAGATTTGGCCGCTCCGTCACCCAGGCCTGATGGACCGTGGCGCGGCCCGCCGCCGTGGCGGGCAGCCTCGGCCGGATCACCGGCGGGTTGGCGATCTCCTGCAGCGCCACGTCGCGGACGAAGACGCACAGGCCGAACACCAGACCCCCGACGGCGATCAGGTCGATCGCCCGCTCGGTCGCCGTGCGGACGCGCTTCTGTACCGAGCGCTTCATGGGCGAACTTCTAGATTACGCATGTAATTAGACTACATGCGTAATTAGTCCGATCAACCCCGTGAGGGGACAGGCAGCTAGAGCCCCGCGCGGTCCAGCGCCTCGCGTACTGTGTCGGGCGCATGGTCGATCACCCGCAGATAGGCGGTCAGAGCCGCATCGGCCCGCGCCTCGCCGTGCTCGAGAGCGACCAGCAGATCCGCGTCGATATGAAAGGCGCGCGCGAATTCGCCCTGCGACAGGCCGCTGCGCCAGCGCACGGCCCGCACCAGGGCGCGCGCCGAATAGGTCTGGGCGGGCGCGGCCCCCTCGTCGATCGCGGGGTCGGCCGGATGGGCGGGTTTGGTCATCGGGTACGCTCCTGGAACTCAAGCCCCCGCGCGTCTTCTAGACTCGGTTGATTGCGGAAATTCGACGGCTTTGAGTCAGCGCGCCGCCACCATCGCCTTGGCCTTGGCCTCGACCTGCTCGACTCCGCGCAGAGGATCGCCGGCAGCCTCCAGCATGGTGTTGAAGACCTTCAGGTCCGCCGTGTGGATGTGCTTGATCTTCTTTTCGCGCGACCAGTCCAGGCCGATCAGCTGACCCAGGCGGCACGCCTTGGGCAGCAGCGCGGCGCGCTCTGAAGGACCGCCCTTGACCAGCAGCTTGCCGACGATGTCGTTCCAGTTGGGCGAACCGGGGATACAGAACTTCAGGTCATCGCAGGCCCCGGTCCAGAACCGCTTGTACCAGCGCGCATGCTCGGCCGTGTCGTAACGCAGAACGCCGCTGGGCAGGACCACCGAGCGACAGTCGTCACGCACGAACTCATCGGCCATCGCCGGACCCGACGCCAACAGCGCCGCCGCCAAAACCACGCCAGAAACTCGGAACACACGCCTCTCCCGACCGCCCTTCGCTCGGGAAGGAACATTTGAATTCAGGCTCTTAGCCTTGATCCTTGGACAAAAATGCGGCGGTGGCCTCGATAACCTCCACCAGGGACAACCGTTCGATCGTGATCCCTTCGGGCAGGCCCGAAAACAGCCGTGTCGGCGCGGCGGCGTCCAGCATCACGAACACGCCTCTGTCGTCGGCGCGGCGGATCAGGCGACCGAAGGCCTGGCTGATGCGGGCCCGGGCGGTGGAGTCGTCATAGCCCTTGCCGCCGAAACGCGCCCGGCGGGCCTTGTGCAGGATGTCGGGGCGCGGCCACGGCACCCGATCGAAGACCAGCAGGCGCAAGGACCGCCCCGGCACGTCGACGCCGTCGCGGATGGCGTCGGTGCCCAGCAGGCAGGCGTCTTCCTCCGCCCGGAAGATGTCGACCAGCGCGCCGGCTTCCAGCGGATCGACGTGCTGGGCGTAGAGGGCTAGGCCCTGGTCGGCCAGGGGCGCGGCGATCTTCTCATGCACGGCCTTCAGCCGCCGGATGGCGGTGAAAAGCCCCAGCCCGCCGCCGCCGGCCGCCAGGAACAGCTCGCGCATCGCCGCCGAGACCTGGCGAGCGTCTTCCTTGTTGACGTCGGTGACAACGAAGGCTCGAGCGTTCTTCTCGTAGTCGAAGGGCGAAACCAGCCGCAGCACCTTGGGCGATTGCGGCATCCGCGCCGCGCCGGTGCGCATCTCGGCCAGGGCGAAGGGATCCTCCAGGGCCGGATCGGCCAGGGTGGCGCTGGTCACCAGCACGCCGTGGGCTGGCGACAGAACCGCCGCTCGCAGAGGCTCGGTGGGATCCACCCAGTGGCGACGGCACGCGGCGTCGACCACGCGGCCATAGAGGAAGGTGGCCTCGAACCAGTCGACGAACTCGGGGTCGTCCTCGGCGTCCTCGTCGATGGCCTTCAGGATCGAGCGCCAGGCGGGCAGAGTCATGCGGGCCCGGCGGTCCAGCCCGCGCAGCGCGCCCTCGATGCGGGCGCGCTCGGAGGTTCCCAGGTGTTCGGCGTCCTCATCGAGCACGTCCTCCAGCTGGCGGGCCAGGGCCAGCAGCGGAGCCTCGACCCCGGCCAAGGCGCGAGCGGCCTCGCCGGCGCGTTCGCGGACCAGATCGACGGCCGGACGCGCCGCGCATTGCAGCCCCTGCTCGGCCGCGCCGCCACGCTCGCCGCTGCGGGCCCGGAGCTGCTCGATCACCGCGACCAGATAGTTCTCGATCGGCCCGATCGGATTGACCTGGCCGTCCGGCGGCGCAATGCGGCCCGACCAACCCTCGCCCGGCAAGGCGGCGGCGGCGTGCAGCACAGCGGTCAGGGCCTGACGCGCGCCCTCGCGGTCGCCCAGGATGTCCAGCAGACGCGCCTCCAGCCCCCGGCCCCGCCGACCGCGCCCTTCAGGACCGCGGATCCAGCGGCGTAGCTCGGCGGCCTCCGCGCCGGACAGGGCGGCCGAGAAGGCGCTGTCGGCGGCGTCGAACAGGTGGTGACCCTCGTCGAACACCACCCGCTTGACCGAGGTGGTCTCGTTGTCGCCCTTCAGGCCCCGCGCCGCCCGCGCGCCGTCAAAGGCGGCCTGGGTCAGCACCAGGGCGTGGTTGGCGATGACGATGTCGGCGCGCTTGGACGCCCGAACGGCCTTTTCGATGTAGCAGATGCGATAGTGCTGGCAGCCGGCATGGACGCACTCGCCGCGTCGGTCGACCAGGTTGGCCGGGCTGGCCTGCATCGACGGCGCGATGGCGAACAGGGTCGGCAGCCAGGCGGGAAAGTCGCCGCCGGTCATGTCGCCGTCGCGGGTGGCGCGGGCCCAACGCGCGGTCAGGGCCAGGCCGATCAGGTCGCCATTGCCCAACTGGGCGCCGTTGATCTGCTCCTGGAAGTTCAGCAGGCAGATGTAGTTCTCGCGTCCCTTGCGGACCACGGCCTTGCGGGCGCGGACGGCGGGGTCGGGATAGATCGACTGGCTCTCGCGCTCGATCTGGCGCTGCAGGGCGCGGGTGTAGGTGCTGATCCACACCGACGGACCATTGGCCTCAGCCCACAGCGAGGCCGGGGCCAGATAGCCCAAGGTCTTGCCGACCCCGGTGCCAGCCTCGGCCAGCATCATGCGCGGCTCGCCTTCGCGATCGCGCGGCTGGAAGGCGAAGGCCGCCTCGCGGGCGAAGATGGCCTGGGCCTCGCGCACCTCGTCGAGGCCCGAGCGCTGCAGCAGTTCGGTCAGCCGCTCGGCCACCCGGTCGGGATCGATGGGCCGCGTGCCGGACTCGCCGACCGGGGCCTGATCCTCCCACTCCACGATGCGCGACCACACATCGAGGCCCGAGCTGCGGAACTGGTTGCCGACCGCGACAGACCGCAAGGCGCCGATCGCCGCCGGTCCCCAGGCCCAACCGGCCTTGGCCAGGGTCTCGGCGACGGCCAAGGCCTCCTCGCGCGAGGGCTGGGGGGTCAGGCGCAGTTCGCGCAGCAAGGCGTCGGCGGAGATGCGTAGGCTGGCGGCCTGTTCGGCCGCGCCCTTGGGCTCGGGCAGGCCCAACGCCATGGCCAAGCCCACCGCCGATGGCGCGCAGAAGGTCGCGGGCCGGGTGAAGGCGTAGAGCTCCAGCACATCGAACAGGCGGCCGCTTCGGGACGGCGCGTGCATGTTCAGCCGCTTGGCCGTCATCGCCGCGTGGGCGACCAGGACCGGGCCGTGTTCCAGAAGGTCGCGAGCATCCGGCGCGCGCAGCACACGACCTTCGCCGTCGCCGTCCGCATAGCCGGCGCGGGGCCCGGGCAGGACGACGAGAGCGGGAGCAAGATCGAGAGTCGGCGGCGCGGCGGTCACGCGAGTCTGTTAGCACCTTGGCGAGCGAAACAGAATGCGAACAAAGTCACACCGCTCGCGGATCGTCCTCGACGCCGTTCTCCAGCCGGTCGATCGCCTTCTGGGCCCTCTGGCGCAGTTCGGCGTCGTCGCTCTCGGCGGCCCGGCGATACATCTCCAGGGCGACATCCTTGTCGGCGCGCACGCCCTCGCCCGTCTCGCACATGGCGCCTAGGCGGTAGTATGCGGGCAGATAGCCGTGGTCGGCGGCCAGCTGATACCAGCGAATGGCCTCCACATAATCGATCGGCACGCCCTCGCCGTTGTGATGCACCACCGCGACATTGGCCATGGCGATGGCCGAGCCGTTGCGGGCCGAGGCGGTGAACAGCCGCAGGGCCTCGGCGTCGTCCTGGGGCACGCCGTCGCCGGCGGAATAAAGCGCGCCCAGATCGTTCATGGCCGCCGTCGAACCCGCCGCTACGGCCTTCCGATACCAGAACACCGCCTGGCGCAGGTCGGCCCTGACGCCTCGCCCGTGCTGGTAGGCGTTGCCCACCTCGAACATGCCGAGCTCTGATCCGGCGTCGGCCGCGCGGCGATACCACCGCATAGCCTCGGCCAGATCCGCCTTCACCCCGCCCCCGCCCTGGTAGACGACACCGACATTGTAGAGCCCGTCCAGGTCGCCCAAGGCGGCGGCCCGCCTATAGAGGCCAAGCGCCTTGCGGTGATCTTCTGGAAAGCCGTCGCCATCGAAATAGAGATTGCCCAGCTCGACCATCGCTTCGGCGTCGCCGGCGGCGACCCCGGCGGACAGCCAGCGCGCCGCTTCCTTGACGTCGCGCTGGCCGTCTTCGTCGTCGAGATAGTGGAAGGCCACATCGACATAGGCCGTAACGTCGCCGGCGCGCGCGCGCGCCAGGAGTTCGGCGAAGACATGGTCCTCGGTCTTTTCGATCGTTGCCGATGTCGCGACCTGGCGCGCCTGAACGGGGACCTCCCCGCCAACCGCGACCAATCCCAGCAGGACCGCGAGCACCTTCGAAATCATAACTGCCCCAGACAACTCCAGCGATTGTTCCCGCCCCGCGACAGCAGTCAAGCGTTGCAGCCTGAGACGCGAATGTCGCGTCGCCCCTCGCGCGGTTCTGGAAACGGAACGGGAACATGCTATATCCATAAGCAATGCTCGCGGCCGACGCCCTTCCTTCCCGCTTTCAGGACTGGTTCGCCGCACGCGGCTGGGCGCCGCGTCCTCATCAGCTGGAAATGCTCGCCAAGGCCCGAGAGGGCCATAGCGCCCTGCTGATCGCGCCGACCGGCGGCGGCAAGACCCTGGCGGGCTTCCTGCCCAGCCTGATCGAGCTGTCGGAACGCGCACCGCGCAACACGCCGGCCGGCGTCCACACCCTCTATATCTCGCCGTTGAAGGCCCTGGCCGTCGACGTCGAGCGCAATCTGATGACGCCGATCCGCGAGATGGGCCTGAAGATCGTCGCCGAAAGCCGCACCGGCGACACCGGCGAGAGCCGCAAGGCCCGCCAGCGCCTGAAGCCGCCGGACATCCTGCTGACCACCCCCGAGCAGCTGGCGCTGTTCTGCGCCTGGGAAGGCGCGCGGGAATACTTCGCCGATCTGGCCTGCGTGATCATCGACGAGGCACACGCCATCTGGCCGTCCAAGCGTGGCGACCTGCTGTCGCTGCACCTGGCGCGGCTGCAGCAGTTCGCGCCGAACCTGCGACGCGTGGGACTGTCGGCGACGGTCGACGATCCGGGCTTGGTGCGGCGATGGCTGGGGCGCGGCGGCGAGGACAGCGTCGACTTGGTGCTGGGCTCCGGCGGCGCGCCGCCCGTGGTCGAGGTGCTGGTGTCCGGCGGCCGCGTGCCGTGGGCCGGCCATACTGCCGAGCACGCCATGGCCGAGGTCTACGAGATCATCAAGGGCGCGCAGACCGCCTTGATCTTCGTCAACACCCGCTTCCAGGCCGAGTTCGCCTTCCAGAAGCTGTGGGAGCTGAACGACGACGGCCTGCCGATCGCCCTTCACCACGGCAGCCTGTCGGCCGAGCAGCGGCGCAAGGTCGAGAGCGCCATGGCCAAGGGCGCGCTGCGGGCCGTGGTCTGCACCTCCACCCTGGACATGGGCATCGACTGGGGCGACGTCGACCTGGTGATCCAGTTGGCCGCGCCCAAGGGCGCCTCGCGGATGGTCCAGCGCATTGGCCGCGCCAATCACCGCCTGGACGAGCCCAGCCGCGCCCTCTTCGTGCCCGCCAGCCGTTTCGAGATGCTGGAGTGCCGAGCCGCCGCCGACGCCATCATCGAGAACCACCTCGACGGCGAACCCGAACGCATCGGGACGCTGGACGTGCTGGCCCAGCACGTCATGGGCTGCGCCTGCTCCGAACCCTTCGACTTGGTCGCCCTGCACGACGAGATCCGCACAGCCGGCCCCTATGCCGACCTGTCGTGGGAGGATTTCGAGGCCGTGGTCGATTTCGTCTCCACCGGCGGCTACGCGCTGAAGACCTACGACAAGTTTCGCCGCATCGTGCCGGGGCCGGACGGGCTCTGGCGCGCCCGCAACGCCCAGACCGTGCAGCGCCACCGCATGAACGTTGGAGCGATCGTCTCACCGGCCACGATCAACATAAAGGTCGGCGGCGGCAAGCGGGGGATGGGCGGTCGCAAGATCGGCGAGGCCGAGGAAGGCTATTTCGAGCAGCTGACCCCAGGCGACACCTTCATCTTCGCCGGCCAGGTCTGGCGCTTCAACGGCTTGGCCGGCGCGGACGCTTTCGTCAGCCCCGCGCCCAACGACGACCCGAAGATGCCCAGCTGGGGCGGCTCGAAATTCCCGCTGTCGACCTATCTGGCCAGCCGCGTGCGCAAGATGATGCACGACGAAAGCGAATGGACCGCCCTGCCCGGTGACGTCCAGGAGTGGATGGCCTGGCAGAAGGTGCGCTCGGCCATTCCCGAAGAGGGCGAGATGCTGCTGGAGACTTTCCCGCGCGGGAAGCGTCACCACCTGGTCTGCTATCCCTTCGACGGACGGCTGGCCCACACCACCCTGGCCATGCTGCTGACGCGCCGGCTGGACCGCCTGGGGGTCGGTCCGCTGGGTTTCGTCTGCAACGACTACGCCCTGAACATCTGGTCGATAAAGCCGATGGATGATCTCAACCTGGACGAACTGTTCGACCAGGACATGCTGGGCGACGACCTGGAATCCTGGCTGGAGGAGAGCTTCATGATGAAGCGCACCTTCAAGGCCTGCGCCCTGATCGCCGGCCTGATCGAGCGGCGCTATCCCGGCGAGGAGAAGTCGGGCCGGCAGGTGACCTTCTCGACCGACCTGATCTATGACGTGCTGCGCCGCCACCAGCCCGACCACCTGCTGCTGCGCTGCGCCCGGCAGGATGCGGCGACGGGTCTGCTGGACGTGGCCCGGCTGGGTGACATGCTGGCCCGTGTGAAAGGCCATATCAAACATGCGCGGCTGGACCGCGTCTCGCCCTTCGCCGTGCCCATCATGCTGGAGATCGGCCGCGAGCGCGCTCCTGGCGACGCGGCCGGCGAAATGATCCTGGCCGAGGCCGAGGAAGACCTGATCGCGGAGGCCATGGCTTGACCCGTTTCCAATCCTCGGCCTGCGGCGGACTGCGGATCGCGCTATCGAACGTCGAGGTCATGCTGCGCGGCTCGGGCGCGCTCTGGCTGGAGGTCGAGAGCACCCTGGTGGTGGCCGACCTGCACTTCGAGAAGGGCAGCAGCTACGCCTCGCGCCACGGCCAGATGCTGCCGCCCTACGACACCCGGGAGACGCTGGACCGGCTGGACCGCGAGATCAGCGCCCTGCGGCCGGCCCGCGTCGTCTTCCTGGGTGACAGCTTCCACGACGGCGACGGCGAGAGCCGGCTGGCCGCCGACGACGCCGAACGCCTGCGCGGCCTGGCCCGAGGCCGTGAGCTGGTCTGGGCGGTGGGCAACCACGACGAGGACGGCCCCCGCGTCCTGCCCGGCGAGGTGATCGACGAAGCCTCGATCCTGGGCCTCACCCTCAGGCACGAGCCCCTGCCCGGAGCCCAGGCCGGCGAGGTGGCGGGCCACCTGCATCCGGCGGCAAAGGTGTCGAGCGGTCGGGCGACGGTGCGACGGCGCTGTTTCGTCACCGACGGCCAACGCCTGGTGCTGCCGGCCTTCGGAGCCTTCACGGGCGGGCTTAATGTGCTGGACGAGGCCTTCTCGTGTCTGTTCGCCGGTCCCCTGCTGGCCGGGGCGCTGGGCACGCGCCGCGTGCATGCGGTGGGCGTGAGGTCGCTACGGCCGGACTGATCCGGTCTCGGCGAACAGGCTACGCCGGGTCTCGTCGCTGACCTCAAGCACAACCCGCGACAGCGCGCCGTCGGCCTTGCCCTCGAGGTTCAGGTAGTTGGTCGGCGAGTGCAGACCCGGCGTGACTGAAAGGGCCTCGAAGCGTCCCGCCAACCGCGCCAGGACGATCGCCGGCGCTAGACCCTGCCGTGATGGGAAGGCCACGATGACGGTTTCCGGCTTGCCGCTGGCGGGATGCATCAGACCAATGAAGACTTGGCCGCCATTGTCGAACAGCGGCCAGCTTGCGCCGGCGGTGTAACCGGTCAGCACGGGCGCCGTCTCGACCTTCGCTGCAACCAGCGAGCCGGGCTCGGGCTGCGGCGCGGCCTGGAACTTCAGCGTCCAGCGCGAGGGCTGGGCGTCGAAGGCGTTCCAGCCCGAGGGGCCAAAGGAGCCTGCGCCACAAGGGTGATGAGCGCCAAGGGACGCGTCGACGACGATCTGCGCGAAACGCGGATCGGACGAGCGGATCGCGATCCCATAGCCCCGATAGATCAGCCGCCCGGCTTCAAAAAGGGGCGGCTGTCCCTGACGCGAAGGGGCGGCGAGCTTCAGACCAAGCTCCTCACCTGGGATCGCCTGCATCGAGATGGCGACCGGCTCGGCCATGCGTGCGGCGAAGGCGGCGCAATCGAGGCCCGCCGCGGCCTGCGCCATCAGCCACAGAGCGAAGAGGGACATCAGCAACTCCACGCGATGGCGACGGTCCTTGGACTATCAGCCGCCCATGTGCTGGGAGCAATCTGAGGTTGGAGAAGAAGCGAGGGCGTCGCGCTCCAACGCTACATGTGCAGGGCTTGCTCGAGGGCGAACGCCAGGGAGATGGCGGCGCCCGAGGTCAGGAGGGTCCGCATCCGGGGACGCCAGGCCGGGCCGTCATGGTCCGTCACGTCCCAGACCCATTGCAGCAGGAAGACCAGCAGGAAGCCCGACAGTTGCCAGGCCGGCTCGAAGCGAAGCTCTCCCAGCAGGAGGCCGAATCCGGCCAGCGGGAACAGCAGCGACAGACCCAGGACCACCCATCTTGGGCTGGGATTTTCGATCTCGAGCCCGGTCCGCACGCCGCCGAAATACGAGACGATGGCGGTCGAATAGGCCAGCAGCGAGACGAGCGCGCCGCTCTGGGCGCTGGCCGGGCCATAGCAAAAGACGCCTGAGGCGACGAAGAACGGAATCAGGGTCGCAAGACCGAACACCCAAACCGCCGGCGGCGCCGGTACGCGATCCGCCACGGGTTCGCTCATGACTCAACTCCTCCGGAAGGCCACCGAAGCGGCCCACCCTGCCCCGAGCGCGACTATTACCGAGACGAGCCCATAGGTCCACGGACGATCTTTGGCGAAGAGGTACAGGGCCCGTTCGGCCCCGACCTTCTCGACGACAAGGCTTCTGTCACGGATCGACACCGGTTTTCCATCCTGAAAGAGGATGATCCGCGCCTGGTACTGTCCAATGGGCGCTTCGGCGGGGAGATCGATGCCGGCGCGGAACAGGTCCTTGTCGACAAACCGCACGCCCGTCGGGTCGGCGGCGTAGAGACCGGCACGGCTCTTCAGGCGCAGCACAGCCCGTCGCCAGTCGAGATAGTCGGCGCCCAGGCGGCTGACGACCACGTCGCGAACGCCGTAGCGGGTCTCGACCCGACGTTCCAAGGGCGCGGCGATAGAGAGGTGCTCCAATCCCGCGCCCAGGCGCCGAAGCGGCCCGAAACCGGCGATCTCGTTCAAGGGGCGGGTCGAGGCGACTCGGTAGAAGCCCGGCGCGCCCTCGAACACCACGGGCCGGCCGTTCAGCCATAGGCCCGCGACCTGGGTCTTGCGGGCGATGCGGATCGGCTGGTCAGGCCCCCGCACGATGACGACCACGTCGCTGGGCCTGGCTTGGGGATCGAAGACCGCGCCGTACAGCACGATCCGCGCCCCGCGAAAGCCGGAGGTGACCTTGACGTCAGCCTCGGTCAGGGCGGCCGAGACCGCCGCGGTGGAGACGGGATGAGGCGCTTCGACCAGAGGCATCATCGCGCCGCCCCGCTGATCAGCACGAAGGGCTCGTCCGGGGTCAGGAACAGGCTCAGCCCCATGCGCAAGCCCACCAGAAGGACCAGAAGCGCCAGCAGGGCTCGCATCTCCTCGGCACGGAACCGGCCCGACGCCCGCGCGCCCAGTTGCGCCCCGACCACGCCGCCGATCAGCAGCAGGGTGGCCAGCACGATGTCGACAGTTTGGTTGCGGCCGGCCTGCAGCACGCTGGTCAAGGAGGTGGTGATGACGATCTGGAACAGGCTGGTCCCCACCACCACCGAGGCGGGCATGCGCAGCAGATAGATCATCGCCGGCACCAGGATGAAGCCGCCGCCCACCCCCATGATCGCCGACAAGACGCCGACGAAGACTCCCAGGGCGATGGGCGGAATGACGCTGATATAGAGCCGCGAGCGCGGGAAACGGACCTTGAACGGCAGGGCGTACAGCAGCATCGGCCGCCGCTCGCGCCTGGGCTTGGGCGGCTGGCCTCGGCGGCGGCGCAGGATGGCCCCGACCGACTCGGTCAGCATCAGCCCGCCGATGATCCCCAGGAAGACGAGATAGGACAGCGAAACCGCCAGGTCCGCCTGGCCGATCAGGCGCAGCCAGCGGAACACCTCGACCCCGATGAACGAGCCCACCGCGCCGCCGGCGGCCAGCACCCCGCCCATCCGGAAATCGACGACCCGCTTGCGGCTATAGGCGATGACGCTGGAGACGGACGAGGCCGCGACGTGATTGGCCTCGCTGGCCACGGCCACTACCGGCGGGATGCCCATGAACACCAGCACGGGCGTCATCAAGAAGCCGCCGCCGATGCCGAACAGGCCGGAAATGAAGCCGACCATGCCTCCCAGCGCCACCAGCAGCAGCGCGTTCACCGACACTTCGGCGATGGGGAGGTAGAGATGCACGCGTCAGGGACCGAACGGCTTGGGCGGGGCTTCTTGATTGCCGCCGCCCGAGCGCGCGGTCAACGCGCGTAGACCGAAAGCCTGTTCAGGGTTTCGCCGTCCAGCGCGCCGGACGATTGCAGGCCCTGGTCGCGCTGATAGGCGGCGATGGCCATGCGCAGGGCCGGCGACGCCACGCCATCGCGTGGACCTTGGTAGTAGCCCAGTTGCGACAGCACGCGTTGGGCGGTGCCCAGATTGGCCTGCCCCGCCGGAGCGGCGGTGGTCGTGTTAGCGGCCACCGAGGCCGTGACGGTCTGCGGACGGAACGCGAAGGCCGAGCGATCGGCGGTGCGCTGAGCCTCCGCGGTCAGCTGCGGACGCAAGGCCGTGGCGCGGGCCTTGGAGGTGGCGTCGCCGGCGCGGCCCGCGATCACGTACCACTTGTAGGCCTCGGCCGGGTTCTGGCTGACGCCCCAGCCGCCTTCGTACAGCTGGGCGAGGTTGAACTGGCTGTCGACCAGACCCTGGTCGGCGGCCTTGCGGAACCAGCTCGCAGCCGAGGTCGAGTTCTTGGGGCCGCCCTCGCCCTTGAAGTAGAAAAGGGCCAGGTTGTGCATGGCGCGCGGGTCACCGGCGGTGGCGGCGCGTTCGGTCCAGCGGCGGGCCTCGACGAGGTCCTTCTTCACGCCGCCCTCGCCCATCTCGTACATCTTGCCGAGATAGAACTGGGCGCGCGGCAGACCGAGATTGGCGGCCTTGCGCATGATCTCGACGCCGGAGCGATCCTTCGCCTCGATCTTGCGAACGCCTTCGTCGAACAGCGCCTGAGCGTTCTCTTGCGGCGGAGCCGGCGGCAGCGGCGTGGTCTCATCGGCGGCCGGAGCGATCAGTTGCGGCGCCAGGGCGACGGCGGCGCGGGGCAGGCCCGGCGTCGTGTCGGCCTCGGCCGTCTTGATCTCGACGTCGGACTTGCGACCGGCAATGGCCTGGGCGACGCGATCGGGAACCTGGTTTTCGCCATGGTCGGGCAGCAGCAGGCCCGCGACGCCCGCGCCCATGGCGCCGGCCACGCCGAACACCATGAAGGCGGTGGCGACGGTCGAGCCCACCCGGCGCTTGGGCGCCTTGGCTGAGGCCTTGGAGCCGAAGCCCGCGAACAGCGAGGTCCGCGCCGGCTTGTCCTTGGACTTCTCTTTCTTGCCGTCCTTCTTGGCCTTGGCGTCGATGGCCGCGGCGGCGCGCGCGGCGGCGCGGGCCTGCTCGATCACTTCACGGGTCGACAGCGGGCGGGCCGGATCAGCTTCGGGCGCCGAGAACGTGCCGAAGTCGGAGGCTGGCTCATGGCTCTCGACGGCTTCCGACGGCGCCTGGCTGACGAAACCGTCGGCGGCCTCGTAGTCGTCGTCGTCGAAGCTGGGAGGTTCGGTCTCGACGGCCGGGAACGCTGCGACTTCGAAGGCCGGAGCGGCGGCGAAAGTGGGAGCCGGAGCGCGCGCCGCAGGCGGCGGCGGGGCGTTGAACACGTCCTCGTCGACGACGCTCTCGCCGCCGAAGGAATAGCTGGCGGTCTCGAACGGCGAGACCGAGGCGCGCGAGACCGGCGCCGGCGCGGGGGCCGGCGGGATTTCGGCCAGCTTGCGCTGGGCGTCGCTGAGGCGCGTGTCGATCTTCTCGCGGGCCTCGTCGAGCATGCGCGCGGTGCGCTCCTCGCTCTGGCGGATGCGGTCGATCAGCTCCTGCGACGAGCGCTCCTGGCGCTGGTTGAGGCGGTCGGTGACGCGGGTGACCTGCTCGCCGACATCGTCAATGGCCAGGGCGTTGCGGCGCTCGGCGTTGCCGATGCGCTCGGCCAGCTTCTCGGTGATGCGGGCGATCTCGGCGCCCAGCTTCTCGAGGGCCTGGGCCTGGACGCTGTCGGCGCGGTTCAGCTTGTGCTCGACGGTCGAAGCGATGCGAGCGACCTCGCCGCCCACCTGCTCGATGGCGGCGGCGTTGCGGCTCTCGGCGGCGTGGACGCGGCGGTTGAAGGCTTCGGCCATGCCGACGACTTCACGACCCATGCGCTCGATGGCCTGGGCCGAGCGCTGCTCGGCAGCCTGCACGTGGGCGGCCATCTCGCCGAGCTTGCGCTCCATGCGATCGAAACGGCCGTCGGCGGTGTCACGCAGCTTCGTCGCCATTTCCAGGCGCGCGGCTTCCATGCGCTTGGTCAGGTCGCCGGCCAGTTGGTCGAGGCGTTCCTGGACATCGGCGGTCGCGCCGCCGCCGCCTTCCACCGTCTTCAGACGGCCGTCGAGCGCGGAGAACGACGCGCCCAGTTCGCGCAGGGCGTCGGCGGTGCGGGTCTCGGCGGCTTCCAGGCGTTCGCCCAGGCGAGCGACGACTTCGTTGACCACGGCGGTCGGATCGGCGGCGGGGGCGGCCGGCTGGGCGTCGAGACGGGCTTCGAGCGCGGCGATGGCCTCGCGGGTGCGGGCTTCGCCTTCGTAAAGATGGCCGGCCACCTTGCCAAGCGCGCCTTCCAGGGCGCGCAGGGCCTCGGCCGAGCGCGGGCCAGCGGCTTCGGCGTCGATACGGCGCAGACGTTCGGCCGCGCGAGCCTGTTCTGATTTGATCTCGTCCACAGCCCCTTCGAAACGGGCGGCGACGGCGATCTGTTCACGTTCTGATTGTGCCAATCGCGTGAGCGCGCCGCGGACGGATTGGTCGATGCCCGAAATGGCGGCGGCGGAGCGGCCTTCGGCGGCCTCGATGCGGTCGGTCAGGCGATCGAGGGCCAAGGCCACGCGTCCAACCTCGTCGGCGGGGTGCTCGGCGATCTCGATGCGGGGCGGCGCGTCGTCGTCGCCGGCGATGTGGAGATAGGGACGGTTCGCGCGATCCTGAGCGCCGCCGCCAAAGGCGTCAGCGGCCGAAGCGTCGCCGCCCTGCCCTTCGCCCTCGATGATCATGCGGTTGAGCCACTCGCCCAACGTCATGCCGGAGCGACGCGCGAGGTCCTTTGCGACCTCCCGTGCCTTGGGATCAATTCCCTTTACGCTCCATGGCGCTGCGGCCGTCATACGAATCGTTCTCCCCGTACTTGGGGACCAACGCTAGTCACCGATTCCTGGGGTGTAAACGCGACCAAATCGCTAAATGTAGTGGGTTTGCGATTCATCAGGGGAGGAATCAGGACACACCTTTAACCATGTTTAGCGCGCCTAAAAATCAAGAGGGTTAACGCGCGTTAACTATTTGCCAGACCGATTGTCGCAGGCCATTGAGAGGCCATGGACGTCTCCTTCACTGTCACGGCCCTGATCATCCTGCTGGCGCTGGCCGTGTTCTGCGGATGGCGCGGAGCGCGCCCGCCCAATGTGTTAAAGGGCCCGCGCCTCATGCCATGGCGCCCGCTGATGATGCTTTGCGCGGTGGCGATCATGCTGCTGACGGTGCATCTGCTGAACCTTCTGGGCCTGCAGACGGGTAACCAGACGCGTTATTAGGTCGCGGCCCGTTTTGGCCGCTTGGCAAGCCCACTGACGCCGCCGGAAGACAGCAAACCGATGTCGGCGAGCAGAAAAGGGATCGCCCACTTGTGCGGCGCGGCAATATAGCGCGGCTGCCAGACAGGGTCGTATTTGTCCTTGTAGCGACGAACGCCCTGGAAATTGTAGATCTCTTCTCCCCGCTCATAGAGCAGACGGCCCACGCGCGACATGATCGGGGCCAGCGGACGATCCTCCAGACCGGCCAGCGGGGCCATGCCGAACTCGAACGCCTGGTAGCCCTCGTCCTTGCCCCACTGCAGAAGCTCGACGAACAGGTAGTCCATGACGTTCTTGGGCGCGTCGTCGGAGTAGCGCATCAGGTCCATAGAGAACGCGGCCTTGTGCGCTGTGGTCCACAGCGTGGCGAAGGCGACGATCTTGCCTTCCGACCGCACCAAGGCGACCGGGAACTCGGCGACGTAGCGCGGATCGAAGCCGCCCATCGAGAAGCTCTTCTCGCCGCCGGCATGGTGGCCGAGCCAGGCGTCGGAGATCGCCTTGAACTCGTCCATCAGTTCGACAGCGCCGCCGATGGGCAGGACTTCGAACGCCGCCCCGCCCTCGCCGGCCTTGCGCCAGTTGCGGCGCAGCACCTCGCGACGTCGGCCGGCCATCGAGAAGGCCTCCAACGGCACAGCGGCGCTTTCGCCGGTCTTCTGGATGGCCAGGCCCAGGTCGACGCTGTCGGGCAGGTCGTCAGGACCCAGGGCGTAGAAGCCGGCCCGCGCCGCGTGGGCGTCGGCCAGTTCGCGGAAGCGCCAGAACAGTTCCATGCGCTCGTCGCGACGGCCGACCGGCGGGCCGAGCGCGATCCAGGAGCGTCCGCGCACGCCGAACATCAGGAAGGTCTCGCCCGAGGCCGAGAACAGGAAGCGCTTGTCGCCCAGCAGGGCCAGGTTCGAGCCCGGCTCGGCGTCCTCGGCCTTGGCCAGGATCGCGCGGACACGGTCGAACTCCGGATCGGTGTCGTCGACCACCGCCGGCGTGGCGGGCGTGGAGATCAGGCGCCAGACGCCGATGGCCAGCAGCAAGATGGCGGCGGCGGCGGATGAGCGGATGGCCCGCGCCGCGTCCTGGTCGCCCATCACCCGCATCCAGGATTTGTCGGCATATTCGGTGTGATGAAAGGTCCACCAGCCGCAGAGCGCGACCCCCGCCAAGGCAGCGGCGGCCGACAGCAGCCAGCCGGGCGTGATTTCCATCCGGAAGAGCGCCGCCTTGCGATGGAAGGCTTCGTGGAACGGCACGATCAGTCCGAAACAGACGGTCAGCAGCGCCGTCTCTTCCCAGTTCAGCCCCTTGAAGATCGCCAGCAGCGCGGCGGCCGCCAGGGAGATCACCGCCGCCCACCAGGCGCCGTCCAGCCGCGAGCGCAGGCCGAAGGCCAGCAGCAGCAGCACCAGGCCCAGGATCGACGAGACGAAGTGGCTGATCTCGATCAGCAGGTCTGGGGCGAAGGCCAGAAGCAGGGCGAAACGCGTCGGCTCCGACGGCGTCGCGCCCGAGGCCAGCAGCATGACGCCGGAAGACGCGGCCAGGATCGCCGCCAGGGTCGGCGCGATCGCGAGCGCCGCGGGTCGGAGTTGAGGCGCGGACATCAAGATCCCGGAACGGCGAATCCCTGCGGGATCCCACGGTTGTCCTTTCTATACGCCGGAACCGGCGATCGGGTCGCGCGCCTTGCGATAAACGAACGTTTGAATCGACTTGCCCACCGCGCCGCGTCGCGTACTCTGGCAAGGAGCGACGCCGAAGAGACGTCGAAGATGAAGATCCCAAGGGAGAGACGACCATGGCCGACTTCGGGGGAACCGAGCTCGACACGTTCCGCGCCGAGACCCGCGCCTGGCTGGAGACCAACTATCCCAAATCGCTGAACGCGCCGATGGGCGAGGACGACGCGCCCTGGGGCGGCAAGAAGGCGGTCTGGAAGAACCCCGACGCCAAGCTTTGGCTGGACCGCATGGGCGAGCGCGGCTGGACCGCCCCGACCTGGCCCAAGGAGTATGGCGGCGGCGGGCTCTCCAAGGAGCAGGCCAAGGTGCTGGAGCAGGAGCTGCGCCGCCTCAAGGCTCGCCCGGCCCTGATGAGCTTCGGGATCTGGATGCTGGGTCCGGTGCTGCTGGAATACGCCACCGAGGAGCAGAAGAAGCGCTTCCTGCCGGAGATCGTGCGCGGCGAGACCCGCTGGTGCCAGGGCTATTCGGAGCCCGGCGCGGGCTCGGATCTCGCGAGCTTGCAAACCAAGTGCAAGGACAAGGGCGACCATTATCTGATCAACGGCCAGAAGGTGTGGACCAGCTACGCCGACCAGGCCGACTGGATCTTCTGCCTGGTGCGCACCGACACGACCAAGAAGCACGAGGGCATCTCTTTCGTGCTGTTCGACATGACCACGCCCGGCGTCGAGGCCCGTCCGATCAAGCTGATCAGCGGCTCTTCGCCGTTCTGCGAGACCTTCTTCGACAATGTGAAGGTCCCCAAGGAGCAGCTGGTCGGCAAGCTGAACGGCGGCTGGGACATCGCCAAGCGCCTCCTCCAGTACGAGCGCCAGAATATCTCCGCCTCGGGCTTTGGCGGCGGCGGCGGGCTGGACCTCGTGGACGTGGCCAAGAAGGAGGTCGGCGTCGACTCGAAAGGCAAGCTGGACGACGGCGACCTGCGCGCCCGCATCTCGGCCCACCGCATGGACGCCCACGCCTTCATGCTGACCGTGCGCCGCGCCGAGCAGGAGTCCAAGACCGGCAAGGGCCCCAGCGCCGCCGTCTCGATCATCAAATACGCCGCCGCCAAGATGAATCAGGAACGCTACGAGCTGATGGTCGAGGCCATGGGCCTGCAGGGCCTGGGCTGGGAGGGCGAAGGCTTCACCAAGGACGAGCTGACGGTCACGCGCGGCATGCTGCGCTCGAAGGGCAACTCGATCGAGGGCGGCACCAGCGAGGTCAACCTCAACGTCGTGGCCAAGCGCGTGCTCGGCCTGCTGGACCACCAGTAGCCGATGCTGACTTTCTGGTACGAGTTCGCCTCGACCTACTCCTATCCGGCGGCCATGCGCGTCGAGCGTCTGGCCGCCGAGGCGGGGGTGGCCGTCGCGTGGCGGCCCCTGATCATCGGGCCGTTGTTCCACGAGCAGCAGGGCCTGACCGACAGCCCGTTCAACACCTATCCGGTCAAGGGCGCCTATATGTGGCGCGACATGGAGCGGATCTGCGATCGCGAGGGCCTGCCGCTGGTTCGTCCCAGCCAGTTCCCGCGCAACGGCCTGCTCGCGGCGCGGATCGCCATCGTCGGGCTGGAGGACGGCTGGACGCCGGCCTTCAGCCAGGCGGTCTACCAGGCCAATTTCGTCGATGACCTGGACATCAGCGATCCCGCCGTTCTGGCGCCGCTGATCGAGGCCGTCGGCGCGGGTCCGGACCACGTCCTGGCAGCCGCCCAGAGCGATACAGTCAAGGCCAGGCTGAAAGACCACGTCGCCGAGGCTCGCCGCCAGGGCGTGTTCGGCGCGCCCAGTTTCGTCACCGCCGACGGCGAGCTCTTCTGGGGCAACGACCGTCTCGAACAGGCCCTCGACTGGGCCGTCCAACATCAATCGAGGGAGCACGCCTGACATGGCCGTCCTGACCGAAGAACAGAGCATGCTACGCGACGCGGCCAAGGGCTGGACCACCGACAGCGCCCCCGTCGGAGCGCTGCGCAAACTGCGCGACGGCAAGTCCGGCGCGAGCTTCGACCCCGCCGCCTGGTCCGAGATGGGCCAGATGGGATGGGCGGGCGTGATCGTGCCCGAAGAGCACAACGGTTCGGCCTTCGGCTATCTGGGCCTGGGCCTGGTGCTGGAAGAGACCGGTCGCAACCTGGTCGCCTCCCCCCTGCTGTCGACCGCCCTGATCTCGGCCTCGGCGCTGACCCTTGCGGGCACGGACGCCCAGAAGGCGGCCTGGCTGGACAAGATCGCCCTGGGCGACGCGGTCGCCACCCTGGCGATCGACGAGCACTCGCACCATGCGCCGCTGAAGACCGCGCTCTCCGCGACCCAGTCCGGCGACGGGTTCGTGCTGAACGGCGAGAAGACCTTCGTCATCGACGGCGAGGCCGCCGACCTGCTGATCGTCGCGGCCCGCACCAGCGGCCAACCGGGCGACAGCGACGGCCTGACCGTGTTCCTCGTCGCTGGCGACGCGGCCGGCGTCACCCGCACCCACCTGGCGCTGGCCGACTCGCGCGGCGCGGCCAGGATCATCTTCGCGGACGTGAAGGTCGGAGCCGACGCCGTGCTGGGCGAGGTCGACAAGGGCTGGGCGGTGCTCGAGCCTGTTCTGGACCGCGCCTATATCGGTCTGGCCGCGGAGATGCTGGGCACGGCCAATGCCGCCTTCGATATCACGCTGGAGTACCTGAAGACCCGCACACAGTTCGGTCAGGTGATCGGCACGTTCCAGGCCTTACAACATCGCGCGGCCAAGTGGTTCACCGACCTGGAGACCACCCGCTCTTGCGTCGAGGCCGCCCTGGAAGCCCTGGACGCCGGCGGCGACACCCGCGCCCTGGCTTCGCTGTCAAAGGCCAAGGCCAGCGAGGTTCTGCACCTGGCCTCCAACGAGATGGTCCAGATGCACGGGGGCATCGGCATGACCGACGCTCATGACGCGGGCCTCTACATGAAGCGCGCGCGGGTGGCCGAGGCCCTGTTCGGCGGCGCGTCGTTCCACCGCGATCGCTACGCCAGCCTGCAAGGCTTCTGATCTGATCCAACCCGCCCATCCCCCCTGAACAGGGGATGGGCGGCCTCAAGCGCCCCAAATACCGTCGTTCAGCAACGACCGGGGAGCTGAACCATGAACACCACCACAAAGCAGATCATCACGGGCCTGGCGCTGATCGGCGCGATGACGGCGGCCGGCCAGGCCGGCGCTCAGGGTCTGCAGATCACCACGCCGATGGACGGAGCGATGAGCTGCGAGCAGCTCACCGGCGAGATCGCACGCATGGAGCAGGCCATGGGCGCGGCCAACGCCACCATGGCCAGCGCCGACGGCACGGCGCGCGCCGCCAATCTGGGAGCCACCATCGGGGTCGAGGCGGCCCTGCGCAGCGGCGCCCTCGCCCGCATGCCGGGCCTGGGCCGGTTCGCCGCCATGGCCTCCAACGCCGCCCAGACCGCCGCCGCCAACAAGGCCCAGGAAGGCGCCCAGGCCATCCAGATCGCCCAGCAGCGCCGCGCGATCATGGCCGGCCTCTATCAGGGCAAGGGCTGCGGCGCGACGCCGGCGATCACGCCCGCTTCGATGTCGGTGACCACCACGACCACCGCCTCTTCCGGCTCGCCGGCCGCGCTGTCGGCCACCCAGGACGTGCCGCTGCGCGCCTCGGCCGCGCCGACGGCGGCGATCGTCGGCAATGTGAAGAACGGCGGCGCGCTCTATCCGACCGGGGCCCGCAACGGCGTGTGGATGGAAGTCGACGACGAAAACGGCGCGCGCGGCTGGATGTCCTCGGCCTTCGCCAAGCCGCGCTAACGCCCTCGAGGTTTGCTCCGGACTGGCCCGCCCAGGGCGGAGCAAGCGCGCATGGCGGGTCCGATCCTACCCCGGATATCGGACCTGGAGCGTCGGAACCACCGCCTTCGCTATCGGTTCTTCCCTGCGATTCCCCAATCGCAAGGAAGAACCCCATGCCAGACGTCAATGACGACACGGCCGAGCGCCGCCTGTGGAAAGAGATCGAGCAGACGCGCTTCGGCATGCTCGGCCTCGCCGACGCCCGCCAGCACTTCCAGCCGATGACCGCCTTCGCCGAACCCGATGAGGGCGCGATCTGGTTCTTCATCCGCAACGACGCCGACCTGACCACCGCCGTCGGCAACGGCGAAGACCAGGCCATGTTCGTCGTGCAGTCCAAGGATCAGGATTTCCAGGCCTGCGTCGGCGGCGCGCTGACCGAAGCGCGCGACCAAAGCCGCATCGATCGCTACTGGAACCCGATGGTCGCCGCCTGGTACCCGGACGGCAAGGACGACCCGAACCTGACCCTGCTGCGCTTCGACGTCGCCGACGCCGAGGTGTGGATCTCCAAGGGCGGCGCGGTGCGCCTGGCCTGGGAGATCGCCAAGGCCAACATCAGCGGTTCGATCCCCGACGTGGGCACGCAAAAGCATCTCGACCTGAACTGATCGACCGACGCATCGGTCCGTCCAGAGGCCGCTCGACCTTGGGTCGGGCGGCCTTTCGAATGTCTGGAGTCCAGCCTCTGCTTCTCAATGATTTGGCTACACAGGCAATATTAGTCGGGAAGTCGACATAGTGGCAAAAGATGTAATCTTCGAGGCAACAGATGCCTCGCCTCAACCGATCTGAATTTACCTTCGAGTCAACTGGATTGTGTCGGCTACTCGACGGCGCCAGCGAAGCTTCCAACCTATAGCTTGCAACCCTTGCCGTGGAGACGGCGTTCGATTCCCATGACAGGGCCAAAGCACCCCTTGAAGAACCGTCTGCTCCTGGCGCTGCCATTCGACGAATTCGCACTGCTGTCGCCTCACCTCTCGCCTGTCGAGCTGGAGCGCGGACGTTTGCTCTACGATCCGGGCGATCGGATCGAGACCGTCTATTTCCCGCATGACGGCGTGATCTCTCTGATGACGTTGATGGAGAACGGCGCGGCGATCGAGTGCGCCGCCATCGGCCGCGAAGGCGCGCTGGGGATCATGGCGGCCGTCGCCCCGCGGCAGTCTCTGAGCCGCGCCATCGTCCAGGCGCCGGGCATGGCCTCGCGCATCGGCGCGAACCTGCTGCACGACCTCAGCCCTCGCGCGCCGGTGTTGCGCGGCCTGATCGACCGCCACAACGAGGCGCTGTTCGGCCATGCGATCCAATCGGTGGCCTGCAACGCGCTGCACGCCGTCGAGGCGCGCTTTTGCCGCTGGTTGCTCTCGTTCCGGGATCGGATCGACGCCGACACGGTGCAGCTGACGCAGGAATTCCTGGCCGACATGCTGGGCGTTCAGCGCACGACGGTCACCGCCGTCGCCGGTTCGCTGCAGGCCAAGGGCCTTATCCGCTATCGGCGCGGCGTGGTCGACATCCTCGACCGCGCGGGCCTGGAGGCGATGACCTGCGAGTGCTACGGCGCGGTCAGGCGCGGCTACGAACGGCTGTTGCCGACGCCCTTCGCCTAGCGCTTGCGCACCGGCAGGGGCGCGTGGGCCAGCCGCAGCAGGTTGGCCGCGCCAGGCGCGCCGAACGGAGTTCCGGCCACAACCAACAGCCGCTCGCCCGGTCCGACCAGACCCAGTTCGAGCGCTTTGGTCGAGGCGTCGGTCGTGACCACCTCCAGGCTGTCGGGCTGAGCGCTGACGCGCGGCTCCACGCCCCAGACCAGGGTCATGCGGCGCACGGCGTTGATCTGCGGCGACAGCGCCAGGACCGGCTGCAACGGCCGCTCGCGCGACAGCCGCCGCGCCGTCGCGCCGGTCGTCGTGAACGCCACGAGGCACTTGGTCGAGCCAGCCTTGGCCGCGCCGGCGGCGGCCACCACCAGCACGTCGGCGTCATCGTCGTCGTGGTTCTGCTCGGCCTGCATCAACTCGGGCCAGCGCGGATCGCGCTCCACCCGCTCGATGATGCGGTTCATCATCGACACGGCCTCTTCGGGATAGTCGCCGGCCGCGGACTCCGCCGACAGCATGACCGCGTCGGCGCCCTCATAGACGGCGTTGGCGACGTCGGAAGCCTCGGCCCGGGTCGGGGTCGGCGAGTTGGTCATGGATTCCAGCATCTGGGTGGCGACGATCACTGGGATGCCGCGCTCACGCGCCGCCCGCAGGATCACCTTCTGGGCCACCGGCACTTCTTCGGGAGCCATTTCGACGCCAAGGTCGCCGCGCGCGACCATGACGCCATCGCACAGGTCCATGATCGCACCCAGGCATTGCAGGGCCTGCGGTTTCTCGATCTTGGCCAGCACGGCGGCGCGGCCTTCGACGATGCGGCGCAGCTCGGCCATGTCTTCCGGAGCCTGCACGAACGACAGGGCCACCCAGTCGACGCCCAGGCGCAGGGCGAAGGCCAGGTCCTCGCGGTCCTTCGGCGTCAGGGGCGACATCGGAATGACAACGTCGGGCACGGCCACGCCCTTGCGCTCGGACAGCTTGCCGCCGTTGACCACAGTGGTGTCGGCATAGCCAGGGCCGGCCTCGGTCACGACCATCCGCAGCTTGCCGTCGTCCAGCAGCAGGGTCGCGCCAGGGCGCATGGCCGTCAGGATCTCGGGGTGCGGCAGGTGCACGCGGGTTTCGTCGCCCGGCGTCGGATCGGCGTCGAAGCGGAACGCCTGACCGGCCTGGAGCTGCACCGGACCGTTAGCGAACTTACCGACGCGCAGCTTGGGGCCTTGCAGGTCGGCCAGGATGCCCAATGGCCGCCCGACCACAGCCTCGGCCGCGCGGATGGCGGCATAGACGGCGGCGTGAGTCTCGTGCGCGCCGTGGCTGAAGTTCAGGCGGAAGACATCGGCGCCGGCCTTGGCCAGGGTGATGATCATCTCCGGCGAGCTCGAGGCCGGACCGATGGTGGCGACGATGCGGGAACGACGCGCGCGGATCATGCGGCCGCTCCTTGCTGTTGAACTATGGCGCGGGGCAGACGGCGTCGCCCTCGTTGGAGGCCAGCCGGATTTCGGTGAAGGCCAGAGCAAATCGTCCGGAGGTCGACAGGGCGAACGGGGACGAAATGTGCGCCATATCCGCGCCCTTCGCCTTGAAACAGGACAATTTGATCTTGGCCGTACGCCATTCGCCGATTTTCGCGCCTGAGAAAGTTGACGTTACGTCTATCCCCGCCCCGCAGGATTCGCCACAGGCGATCGCCAGGGTAACCGGTTTCTCCGGGGTCGCGTCGACCCGGTAGCGGAGCATCACCGCCATGTCGCCGGTGGTCTGGCGAGACAGGTCGACGGGCTGCCCCAGGACAGACAACGCGCCTTGCCCCTGCCCGCTCCACTCGGCCAGGCGAGCGTTTTCCTGGGCGCCCGCGTCGATCGGCTTGACCGACAGCGCGCCGCCCACGTTCAGCGTCCAGGGCGGCGGCGCGCGGCCGGCGATGAAGTAGCGGTCGACGTTCACCGCCGCCGAAACCACGCCGGCGTCTTCGGACAGCAAACCGACCTTGGCCGGCTTGGCGTAGCTGAGGCCATAGCCATAGGCGAACTGCGGATCATAGCCGGCGTCGCCGCGATTGAGCGGAACCTGGTTGGCGCGCTTGGGCCAGGAATAGGAGAGCTTGCCGGTGAAGTCGTTGCGCGGCTTGCCGGCCTTGTCCCCAACCAGCACGTCGGCCACCCCGCCGCCTTCGCTGCCAGGCAGCCACGCCGCGACGAAGGCGTCGGCCGCGTTGATCTCGGGATTGGTCCACAGCGGACGGCCGCTCAAGAACACCGCCACCACCGGCACGCCCTGGGCCTTGAGCTTCTTCAGGAGCGCCAGGTCGGTCTTGTCGCCCGGCTGGTATTCCAGGTTGGTGACGTCGCCTTGGAACTCTGCATACGGATTTTCCCCGAACACCACGACCGCGACGTCGGGCTTGGTCTTGAACGCGCCGTCCACGGCGAGCTCGGCGGAGCCCCCGCCGGCCTTCACGGCCTCGGCGATGCCGGCATAGATCGATTGGCCATGCGGGAAGTCGCTGTTCTTGTTGCCCGTGCCTTGCCAGGTCAGAGTCCAGCCGCCGGCCTGCTTGCCGATGTCGTCGGCGCCGTCGCCGGCCACCAGCACGCGGGCCGAACTCTTGATCGGCAGAACGCCCTGGTTCTTCAGCAACACCAGCGACTTGCGCACCGCCTCGCGGGCGACGGCCCGGTGCTCGGGCGCGCCCAGCAGCTCGAACCTGCCTTCCAGCGGACGCTTGTCGGCGAAGAGACCCGCCTTGACCTTGACCCGCAGCACGCGGCGCACGGCGTCGTCGATCCGCGCCATCGGGATCACGCCAGCCTTGACCTGGGCCAAGGTGTTGTCGAACAGGCCCTTCCAGCTGTCGGGCGCCATGACCATGTCCATGCCGGCGTTGAAGGCCTGCGGACAGTTGGTGTTTGTGCAGCCCTCGACCTGGCCGTGAGCGTTCCAGTCGCCGACGACGAAGCCCTGGAAGCCCATCTTCCCCTTCAGCACGTCGGTCTGCAGGCTCTTGTTGCCAGTGTGCTTGACGCCGTTCCAACTTGAGAACGACACCATCACCGTCAGGATGCCGGCGTCGATGGCGGGCGGATAGCCCTGGGCGTGCAGGCGGATGAGGTCCTGTTCCGAGATCTGAGCGTCGCCCTGGTCCTTGCCGTCATGCGTACCGCCGTCAGCCAGGAAGTGCTTGGCCGAGCCGACGACGTGGTTGGAAGCCAGGGGCTGGCCAGCCTTCAGCACGCCTTGCAGCCCCAGGGTCATCGGACCGGAGAACGCCTTTACGACCTCAGGATCCTCGGCATAGCCCTCATAGGCTCGGCCCCAGCGCTCGTCGCGCGGGACAGCGACGGTGGGGCCGAAGGTCCAGTCGGCGCCGGTCGAGGCGACCTCGGCGGCCGTCGCCTCGCCGATGCGGCGGATCAGGTCGGGATCACGCGTCGCGCCCAGGCCGACATTGTGCGGGAAGATCGTCGCGCCCACGACGTTGTTGTGGCCGTGGACAGCGTCGATGCCGAAGATGATCGGGATGGCGGTGTGACCCTCGCGCTTCTCCAGCGCCACGGCGCGATAGGCCTTGATCCACTCCACCCAGCGGGCGGCGGCGGCGCGGTCATTGCCGTCGGGCGCGGTGTTGCCGCCGGCCTCCACCGAGCCCAGCGGATAGTGGCGCAGCTCGTCCGGCGTGATCGACGCGCCATCGGCCTGAATGGTCTGGCCGACCTTCTCCTCCAGGCTCATCTTGCTCATCAACTCGGTAATGAAGGCCTCGGTCTTGGCGTCGGTGATGGTCGCCGGGCTGGCCGCCTTGGGCCACAGCTCCGGATGCGCCACCGCGGACGGCACCTGGGCGAAGGCCGCTCCAGCGAGGCTTCCGGCCGCTAGAAGGGCGAGAACCGAGGCATGGGCGAGGCGGCGGCGAGCGAGCATTGATCTTCCCGTTGAGCAGCGGGCGGTCACGAGACCGCAAATGAAAAGGCTCGACGCGGCGGATGCAGGCTCACCGCGTCGAGAAGACGAATTCGCCCGTCCCGTCCTCTCGGACAGGCTGCCGCGCGAACGCGGCGAGGCGTGAAAATGAGGTCGAGAACTCCAGCTTCCTCCCGACGTCGCCTCACGGGCGCCGTTCTTGGTTGGTAGGATGACAACGCAATCAGACAGCGCTGTCAACCAAGGACCTTCGCTGCGCCTTGCGAGGGCCGGCTAGGCGGGCGCCTTGCCGGTGGACTCGCGGATGACCAGTTGGAAATCCAACAGCTTGGACGGCGGGGTTTCACCGTCCTCCCAGTCGACGCCGGTCAGCAGCATGTCGGCCGCCGCCCCCGCCATGGCGGCGATCGGCTGGCGCACGGTGGTCAGCTGCGGCCAGGTGATCTTGGCGCCGGGCGTGTCGTCGAAGCCGGCGATCGACAGGGCTTCGGGCACGTTCAGGCGCAGGCGATTGGCCACCGCCATGACGCCCAGCGCCATGTCGTCATTGCTGGCGAACACGGCTGTCGGCCGGTCGTCGCTGCTGAGCAAGCGCTCGGCGGCGTCGAAGCCGGAGCGGAACGAGAAATGCCCCTGCTCGACCCGCTCGGGCCGCACCGCCAGGCCGCTGTCGGCCATGGCGTCCATGAAACCCTTGTGGCGCAGGTGCGACGCGCCGTGGTCGGGATGGCCGATAATGAAGCCGATATCGCGATGGCCCAGCGCGATCAGGTGCTTGGTCATCTCATAGGCCGCCAGCCGGTCATCCATGCCGACCCAGGCTGAACGATCCAGATCCAGCCCCGGCGCGATGCGCACATAGGGCACTTCCTCACGGTCCAGCGCCGCCAGCACCACGGGATGGTCGCAGACCGGCGAGGTCAGGATCACCCCGTCCATGCGCAGGTTGGCGAGCATCGGCCCGACCTGCTCCTCGACGTTCTCGGCCGCCGAATCCAGCGGCTCGACGATCAGGTGGTAGCCCTCCTCGCGGCAACGCGCGATCGCGCCCAACTGGACGTCGGTGATATAGCCGGGACTGGGATTGTCGAAGAAGACGCCGATCAGATAGGCCTTCGAGCCCGCCAGGCTGCGCGCCGAGACATTGGGACGATAGTTCAGCGCCGCCACGGCCGCCTGCACCCGGTCGCGGGTGTCGGCCTTGACGTTGGGCTCGCGGTTGAGGACCCGGGAGACGGTCTTGATCGACACGCCGGACTGGCGCGCGACATCGTGGATCGTGATCTTCGAACTCAATTCCGCCCCTCGCGCTTAGAGCCCTTTGGAAGGGGCTCTAATCATCTTTGGAGCGTGGCAGGCGCCGAAACCGGCATCCACTTTCGGCTGCCACGCTCTCACCGATTCCTTCGGCTTGGGACGCAATAAGCCATGACAGCCTTGTCATGGCGAGCCCTTCCGCTCTCGTCGACAGGACGCCCGCCTCAGGAGATCGAGGCGCGGCCTTCCGGCGTCAGCGCCACCGCCGCCCCGATCAGGGCGGTGTGGGGATGCAGGATCACGTGGGTCGGGATCGCCTGCATGTAGTCGACGAAGCGGCCCTTGGCCTCGAACCGCTCGCGGAACGGCCCCTTTTCCAGCAGGTCGATGATCTTGGGACCGATACCGCCGGCGATGAACACGCCGCCGCGCGCGCCCAGGGCCAGGGCGATGTCGCCGGCCGTGGAGCCCAGCACGGCGCAGAAGCGGTTCACGGTCGACAGGCTGTCGGCGCAGCCCTCCAAGGCGCGATCGGTGATCTGCTTGGCTTCGAGCGGTTCGACCTCGCGACCTTCGGCGTCGCCCAAGGCGGCGTGCAGGTCTTCCATGCCGGGTCCCGACAGGATGCGTTCGACCGAGACGCGGCCGTACTTCTTGGCCAGCAGGCGCAGCACCTCGATCTCGACCTCGTCGGTGGGCGCAAAGGCGATATGGCCGCCCTCTGTGGTCAGCGGGGTGTCGACGCCATGGCGGCGCGCCATGCCAGCGACGCCGAAGCCGGTGCCGGGGCCGAGGATCGCCAGATCCCCTTCGCCCGAGGTCGGCAGCGGACCGATCTGGCGCAGATCCTTGGGCGACAGGCGCGGCGCGGCCAGGGCCTGAGCCGTGAAGTCGTTGATCAGCTTGGCCGACCGGAAACCGCCCGCGCGACGCAGGCTGTCTTCCGAGATCCGCCAGTTCAGATTGGTCATGTGGACCGAGCCGTGCTCGATCGGCCCCGCGACGGCGACCACCGCCTGGTCGGGATGGCGTACGCCCACCTTCTGCAGGTAGTGCTCGATGGCGTCTTCGGCGCCGTCGTAGTCCTCGCCCTTATAGGCGGTCGGCTCGATCAGGCGCGGATCGGGCCCGTCGAATTCCACCAGGGCGAAACGCGCATTGGTTCCGCCGATGTCGCCGACCAGGCCAAGCCCGCCGCCATTCAAGCCGCTCATCTATTCCGCTTCCTCAAGCAAACAGGACCGACGCGCCGTGGTCGGCGGGGCCGACCCCCGCGCGCATCCAGCCGAACAATTCCCGCCCAAAGCCCGGCTTGGACGCCGGGACGTTAGCTGGGGTGCGAGCGCGAAGGATCGCCTCGTCCACCAGCACTTTCAGATCGCCATTGGTGGCGTCGACCGTGATCAGGTCGCCATCCTGGACGTAGGCCAGCAGGCCGCCCTTTGCCGCTTCCGGCGTGACGTGGATCGCCGCCGGGGTCTTGCCCGACGCGCCCGACATGCGGCCGTCGGTGACCAGGGCCACCTTGAAACCGCGGTCCAGCAGCACCGAGATCGACGGCGACAGGTTGTGCAGTTCGGGCATGCCGTTGGCGGCCGGCCCCTGGAACCGCATCACCACCACGACGTCGCGGTCGAGTTCGCCGCGCTTGAAGGCGGCGATGAAGTCTTCCTGCTCCTGGAACACTGCCGCCGGGGCGGTGATGACGTGATGCTCGGGCTTCACGGCCGAGATCTTCATCACGCCGCGACCGATATTGCCGCCCAGCATGCGCAGGCCGCCCTCGGGGCTGAAGGCGTCGGAGACCGGGCGGACGATGGCGGTGTCCAGCGACTCCGCCGCGCCGTCGCGCCAGCTCAACTCGCCGTCCACAAGGACCGGCTCCTGAGTGTAGCGCGACAGGCCGGGGCCGGCGATGGTCAGGACGTCATCGTGCGCCAGGCCCGCTTTCAGCAGTTCGCGGATCACGAAAGCCATGCCACCGGCGGCCTGGAAGTGGTTCACGTCGGCCGAGCCATTGGGATAGACGCGGGCCAGCAGCGGCGTGGCCTTGGAGATCTCGTCGAGGTCTTCCAGGGTCAGGATCACGCCCGCCGCATGCGCCATGGCGACCAGATGCAGCGCCAGATTGGTCGAGCCGCCGGTGGCCATCAGACCGACCACGCCGTTGACGACCGACTTCTCGTCGATCATCCGGCCGACCGGGATGAACTCGTTGCCCTTGTTGGTCACGGCGGCGGCGCGGCGCGCGGCTTCCTTGACAAGAGCTTCGCGCAGCGGCGTGTTCGGATGCACGAAGGCCGAGCCGGGCAGATGGAAGCCCATCAGCTCCATCAGCATCTGGTTAGTGTTGGCCGTGCCATAGAAGGTGCAGGTGCCGGGCCCATGATAGCTGGCGCTCTCGGCCTCCAGCAGTTCGGCGCGGCCGACCTTGCCCTCGGCGTAGAGCGCGCGGATGCGGGCCTTTTCCGAATTTGGCAGGCCCGAGGTCATCGGACCGGCCGGCACGAACAGCGCCGGCAGGTGGCTGAAGGTCAGGGCGCCGATCACCAGGCCCGGCACGATCTTGTCGCAGACGCCCAGATAGAGCGCGCTGTCGAAGGCGTCATGGGTCAGGGCGATGCCCGTGGCCATGGCGATGACGTCGCGCGAGAACAGCGAAAGCTCCATGCCCGGACGGCCCTGGGTGACGCCATCGCACATGGCGGGCACACCGCCGGCGAACTGGGCGGTGGCCCCGACCTCGCGGGCGGCGGCCTTGATCAGCGCCGGATACTCTTCCAGCGGCTGATGGGCCGACAGCATGTCGTTATAGGCCGAGACGATGCCGATATTCGGCGCGTTCGGGTCCAGGGCCCGCACCTTGTCGACGCCTGGCGAGGCGGCGAAGGCGTGGGCCCAGTTGGCGCACGACAGCTTGGCGCGGCCCGGCTGGTTGGCGATCGCGCTTTCCATGTTGGCCAGGTAGGTCGCGCGGCTTTCGCGGCTGCGCTCGATGATCCGGGCCGTGACCTTGGCGATGATGGGATTGAGGCTCATGACGCTTACTCCGCCCACAGGATGCGGACCTTGGCGCGGTCCTGTTTGAGAATGGCGGCGACCGGCAGGGCCGGATCGACGGTCCCTTCCAGCAGCGCCTTCTTGGCCTGGCCCGTCACCAGCAGCACGATCAGCGCGGCGTTGGTCAGGGCCTTGAAGGTGAGGCTGAGGCGCGGCACGTCCGGCGCGGGGGCGCCCGCCGGGACGGCCAACACCAGGCGCTCGGACGCGGGGTCCAGGCCTCGGGCCAGCACCGGCGAGCCGGGAAACAGCGAGGCGAAGTGGCCGTCGGGGCCGACGCCTAGCAGCACCGCGCCGAACGGCGCGGCGGTCGCCACACCGACCTCGGCTTGCAGCGCCGCTTCGTCCTGGCTGACGCCGTCGACATAGAGCGGCGCGAAGGCGGCCTTGGCGGCCTCGCCCACCAGCAGGTGACGGCGCACCAGCCCTTCGTTGCTGGCCTCGTGCGACGGCGGCACCCAGCGGTCGTCGGTCAGGGTGACAGTGACCTTGTCCCAAGGCGCGACCATCTTGGCCAGGCGATCATAGACCGGCGCCGGCGTGGTGCCGCCGGTGGCCGCGAAGCCCGTCTCGCCGTGCGTGGCGACCGCCGTTGTCAGCGCCGCCACCAAGACCGAGGCGGCGGCGCCATAGAGGTCCTCTCGCGAAGCGAAGGTCTCGACCTTGGGCTGGGCCATGATCACGCCTTCCACGACCGGCCGCCCGGCGAGATCAGCCCGTTGGACGACTGCGGCCCCCAGGTGCCCGCCGCATAGGGCGCGGGTTCGATATTGGCCTCGGCCCAGGCGGCCGAGACGCCGTCGATGAACTTCCAGGCCTGCTCAACCTCGTCGCGCCGCACGAACAGGGTGCGATCGCCGCGGAACACGTCGAGGAACAGCTTCTCATAGGCGATGCGGCGACGGCCGCCGCTCTGGCCGAACGACAGCGACAGCGGCAGCGACTGCAGGCGCATGCCCTCCTCCGACAGGCCCGGACGCTTGTTCATCAGGGTCAGGACGATGTTCTCGTCGGGCTGAAGGTCGATGACCAGGCGGTTGGCGCACAGGTCGTTGTCGGTGGCCTGGCCGAAGATGTTGTGCGGCAGCGGCTTGAACTGCACGACGATCTGGGTGCGGCGGTCGGGCAGGTTCTTGCCGGTGCGCAGGAAGAACGGCACGCCGTCCCAGCGCCAGTTGTCGATCGCCACCTTCATGGCCACGAAGGTCTCGGTCTTGCTGGCCTTGCCGACCTCTTCGAGATAGCCGGCCCGAGCGCCGCCCTCGACCACCCCGGCGACGTACTGGCCGCGAACCGTGTCGTGGGCGACGGTGTCCTTGGTGAAGCGGCGCAGGGAGCGAAGAACCTTGACCTTCTCGTCGCGCACCGCGTCGGGGTCGAAGCCCGACGGCGCCTCCATGGCCACCAGGCACAGCAGCTGCAGCATATGGTTCTGGACCATGTCGCGCAGCGCGCCGTACTCATCGTAATAAGGCCAGCGGTCGCCGACCTTCTCGGTCTCGGCGATGGTGATCTGGACGTGGTCGATCGTGTTGCGATCCCACAGCGGCTCGAACAGCACATTGGCGAAGCGCAGGGCCGTCAGGTTCTGGACCGTCTCCTTGCCCAGATAGTGGTCGATCCGGAAGATCTGGCTTTCGTCGACGATCGCGCCGACCGCGGCGTTGGTCGCGCGCGAGCTCTGCAGGTCGCGGCCGATCGGCTTTTCCAACACCAGGCGCGTTTCGGGGCCGGTCAGGCCGACCGACTGCAACGCCGCGCAGGCGGGGCCATAGAGGCTGGGCGACAGCGAGAAGAAGATCACCAACGAGCCGTGCTCGCCGACGCGCTCGGCCAACTTGGCCGCGCCCTCGTCCTTGGTGATGTCGACGGCGATATAGTCCAGGCGGGCCGCCAGGCGGTTCCAGGCCGCCTCCTCGACGGTGGCCCGCTTGCCCAGCTGTTCGCGAACCAGGGCCTTGTAGCTGGCGGCGTCGTGGTCGGCGCGCGCCACGCCGATGATCCGCAGGTCGTGCGGCAGGAGGCGATCGACCTCGAGGAAATAGAGGGAAGGCAGCAGCATACGCAACGCGAGATCGCCGGCGCCGCCGAGCAGCACCAGGACTTCGCGGCCATTTTCGCCGTCGTTGGTCATATTCACTAGATCTTCCACCCTATGACAACGTTGTCATGACACGCCTACCCCAGCTTGGCAAGCGGCCACAAATCAACGTTCCGCCCGGGAAGTCGGGCGGGGCTCTAACTAGGCTAAACGCGGATGGCCTGCCATAAGACCAATCGAATTTCCCGGCCGGTTATCGACGCAAAGCGCCGTCAGCGCGCACGGGTCTTGCGCTTGCGCGGCATTATCGAGCGTCTGGAAGAAAGGCTGTGCCTAGCCGCGCGGCGAGCCGGCGGGACGTCCGGTGCGGAACTTGTCCTTCATCCGCGAGACCCAACCGCTGAACGCCTCGTTGTCGGCGGTCACCCGACCGAAGTCGGCGCTGGACAGCGATTCGACGTTCATGCCCGACAGCGCCACGCGCAGGCCGTCAGGGTTGTTGGCGCCCTCGACGAAGTCCGAATAGCGCTGGCGCAGACGCGCTAGGGCGGCGTCGTCATCGGCGAGGCTGTAGGCCACGCTGGATCGTAGCAGGCGGGCTTCGTCGCCGGGCGACAGAGCCCCCTGCGCCTTCCAGCGATCGCCCAGCGTCTTCTCGTACAGCGCGCCGGCCTGGGGCCAGGTGCGTTGCTTCCAGGCGATCTCGGCGCGGATCTCCTGGGCGTCCTTGCCGTTGTCGGTCTCGATCAGTTCGAGCGCGGCGTCGTAGCGGCCCAGGCCCATATAGGCGCGCGCGGTCGCGGCGCGGCGCTCGGCGTTCAGTGCGGCGGGCAGGATGGTGGTGCGGGTGTCGTTGATGGCCTGCAGCGCGTTCTCGGGCTGCTTGTTCATCAGATAGATCCAAGCCAGATCGGTCGCGACCTGGGCCTTGGGCACGCCGTCCAGGCGATTGTCGACCTGATATTTCAACAGCTTGGCGGCGTCGTCCAGCAGGTCGACATCGACCAGGCGGCGCACCAGGTTGCGAACCATCTGGTCGCCGTCGGCGCCTAGAGGCGTCAGTTCCTGGAAGTCGTAGAACAGACCCACGGCCTGGATCGGCTGCATGCCGTCGGCCAGACCGTCCAGGAACAGGGCGCGGAAGGCGCTGTTGAGGTCGTTGCGGAGGGCAATGGCCTCGGGGCGATCGGACTGGTTGCCCGCCGACCGAAGCACTTCCAGCGCCTCGCGATAGCGGCCCTGATCGACATAGAGCTTGCCCAGGCCGCGGATGGTCTCCAGTTCGACACCATCGCCGCGCCAGCGGAAGCGCAGCTGGTTGAGCTGGTCGGCCGCCTGCATTGGGCTGATCTGACCCTTGGCAAGACGCAGCTGGGTCGAGTGCAGCATGGCCGGCGCGGCGATACGATCGATCGGCGCCTTGGCGATGGCCTGGTACATCCGCAAGGCGCGGCTCTTCTCGCCCTTGGCCTCGAACATGCGGGCCTGGGTCAGGCGGATGTCGAGCGCGTCCTCGACCGGGATTTTGGGCTGTTTCAGCGCGGCGTCGATCAGGCGCGCGGCGCCGACCAGGTCGCCGGTGCCCAGCGCCGCCTCGGCCTGGGCGTGCAAGAAGCGCGCGCGCCAGATGGCCGGGAAGAGATCCAACGCGCGCCCGCCGCCGGCGAACTTCTGGCGAGCGTCGGCCCACGCGCCTTGCTGGGTTGAGATGAAGCCCCGCCACTGGGCCGCCGACGGATCGTCGGCCAGCACGGGCGAGGAGAAATCGGCGTCGGCCTCGGACAGACGATTGGCCATCACCTTGGCCACGCCGCGCAGGCCCCGGAACTCGGCGTCGCCCAGCAGGGTCTGGTGCTTGCGGGCGGCGGCGTTGAGCACGCCGATCGCTTCGTAGGACATGCCAGAGCCGACCAGGAAGCGGGCCAGCGCCATGCGGGCGCCAATGTCGCCGTTCTTGTCCTCGCCTTCGCTGGCCGCCGGGATCGCGCCCTGCAGCGCGTTGTAGCGGGCCAGGAAGCCGCCCGACCCGGTCTTGGGCCAGTTGTCGAGATCGATCAGGGCCGGCATGGCCATCGGCTGCGGCGCGCCGGCGGAGACCTCGGCGGGCGGCGTCGAGGCCGACAGCGGCGACAGCACCAGCCCCTTGGGCCGGCCGATGCGCATCAGGTCGCCTTCGATCGAAACCATCAGATCGCTGGCGTAGGTTTCCGCCGCCAGACCCTGAGCCGAGGGCAACAGGGCCATCTCGACATATTCGCGGCGCGACGGCAGGCCCTTGGACGGCGCCAGGGCCGGCGCGACCAGCAGGCGGTCGCCCACCGCGGAATCGTTGATCCAGACGGCCTTGGTCACCCCGGCCAGGACGGCCGTGAGTGTGGCGGGACTGACGCTCTCGTCGCGGGCCACCTTGATCGCGTCGGGCGTGGCGTCCGAGCCCGCGCCCAGGCTGATGGTCCAGCGACCGCCCTGCCCGTCTGCGGCGAATGGCTGGCCGGCAGGCGTGACGATGCGCAACGCGCTGTAGTCGGCGCCCTTGAAGACCTGGACCTTGGTGTAGCGCGCGGTCGAGGCCGGCAGCTTGGCGATATCGAGGCGCGCGGGAGTGTCGAACACCACCCAGACCGCCTCTCCGCGCCGGAACACGGCGGCGCCGGCGGGCGCGGCCCAGTCGAAGGTCAGCTTGACCTGGGTGTCGGCCTTCTCGAAGCCGGCGTGAACGACACCGCCGGCCGGCATGGGATTGGGACGCCCGACGGGCGGCGCAGCGGCGGCCTGTTGGCTGGGTGCGGGCGGCGCACCGGCGCGGGCGAAGATGTTGACGAAGTCCGAGCCGTCGGCCTGGCCCAGGCGCGCATCGGCGTCGTCGGTCAGGGTCAGCACGATCTCGAGCGCGCCGAAGCTGTGGCGCATGTCCACGGCCTTGACCCAGCGCGGCGGGGCCAGGCGCAGGGCGGCGATGTCCGGGTTGGCGTCACGGCTGAAGCGCAGGGTCAGAACCTGGCCGTCGCGTTTGGACGACATCTTCGCGCCGCCCGCCCAGTGGAATTCCAGACGGCTGAACTCGGCGGCCTGGGCGACGCGCACGTCGAGGCTGGCGCGCGACGCGGCCGCAGGGCCGGCGGCGTTGACCGACGGCGCCGCGACGCTGGCGATACAAGCCGCCGCGACGCTGGACCGCAGGAGCGCGCGTAGTCTCATGGATGGATTATCCGGCCTTCTTGGGCGCGGCGGCGCCGGCCAGCGGCGTGGCCGCGGCCTGCTTGCCTTGAGCATCGGCGGCGGCCGGCGCCTGCCCGCCGTTCTCGGCGATCGCGGCCTTGCCCTTGTTGATGGCGTCGCCGGCGAAGCGGTTGGCCAGGCGCTCGGTCAGGGTCTTGGCGTCGGTCGGAGCCATGTTCGCCAGGATCATGCTGAGCGTGCGCTCCTTCATCTTGGCGGCGATCGGCAGGCGCACCGAGTCGTCCAGGATCGTCATGCGCGCGGCGGCGTCCTTGGGCTTCATGCTCGAGAACACGGTGACCATGCGATCGACCTCGGCCGACTTCTGGGTGTCGGCCTGGCCCAGCAGGCCCTGGATGTCGCCCTTCAGGCCGTTCAGCGCCTTGACCTTGGCGTCGAGCTTGGCTTCGGCGGCTTGCAGCAGTTGCAGCTGCACGTCGATGTCCTGTTCGCGCTGGTCGAGCTGGCCGCGACGCGCGCCCAGGCTTTGCAGGATGTGCAGTTCGGCGGGCGACAGGCCGGCCTCGCGGGCCAGATCGTTGGCCGACGGGGCGCAGACGCGAGGCGGGACCGACGCGGCGGTGGGCTGGGCCGCGCCTTCGGCCGACGGAGCCTCTTCGCCATGAGCGGCCTTGGCGTCCGGCTTGGCGACGCCCTCGGCGAACGCCTTCGCGCCGCTGATCATGTCGGGCAACGACTTGGCGCCCGCCAGGGCGTTGACCGCCAGAACGCCGCCGACGGCGATGCCGACCAGAGGAAGGATGCGGGGAATGTTCTTCATCGCCGGGCTCTGAAATTGCTTCCGGGACGCGGCGGATCCACCGGCCCCTCGAAGAGGTCATCATCTATCCGCGCCCGTGAACGCGGGGTTTCCTTGGCGACGCTGGGTCGCGGCAGGGGTTCGTCGGAGCGAAGATCGCTCGGACGGGACGTCGCCTGGGCCTCGCGGTCCAGGAGACGCTCGAAATCCTCGGCCTTCAGCCGGCGCTCCGGCTTCGGAGCCGGGGCGCGCTCGCGGGCCGGCGCGGAGGCGGCGGCGGGCGGCGGGGTGACCATCGGCCGGTTCAGCCGCTCGTCCAGCTGGGCCGCCAGGGCCTGGGCGCGTTCGATGCGAACCGCCAGAGTCTCGGACGCTTCGTCGGTCGCTGCCCGCAGATCGGCTAGGCCCTGCTCAGCGCGCGCGGCGGCGTTGTCGAGGTCGGCCACCGCCTTGGCGAAGCCGGCATGACTGTCGCGCAGGGCCTTCAACCGGCGTTCCAGACGCCAGCCAAAGCCGAGCGCGACGATCAGCAGGATCGCCAGCAGAGCGTTCATGGCGATGGCGACGACGCTCATTTCAGCTTCTGAACCGCCTTCTTCGCCGCCGGGGTCAGCGGAGCCTCGGCCCGGATGGCGATCGAATGGTTGCGACGGCCCATGCGGCCGCGCGTCAGCGGGATGGCCCCGGCGCGCAGCTCGACAAGGCTGTCGGGCGTGGCGTTCAGCATCATGGTGTCGCCGATCTGCAGGTTCAGCACCTTGGACAGCGGCAGCTGCTGCTCGTCGAGCACGGCGCGCACTTCCATCTGGGTGGTCCACAGCTCGGTGGCCAAGTGGCCTTCCCAGATATTGTCGCGGCCGAACTTCTCACCCATGAACTGCTGCAGCAGCATCTTGCGGATGGGCTCCAGCGTCGCGTAGGGCAGCAGCAGCTCGATGCGGCCGCCGCGATCTTCCATGTCGATCCGCAATTTGACCAGGATGGCGGCGTTGGCTGGACGGGCGATGGCGGCGAAGCGCGGATTGGTTTCCAGGCGATCCAGCGAGAAGCCGACCGGATGCAGCGGCTCGAAGGCGCTCTTCAGATCGGTCAGCACCACCTCGATCATCCGCTGCACCAGCACGCGTTCGATGGTGGTGTAGGGACGGCCCTCGATGCGCATCGCGGCCGTGCCGCGGCGGCCGCCCAGCAGCACGTCGACGATCGAGTAGATCAGGTTGGAATCGACGGTCAGCAGCCCGTAGTTGTCCAGCTCCTCGGCCCGGAACACCGCCAGGATGGCCGGCAGCGGGATAGAGTTGAGATAGTCGCCGAAACGGATCGAGCTGATGTTGTCGAGGCTGACCTCGACGTTGTCGGAGGTGAAGTTGCGCAGGCTCGTGGTCATCAACCGCACAAGGCGGTCGAAGACGATTTCGAGCATCGGCAGACGCTCGTAGCTGACCAGGGCCGAATTGATGATCGCCCGGATGCCGGTGCGGTCGTCATTGCCGTCGCCGGAGAGGTCGAAGCCCAGCAGGCTGTCGATCTCGTCCTGGTTCAGGATCCGCTCGGACCCCGCCATGTCGCCGCCGCCGTCGTCCCAGCCGCCGCCGCCCATGCCGCCGCTGAAATCGCCGAACTCGCCCGCGCCGCCTTCGGCCGGCTGGTCGAAGGCGCCCGGGGGGTTCTGCGAGGCCCATTGGGCCATCGCGGCCTGATCGTCGAGTTCGTCCGCCATGTTGGTTCGCCCAACCAGCCCCGAAGGACTAGTTGATCAGCATCTCCTCGATCAGGACAGCGTTCACCTTGGACGGCGCGGCGACAAGATTGACGCGACGCAGCAGCTCCACGCGGAGCTGATATGTGCCCTGGCTGCCGTTCAGGTCTTCCGGGCGCAGCTCGCGCAGGAAGGTCTGGAACATGTCCTGCAGCCTGGGCAGATTCGGCGTCAGGGCCTCGGCCGTTTCCTCGTCGGGCAGTTCGAAGGTCAGCTTCAGCTTCAGGAAGGTCGACTTGCCGTCGGCGGTCTGCATGTTCACGACGATGTCGGGCAGGGTGTAGAACACGACGCCGTCGGGGCCTTCCTTGATGACGGGCGCGCCGGCGCCGCCTTCGGCGCCCTTGGCGCCCTCGCCTTCCTTGGCGCCGTGACCGCCCTTCTCTTCCTTCTTTTCCTTCTTCTTTTCCTTGCCGTGCTCGCCCTCTTTCTCGCCGTGCGCTTCGGGCTTGGGCTTCATCAGGAAGAAGGCCGCGGCTCCGCCGCCGCCCAGCACGAGGACGCCCGCGGCGATGGCGATGATCAGAATCGGCGGCTTCTTCTTGGCGGGGGCTTCGCCTTCGACGCCCTCTTCGCCTTCGGGAGCCGGAGCTTCCTTTTCGGGTTTTTTGGCCACGCGCGCGGTTCCTTGGAATCTACCCCCGTACTCATGCGCGACCATGGTTAACGATGTGTTTTGGAAGCCATTTGGTCGCAGGCAGAATCCGCCCGGCAGACTCCGCCCAACACCCCCGCGTTAACCTTCCTATTTCTTGATTTCACTCACCTTTTCGCGTTGGCACGAGGATTGCTCATAGGACTGCGGCGCATTTGTCGCGCCAGTCGCCCGAGTTAACTCGTCATGGACAACGCGCTGTATGTCGGCCTTTCGCGTCAGATGACGCTGCGCCGCGAGCTCGATGTCGTCGCGAACAACATCGCGAACGCCAACACCACCGGCTTCAAGGCCGAGGACCTGATGGTCCGCACCGAGGCGGCCAAGCCGGCCAAGACCATGGGCGGGTCCAACCCCGTCAAGTTCGTGCTCGACGACGGCGTCACCCGCGACTTCACGCAAGGCGCGATGACCAAGACCGACAGCGACTTCGACGTCGCCATCGAGGGCAAGGGCTTCTTCAAGATCCAGACCGCCGCCGGCGAGCGCTACACCCGCGACGGCCGCTTCACCACCAATCCGGAAGGCAAGGTGGTCACTCAGTCGGGCAATCCCGTGCTGGACGAAGGCGGCGGCGAGATCACGGTCGACCCCAAGCTGGGCCCGGTCAGCATCGGCAAGGACGGCACGATCAGCCAGGGGGCCGTCACGGTCGGCAAGATCGGCGTCGTGCTGGCCGACGACCTCTCGGCCCTCCGCAAGGAAGGCGACAACCTCTATCGCAACACCTCCAACACCACCCTGCAACAGGCGCCGAGCGCCATCGTCCACCAGGGCATGCTGGAATCCTCCAACGTCCAATCCGTGGTCCAGATCACCAAGCTGATCGAGGTACAGCGCGCCTACGAGAGCATGGCCAAGATGATGGACAACACCGCCGAACTGACGCGCTCCGCCGTCGAGCGCCTCGGCAAAGTGAATTAAGGGAGTTTAGACGATGCAAGCTCTGCGCACCGCCGCGTCCGGCATGTCGGCCCAACAGCTGAACGTCGAAGTCATCTCGAACAACATCGCCAACATGAACACCGTTGGCTTCAAGCGCCAACGCGCCGAGTTCCAGGACCTGCTGTACCAGACCATCGAGCGGGCCGGTTCGCAGTCGTCCAGCGACGGCAACGTGGTTCCTACGGGCGTCCAGGTCGGCGGCGGTGTGAAGGCCGGTTCGGTCTATCGCATCACCGAGCAGGGCACGCCCACCATGACCAACAACGAGTTGGACGTGGCCATCCAGGGCAAGGGCTACCTGCAGATCCTGATGCCGTCGGGCGAGACCGCCTATACCCGCGCCGGCAACTTCTCGACCAACGACCAGGGCCAGGTGGTCACCGAGGACGGCTATCTCGTCCAGCCCGGCATCACCATCCCGCAGAACGCCACCGCCATCACCATCGGCAAAACCGGCCTGGTCCAGGTGACCCTGGCCGGCCAGACCGCGCCGCAGACCGTCGGTCAGATCGAGCTGGCCAACTTCATGAACGAAGGCGGCCTGGAAGCCATCGGCGACAATCTGTTCCTGGAGAGCGGCGGCTCGGGCCCAGCCAACATCGCCGCCCCCGGCCAGCCCGGCTTCGGCACCCTGCTGCAGAACTACACGGAATCCTCGAACGTCGACGCCGTCAGCGAAATCACCGCCCTGATCGTCGCCCAGCGCGCCTACGAGATGAACTCCAAGGTCATCACGACGGCCGACCAGATGCTCCAAGCCACCTCGCAGCTGAGGTCCTAAGCTCATGAAGCGCCTCCTGATCACCGTCTGCGCCCTGGCCCTGGCCGGTCCCGCCCTCGCCGGCCAGGCCGTCTCGCTGAAGTACGACACCACAGACAGCGACGGCCGCGTCACCCTGGGCGATATCTTCGACGGGGCCGGTTCGGCCTCGGAGCTGCTGGTCGCCACCCGCGTGGGTCCCACGGTCGTGCTCGACGCCGCCCAGGTTCAATCGGCCGCTCGCCGCGCCGGTTTGGACTGGAACAATTCGCAGGGCATCCGCCGGATCATCGTCCGCCAGGGCGTCGACGGCGGCGCTGGCCTGGCCGGCGCGCCACGCGCCAGGGGCAGTGTGGAAGTTCTTGCCTATGCGCGTAGCCTCGCCGCAGGCGAGATCGTGCAGCCCCAGGACCTGATCTGGGTGAAGATGGCCGCTGCTCCGGCGGACGCCCCGCAGGACTCGGACGTCCTGATCGGCATGAGCGCCCGCCGCCCCCTGCGTGAAGGCGCCGCAGCCTCGCTGCGCGATGTCGCCGCGGCCCAGGTCATCAAGTCGGGCGACATCATCACCGTCACCTACGAAAACGACGGCGTTTCCCTTGCCCTGCAAGGAAAAGCGATGGCCGCCGCCGCGACCGGCGATCTCGTCGCCGTCCAGAACACGCTGTCGAAGAAGATCATCCAAGCCGTCGCGACGGGCCCGGGCTCGGCGATGGTCGGTCCGGGGGCCCAGTCCTTGCAGACCCGTTCTCCCATCCGTTACGCCGCTCGCTAGAGGTTCCTCGCATGCGCCCCGCCCTGATCGTCCTTGCCGCCCTCGCCCTGGCCCCGCTGGCCGCCTGCTCGACCGTTTCCGAAGCGGTGAAGGGTCCGGAACTGGCTCCTGTCGGCTACCCCGCCCAGCTGGCGCCGATGCAGCAGCAATATGTGTCGGCCCGTGAGCCGGCCCCGCAGTCGGCCTCGGCCAACTCGCTGTGGCGGGTCGGCGCGCGCGCCTTCTTCAACGATCAGCGCGCCAGCCGCGTCGGCGACATCGTCACCGTCCAGATCGACATCGACGACAGCGCCAGCACCAAGAACAACACCGCCAGCTCGCGCACATCGAGCACCAAGGCTGGCGTCAGCAACTTCCTGGGTCTCGAATCCAGCCTCGGCAAGGTTCTGCCGGGCGGCTTCGACCCAGCCAACGCGGTGGGGACCGACTCGACCTTCAGCAACGCCGGCGGCGGCAGCGTCAGCCGCTCGGAAAAGATCAGCCTGACGATCGCCGCTGTCGTCAGCCAGGTCCTGCCGAACGGCAACATGGTCATCCAGGGCACGCAGGAAGTGCGCACCAACGCCGAACTGCGCCAGCTGACCGTGGCCGGCATCGTGCGCCCCGAGGACATCTCGTCGGCCAACACGATCAAGCACACCCAGATCGCCGAAGCCCGCATCAGCTACGGCGGCCGCGGCGACATCAGCCGCGTGCAGAAGACCCCGGCCGGCCAGGCCCTGGTCGAGAAGTTCTCGCCCTTCTGATCCTGATCATGCGCGGTTCCGATAAGGACCGCGCAACCGCTTCAAGATGCTCAGGCGCGGCCCCGGCAGGGTGTCCGCGCCTGATGCGTTTTGGAGGTCGGCGAAACCAGCGAGCTCCCGTCGCGTTCCCTCAGGCAGGAGAACCGCCATGGGACGTTCGATCGTCGCCTTCATCGCCCTGGGATTGCTGAGCGCCGGCCTGGCTGGCTGCGCCCACGAGAAGGTGGCCGTCGACAGCTATCGCTGGGTCTATCTCAGCGAGGCCGGCGAGACGCCGCGCCTGGCCTATGGCCGCCCGCACAGCGACGACGTGGTGTTGATGCTGAGCTGCTCGCCCGGCGCCGACAGCGTGCGCATCTCGGCCGTCGGCCTGAACGGCGGCGAGATCGTCCTGGCCTCGGATCGCTCGGAAAGCCGCTTCCGCGCCGAGAAGGCCGAGAGCGCCCTGGTCGAGAGCGGCCTGCTGGAAGCCCAGGGCAAGATGAGCGCCCCCGCCCTCGCCGGCTTCCAGCTGACGGGCGAACTGGCCGTGGTGACCCAGGGCGAGCGTCACAACCTCGACGTGGCCAGCGAAGACCGCGGCCAGGTCAAGGCGTTCTTCCGGTCCTGCGCGGCCTAGGCCTGCAGTTTAGGCCCGGCGACCGGCCGCGCTGATATTGTCGATCCCCAGCGCCGACAGGGCGCCGCGCATGATGCCTTCGGCGTCGAGGCCGGCCTGGGCGTACATCAGGTCGGGCTTGTCCTGGTCCTGGAAGACGTCGGGCAGCACCAGGGTGCGGATCTTCAGGCCGCGATCCAGCGCGCCGTGCTCGGCCAGGGCCTGCAGCACGAAGGCGCCGAAGCCGCCCATGGCGCCCTCTTCCACCGTGATCAGAGCCTCGTGCTCGCGGGCCAGCCGCAGCAGCAGGTCGATGTCCAGCGGCTTGGCGAAGCGGGCGTCGCAGACCGTGGCCGACAGGCCGCGCGCGGCCAGCAGGTCGGCAGCCTTCAGGCTTTCGGTCAGGCGCGTGCCGAACGAGACGATGGCGACGCTGGTCCCCTCGCGGACGATGCGACCCTTGCCGATCTCCAGCGGATCAGCGCGGCCGACGGGCATTTCCAGGCCAAGGCCCTCGCCGCGCGGATAGCGGAAGGCGCTGGGCCGGTCGTCGATCTCGACGGCGGTGGCGACCATGCGGGCCAATTCCAGCTCGTCGGCGGCCGCCATCAGCACCATGCCGGGCAGAGCCCCCATGAAGCCGACGTCGAAGGTGCCGGCGTGAGTCGGGCCGTCGGCGCCGACCAGACCGGCGCGGTCCATGGCGAAGCGGACCGGCAGGCGCTGGATGGCCACGTCGTGGACGACCTGGTCGTAGCCGCGCTGCAGGAAGGTCGAATAGATCGCCGCGAAGGGCTTCATGCCGTCGGCGGCCAGGCCCGCGGCGAAGGTCACCGCATGCTGCTCGGCGATGCCGACGTCGAAGGTGCGTTCCGGAAACGCCTTCTGGAAGATGTCCAGGCCCGTGCCCGAGGGCATGGCGGCGGTGATGGCGACGATCTTGTTGTCGGCCTCTGCCTGCTTGACCAGTTCCTGGGCGAACACCTTGGTGTAGCTGGGCGGCCCGGCGGCCGGCTTCTGCTGCTGGCCGGTGACGACGTCGAACTTGACGACGGCGTGCAGCTTGTCGGCCGCGCCCTCGGCCGGAGCGTAACCCTTGCCCTTCTGGGTGACGACGTGGACCAGCACCGGCTTGTCCTCGAACTCGCGGGCGTTCTTCAGCACCGAGACGAGAGCGTCCATGTCGTGGCCGTCGATCGGGCCGACATAATGGAAGCCCAGTTCCTCGAAGAAGGTGCCGCCGGTGACCATGCCGCGAGCATATTCCTCGGCCTTGCGGGCTGCTTCGCGCACCGGGGTCGGCAGTTTCTCGACCACCGTCTTGCCCAGCTTGCGGACCTTGCGGTAGGCGCCGCCCGAGACGAGGTTGGCCAGATAGGCGCTCATCCCGCCCACGGGCGGGGCGATCGACATGTCGTTGTCGTTGAGGATGACGGTCAGTTGCTTGGTGGTGTCGACCGCCGCGTTCATCGCCTCATAGGCCATGCCCGCGCTCATCGAGCCGTCGCCGATCACGGCCACGACCTTGTTGTTCTCGCCCTTGGCGTCGCGCGCGGCGCAGAAGCCCAGCGCCGCCGAGATCGAGGTGGCCGCGTGGGCCGCGCCGAACGGGTCGTATTCGCTCTCGGCCCGCTTGGTGAAGCCCGACAGGCCGCCTCCCTGGCGCAGCGTCTTGATGCGATCGCGCCGACCGGTGAGGATCTTGTGCGGATAGGCCTGGTGGCCGACATCCCAGATCAGGATGTCCTTGGGCGTCTCATAGACGTGATGCAGGGCGACGGTCAGTTCGACCACCCCCAGGCCCGCGCCCAGGTGGCCGCCGGTGACGGAGACGGCGTCGATCGTCTGAGCCCTCACCTCCTCGGCCAACTGCTTCAGTTCCGCCACGGAAAGCCCACGCGTGTCGGCGGGCGAGGCGATCTTGTCGAGGAGAGGTGTCACGGTAGGCATGTCCGAAGAAAGCGCGGTCAGTTGCGTCGGTCCAGCACGAAATCAACGCTTCGACGCAGATGGTCTGCCCGTTCGCCGAAAATATCGAGGTGTGACTTGGTTTGAGCGGCCAGAAGCGTCACCCGCTCCTTGGCCGAGTCGAGGCCCAGAAGGGTGACGTAGTTGGCCTTGCCCTTGGCGGCGTCCTTGCCGCCCGCGGCCTTGCCCAGCACGGCTTCGTCGCCCTCGGCGTCCAGAATGTCGTCGACGATCTGATAGGCCAGACCAAGGTCCTGAGCGAAGCCCATCAGGGCGGCGCGCTCGGAATCTTTTGCCCGGGCGATGATCAGAGGAATTTCAAAGGCGAAGGCGATCAGGGCGCCGGTTTTCAGGCGCTGCATGCGCGCCACCGCGCCCAGATCATCGCGGACGCCCAGCAGATCGATCATCTGTCCGCCGCACATGCCCTTGGCGCCCGAGGCGATGGCCAGCTTGCGCACCAGTTCGGAGCGGATATTGCCGTCGTCGTGGGTGTCGGGGTGGGCCATGATCTCGAAGGCGGCGGTCTGCAGGCTGTCGCCGGCCAGAATCGCGGTCGCCTCGTCATATTGAATGTGCACGGTCGGACGGCCGCGACGCATGTCGTCGTCGTCCATGGCCGGCAGGTCATCGTGCACCAGGCTGTAGGCGTGGATGCATTCCAGCGCGCAGGCCGCCCGCAGCACCGGGCGCTCCGGCAGGTCGAACATCTTGCCGGTTTCCAGGGCGAAGAAGGGTCGCAGCCGCTTTCCGGGACCGAGCGCCGCGTAGCGCATCGCTTCCGTCAGACGGCTTTCAGGGCCTTCGGCGCGCGGCAGAAGCTCATCGAGCGCCACCGTGACGATGTCGGCCGCCTGAACGATGCGCCGTTCCAGATCCATCAAAACAGCTTCCCCCCGTCCGGCGCCGGCCGATCCACATTCAGCAGCACCACTTCCCCTTCCGCGTCCGGAAATCCAAGACACAGCACCTCTGACATGACCGGACCGATCTGGCGTGGCGGAAAATTCACCACGGCCGCCACGCGGCGTCCGACCAGTTCCTCGAGGGCGTAGTGCTTGGTCACCTGGGCCGACGAGCGCTTCACGCCGATCTTCGGCCCAAAGTCGATGGTCAGTTTATAGGCGGGCTTGCGCGCCTCCGGAAACGGCTCGGCCCTGAGCACCGTCCCGATACGGATGTCGACCTTGTCGAACTCGTCGTAGGAGATCGGCGCAGACCCCATCAGGTGAAGTCCGCCGGCTCGGCGCTGACGGCGCCGCCTTGGCCAAGCACGATCTTCTCAACCTTCAGGCGGGCGGCCTCGAGCTTCTTTTCGCAGTGGGCCTTGAGGGCCGCGCCGCGCTCATAGATGTCGATCGACCGCTCCAGGGGCGCCTGGCCGGACTCCAGCTCGGACACGATCTTTTCGAGCTCGGCCAGGGCCTGCTCGAAGCTCAGTCCAGCGAGATCTCCGTCGATGGCTTTCGAGGCGTCGGTCATTTCAACTCCGAGGAGAACAGGCCGCACCCTAGTGGCGCGGGAAGAAGCGGGCAACGGCGTAGAGCGAGGGCTTGGTTAAGGAAAGTCCGATTGGCGCGAAAGGCGCTTTTCGAGGCGTCTAGGCCCGGGCGAAGCGCTTGACGCTCCAGTAGCCATGGCCTTCGTCGACCAGCTTGCGCAGCCCCTTCTTGGTCAGGGAGCGGGCGATCATCCAGTTGAAGAAGCCATGGGCCAGGACCAGCACCTCCTGTCCGCTGGCGGACAGATCGATCAGCAGATCGGCGGCTTGGTCGGCGCGGACCTCGGCCTGGGCCCGGCTCTCCTGGTCCAGGTGATGATCGAAGAACCACCACCAGAATCGCGCGAAGAAGCCCAGGTGGCTGGGCGTCATCCTGATCCAGGACGGCCAGGGCGGCGGCGGCAGCGGCGCCTCGATGAACAGCGGATCGGTGGCGAAGGCCTTGCCGCCGCAGACCGCCTGGGCGGTCTCGATCGAGCGGCGGCGGGTCGAGGCGATGACCACGTCCGCCGTGCGGCAGGTCTGGATCAGCGAGTCGGGCGGGGTCTGGCCGTCCTTCAGACCGCCGACCTCGTAACGGTCCCACCATTCGCCATAGGCCTTGGCGTTGAAGCGCACCTTGCGCGACAAGGCCGGCTCGCCGTGACGAGCCAGGGTGATGAGGCCCGACTTGACGGGCTTGTCCTGCGCAAGGACCTGGTCGGCGATCGCGTCGGCCATGTTCCCCGGGAAGCGGAGGCGTGCCTCCAGTCCCTCATCCCTCCTGCAGAGCGCTGACATGCGCGGCGGCTGAACGCCCCAGCGCGTGTAGGTCGTAGCCGCCCTCGAGCGAGGAGACAATACGGCCCCGCGACCGGGCGTTGGCCACCGAGACGATCGCCCGGGTCGCCCAGGCGAAATCCTCGGCCTCGAGGTTCTGGGCGGACAGGGGATCGCGGACATGGGCGTCGAAGCCGGCCGAGACCAGGATCAGGTCGGGCGAGAAGCTGTCGACCAGGTCCATCAGCCCTTCGAACCGGCTGCGCCACAGCTGCGGCGCGGCGCCCGGCGGCACGATGGCGTTGGCGATATTGCCCAAGCCGGTCTCGGACGGATCGCCGGTGCCGGGATAGAGCGGCGACTGGTGGATCGAGGCGAAGAACACTGTCGGGTCGTTCTCGAACGTCGCCTGGGTGCCGTTGCCGTGGTGGACGTCGAAGTCGACGATCGCCACCCGCTTCAGGCCCGAGGCCTGGGCGACCCGCGCCGCCACCGCGACATTGGAGAAGACGCAGAAGCCCATGGCGATGTCCGGCTCGGCGTGATGGCCCGGCGGTCGCACGGCGCAGAAGGCCCGCGTTCCCTCCCCGGCCGCCACGGCGCGCACCGCGGTGACCGCAGCCCCGGCCGCTCGCCGGGCGGCGCCCAAGCTGCCGGGCGACAGCACGGTGTCGGGATCCAGGGCGTGCCGGCCCGCATGCGGCGCGGCGGCGAAGATCGCTTCGATGAAGGCCTGAGGATGCACCAGCGCCAGGTCGGCGATGTCGACCATCGGCGCTTCCAGCGTCTCCAGGTCGAGACCGGGGTCGTCGCCCAGCGCGTCGATCACCGCCTGCAGCCGGCCGGGATGCTCGGCGTGGCCCTCGCCCGGCCGGTGGTCCAGCATGTCGGAGTGGGTATAGAGCGCGACGGTCATGGCCTCAGCGTATCGCGGACAGCCATTGGACGAAACCGGCCGATCGCGGTTATCAGAAGCGACATGAGCCTCACTCTCCGCCGCGCCACCGCCCAAGACGTCGACACGGTCTCCAGCCTGGGAGCCCAGACCTTCGTCGAGACCTTCCAGCATCTCTATCCGCCGCAGGACCTGGAGACCTTCCTGGCCTCGGCCTATGGCCGAGAGAAGACCTTGGCCAGCCTGGAGCATCCCGGCAAGGCCACCTGGCTGCTGGAGGACGACGGCGAGGCGATCGGCTACGCCCTGGCGGGGCCCTGCGAGCTGCCGCATGACGACGTGAAGGACGGCGATGGCGAGCTCAAGCGCATCTATGTGCTGAAGGCGCACCAGGGCGGCGGCAAGGGCTCGATGCTGCTGAACGCCGCGCTGGACTGGCTGGAGAGGGACGGGCCTCGCACGCTGTGGATCGGCGTGTGGTCGGAGAATTTCGGGGCGCAGAAGCTTTATCAGCGCATGGGGTTTGCGAAGGCGGGGGAGTATTTCTTTCCGGTCGGGGAGACCCAGGATCTGGAGTTCATTCTGAAGCGAGTCTCGCCCCCTCCGCGCTGACGCGCTCCTCCCCCATAGGGGGAAGATGAAGGGCGCCGAGCTCATCTTCCCCCTATGGGGGAGGACTACCGCGAAGCGGTCAGGAGGGGGCGAGTGACGCCGCCCCGTTGCGTCTTCATAAAGAACCCTCCACACTCCGAACATCTGTTCGAAAGCGCGCGCCGATGTTCCTTCGCTTCTTCTCCGAGCTCCGCCAGGCCAAGGTGCCGGTCAGCCTGCGCGAATATCTTCTGCTGATGGAGGCCCTGGACAAGGACGTCATCGACCGTTCGGTCGAGGACTTCTACTTCCTGTCCCGCGCCAGCCTGGTGAAGGACGAGAAGAACCTCGACAAGTTCGACCGCGTGTTCGGCCACGTCTTCAAGGGCCTGGAAACCGTCAATGACGGCATCACCGCCGACATCCCGGAAGAGTGGCTGAAGGCCCTGACCGAGAAGTTCCTGACCGACGAGGAGAAGGCGGCGATCGAGGCCATGGGCGGCTTCGAGAAACTGATGGAGACCCTTCAGGAGCGGCTGAAGGAACAGAAGAAGCGCCACGAAGGCGGCAACAAGATGATCGGCTCGGGCGGGACCAGTCCGTTCGGCAACAACGGCTACAATCCCGAAGGCGTCCGCATCGGCCAGGACAAGAGCCGGCACGGCCGGGCCGTGAAGGTCTGGGACAAGCGCGAATACAAGAACCTCGACGACAGCGTCGAACTGGGCACCCGCAACATCAAGGTCGCCCTGCGGCGGCTGCGCAAGTTCGCCCGCCAGGGGGCGGCCGAGGAGCTGGACCTGAACGGCACCATTCGCGGCACGGCCGAGAAGGGCTATCTGGACATCCAGCTGCGGCCCGAACGGAGAAACAGCATCAAGGTGCTGATCTTCTTCGACATCGGCGGCTCGATGGACGGCCACATCAAGCTCTGCGAGGAGCTGTTCAGCGCCGCCAGGACCGAGTTCAAGAACCTGGAATTCTACTACTTCCACAACTGCCTCTACGAGGCCGTCTGGAAGGACAATCGCCGCCGACAGGTCGAGAAGATCCCGACCTGGGACGTGCTTCACAAGTTCCCCGCCGACTACAAGGTGATCTTCGTCGGCGACGCCACGATGAGCCCCTACGAGATCACCTATCCCGGCGGCAGCGTCGAGCACTGGAACGAGGAGCCGGGCGCGATCTGGATGCAGCGGGTGGCGGATATCTACCAGAGCTGCATCTGGCTGAACCCGACCCCCGAGCGGCACTGGGACTACACCCAGTCGATCGGCGTGATGAAGACCCTGATGAACGACCGGATGTTCCCCCTGACGATCGAGGGCCTGGACAAGGCGATGCGGGAGCTGGTGCGGTAGATCTGTAACTCGCCCCCTCCGCGCTGCGCGCTCCTCCCCCATAGGGGGAAGATGATCCGATCTGCCCCCTATGGGGGCGGACGACCTGCGCAGCAGGTCCGGTGGGGGCGAGTGTCAGCAACCTCGCGCTTTCGCTGCGATGGTGATGGGAAGGCGCGGAGCGTCCGGGCGACGCCCGGAGGATGGGGTAGAAAAACACCGTTTCGACGAAGCCGTCCGCTCCGCGTGACCGTTATCCCTCTGGCCGGGGCGCGCGGGTCTGGTTCAACCCTTTGCCCCACCCGGGCTTGTCCTCCTCGCGACGGACCCAGCCCTGAGGCTGCAAGCCACGCCGATTCCGGAGGGACCCGGAGCGGACCTTCGGACGGGCGGAGACCTTGGCCGATCCCCGATGGATGGGTTTACGTCCCCCATCCTCTAACCCGCTCGATCACCCCTGACAGCCGCCTCAGTCGCCGGCCGGACGCCCTTCCCGTGCTGTCAGGTGAGATCAGTATGAGGTCAGCCCTCTCCGCCTCCGAAAGCGCGGTGCGAGAAAATCATAAACCCTTGATTTTCCGACGTCCGACATCGTGAACGCCCCGCGTTCGCGCCCGCCTGTCCCCTCGCCTCCACGAACGCCGCGACCGACGAAACGATCTTGCTCAGCCGACGGACGCCGTCGAGACCCAACAGTTCGGTCCGCATGATCAAATATTATGCAGAATAGAACCTCGAAAACACGGCGTTATTCTTTGAATTCGTTTGCACCTTCGTGATGCGACGGAATGTCGCGTGAGGTTGTCGCGTAATGATGGCCACACGCCGAACAGCGTTTCCAAGCATTAACCTTCCTCGTGGATATGCGGATCATCTGAAAAGCCGGATCGGTTCGGGAAATCAGGACGCCTAGACCTGTTTTTTCTACGATTTGCGAGGGACGAGACATGAATATGACGATCAAAGCGCGACTGTTGGCATGCCTTGCCGCCCTTGCCGTCGGCATGGCGGCGATCGGCCTGGCGGGCCTGGCGTCCAACGCCATGAACGGCCGCGCCATCCATTCGATCATGGTCGACCGCCTCGAGCCGATGCAGCGCCTGAAGACGGTCAGCGACATGTACGCCGTCAACATCGTCGACACCGCCCACAAGGCGCGGTCGGGCGCCCTGACCCACGACAAGGCTCTGGCCAGCATCGACAGCGCCCAGGCCGCGATCCGCCAGAACTGGAACGCCTATCGCGCCACCGAGATGACGCCGGACGAACAGGCCTTGGTCGACAAGGCGTCGGCCGCCATGCCCGTCGCCGAGGCGGCCGTGGCCAGGCTGGAAGCCGTCATCAAGGGCGGCGACCCGGCCGCGCTCGCCGCCTTCAACGACGGCGAACTCTATCCCGCCATCGATCCCGTCACCGCCAATGTCGCCGCCCTGGTCGACCTGCAGACCCGGGTCGCCAGCCAGGAAAGCAAGGCCGCCGAGGGCGTGGCCCACGCCGCCATGATGGTGATGATCGCCATCGCCCTGGCCGCCGCCGGCCTGCTGGCTTTCGCCACGCGGGTGGTCATCGCCAAGGTCTGCGCGCCGATCCAGGCCATGACGGCCGCCATGGGCCGCCTGGCCGACGGCGACAATGACATCGTCGTCCCGGCCCTGGGCCAGAAGGACGAGCTAGGCCAGATGGCCGGCGCCGTCTCGGTGTTCAAGGAGGCCGCGATCGCCAAGATCAAGGCCGACGCCGACATCATCGCCGCCCGCACCCAGGCCGAACGCGAGCGCCTGGCCGCCACCCAGGCCGCGATCGCCCAGGAGCAGCAGCTGGTCGTCGCCTCATTTGGAACCGGCCTGGAGCATCTGGCCGGCGGCGACCTGACCTATCGCGTCAATGACGACCTGCCCGCCGAATACGAGACCCTGCGCGCCAACTTCAACGGCGCCATGACCAAGCTGCAGGACACCATGAAGGTGATCGTGGGCAACGCCGACGGCATCCGCGCCGGCAGTTTCGAGATCACCACGGCTTCCGACGACATGGCCAAGCGCACCGAACAACAGGCCGCCGGCTTGGAGGAGACCGCCGCGGCGCTGGAAGAGATCACCGCCACCGTCAAGCGCACCGCCGACGGCGCCCAGGAGGCCCGCCAGGTCGTCGCCAACGCCAAGACCGACGCCGAGAGCGGCGGCCAGGTGGTGGGCAAGGCGATCGCGGCCATGGGCGCGATCGAGCAGTCCTCCAGCCAGATCGGCCAGATCATCGGCGTGATCGACGAGATCGCCTTCCAGACCAACCTCCTGGCCCTGAACGCCGGCGTCGAGGCGGCCCGCGCGGGCGAGGCCGGTCGCGGCTTCGCGGTCGTCGCCCAGGAAGTGCGGGCCCTGGCCCAGCGCTCGGCCGATGCGGCCAAGGAGATCAAGGCCCTGATCACCGCCTCGACAGAGCAGGTCAGCGCCGGCGTCGACCTGGTCGGCCAGACCGGCAAGGCCCTGCACAGCATCCTGGAGCAGGTGTCGCGCATCAACGGCGTGGTCGGCGAGATCGCCGCCTCGGCCCGCGAGCAGGCCACGGGCCTGGACGAGGTCAATGTCGCCGTCACCCAGATGGACCAGGTCACCCAGCAGAACGCCGCCATGGTCGAGGAGAGCACCGCCGCCAGCCACGCCCTGGCCAAGGAAGCCGACGTCCTGGCCCAGCTGATGGCCCAGTTCCAGACCGGCGCGGTCGTGGCCGCGGCCGCGCGTCCCCGCGCCGTCGCATCGCCGCCCGTTCGTCGCGTCGCCGCCGGTCGTCCCGGCTCGGCCGCGCCCAAGATCGACGCCTGGGAAGAGTTCTAAGCCCCAGGCGTCGCGACGGCCTCGCCCCCTGCCCTCTCCCCCGTGGGTCGGGGCGGGGCCGTCCCCCTTCTCCGCAGCGCGTCTCTTGACGATCGCGCCCGGTTCGACCGACGGTAGCGCTCCCATCGGGCCAAGGACCGTCAGAATGATCCGCCCCGCCAGTCTGGCCGCCCTGCTGCTGATGACGAGCCTCGCCTCGCCGGCCGGCGCCTATGTCCGCCGCGACGAGAGCTGGGGCAAACCGGGGATCTCGTTCCTGCAGTACCGCACCGACGCGGTGGAATGCGCCTACAAGGTGGAGACCCAGGCGCCGGTGGCCATCCCGCTCGTCGACCTGGCCTTCGCCACCGACACGCCCCTGCCCGAGCCGTCGGCGACCACGCCCGACAATCCCAATCTCGATGTCGCCGCCGTCATCGACTACGCCGCCCAGTATCAGCTGCGCGCCAACAAGTCCTGGCGGCGGGTCGCCCAACAGCTGGAGCCCGCCCTCGCCGCCTGCCTCAAGGATCGCGGCTATCAGCGCTTTCGCCTGACCGACGCCCAAGACGCGGAGCTCAAGCGCCTCCCCGCCGGCGCCAAGGCCCGGCAGATCTATCTATGGCGGCTGGCCGTCGATCCGGCGGTGCTGGACGCGCAGAGGCGCTGAAGGCGATCGATCTTCATCGGCGGCCCCGCTGCTCAACGGCGGGCGGATCGAGGGTCAGCTGTGGGTGGATGTCGGACGGCCGGCTCAGTAGCGCCCCCTCCGTCACGTCGCCTATCGGCGCCGCGCCACCTCCCCCGTTTCACAGGGGAG